>CAJJCA010000029.1 GCA_905182575.1 uncultured Flavobacteriaceae bacterium | reverse complement strand
ACTACCATTGACTTCGATATTCGGCCCCACGATAAACAACACCCCAAACACAAGCATAAAAGTTCCAATAAGCTCAGTTAAAAAATTATTTTTAAAATTCCTTATGGCTGGTGCCGTGCAAAAAGTTCCACGAACAGTGTTTTCATCTTCTGTTGCTTTGTAATGGTCTAAATAGGTCAGATAACACAACCAACTTCCGAACATGGCGCCCGCTGTTTGACTTATAAAATAACCAGGCACCAATGACCAAGAAAATTTCCCTACCACAGCAAGTCCTATCGAAACAGCAGGGTTGAGGTGAGCGCCGCTAGATTTAGAGGTGATATAAACTGCTACAAAAACAGCAAAACCCCATGCACTTGTTATTAAGACCAATGGGGATTGGTTTTCAGCATAAGTTTTTCTCAAACTGACATTGGCAACTACTCCTGCTCCTAGAAGAATTAAAATAGCTGTACCAATAAATTCAGCAATAAAAGGATGCATTAACATAATTGATAGTTTTTAATGATTTTATTGAATTGTAATAATTGACGCTCTAACCAGTTGTCGTCCTCCTTTAGAAAAGATCTCATTATTTCAGCCACTTTGGGAGCTATTTTTTCGGTCTCTGCTGAATCTAAAAACAAACACCTAGTTCTTCTTGCCAAGACATCTTCTAAAGTAATGGCCATTTCTTTTTCAATTGACCAACAAATTTGATTTTCTGTGATATAAACTTTCTCTGACAAGGAGTTGTTTTTTTCTTCTGAACCGAATGCTTTTACCTTTTGGGAATCCGATCCATAAACATGTAAAGGGTCATTCCAATCGGCATTGGGATCATATCCTGAAATGTTTAGATTTTGAGTATTACATTGTCGTTCTGGCAAACCAGCGACGCTGCAAGCTACGTTGGTGGTGTCTTGTGCAATTTTACGATAGGTCGTCCATTTACCGCCAAGCACACTGATTAAACCACTTTTACTGACAATGACTTTGTGATGTCGTGACACTTCCTTGGTGCTTTCCTTATTGTCTTCCGAAGCTGCCAAAGGTCTTAAACCTGCAAAAACGCTTTTCACATCGTCTCGAGTTGGCTTTTTCGTCATGTAGGTCCCTGCATTTTTTAAAATAAAATCAACCTCTTTATCTAAGGGTATTGGCTCTTCTAAAGTCTCATCAATCAGCGTATCTGTTGTGCCTAACAAAACATATCCATTCCATGGAACGGCAAACAAAACCCTTCCATCAGTTGTATACGGAACAAGAATGGCATGTGGGCCATCCAAGAATTTCTTGTCGAGTACCAAATGAATTCCTTGAGAGGGTCGTATCATTGCTTTTGCTTGAGGGTCATCTTTTTTGATGATTTCATCTGAGAAAACACCGGTAGCATTTATGATGCTTTTGGCTTTGATCTCGTAATCTATTCCCGTTAATTGATCCTTACATTTGACTCCAGTAATTAGGTTGTTTTCTTTAATTAATCCATCCACTGAGAAATAATTAATCAAGTTAGCCCCTTCTCTATCTGCTGTTAAAGCAATACTAACAGCCATCCGGGCATCATCAAACTGACCATCATGATAAATGACACCTCCCCATAATCCGTCTTTTTTTACGTTTGGAATCAAATTTATTGTTTCTTCTTTATTGAGAATGGTCGAAGGACCCAATCCCAGATTCCCAGCCATCATATCGTAGACTTTCAAACCCAATCCATAAAAAGGACTGTTCCACCAATCATAAGAGGGGATGACAAAACTTAAATCCCTGACAAGATGAGGCGCGTTTTTTCTCATAATTCCCCTTTCACGTAAAGCCTCAATTACTAGAGAAATATCCCCATTTTGGAGATAACGCACTCCCCCATGAACCAACTTGGTGCTTCGCGAGGAAGTTCCTTTTGCAAAGTCGTTTTTTTCTAATAATAAAGTCTTATAACCTCTGTTAGCAGCATCCAAGGCAATTCCAAGGCCCGAAGCTCCACCTCCAATGATGAGGAAATCATATTCGGGAGTTTCTGCCAACAACTCAATATTTTTTTTTCGATTCATCTGATTAGGAATTGTTTAAAACTAAACCAATCCTTTTCTCCCAATTGGAGATGATCTCTTCATTTTGTGGGCTATTTTCAGGGGTGAACTTTCTGTCAATTTCCCATATTTCAGCCAAACTTTCTATGGAGGCCCAATAGCCTGTAGCCAAACCCGCAAAAAAAGCAGCCCCTAAAGCTGTAGCTTCAGTTGTTTGTGGCCGGATAACATTCGCCTGAAGTAAATCAGCTTGTATTTGCATCAAAAGGTCATTGTTGCTTGCCCCTCCATCAACCTTTAGATTCGAAAATTTAGTTTTTGCATCTTTCTGCATTTCGATAATGATCTCGCGCGTTCGCATTGCGATAGCTTCTAGTGCTGCTCGGGCAATATGTCCTTTCTCAGTTCCACGCGTGACCCCAAAGATTGCACCAGTTGCATTTGGATTCCAATATGGCGCACCCAAACCTGTTAATGCAGGAATAAAAGTCACTCCTCCATTGTCTTTAACCGTTGCTGCCAAAGATTCAATTTCAGCAGCTTCAGCTATGATTCCCATTTGATCTCTTAACCATTGAACCAAGGCTCCAGCAATAAAAATACTGCCTTCTAGCGCATAGGTTGTTTTACCATTTATCTGGTAACCAATTGTCGTTAACATTTTGTTTTGGGAGACTACTGCTTTTTCTCCAGTATTCATAATACAAAAACAACCAGTACCGTAGGTGTTTTTAACATCGCCAGGAAGAATACACATTTGACCAAACAATGCGGCTTGCTGGTCTCCAGCAATACCGCTTATTGGAATTTCTTTTCCAAATAATTCGGAGGAAGTCGCTCCCACAACTTCTGAACAAGAAGAAACTTTGGGCAACAAGGATCTTGGTAAATCGAGTGCCTCTAACAGTTCATTATCCCATTCTAGGGTGTGAATATTAAAAAGTAACGTTCTACTCGCATTCGTCACATCAGTAACATGTACTTCGCCCTTAGTTAAATTCCAAATGAGCCAGCTGTCGATCGTTCCAAATGCCAGCGCTCCTTCTTCTGCTAATTTTCTTAATTCTGGATTACTGTCCAGAATCCATTTAATTTTTGTACCTGAGAAGTAAGCGTCTAAAACCAGCCCTGTTTTTTCATAAAAAAAATAGTATTATCTTGTCTTAATGAATTACAAAGCTCTGATGTTCTTCTGTCTTGCCAGATAATAACTGGATAGACCGGAATACCAGTTTTCCTATTCCAAATAACAGTTGTTTCCCTTTGATTGGTGATCCCCATTGCATGGATTTGATTTGCACCAATAGAAGCGGTTTCAAAAACTTCTCTAATCGCTTTTAATTGAGTTTCCCAAATTTCTATCGGATCATGCTCAACCCACCCTTCATTTGGGAAAAACTGAGTGAACTCATGCTGCGACATGCCTATAGATTTTCCTTTTCTATTAAAGACAATTGCCCTTGAACTGGTTGTTCCGGCATCAATCGACAAAAGGTAATCTTCCATTTTAATATTATTTTTGAGTTCCTTAAAGATATAAATTTCAAATAAATCGATTTTTATTAAACCGTATAGCAATAAAGCACACTCCAATGACGAACAATTTTAGTCCATACAATTAAATTTGTTTAAATAACTTTAACAAGAGGTGTTTTCATGCTGTTGAAAAAAAGGCAAAAAAAAACCTCCAAACAGGAGGTAATCAGTTAAGGGCATTTTTTTTAAATTTATTTTGATTTTAATGCTAAAATTAATGCATTATCATTTTACTTGAATGATTTTCTTTTTCGTTCGTTTTCATCAAGGTAAACCTTTCTCAATCTCAAGAAATTTGGTGTTGCTTCTACATACTCATCCGCTTGGATGTATTCCAAAGCCTCTTCCAAAGAGAATTTTATCGGTGGTGCCAAGCTTACTTTATCATCCGTTCCAGAAGCACGAACGTTTGAAAGCTTTTTAGTCTTGGTCACATTGACCACTAAGTCGTCCATTCTTGAATTTTCTCCGATCACCTGTCCTGTGTAGACCTCTTCATTGGGTCCAACAAAGAATTTTCCACGCTCTTGTAATTTATCAAGGGAATAAGGAATTGCACTTCCTTTTTCCATGGAGATCAAAGAACCATTTGTTCGGCCTGGGATCTCACCTTTATAGGGCTGAAACTCTTTAAACCTGTGATTCATGATTGCCTGACCAGCTGTTGCGGTCATCAGTTGATTTCGAAGTCCAATAATTCCTCGGGAAGGAATAATAAATTCGCAAATCATTCGCTCTCCTTTATTTACGAGACTTAACATTTCACCTTTTCTTAGAGAAACCATTTCAATGGCTTTACCAGAAAGATTGTCTGGTAAGTCAATGGTCAATTCCTCAATAGGTTCATGTTTTTTGCCGTCAATTTCTTTTATAATAACCTGCGGTTGACCAATTTGAAGCTCATAACCTTCTCGTCTCATGGTCTCAATAAGAACGGACAAGTGCATTACTCCCCTTCCAAAGACCATAAACTTATCAGCGGAATCAGTTGTTCCCAATCTCATGGCGAGATTCTTTTCTAGTTCTTTCGCCAAACGATCTTTAATGTGTCTTGAGGTTACAAATTTCCCGTCTTTACCAAAAAACGGTGAGTCGTTAATCGTAAACAACATGCTCATGGTCGGTTCGTCGATCGCAATCGTCGGAAGCGCCTCAGGCTCAATTGCATCAGCAATCGTATCCCCAATATTGAAGTTTTCGAGCCCTATTACTGCACAAATATCTCCTGGCTGTACACTTTCTACTGATTTACGACCTAAGCCGTCAAAAATATTGAGTTCCTTAATTTTAGATTTTGTTATTACTCCGTTGCGGTCCACCAAACTAATATTCATATTTGGTTTTAACACCCCTCTGAAGAGTCTTCCAATTGCAATTCGTCCCGTATAAGACGAATAATCCAAGGAAGTAATTAACATTTGTGTATTTCCTTCTTCAAGCTTGGGTGTTGGAACATGCTCGATAACCATGTCTAATAATGGTTCAACATTCGTAGTCTCATTTTTCCAATCATCACTCATCCAGTTGTTCTTGGCAGATCCATATACTGTTGGAAAATCTAACTGCCACTCCTCTGCCCCTAATTCGAACATCAAATCGAAAACAGATTCGTGAACTTCTTCGGGCTTGCAGTTTTCTTTATCTACCTTGTTGATTACAACCAGAGGCTTTAACTTCAAATCTAATGCTTTCTGGAGCACAAATCGAGTTTGAGGCATTGGACCTTCAAATGCATCAACCAATAGGATTGCAGCATCAGCCATGTTTAGCACTCGCTCTACCTCTCCTCCAAAGTCAGCGTGACCAGGAGTGTCAATGATGTTTATTTTTGTACCCTTATAATTA
This sequence comes from uncultured Flavobacteriaceae bacterium, assembly GCA_905182575.1. GTDB lineage: Bacteria > Bacteroidota > Bacteroidia > Flavobacteriales > Flavobacteriaceae > UBA8316. Next base: position 20,972 of record CAJJCA010000029.1, on the reverse strand, counting down.
ACCGATACATTTTTAGATAAAATAGTTATTCCTCGCTCGCGCTCAAGATCATTATTGTCTAATATCAAATCGCCAGTTTGCTCATTTTCTCTGAACAATTCGCAGTGGTGCATTATCTTATCAACCAAAGTTGTTTTACCATGATCTACGTGGGCAATAATGGCGATATTTTTAATCGGTGTCATCTTATTATTTTTATTCGCGCAAATATAGGTTTATATACTTAAGAAACTACCCATTAGACATCTACAATTTGATCCTTAAACAATATTATTTTATAATATGAAGAATACTCCATCAAATGATCTAATTTAAGATCGATTTTAAGTTATTCTCATATATTTTTTATGATTAAAAAAAAACATTAAATTTGAAAACTTAAAAAACTAAAACCAATTAAAAATTCAGAAAATAAAAAAGTATTAGTCACAGGCGGATTAGGATTTATCGGCTCCCACACTGTGGTTGAACTTTTAGATGAAGGTTTTGATGTTTTAATCTTGGATGACCTTTCAAATTCTTCAATAGCAGTATTAGATCAGATTAATAAAATCAGTAATAAAAAACCGCTTTTTGAAAAGCTTGATTTAAAAGATAAAAAAGGAGTTCAAGAACTTTTTTTAAAACACAATGATATTTCGGGCGTGATACACTTTGCAGCCTCTAAGGCAGTAGGAGAAAGCGTAGTAAAGCCTCTTGAATATTATGAAAACAACTTAGTCCCTTTAATAAACTTGCTTCAAGAAGCAGAAAAAATCAACCGGTCTTTTTCATTTATTTTCAGTTCCTCTTGCACGGTTTACGGTCAGGCAGACCAACTTCCCATAACCGAAGAAGCACCAATCAAGAAGGCAGAATCTCCTTATGGTAACACCAAGCAAATTGGAGAAGAAATACTTTGGGACACGGTCCAATCCAATGACAATTTAAATGTAGTTGCATTGCGATATTTCAACCCAATTGGCGCACATGAATCTCTTGAAATTGGAGAGCTACCGATCGGTAAGCCTCAAAACTTGATTCCTTTTCTTACACAAACTGCTGCTGGAATACATGATAAGCTAAATGTTTTTGGAGATGATTATCCAACACCTGATGGAACCTGTATTCGAGATTACATTCATGTTGTAGACCTCGCCAAGGCGCACGTAGTTGCATTAAAACGATTGAAAGAAGAGAAACAAAATGAAAGTTTTGAGATCTTTAACCTCGGAACTGGAAAAGGAAGTAGTGTTTTAGAAGTAATTAAAACCTTTGAACGCGTTTCTGGAGAAAAACTAAATTACGAAATTACTGCTCGAAGAAATGGCGATATTGTTGAAGCTTATGCTGACACTTCTAAAGCCAACAATGTTTTGGGATGGAAAGCAACGCTAAACCTAGCACAAGGAATAAAATCTGCTTGGGATTGGGAAAAAAAAATACGAAATAAATCATAACTATTTAAATTTGAACTATGAATACAAGTTTTGCCTTTTTAGACTATTTAATTTTTGTTGTATACGCAATCGTTATTCTTGGCGTGGGACTATGGGTTTCCAGGGATAAAGATGGGAAAGAACAAAACCGCTGAAGATTATTTTCTCGCAAGTAAGTCACTTCCATGGTGGGCAATCGGTGCCTCACTAATTGCGGCTAACATCTCTGCCGAACAATTTATTGGCATGTCCGGATCAGGATTTGCCCTTGGTTTGGCAATTGCGTCCTATGAATGGATGGCAGCAATAACATTATTAATTGTAGGAAAATACTTTCTTCCAATTTTTATAGAAAAAGGACTCTATACAATTCCGGAATTTGTTGAAAAAAGATTTTCCACCAACTTAAAAACCATTTTAGCCGTTTTTTGGATTGCGCTATATGTATTTGTAAACCTTGCCTCCGTGATGTATTTAGGAGGACTTGCCTTAGAAACCATTATCGGAATTGATATGGTTTATGCAGTGATCGGTTTGGCGCTTTTTGCTGCAGCTTATTCCTTATATGGAGGGCTTTCAGCAGTGGCTTGGACAGATATCATTCAAGTTGTTTTTCTGATACTTGGTGGAGTTGTCACCACTTACCTTGCGCTGGACACCGTCTCACAAGGCGAAGGGGTGATTGAAGGATTAAAAGCAATCTATGCTGCGGCCCCCGACCGTTTTGAAATGATTCTTGACAGAAGTAATCCTGAATACAATAACCTTCCTGGTATTGGAGTGCTTGTTGGAGGATTATGGGTTGCCAACCTATATTATTGGGGTTTCAATCAATACATCATCCAAAGAACACTTGCAGCGAAGTCTCTAAAAGAGTCTCAAAAAGGAATTCTTTTTGCCGCTGGATTAAAATTGATTATACCTTTTATTGTTGTAATTCCTGGAATTGCAGCTTATGTCATTGTAAATGACCCTGAGATTCTTGCAAGTCTTGGAAGTAGTGGCGCTGCCAACATCCCCTCAGCAGGTTCTGCTGATAAGGCTTATCCTTGGTTGATGCAATTTCTACCCACAGGGTTTAAAGGAATTGCTTTTGCGGCATTAACAGCAGCCATTGTCTCCTCTTTGGCCTCAATGTTAAATTCCACCTCAACGATTTTCACCATGGACATATACAAACAGTTCATAAATCCAAATGCAAGTGACAAACAAACAGTGAAAGTTGGACGTCTTTCCGCCGCTGTTGCGCTTGTCATTGGAGCCACAATGGCACCCCTTTTAGGAGGAATAGACCAAGCTTTTCAATTCATTCAAGAGTATACAGGAGTCGTTAGTCCTGGAATTCTAGCCGTATTTATGTTGGGTCTATTTTGGAAAAAAACAACCAACAAAGGAGCTATTTGGGGAGCTTTAACTTCGATCCCTATTGCGCTTTATCTTAAAACAGGTGGAAAAGGCTGGTTTGATGGCACTGCAATGGAAGCTGTTTTTCCGAAACTCCCTTGGATGGATCAGATGGGATTAACAGCCCTATTGACCATGGCAGTTATCATATTAGTTAGTTGGATGGAAAACAAAGGAAAAGATGACAGTAAGGCGATTGAATTAAATAAGGGGATTTTCAAAACAAGTCCGTTGTTCAATATTGGTGCATTTGCTACATTAATTATTTTAACCGTGGTCTACACCTTATTTTGGTAATAAAATGAATACAGATTCACCAGAAATAATCGTTCATGCGCCAGGTAGGATAAACCTTATTGGTGAACACATTGATTATAATGGAGGATATGTGTTGCCTGCAGCAATTGATTTAAAAATAAAATTTAGATTTAGGAAAAAGCAAAATTCCATTTGTACTGTTACTTCAGAATCTCAGGGATCTTTTGAATTTAATCTTAATGAAGAACTCAAAACCAAAAAAAATCACTGGGGCAATTATGTCCTAGGGGTTGTCGCGGGAATAAGAGATTTACATCCAGGAAAGCTACAGGGATTTGATTGTGAGTTTAAAAGCGAATTGCCCATTGGATCAGGCATAAGCTCCTCTGCTGCGCTTGAATGCGGCATTGCTAAGGGACTCAACGAATTGTTTGGCCTGGGTCTCAGCAATTATGAAATGATCGAAATTGCCCGCGTTGCAGAGCATAACTTTGTCGGAACGAAATGCGGTGTGATGGATCAGTTTGCAGTGATGATGGGTGAAGAAAAAAAGCTGATACTACTCAATTGTGAAACTTTAGCGTATGATATCATAGATGCAGATTTCTCTCCCTATCAAATCGTTTTGCTCAACACCAATGTCTCGCACAACCTCTCAACGAGTGCTTATAACACACGAAGATCAGAATGTGAATTGGCTTTAAAAATAATCAGTAAAGATTATTCAGAGTATAAACAATTGGCAAACATACCTCTATCAATAATTGAGAAATACAAGGAGAAACTAAGTGTAGATGTTTTAAACAGAGCTAGTTATGTATCTATGGAAAACTCAAGAACCAAAGAAGCTGCGGAAGTGATTCAGAAGGGGCAGATAAAGCGTTTTGGAGAGCTGATGTACCAATCACATGAAGGGCTTACAAATAAATACAATGTGAGTTGTGATGAATTGGACTTTTTGGTAGACTATTCAAAAGACTTTGACCAAGTGATTGGTGCAAGGATGATGGGTGGAGGATTTGGAGGATGTACCATCAATTTAATTCATCAAGATGGATTAAAGGATTTTATTAGTTCCATTTCAGAAGCCTACCAAAATAGATTTCATATTAAAATAACCCCCATCACGGTAGCAACTTCAGATGGGGTAACCATTGAAAACTAATGAATTCTGAATTTAACAAAAGGCCGCACAGAAGAAAAAATATTTTAACAGGGGAATGGATTTTAGTTTCTCCCCACAGAACCAAAAGACCTTGGCAGGGAAAGGAAGAAAAGCCGCAACACAAAGAAGCAATCTCCTATGATCCAAAATGCTATTTATGCCCAGGAAATGAACGTGCAGGAGGTGGAGTAAATCCAGATTACAAAGAAACCTATAGCTTTAAAAATGATTATGCTGCAATTCTCGACGGCCCATTTGAAAGCACCAAAGATGGGCTTTTAGAAGCTGAAACCGAAACTGGATTATGCAAAGTTATCTGTTATGCTCCTGATCATTCGCTTACCCTTCCTCTGATGGAGGATCACCAAATTTTAAGTGTAGTTGATCTTTGGCAAAAAGAGTATCAGGAATTGGGAGCTATGGACGCAATCAACCATGTGCAAATTATTCGAAAACAAAGGTGAAATCATGGGTTGTTCCAATCCACACCCCCATGGGCAAATATGGGCACAACGTTCAATTCCTCAAGAGGTTCAAAAAAAGCACAAAAACCAAGAGGACTATTGGAATAAAAACAACAAAAGTTTACTAAAAGATTATATCGATTTAGAGCTTAGGAAAAATGAAAGAATAATCGTTGAAAACGAAACGTTTGTAGCTTTGATTCCCTACTGGGCAGTTTGGCCTTATGAATCGATGATTGTTCCTAAAAAACAACATCAATCAATTCTGACTCTTTCTAATGCAGAAAAAAAAGATTTCGGATCAATAATAAAAACGCTAACCATCAAGTACGATAATCTTTTTGGTGTTTCGTTTCCTTATTCAGCAGGGATCCACCAGGCTCCAACCAATAGTATGTCAAATGAGTTCTGGCACTTTCACATGTCTTTTTACCCTCCTTTGCTTCGCTCAGCAGAAGTTAAAAAGTTTATGGTAGGTTATGAAATGTTTGCGACACCGCAACGAGACATTACTGCAGAACAAGCAACGGAAAAGCTTAGAGCATGTAGCGAAATTCATTACTCTAAGGCTTAAACATTAACAAGCTTATTTTAATAAATATTAGATTTAAGGCATAAAAAAACTCCTAATTAAATTAGGAGTTTTTTTATGATTAAGAAAAATAAGGAAACTTATTCCCCTATTTTAATTACGACTCTTCTGTCAAATACGACTCTTCTGTTAGCAGCTCTTCCGCTTTTAGTGTCGTTTTTAGCAACTGGCTTTGTTTCACCATATGCTTTAGTTTCTAAACGACTTGCGTCAACTCCAGCAGCAATTAGTGCATCTTTAACTGAGTTAGCTCGTTTATCAGATAATTTTTGATTGTATTCAGAGCTACCATCTTCTGAGGCATGACCTTCTATTGTGATTGAAGCATCTGGATACTCTTCTAATACAGCTTTCAAATCATTCAATTTAGAGATAGCATTATTAGGGACTGAATAACTATCAGCTCTAAAAAGAATTTTAGAATTATCTCCTTGTAAGAAATCTATTAATTTTTGAGGAACTGCAGGGCAACCATTATTGGCAGCATCGCCTGCTTCTTCTGGACAAGCATCGTCTTTATCTGCAACACCATCTCCATCACCATCATCCCATGGGCAACCGTTATTGGCTACATCACCTACTTGCTCTGGACATTTGTCTACGTTATCAGCAACACCATCTCCGTCAGAATCTGGACATCCATTCATTTCCGAACTTCCAGCTTTGTCTGGACAGGCATCTTCGTTATCTGCAATACCGTCTCCATCTTGGTCAGGACATCCGTTCATTTCAGCACTTCCGGCTTCCTCTGGACAAGCGTCTTTATTGTCAGGAATTCCATCACCGTCAGTATCAGGACATCCTTCGAATTCTTTTAAACCAGGAATTTCTGGACAAACATCTTTTTTATCAGAAACACCATCCTTATCAGAATCCTGCACTCCAAAATTATAGCTTACTCCAATTACGTGCTGTAAGTGATTGTATGCTCCTTTTTCACTTGCAGAACGATAAGAAGTACTCGCGTTAATTGCCCAATTATCAGTGAAGTAATAGTTTAATCCTACTCCTCCTAAAGTAGTTCTTGCAGCTTCCGTTGATGGGAAGTTTCCACCTTTACTTGAATCTGTACCAAATTTAGAAATCCCATATCCAGCAAATAAATAAGGAACATATTTTCCTTCTGTAATGTTAAACTTCACTATACCATCTACTGATAGGTAGTCTGATGAGATACTATTAACATCAAAAGAATTCTTAGCAAACTGAGCTCCAATAGAAAATCCTCCAGCAATATAACGGGAAAGACTCAAATGAGGGACTCCGAAACCAGTATCTGAATCAACGGTGTCATCTTGTACACCAACTATATTTGCCCCTACGCTAACAGCCCAAGGGCTTTCAGAGGTTTGTGCGTTTAAAACAGTCGTTGCTATAAGAGCAGTAATTATATGGTAAGCAAGGTTTTTCATTGTTATAATATTTAATTCAAAAGTAAAATTATTTATTCAATATAACTAAATTTTTTATTTTAAAAAAGTAATTAGATATCGCAAAGAATTACTGCACTTTCAAGTGAGTGTAAAGCATCTTTATACTTAGGGATAAATTCTTGCGCAACAAACCCCTTGAATCCTGTTTCAAAAATTGCTTTCATAATTGCAGGATAAAAAAGTTCTTGTGTTTCATCAATCTCATTTCGCCCAGGAACTCCAGCTGTATGATAGTGTCCAAAATATTGATGATTTTCTTGAATGGTTCTTATAATATCTCCCTCACTGATTTGCATGTGATAAATATCATAAAGTAGTTTAAAGTTTTCGGAACCTAATCTTTTGCAGAGCTCAACTCCCCATTTAGAATTGTCACACATATAATCGGGATGATCAACTTTAGAATTGAATAATTCCATCTGAAGCACTACACCTCTTTTTTCTGCAAGTCCTATGATTTCCTTTAATCCTTTGGCACAATTTTCGAGTCCAGCTTCATCATTAATACCACGCCTGTTGCCGCTAAAACAGATGAGATTGGTATAGCCTGCATCTGCGACTAAATCAATATACTTCTTATAGTTCTCAATCAATTCCGGATGATATTGTGGATCATTAAAACCTTCAGTTAGGCTAATTTCAGCACCATTACACATAGTGGAATCGAGATTGTGTTTTTTAAGGATGTGCCAATCTTTTGGCCCAATTAAATCAACACCTGTTATGCCCATTTTCTTGATTTCAACTGCAAATTCGTCTAAAGGAATATCTCCATAGCACCATTTGCAAACCGAATGATTAATGTTTCCTTTCATTAATATTTTTGTTTTATTATTTTCTGTTTTATATTCTTGAACTAATTTTTTTGCCATAGACAGGCTTGTTGTTGCAAGTAAAATTTTCTTAATTGCTGTTCTTCTTTGTGGTTCTATCTTTGGATTATTCATCATGATTTTTTATCTGACACGTGATCGAATTACGATATTGTGCAACAACTTGTTTGATAATCTTTTTAAAAATACGCCTAATTTTTCTTTTCCTCCTATGGACACTTCCCACTTTTTTCGGTCAATTGCTTGTATCATTTTTCTTACAAAATAAACGACATCTAGCCCCTTTCGAGTAGCTTCGTCATCTTTACCCAATGCAGTGCCATCTCCTTGAATAGAATTTAATGCAATAGGGGTTGCAACAAAACCGGGACAAACCATGGTTACATAAACATTATCCTTTTGATGTTCCATTCGTAAAACATCAAAAAAACCGTGAAGGGCATGTTTTGCTCCACAATAATTGATCGGTAGGGAGAACCAAATTTACCCATAACACTAGTTACTACAGCAAAATGTCCTGATTTCTGTGAAATAAAATAAGGAAGAATCGCCCTTGAAAGGGCTACGGTTCCTAAATAATCAATCTCTATTAATTTTTTTAAACACGTCGAATTTAGAGTCTATGATTAATGAACGTTGGCTAATTCCAGCATTATTAATTAAAACATCTACCCTTCCGAAAAATAAAAGCGCCTTCTCAACTTGCTTTGGTGCTGAATCAAAATCATTTATATCAAAGGGAAGTATTTCAATTTTAGCCTGTCCCATACAGCTTTCTTTAACCTCTAATAAAACCGCTGCTCTTCTCGCTGAGAGAATCAGATTAATATTTCTTTTGGATACTGTCTTCGCCAGTTCTGCTCCAATTCCTGAAGAAGCGCCAGTAATCCATATAAGTTATTTATCCATGTATCTTTTAAGCTTTCTCAATTTATAAAGGTATGCTTTTAGTTTTCAACCGATTCAACTGACACTTATTGATTCACTTCAAACCAATGGTTTACGCGTTCTTGTGCATTCTCTTGAATGTCTCCCCAAAAAAGATTGATGTCTGCGTAATGGTAATTTTTAACAACGGACAACAAAATTCGACCAGGAATTTTAGGAACACTAGACCACAACAATCCGTCAATTTTCTTAACCCTTAAACTTTTAGGATAAACTTTCAAATCTTTGTTTAATACTCCTTTATGGTCTTCAATATCTGACTCATTCTGATTGTCCCAAGTAATAGGATTGGTCACAACTCCGCCAACGAACCATCTTTCATAACTCTTTGGGAGTTTGTTCATTTTAAAAGTATTCCAGCTTACAAAACCACCAATAGCTAGGGGATTTGTTAATGGCTTAATGGTTTTAAATTCATCTTTAAAAATTCGAGTTCCAACTAAATAGGCTGCGACTAATTGATTCTGAAGTGGCTTGTCATCAAAAAAATCTTTAATCAGTTGGCGGGCATGCATGCTTCCCTGACTGTGAGCGGCAATAATAATCGGCTTTCCGTGATTGTGGTATTCTAAATAGTATTGAAAAGCAGCTTTCACATCTTCATAAGCAACATCCCATGCTGGCAAGCCTTGATCTTTGTATCCATCAACAAAAATCCGATAATGTGCTTGTCTGTAAAAAGGTACGTATAAATTTCCAGCAGCTGCAAAAGCAGAGGCTTGGTATTTAACCGCAGTTGATCTAATATAATCTTTTGTGGATTCAATCGTAACATCTGCATTCCAATCCGAATTTTTCTTATCCGTCAATAGCGTTGGATAAACAAAAAAAACATCCGCTTTTTTAGACGCTGTTTCCTTTACCAATGACTTTAAGTCTTCAGGGTAATTGCCCGGCAACACAGCCCAACTTTCTGTTTTTGAATAATCTGTTTTAGCTGGAATTTTATACAGATCAAAGGCAACTGAATCATAGTTCGTTTTACAAGCTGACAAAATCAGAAATACAGATAGTGTGATAATTTTCATTTTCATAAGAAGGACAAATATAAAGTTTTGAAATTATAAACATTCACACCTTTAGGGTTTAACATTAATTAAAATATAAACAGGTAAATTAGTATCTTTACTTTTGTATTTACATCCAGTTATTATAAACGAAAAACTAATCACCATGCGTCTACTAAAAAAAATATTTTTTTCATTATTTATTGTTGCTTTAATTTTCGCCTGTCAAGAAGGAGAGAAAACACTTGAGATCAGTATTAATGCAAAAAGTGGGAGCAGCACTTCAGGTAAAATTACTTTCACTGAAAAGGGAGGTCAAGTAACTTTGGAAGCCCACATCAATGGATTGACTGCGGGAAATCATGCCATACACATTCACGAAACGGCAGATTGCTCCTCGGATGATGGAAAGTCAGCAGGAGGCCACTGGAATCCAACTTTCGAAAATCACGGAGCTTGGGGGAATGAGAAAGGATTTCACAGAGGAGATATTGGTAATTTTAACACTAATGAAAACGGTCATGGCATGATCACATTCTCAACAGACTTATGGTGTTTGGGTTGTGATGATGCAAACAAAAATATCATTGGAAAAGCAATCATTGTTCACCAAGGTGCAGATGATTTAACTTCTCAACCTTCTGGAGCTGCTGGTGTAAGAGTTAGCTGTGCAGGAATTATTAAATAAAATTTCTAAGAAAATTTAGTTTTAAACTACTACCATTCGCGACTAGCATTTAACTTTTCTTGCTCTTCAATCTGTTCTTTTGAAAGGACTTTTAAAAAGGAAGGATGCTGCTCAATGGCATACTCTATTTTTTCTATAATTGACTCAGAGGATTCGTTTTCATAATCAATCTCTAACGGAGCCTTGATTTCCATTGATTGCACAAACGGATTGGTAAATAATACCTTTTTTATCAAAAGACCTTCTGAACCCATCAATTACTATGGGCACTACAATAGGTTTGTATTTTTTAATGATATGCACCGTTCCTTTTCTGATCGGCCGAAAAGGCTTGGTCGTCCCTTGCGGAAAAGTAATCACCCATCCATCATTTAATGCAATACCAATATTGGAAATATCACTCATTTTGACTTTTCGATTGATTTCTTGTCCTTTTTCCCTCCAAGTTCTTTCTATGGAAACAGATCCTGCATAGGCAAAAATCCTAGGCAACAAACCTGCCTTCATTGTTTCTTTTGCCGCTACAAAATAAATATTCAATTTAGGATCCCACAAATATCCAACATTCTTTATTGAATCAGTTCGGCCGCTGAGGCTGGCATTAAAAACATGAAACATAGCAACCACATCAGCAAAATAGGTCTGATGATTTGAAACAAATAAAACATTCGTGTCGGGGAGATCCTTAATAAAGGAAGATCCTTCTATTTTAAGTTCGTTAAATCCTCTATAGCGTCTGTGGGTCATAAAACCCATATAACGAATAAGCCACTTTTTAATAATTAAAACTTGACCAAAAGGGTTTCTTTTTAACATATTTATTTTCAATAACTAAGCAAATATAAAAACAATTTTAGGCTAGCTTAGCAATAAAATCCTTAATTCTGACAAAATCATAGCCGTTGCCCCCCACACTACTTTTTCATTAAAAACATAGCAGGGAACCTCAAATTCACCCATATAATTGGTAGTCAGATTTTTACACAATACCTGCTCGTGCCCCAACAGCTTACTAACGGGGATTTCTAAAATCAGATCTACTTCTTTTATTTGGCGGACAAACTCGGGCTTTTCAAAACTGTAACTAACAAAAGGGGAAACTAAAAAATTACTAGGAGGAATAAAGACATCCGTTAGTGACCTAAGTTTATGAATCTCTATTCCATTCAGACCCACTTCTTCTGAAGATTCTCTGAGAGCGGTATCCCATAAGTTAGCGTCTTCGGCTTCAAGCTTTCCCCCAGGAAAACTAATTTGTCCAGAGTGAACACCAACATAACTGTTGCGTTGAATTAAAACAAAGTGAAGTAAATCGTTTTCGGCAGGGTAAAGGTGAATTAAAACTGCAGCTTTTTTTGGCGTGGTTTTAATTTTAAAAGACGATTTGAGTTCTTTCATTCTTTGAGGCGGTGCCAAAAACGAATGCGCTTCATTTCCAGAAAGCGTAATTTGTTTTAACTTTGACTTTTGATCTAAAAACTTTTTGAAATTCATGAAATATTTTAAAGTCCTTTTATTAGCATCATTAGTAGCACTTCAATATTCTTGTCAAACTAAAGAAAAAAACAAACAAAGCAAACCCTCTTTGGAGAAAAAAACAGAAATCAAAACTGAAACCAAAAGTAAAACTGTTTTTCTAAATGATGACAATGCCATTCCTTTCTTTTATGAATACGAGAAAAACAATAAAGAAAACAAGGTCAGGATTATAACACGTTATGGTAACATTGATATTCTACTTTATGAAAACACCCCCTACCACAGAGCAAATTTCGTTTATTTAACGAAAATGAATTATTTTGAAAGCAGCATCTTCCATAGGGTTGTTCCTGGGTTTATAATACAAGGTGGGAATTCCGACAGTCGAAAGAGTGCTTTAAAAAGAACTAAAATAGGACGTTATCTCCTGCCACCAGACACTGAAAAGGGACACCCACACCACCGCGGCGTGATTTCTATGCCAAGTAGTGAAATTGACAATCCACACAAAATGGCTTCTCCTTATGAATTTTTCATAGTACAGCAGTCTCCCGGAGCTTATCATCTTGATGGAAGTTACACCGCCTTTGGCGAAGTGATTAATGGAATGGACGTGGTTGACAAGATCAACAAAGAGCCGGTTGACAGTAGCGAAATGCCTCATAATAATGTTTATTTAAAAACTATAATTATTGAATAATATTTTATTATAATTGATTTTTAATTAAAAAAATATTTGTAAAAGTCTAATTTAAAAGTAAAAGAATTGAAAATATGATTATTTTTATACTAATAATAAATTTTATCAATAATGACTCTCACCCAACTCAATTACATGCTAGCAGTGGCGGAACATGGCAACTTTACGACTGCAGCTGAAAAATCATTTGTTACGCAACCTACCTTGAGCATGCAAGTTCAAAAAATTGAAGAAGAACTGGGCGTAAAAATATTTAATCGGGGGACAAAACCAATCATATTGACGGATGTAGGCGAAAAAATAGTCCTACAAGCAAAGAGAATTGTTGATGAAGCTAGCCGGATGGGTGACATTGTTTCGACGGAAAAAGGTTTTGTAGGAGGAGTTTTTAGACTGGGGATCATCCCTACAATTATGCCTACTTTACTCCCGATGTTTTTAAATACTTTTACAAAAAAGTTTCCGAAAGTTGACTTAAAAATCGAAGAGTTAACCACTGAGAACATTTCTAAACTTTTAAATCAAGGGCACATAGATGCTGGAATCGCAGCGACGCCACTAGGTGAAGATAGCATTATAGAAATACCGCTATACCATGAGCCTTTTGTGGGTTATATTCCAGAGTCAAAAGTTTTAATCATTGAAGTTGATGATTTAGATGTTTCAGAAATTTTAGTCCTTGAGGATGGGCACTGTTTTAGGAATCATGTTTTAAACCTTTGTCAGGTTAAACAAAAAAACAACAACAGGTTTGAAATTAAAAGCGGAAGCTTTGAAACCTTAATCAAATTGGCAGACGAAGGTTTGGGAATGACACTACTCCCCTATCTACACGGTATTGAATTATCTAAAGAAAAGCGAAAAAACATAAGGCTATTTCCAGATCCTGCCCCGGCAAGAGAGGTCAGTTTAATCCACTCAAAAAGTCAATTGAAGATGCCCATTATTTCTGCGCTAAGAGCAACAATAAGCAGCATTATCAGAGGGGCCATAAAGTTTGATAACATTAAAGTGATCCTACAATAAAAAAAATTAATAGATGAAAGACAAACTTTGAAAAAGTTCTGGATGTGATTTGACATAGCTAAGTGACCATCTATAAAGTCTCACGCCCTCCTCTGTAGGAAGATAAGAAATCGCTTTATTAAGTTCTTTCTTGAAAAGATCTCTTTTTAAAATTAGGGATTCTTAAAAACTGATTTAGTATAAAAAAATAAGCCTCATGATATTTGCATGATATTTAAGATTAAATAAATATATTTTATTTTTTAATCAAGTAGTGTTGTCAAAATGTTAAAATCTGAACAATTAGTACTATGTATTGCACATTACTTTTTTACATACATTTGTAAAAAAAGAAATCATAATGAATATCGATAACACAAAAGCTCAAATGCGAAAAGGCGTACTTGAATTTTGTATTTTAACAATACTCGCGGACAAAGACAAGTATACTTCCGAAATACTAAGCACCCTTAAATCTTCTAAAATGTTAGTAGTTGAAGGAACCATTTACCCTTTACTAACACGCCTTAAAAACGCAGGTTTACTATCTTATCGCTGGGAAGAATCTACCAGCGGACCACCACGAAAGTATTATGCACTTACCGAAACTGGAAAATTATTTTTAACCGAATTAAATACTACCTGGAGTGAATTGCAACAGGCAGTAAAAAAAGTAACACGAGAAAAAACAAAGAAATGAACAAGACAATAAACATTAACCTCGGTGGAACTTTCTTTCATATTGGATGAATCTGCCTTTAATCTATTGCAACAATATCTAGAAAAACTTAAAATCACCTTTTCTAACACTCAAGGAAAAGAGGAAATTATAGAAGATATAGAAAATAGAATCGCTGAGTTGTTGCGAGAAATAAAAAAACATGCTGATCAAGTGATTGTACTCTCAAATATCAATTCTGTAATTGACACCTTGGGTCAACCAGAAGACTTTATCAGTGAAGATGATGATCAAAGATTCATTCGCCCTGAAAAAAAGTTATTTCGAAACCCAGAGGACCGGTATATTAGTGGTATTATTTCAGGACTTGGTAGCTATTCTGGCATTGAAACGATTTGGATGAGGATTATCTGGTTAATCCTAGCTGTTTTCTCTCTAGGGGTTCCTATAATAGTGTATATAATCATGTGGGCATTCATCTCAGAGGCGAAAACTACTGCTGAAAAACTCCAAATGAAAGGGGAACCAGTAAATATCTCTACCATCGAAAGAAAGATAAAAGAAAAGTTTGGTGAGGTTTCAGAAAAAATAAAAAATACTGATTACAACAGCATGACTAATACCATAAAAAATAAATCCAAAACTTTTTTTTTCGTATTAATAAATTTTTTGGGTAAAGTTTTTAAACTAATTGGAGTTATGATTGGTATACAGTTCCACAAAAAGTCTTGGAAGAATTTGTAGATAATCAAGGAAGATTTGGGAAGAAAAATAATAAAGGTTTTTATGAATATCCAGAGAATGGAAAGAAATATTTATGGCCTGAATTATCTAAAATGTATGAACATTGTTAATCCCCATGGTATTTTTGTTCCTTTTGGGTATGAAATTATTAAACCCAAAATCAAAATCGATTAGTTTGCTGGGAAAATTAATTTTATTGGGCATCT
The DNA here is from genome assembly GCA_905182575.1 of uncultured Flavobacteriaceae bacterium. Taxonomy (GTDB): domain Bacteria; phylum Bacteroidota; class Bacteroidia; order Flavobacteriales; family Flavobacteriaceae; genus UBA8316. The sequence goes on along the minus strand of CAJJCA010000029.1, from coordinate 5,949 downwards.
GGTTGGTTAGTATTTTTACGTTTTTATTTTTTGTCCTCAACACTCTATAAATTTACATCGAAAACTCAATTAGAGTATACGATTAAGAAATATTCATCAAACACATTTTACTTAAAAAAAGGAACTTATTAATCGCTGTATTGACGAATGTGATTGCTAAATAAAAGCCATTAAAATTAGAAGTATTTTTTTCATAACTGTTAAATTTATATATTAAAAATATTATATTTGCCCCCTTGAATGGACGTAGCGTAGTCCAGTGTTTAAATTAAAACATACAAATACGCGATTGAAATATTGAAAAATATATTTTGTATTAATTTCTGGAGTTTAAGGGAAAACCTAAAACTGAAGATATTACAAAGAGAAACAGTTTTTATTTTTCTTCGGGGTGTAGCGTAGCCCGGTTATCGCGCCGCGTTTGGGACGCGGAGGTCGCAGGTTCGAATCCTGCCACCCCGACTAAACCTCAATAAATTTTTAAATTTGTTGAGGTTTTTTTTAAAACTAATAATCTAAAATCAATTGATTTTTTACCAATTTTTTTTATTGTTTTAACTTTCAATCTTGAAGAGAAGAATTAGATAAGAAGTTTAAAGATTCTAACGGGGAATTCACCACTCTATGTGAGAATTAGAAATAAAAATTCTAATGGAAAATATTCGGAATCAAGTGTATGAATATGGATTAGATGAGATGTACAAAAAACTCTCAGCGATTGATCCAGTTATCGTAGAAAAAATTAAAGGTACAGATAAACAAAGAATCATAAACTCGGTTCTAGACCTGGTTGAAAGAATAATCGGTGAATCCAAAGAGGAAGGAATTGAACCAACACCCCAATACGTTAAAGTTCAATATGAAAAAAGGAAAGAACTAAAACAGATCCGAACTGAAGTAGAAATCCCTAAAATGAAGGATAATCATTCGTTTTGGAAAGTATGGGAAGAATATTGGAAAACGAAAAAGAATACCTCTTACGGATATAGAAAAACAATAAACACAACTAAGAATCATTTGAAAGATTTTGAGAAGTATTCAAAAAGAACAATCACTTTCGATTACATCATTCTTAAAACTATTGTATTTCAAGGAGAGTTAAATGATTATCTGTGGAATCAAAAGAACCATTCAAATTCCTATGTTAATAAACTTTATGATAATCTAAGTGGGTTTCTATACTTCTCTCACCAAATGGGTTATATAAAGAGAAAACCTAAACTAAAGGTTGAACCCGAACTTGAAAAGGATGAGAAGATTTATTTAAATACTGAGGAAATTATTAAGTTGTTTAATTGGAGGAAGTTTGATTATGAACCAAAAAAGGAAAAGGAGTTATTAGAAAACAAACATATAAGAATAATAGAACAACCTTTAGAAGGAACAAACTCTAAAAAGTTTGGTGGAGTTCTTAAGGTTACAAATTGGGAATTGGTTAAATATATATTTCTCTTTCAGAATTGTATTGGATGTAGAATTGGTGATATACCCCATTTCAAGGTTAGTAATATGAACTTTGATAAAAAATCACAACTTCTTTCTTGGACGCAACAAAAAACAGATAAAAGAGTTACAAGTTCCTCTCAACGCCATGGGAGGTTTTATATTTAAAAAATTTAGTTCTGGAAAATCTCGTTCTCAAACCTTATTCCCATCAGTTTCCCAATCAAAGTTTAATAAACAATTAAAGAATCTATGTGAGGAAAGTGGATTCCTCAACAGATTAGTATCTAATCCCAAAAGAGTTGGTTCTGATGTAATCAATACAAAAGAAAAACCTTTATGGGAGTTAATATCATCACATGGAGGTAGAAGAGGTTTTGTAAAAAACTCAATTGATTTAGGAAAGATGGATTATAGAACCATAATGAAGTTATCGGGACATAAAACATTTAGTGAATTTTCCAAATATATCTCTGTAACTTCTGAAGATGTTCTAAAAATTCAAGATTTATAAGGTTGATAATAAAACTAAATCTGATAAAGGTGAGTATTTGGTTAATGGTTTCAATAAATTAACTGAAGAACACAAAAAAATTGTATTTGGAATGACAGAATCCTTATCAAATAAATGATGAAGGAGGGAAATGAAAAAATAATAATTTGGGTATAAATTTACATAACACAAAACCCTCCCAACATCAAATACACTCCCAAGTGTTATTTAAGGAAACGAATCTCAATTTAGAGTTCCTTAAATTGGTTCAGTTCTATTTCCCTCACCATTTCTTTGTTCTTTATTTTAGAGATTTCTAATATCTTTTTTTCCATTAGAAACTTAAATACACTTCCAACATTTACCAAACGAAAGTTTTTCCACTTAACACCTTGAATCTTCTTATCCTTTAACCATTGAAAAACGGTTCTTTCAGATACTCCAAATTGTTCTGATAAATCTTTTACCCCAACCCATTTGTGAGATTCTAATTCTTCTATATGTTTGTCGAATTCATCCTCCATTATAACCAATTTCTATTTTTTAGTTCTCTAACTGATGAGGTTATATAAGATGAATGTTCTTGTTGAAGAACTGAGTGAGTTCCCCAATTGATACTCCAACTTTTCTTATCTACTGAACCTAATTTCATCAGATTCTTTCCTATTCCATCATAGATATTGATATCATTCCCTTCATCAACAAAACCAATCAATCTTTTATTAGGTGAGTTTCCAACATATTTGAATGGAATTACTGAATTCATTCTTTTATTTATTCCATCAAGGTTCTGATTCAACCTTAACGAGTAAGATGGTAAAACAGATTTCCATTCACCATATCTATTGATAAGGTTCATTATTTGGTTGTATTCCATATCTGAATTATCCTTTAAGGTTTTAATCAGTTCATCTCTGTTTTCAATTGATGGTATCCACCCTCTCTCCATCATATGGTTTAATACCAATACATCTTGGTATTGCATTAAACCTTTGATACCCATTTCCTTCATCGTTTGAATTAACCCATCTATCTCATATTCGTTTATCTTTTCCATAATACTATTCTTTTTAATTCATAGAGGTTCATTCCTCTTACTATAAGTATTACAGAGTTGAATTTTAATTTAGCGTACCAAGCAGGAAAAAACTTGGGTTCGATATAAAAACCACTCCGATACCCATTTTAGGAAAAAAGTATTTTCTCAGTTACGTAAAACCTCCTTGGAGAACATACAAGAGCGATACTAATTATGTTATCCATTACGGCAATACAAGGAGAATTAAATGAAACAACTATGGGACAAAATACGCGCACCATATCTCAGATGGAAACTAAAACGAGAGTATAGGAAACGCATCAAAGAATTACAAGATAGAGATCCTTTTATATATGATTGAATGGGACAACAAACGGGTTGTAATAAAGCTAGCTTACTACTAGATTGAAAGCGAAGTCATAAAAAGCCCAACAATTGATACTGTGGTAAAGATTGCAACAGGATTGGATATAGGCATTGATGTTTTATCAGGAACTTCTGATTTAAACCATACAAAGTCTAAAAAGTATTTACTTTTTACTCCTGGCCCAGTAAATGTCAAAGGAAATGTTCGTATGGCAATTTGCAAAGAAGATATTTGTCATCGAGAACAGGATTTTGATGTTTTACTGCAAAGTATTGAGAAAAAATTATTGCAACTCTTTGAAATAAAGAATACAAGCAATTACAGGGCTGTTGTTATAACCGGCTCGGGGACAGCTGCAAATGAGTCAATGATTTCTTCCGCTGTGGGAAACAAAAATATATTAATCATCTCTAATGGAGAATTTGGGGAAAGATTATTTCATGTTTCAGAGGTTCATAATAAAAATACTTTTGTGTTGAAATTTGGTTGGGGGAAAAAAATTGATTTGGAGAAAGTCGAAACCTTTATCAAAAAGAATAAAATTGATATCATCGCCATGGTACACCATGAAACAAGTTCAGGCTTACTCAATCCAATAGAGGAAGTAGGTATGTTATCAAAAACCTATAACATCTTATTTATTGTGGATTGTGTTAGTAGTTCTGGAGCAGAACCTATTGATTTGGAAAAATGTAACATATCCTTTTGTTCAGGTTCAAGCTCAAAAGCAATTTGTTCTTATCCAGGATTATCTTTTGTAGTAGGTAAAAAACAGGAATTTGAAAAATTGAAAGATATACAAGCCAAAACTATGTATTTAAGTTTATATAAATTTTATCATTTTACACATACCATTTCACAAACTCCGAATACGCCAGCAGTTCCTTTATTTTTTGCGTTGGAACAATCTCTTGAAAACATACTACAAGAAGGAGTCTCTAATCGTCACCGAGATATTTTTAACCGAGCAAATATTTTGCGAATGGGTATGAAGAAATTAGGCTTGAAATTTCTGATTGATGAAAATGACATGTGCTCTGTTTTGACAACGGTATATGTGCCTGAATATATTGAGGTTGGTATTCTGCGTCAAAAATTACGAAAAAAGAACATTATTATTTATGAAGGAAAGGGAGTATTCAAAGATAAAGTTTTTCAAGTGGGAAATATTGGCGAATTATCTTTAACAGAAATTCAATTCTTTTTGGATACGTTGCAAGAAATATTGCAGAATTTCAATAAAAAATTATCTAACTAACTATTAACAATATGAATAAGAAATTTCATAAATTATGGGAAACAAAAACCAAGGAAGATGAATGGTGGTCATCTTTTGTAACTTCTCCATTAGCTATCCTTATTAATTATTTTGTGGTTGATTATAAGTGGCTAACACCAAATCTCATTACATTATTTTCTTTTATTGTTGCTATAGTTGCGACAGGATTTATTGTAATTGGGGGAACTACAAATTTCATCATTGCTGCTATACTCATTCATTTTAGCCATGTACTTGATTGCATGGATGGGCAGATGGCTCGATATAGAAGAACATCATCACGATCGGGAAGTTATTTCGATAAGATAACAGACGGAATACAGGTAACTATTTGGTTTGGTGCAGTAGCGTATGCCGCTTATCTTCAAACTCAAACCATCATTCCCGTTTTTTTAGCTTTTTTTGGGGTTTCGTTTTACTTATTACGTGGTTATATAAAATATGTAACTATTTATACCGAGATGAGCGATGATAAGGAATATTTGATAAAAAAACATCAAGAAAATCTTGATAAAGAAAAAGATAAAAAAGAGAGAGCAGGACTTGGTTTTGGTGTTTTGGCAAACTTAAGATGGTTCGTACATGAACAAAAGAAATTATTTTTTTTTGATGAAGGAGTTTTTATTTTTATGATTTCTGCTGCCTTGATTTTTAATATTTTAGAACCAATACTTTGGGTTTTTGCAATAAGTCAGGTTTTTTATGGTCTGTACCGTGGTTGTCAAAAAGGATACCAGATGGCCAACAATCAGAAAGTCACAATTAAAAAATAGTAAATGAAGGCATCAAATCCGAGAGACAACATAAAATTACTTCTGATAAAATGACAAATGTATTTCACTCCATTCATGATATGTACAATACCAAAAAACAGATTAAAACATCTGTTATAATTGGCATTAATGGATGAATGTCCCAAGCAACTTTTTCAAAATCTTTGAAAAATACATTTTTACAGAAATGGAGGTATCGTCTGTAGTAGTTCGATCTAGATACTATCAATCTTAAGGAAATACGAGGATCATGACGCTACGTAATGGCTGTCCCATCAGAAAAACGATTTACCAACAAAGATCTTGAAATGTATTATAGTCAAATAATAGATTTTAATCTAGCACGTAAAAAAATACTGGAGTTAATCGATAATTATTCCATAATAATTATCGAAGGAATTTTTATTTATAAAAAGGAGTTTGTTGATTTATTTAACATCAAAATATTTCTTGAAACCTCTTATCAGATTGCAATAAAAAGATTTCAATTAAGACAAAAGAGGAACAACGATACCAGATCGATGGAGATATTTAAGGAAATTTGGGAGCCATCCC
>CAJJCA010000028.1 GCA_905182575.1 uncultured Flavobacteriaceae bacterium | reverse complement strand
TCTACCCGAAAATTTCAAACCACTCGTCGGAAAGTTTAGTTTAAATGGAACTTTAAACAACTTGGAGTTTACCGAAATGGTTTTATCCAACGATGCTTTTTCACTCGATGCCAGCCTAAAGGTTTCGGGGCTGATGGGGGACTTTCCGGATAGCGGGGGCTTGAGGATTAATGAGTTTGAAGTTTTTCCTTCGAGATTGAACTCAATTTTACTTGAAAAACATATGCTTCGAATTCCTGAAGGAATTTTGGCAAATGACACTTTAAGCTTGAAGGGGAATATTGTTTATAAAAACAGTTTATTGACAAGTACATTAAGTTTAACAATTGACACTGGAGAAATAGATCATCAGAGTGAAATGTTAGTGATTAAAAATAATGGAAAAATTGAGATTGATCAATTAAAGGCTAACTTTAAGGTGCGCAATCTGAAGTTGGAAAATTTCAATAAAAACCTAGGAGAAGTTTCCGCCTATGTATCTTTAAAAGGCGATAAACTATTGAGTGCCGAGCGTGATTTGAATTATGACATTGTTGTATCAAATCTAAATCTCTTTTCTAAACAGTATAAAAGTATTCGAGGCAATGGTGAACTTAATGATGAAAAGATAACAGCTAAAATTTCAATTGATGACGACAAGTTATCTGCTTCTTTAAACAGTGCGTTCTCATTTAATGAACCATTAAAAAAACATCAATTAGAGTTAAAATTTAATTATCTAAACCTACATGAATTTAATCCTGAGTTTGGTGGAGGTAAGGCTGTTTTTTCCGGAGGTTTGAATTTATTTTTTGTTGGCAATCACTTTGATGATATCAGGGGGAATATTATTTTTAAAGACATTGCTTTTGAAAATGCTTTTGAAACTTTTTCTTACAATGATTTTATTATTGAAACTAATTTAGTCAATCAATACCGAAGCCTTAAAATAATTAATTCTGACATTATTAGTGGCCAAATTGAAGGAGGGTATAAATTAAGTCAACTTCCTTCTCTTTTTTCTAATGCACTCTCTGAAGTTTATTCTTTTTTGCCTTTTAAGGAAGTAGATGAAAATCAGGAACTCTCCTATGACATTAGGGTTCAAAGTGGCTATTTGAGCGCAGTATCTTCCAGCCCTATCAGTTCAAGAAGACGCGATGTTTAAAGGCAGATTGTCCTCTTCAATTAATCAATCTAAATTAGAGTTTAAGATTCCCAGGGTTTCATACAAAGGGGTTAATTCCGAGAACTTTAACCTTCAAATTGACACTCAAAATCCAATATACAGCACTTTTGTGTCAATTGGGAAAATTTCAGGGGAGCGATATAATATTCATGACTTTTACACCTTAGGCATTCGCAAAAATGATACACTTTCATTCCGATCTGAATTTAAAGGAGCCCTTGATTCAACGGATGAATTCAAGTTTAATTCCTACCAGACTGTGTCTGACGGGTTTTCTGTTTTTGGAATATTGCCTTCGTCTGTTTTGTATCGGGATAACCTCTGGAAAATCAATGCTGATTCGGACAAAAACCATATCATAAAATTTAATAACCTTGACCAGAGCATAACACTAAGCAGCTTTGAAGCTGAGTCTGAAAACGAACATGTTTTTGTAAGTGGAAGTTATCATTCCAAAAATGATTTTGCCTTAGTGCTTGACTTGGATCATGTGAATCTTGATAAAGTTGCAAGCTATAATCCCAATTTCGACTTGAAGGGAAATATTGATTTATCTTTAAATATTCGACGTTCATTTAGCGACAACACTTTTAATCTGGATGGAGAGATTTCTGATCTGAATGTCAATAATCAATCAATGGGTGATTTTAAGGTTTTCACTTCTGGAAATACTCAATTAAACTCCTATGAACTTAATGCGGTATTGGATAGAAGCGGAAAGAAATCATTGACAGGAAAAGGAACGCTTTTGGGGTTAGATCAAAAACCGAGACTAGACCTCGATCTTGTTTTTGATGAATTTGATTTAAAATTTTTAACGCCTTTAGGAAAGGATAATATTAATAATTTAAGAGGAATAGCGAGGGGAGAAATCAACCTTTGGGGGCCGCTTGACGGAATAATGCACAGTGGAGGTTTGAAAATAGATAATGCTGGATTTACTTTGCCCTCTCTCAATACTGATTATCAATTTGAAAATGAAACTTTAATAGGTTTAATTGATCAAAAATTTGAAATTAAAAGCGCACGTATTGTTGATACTAAATTTGATACACAAGCCAGCTTAAGTGGTGTTTTTCAACATCAAAAATTTAAGGATTGGTCTTTAAATATGAAGGTAGATTCTGATCGGATTCTGATGTTAAATTTACCAGAAGACGAAGAACGCGTTTTTTATGGAGATGGATTTTTGAATGGTAGTGTCAATTTAATTGGCCCTGCTAAAAAACTTGACAATAGATGTGGTTGGTTCCACAGAAGAGGGAACTAATATAAAAATTCCTTGGGCTGATGATTATGGATTGGCGGACACTTCTTTCATTAAGTTTATTGATAAATCTGTTAAGTCGAAAAAGAAAAACGCAACTGCCTTTACGCTAGATGAGTTTAGAGGTTTACAAATGAATTTTGAACTTGACATCAAACCCAATGCAGAAGTTGAAATAGTTATCGATAAAGAATCTGGAAGTTATTTACGGGGCAGTGGAGCAGGAAGTATTTTGATGGAAATAAACAATAAAGGGGAATTCAACATGTGGGGGGATTTTATTACTTATGAAGGGATTTATAATTTTAAGAATTTAAGTGTAATTGATAAAAAATTCAATCTGAAGCAAGGAGGAACAATCGTTTGGGAAGGCAACCCGTTAAGCGCTCAAATGGATATGGAAGCTGTTTATGAGGTTCCTGGAGGTGCCAATCCGGCATTACTTTTAGACAACCCCAATTTTAATAAGAAAATCCCAACAGAAGTTCTGATTCGGCTTCAAGGAAGTCTTTTAAAACCTGATGATCCTGTATTTGAAATTGATTTTCCCAATGCAAGTGGTATCGTTACTTCAGAAATAAATTACCGTTTGTCTGATCCTCAGGTCAGTCAGTTGCAGGCCATCTCGCTACTTTCTCAAGGGATTTTCATCAACGAAGTGAGTGTTAGCGTTCAGGGGATAACCAATAATCTTTATGAAAAAGCTTCTGATTTATTCAGTAATATTTTGGGAGACGATCAAGGAAAGTTACAAGTTGGGTTGAATTATCTTCAAGGTGATAATAATCAAGCGCTAGATATAAAGACTGAAGATCGTCTAGGATTGACATTGTCCACACAAATAACGGACCGTATTCTTTTGAATGGAAAGATTGGGGTTCCTGTGGGCGGAGTGGAAGAAACCTTGATTGTTGGTGACCTTCAGATTGATTTTATTTTAAATGAGGATGGATCTTTAAGAGCAAAAGTCTTTAATAAAGAAAATGAATTTAGATACATTGGAGATGAATTGGGGTACACGCAAGGAGTCGGGATTTCCTATCAAGTTGATTTTGAAACTTTTAGGGAATTAATTGCAAAAATTGTTAAAACCAAAAAGGAGGATTTAGCGCTCAAGAACAAGGAAATCACTAGAAATTACAATGCTGTAGGGGTAGAATTTATTGATAAAAATTAATTCAAAAAATGATTAAACTATTTCGGTATAGTTTTTTTAATAGTTAAATTTGCCACAAGTTAAAATCTCTATGCCAAAAAAAATAAATAAAATAGGCGTACTAACCTCTGGTGGTGACGCTCCTGGTATGAATGCCGCAGTCCGAGCTGTTGTTAGAGCTTGTGCATTTCATAAAGTAGAATGTGTTGGGATTTTCCAAGGTTATCAGGGTCTAATTGATGACAACTTTAAAGCGATGAACGCAAGAAGTGTCAACAACATCATTAACAAGGGAGGAACAATTTTAAAATCTGCTCGATGTCTTGAGTTCAGAACCCCCGAAGGACGTAAAACTGCACATGAGAACTTATTAAAAAGTAACATCGATGCCCTTGTTGTTATTGGAGGTGATGGATCGTTTACCGGAGCAATGATTTTTCAAAAAGAATTTTCGTTCCCAGTGATTGGAATTCCGGGCACTATAGATAATGACATTTATGGAACGCGTTATACTTTAGGATTTGACACCGCCTTGAATACGGTTGTTGAGGCCATTGATAAAATTAGAGATACAGCAAGTTCTCATAACCGACTCTTTTTTGTTGAAGTGATGGGAAGAGACGCAGGACACATTGCCTTGAACGCTGGAATCGGCGCTGGCGCTGAAGAGATCCTTATTCCAGAAGAAAACATGGGTCTTGATAGATTACTAGAATCCTTAAAACGAAGCGAGAAATCTGGAAAATCTTCCAGTATTGTTGTGGTTGCAGAAGGAGATAAGACTGGCAAAAATGTATTTGAAATAGCTTCATACATCGAACAAAATCTTCCTTATTATGAGGTTCGTGTGTCCGTCATGGGTCACATGCAAAGGGGAGGGGCACCTTCTTGTTTTGATCGAGTTTTGGCTACAAGAATGGGAGTTCACGCTGTAGAAAGTATTCTTGATGGAAAATCTAACGTAATGGTTGGAATTATCGATGAAGAAATGACCCTGTGTCCCTTAGAGAATGCAATTAAAGGAAAGTCAAAAATTAATAACAAACTTATAAGAGTATCTGAAATATGACAAAAAAAACTAAAACATTAAACCTTAATTTTAAAAATTCAAAAATTGCATTAAAAATTGGAATCAATGGTTTCGGAAGAATTGGAAGACTTGTTTTTCGATCTGCAATGAAACAATCTGACATTACAGTTGTAGCAATAAACGATCTATTAGAGGTAAAGCACTTGGCTTATCTTTTAAAATATGACTCTGTTCATGGAAATTACGACGGAACAGTAGAAGTAGATGGAAACAATCTTGTTGTAGATGGTCAAGTGGTAACGATCACAGCCGAGCGTAGTCCTGTCGATATAGGATGGGGTAAAATGGGTGTTGAAATCGTTGCTGAGTGTACTGGTATTTTTACAACTTTGGCAATGGCGCAAGCACACATTGATGGTGGTGCTAAAAAAGTAGTTATTTCGGCTCCTTCTGCTGATGCTCCAATGTTCGTAATGGGAGTAAACCACAACGAAGCAACTGCTGATCAAACGATCGTATCTAACGCTTCATGTACAACCAATTGTTTGGCACCTATTTCTAAAGTGTTGAATGACAATTTTGGAATTGCTGAAGCACTAATGACAACAGTTCACGCCACTACTGCAACTCAATTTACTGTAGATAGTCCTTCTAAAAAAGATTTTAGAGGTGGAAGAAGTTCTTTATTAAATATTATGCCTGCTTCAACAGGAGCTGCAAAAGCTGTAACTAAAGTAATCCCCTCATTGGTTGGTAAATTGACCGGAATGGCTTTTAGAGTTCCTACAGCCAACGTTTCTGTAGTTGATTTAACCGTTAAGTTAAATAAAGAAACTTCTTACGCAGAAATTAAAGCTGCTATGAAAGCTGCTTCTGAAAATGAAATGAAAGGTATTTTGGGATATTGTGATGAACCCTTGGTTTCTCAAGATTTCATCGGTGACGCAAGAACTTCGATCTTTGATGCTGAAGCTGGAATGGAATTAAATTCTTCTTTCTATAAGATTATTTCTTGGTATGATAACGAATGTGGCTATTCAAACAAATTAATTGATTTGGCCAAACATATTAATAAATTATAGTCAAATATGATTCTTGTTGTTGATAGTGGTTCTACTAAAACCGATTGGATAGCCCTTGATGATGATGCCAATGTTCTTTTTTCTACTCAGACATTAGGCTTAAACCCTCAGGTATTGTCAAGTGCGATTCTTAATGAAAGGATAATAAACAATTTTGATCTGTTTCAGAACAGAGAAAAAGTAAGTCATATTTACTTTTACGGTGCGGGTTGTGGAGTTGACAGTCCAATTAAGAGAATTAAAAAAGTTTTTAGTGGAATTTTTATCAACAGCAAGTTTTCTATTAAAGAAGACACTTATGCTGCTGTCTATGCCACAACAACTCCTAATCAAGCTGCTATTGTTTGTATTTTAGGAACAGGATCTAATTGTACTTATTTTGATGGGAAAAATATTAAACAACACGTTTCATCTTTGGGATATGTGCTTATGGATGAAGCAAGTGGAAATTTCTATGGGAAACAACTCATTAGAGCTTATTATTTTAAGACCATGCCTGCCGATTTGGCTCTCAAATTTGAAGCTGAATTTGACTTGAGTGCTGACACAATTAAGGAAAATATTTACCGTAAGGAAAATCCCAATACCTATTTGGCGCAGTTTGCTAAGTTCATTATTGAAAACAAAGAAGTTCCAGAGATGAAAGTAATAATTAATGATGGTTTACAGCGTTTTATCTCTCATCAAATTTTTCAATTTGTGGACGCAAAGGAAATTCCTATTCGTTTAGAGGAACAGAATTTGCATTTTATCTTAAAGAGGAATTAAATGAAATTCTTACTAAGAATGGATTGTCGTTGGGGAATGTAATCAAAAGACCTATCGATGGGATTGTTGCCTATCACAAAGAATTGTTAGACACGTCCTATTTATAGGATTATTTAACTGCAATCATTGAAATTTCAACCCGAACTGATTTGGGTAATGTTTTGACTGCTACTGTTTCTCTTGCTGGTGCTGTTGCTTTATCAAAATAGGAAGCATAGATTTCATTAACTTTTCCGAAATTATCCATATCTGAGAGGAAAATCGAAGTTTTAACTACGTTTTCAAAGTTCATTTCGGCAGCATCTAATACTGCTTCTAGATTTTGCATAACTCGTTGTGTCTCTTTTTTTATGTCGCCCTCAACAAGTTCCATTGTTTCTGGAATCAGGGGGATTTGCCCAGAAAGATAAAGGGTATTATTTATAAAAACAGCTTGGTTATAAGGTCCAACAGGAGCAGGTGCATTTAAAGTAGTAATGATTTTCTTCTTCACTTAAAGGATATTTTAATTTATCTTAATTTTCTATCGGGCTCTCTGTTTTTCTCATATTTAATATCACTTAACATCCCTGATTTGATTCCAATAAAGAAGTTCCAGGAAGCTCTGCTGCTAAAGGGAACCCAGCTAAAATCTAATCGCCAACTGTCTAAATCTCGATTAAAGCGGAGCTGCGTGTAAGTAAACCCATGATTTTTAAAATCAAAACCAGAGGAACCACCAATACTCCATTTAGGCGTAAGATCGATGTCTCCGGAAAACATCAGGGAATTATTCGAAAAATCGTTTTGTCTTCTGTTATTGTTATAACTTAAAGAATAGGTAAGTCTAAAATTCCATGGAACTTCAGTTCTATAAGAGGGGTATTTAGTTGTTTCTTCTTCCTCCTCTTCTCTTCTCCTATCGAGGGTATCTCCAAAAAGATCATCGTCTCTACCTCCTCTTGAGGATCTCTCATTAAAGTAATCAATTTCTTCTTCCTCCTCTTCTTCCTCTTCCTCCTCTTTTTTATCTTTGTTTTTACCAAAATCCTTACTCGAAAACTTATATCCAGTATTTAAGTTTGCTCTGGTTACTCGAAATAATGCCCCTTTTTTAAAATTAAATTCGTCAATCCTGACATCATTTTCATCAAGCGCATAAGGGTCTAATGTTGCCCCAATATTAATAGCTATTTTTCTGTTAAATAAGTCTACCCCAGTACTTGCTCTGACCGTTGACCATTTAAACGAATCTGCAAGAAAATTATAACTGGTACTCAAATTTAGGGTTTTGATCAGTTGTACTTTTTTAAGCTCCGTCTCTGTAGAATCTCTGCTTTTTACTTTTGCCTCGAAATTATTAGCAAGACTGATCCCCATACTTTTTGACTTACCCAGCGAAGGCGAACCATAGAGCCCCCCTTCAAATCTAGTGTATTGCCTTATCCCTCCATCAATATCATCTATGTATTCATCATAATAACGATCAAAACTAGGCGCATTACTAAAGCTTACTGAAGGCCTTATGGTGTGTCTAACTGATTGTATTCTTTTTTCAGGTTTGAAGTTTACAGTTCCATACACCGTTGTTCCCACACTTACACCAAAACTGTAGGTTCTAAAAGCATCAAATCCTTTAATTGTTGTTGACGGAATGCGTCGATCGTAGGATCATAATTGTTATACCGTACCGTTGTGGGTGTCCAAACTTCCCTGTAATTTGCACTTGCAGACATATTAAAGTGCTTAAATATTTTAAAATTTGTACTTAATGGAATACTGTGCTGCATTCCCCTTTTCGCATTTTTAAACATTCCTTTTTTGAAAAGAAGGGAGTCATTAAAACTAGTTCTGTTTTGAGCAGTAGTATTGTATTGAAAGTTAATGTTTTGAAAAATTCCTTTTTTAGGCTTCGTTTTTGGCTGAAATGGGTAAATACGTTCCATACTTGCTTGAAATGTCGGAAGTGTCAGGTTAACACTTTTAGTGCTCGAATTTTGACTCATATTCGCATTCATCGACATATTCACACTGGGGCTTCCCGGAAATCTTTTTGAGTAGGAAACTGAAGAACTCAGGGTATTATTCAAAAAATTAGGACTGTTCAATTGGTTTACGGATTGTCTAAAATAATCACTGGTTCCAAAATTTACTGAGGCTGAAAAGTTTGAGTTTGGACTTGCTTTGGGATCCTTAGAATGAGACCAACGAACATTAAATACAGTAGATTTAGAATAATCAGGCAATCCTCGCTCACCACTTATTAAGTTTTCAAACCGCATACTTAGATTTCCCCCAAAGTTATACATGAGTCGGTACTTGGTATCCGCTCTAAATCCATAACTACCATTACTGTAATAATCACCAGTAAGTGAAAGGTCATAAAATTTTGACAGTGCTAAATAGTAGCCACCATTTTGAAGTGAATATCCCCTGTTGTTGCTTTCTCCTATCGTCGGGAAGATAAATCCTGACTGTTGGTTTTGAGTGGTTGGAAAATAAGCAAAAGGCAATGCAATAGGGGTGGGAACATCAGCAATGTACATATTTGTAAATCCAGTGACTATTTTTCCATTGGGAACCATTTTACCCTTTCGTATTCTAAAATAATAACTTGCTTTGTCCAAATCACCTCCAGTAGTAACCTTTGCATCTTTGAGATAATAAACAGAATCGTTTTCTTTTTTTGTAAAAGCCGCAAAAACATTCATGCCACTTTCAGCAGTTTTAGAATTCCAAATTAGTGCTTTTTTAGAGTCGAAATTAAAACGCAAAGAGTCGGGATTAACCTCACTATTGTTTTGTTTGAAATTTGGTGTCTGACTAAGATTCCCAAGGCTATCAGCAATTCTTCCTGCCGTTACCTCATTCACAGCATAGTCTAATATTATAATTCCAGCCTTAAGCTCAATATCTTGATAGTACAACTCAGCGTTGTTATACAAGTAAAGTTTATTTTCCTTTCGATTAATTCTAACATAATCAGATGCTTTGTACTTAACCTTATCCAATAAAGTAGGCTCTTTCTTGTTGAGAGTATCCATTACGATTGAATCAGTAAGAATGTTAGTTTTATCAAGTTCATCCCACATTCTACGAGCTAATTCAGGTTGCGTTTGTCCAAACAAAACGGGCAACCAAAAAAGTATTAACAAACTTACTGTATAAAATGACTTTGTTTGCAAAGTGAATAAGCCTAAATTTGTGTTAGATCATTTATCAAGAATTCAAAATTAAGGATATTTTTATTGTTGAATGCAGAATTAAGTTTTTATTCGATGCTTTATAAAACTCATTTTACCGAATCTCTTTTCACTTTGGTTTTTTTATACCTCATGTGGGGAACTTTTATGACCTCTTTAAAAGCACAGAATCATCTCAAAAAAACTTTATTGTCGTGCTTGATGCAGGACATGGCGGCCATGACAGCGGGAATAGGGGAAATGGATATTCTGAAAAAAACATTGCTTTAAAAATTGCTTTACACATTGGTAAGATTTTAGAAAAGAATCAAAATATTAAAGTAATCTTTACTCGAAAAACAGATATTTTTGTTACACCATCTACTAGATCAGCAATATCGCAAATAAGGCTGACGCTGATCTTTTTGTCTCCATTCACTGCGATGCTCACAGCTCACAAGCCTATGGAGCAGGCACATTTGTTCTAGGGTTACATGCCAACCAAAGAAATTTTGAGGTCGCAAAAAGAGAGAATTCTGTTATTTTTTATGAGGAAGATTATGAGAAAAACTATGATGGTTTTGATCCTAACAATCCCGAATCTGTTATCGGGTTGACATTAATGCAAGAAACGTACTTAGATCAAAGTATTGTTGCGGCGGCAACGATACAGAAAAGCTTTGTTGCAAACCTGTCAAGAAAAGACCGAACCGTAAAGCAAGCAGGTTTTGTCGTTTTAAAATATACTTATATGCCGAGTGTTCTTGTTGAAACTGGTTTTTTGACCAATAAAAAGGAAGGAGCTTATTTGAATTCTAAAAAGGGTCAGGATCAAATGTCGACTACCATAGCAAAAGCCATAATCAATTATAAAAATGAACTTGGAATTGGAGTTGAGGAGAATGAGGTTTTTTCGGAAGCTAAAAGTGGTAGATGTTCCGGTAAAGACCGTGCCAAGTAAAAGCGATTTTAAAATTTATTTTAGAGTGCAAATTGCAGCAAGCAAAAGCCGCATTGAAGCAAAATCATATAATTTCAAAGGGTTAAGTCCCATTTATAGAGAAAAAGAAGGTGATCTGTATCGGTACTATTTTGCAAAAGAAACGAGTTATAAGAAGGTCTTGAAATTAAAAAGGAAAGCCGAAAAAAAAGGATATAAATCGGCTTTTGTTGTTTCTTTCAATGGCAATGAAAAGATTAAATTAGATAAGGCATTAGGTAAGGCTAAATAAAGAAAAGTAAATAAAAAATATTAAGTTTGTATACATCTCAAAGAAATTGAAACTTGAAATTATCACGTGAAATTAAAACAGCTTTTCTTGTAATCGTTGGAGTTTTGTTATTTATTTTTGGATTTAGCTTTTTGAAAGGAAAGTCTTTGTTCGAAAAAGACAAAATCATATATACGGTCTATGAAGAAGTGGAAGGACTGGTAGAAGGTGCAAAAGTTACCATCAATGGTCTTGTTATAGGTAAAATCATGAAAATTGATTTTTTACCCAATACGACAAGAATCTTAATAACAATGTCTGTCAGAAGTGAACTTGATTTTTCTCCCCAAAGTGAGGCGATACTTTATGAAGCGGGACTAATAGGGGGGAAGGCAATTCAGATAGATCCGGTTTTTGATTCTAAGATTAAAGTAAAATCTGGCGATACGCTCGTTTCTGCTTTGAAACCAGGACTAACAGAATTGATTAACAAGCAGATTGAACCGCTGCAGCTTAAGATCGAAAATATGTTGACCAGTGCAGATTCCCTTTTCATTGGAGTGGGTAACATTCTGGGTCTTGTCCAAAACCTTAAATCAATTTTAAAAAATCTGTCGCTTTCAACGAGTAAAATAAATGATGCTTCAATTTCATTGATTAATATTTTAAAAAAAAATCAATCCAATATCGACATTACCTTTGAGAATTTTGCGGAGACTTCTGATAATTTAAAAACAATAACGGATTCTATTTCACAAGCCAATTTGGCGGTTGCAATAAATAAGTTTATAAATACCATTGAAAGTTTGGATGGTATCGTTGCCACCATTGAGTCTGGAAATGGAACGATGGGTAAATTGGTTAAAGACGAAACTTTATACCAAAACCTTTCTCAAGCATCTAAGGAATTAGAAGATTTACTGAGTGATTTAAAAAGCCATCCGAAACGATACGTGCATTTTTCCTTATTTGGGAAAAAAGGTAAAGAAGAAAAATCGAAGGAAAATAATAAATAAAAAACGTGGCATTTCTACCTAACATTGTTTTTGCGTTACTTTTAATCACAGCCTTGTTTTTCTTTACCAAAAACATTTTGTCTATCAGACGCAATATTCTTTTGGGAAAAGACATCGAACGTAAAGATCAATCAAAGAAACGCTGGGGCAATATGGCCAGAATAGCATTGGGCCAATCCAAAATGGTAACCAAACCCATCGCTGGTAGTCTTCATATCATTGTATATATTGGTTTTGTCATCATTAACATAGAATTATTAGAAATAATTTTGGATGGTCTTTTTGGGACGCATCGTTTGTTTGCTCCATATCTAGGTGGGTTTTACAATGTGCTTATTGCCTCTTTCGAAATCCTTGCGGCTTTGGTTCTTGTTGCTGTTGTTTTATTTTGGACCAGAAGAAATGTAATAAAAATTAAACGTTTCTTAAGCTCTGAAATGAAAGGTTGGCCAAAAAAAGATGCGGATTATATTCTTTATTTCGAAATGGTTTTGAATGAGTCTCTTTCTTTCGATGAATGCGGCAGACTTACTCCTTCAAAACATGGGTGAACCTCATTACATTAAAGCAGGGAGTTTTCCTATTTCTCAATTCATTGCCCCTTTGTTTTCATCACTTTCAATGGAAAGTCTGGTTATTTTAGAACGAACCTTTTGGTGGTTGCATATCACAGGCATATTTATATTTTTAAATTATTTATATTTTTCTAAACACCTTCATATTCTTTTGGCATTTCCCAACACTTATTTTGCCAATCTAAACCCTAAAGGTTATTTTAAAAACAACCCTACTTATAAATCAAACTGATGCTTGACCCAAATGCAGATCCTTATGCAGCTCCTGCGGATGGAGATGAACCTGACAAGTTTGGTGCTTCTGATGCAATTGATTTAAACTGGATACAGCTTTTAAATGCATATACCTGCACAGAATGCGGAAGGTGCACCTCTGAATGTCCAGCAAACCAAACAGGTAAGCTTTTATCTCCTAGAAAGATCATGATGGACACCCGTGATCGATTGGAAGAAATAGGAAAAAATATTAACAAAAACGGCAGCTTTCAAGAAGACGGAAATCAATTGTTAGACAACTATATCACTCGCGAAGAATTATGGGCTTGTACATCATGCAATGCCTGTGTTCATGCTTGTCCAGTGGACATAGACCCATTGTCTATTATCATGGACATGCGACAGTATTTAGTAATGGAAGAATCTGCTGCCCCAACAGATCTCAATAATATGATGAGTAACATCGAAAATAACGGTGCACCTTGGCCCTTTAATAATCAGGATCGGTTGCTGTGGGCAAACGAAAATTAATTTAAACCAATACAATGGAAAAAGAAGAGGCAGAAAGTTATTTGCATAAAAAAGTAGAAAATGGAGAAGAAATTAGTCCAGTACTACCAGAGGGGATTAAGAATTACTTAATCGACATTGACGGAACGATTTGTGATGATATTCCCAATGAAGAACCAGAAAGAATGGCAACAGCTATCGTCTATCCAGATGCTTTAGTAACATTAAACAAATGGTATGAAGATGGTCATTTGATTTGTTTTTTCACATCAAGAGTAGAAGCACATCGAGAGGTTACTGAGGTTTGGTTAAAAGAAAATGGTTTTAAATACCACAGTCTTTTGATGGGAAAACCCAGAGGAGGAAACTACCATTGGATCGACAATCACTTGGTAAAAGCGACACGATACAACGGAAAATTTACTGATCTGATAGAAAAAGAAATTACCATCGAAGTTTTTGACGACGGAAAAGAACAACAATAAAATTTAAAATATGCAAGTTCCCACTCTTGCTGAATTGACAGCGAAAGGTAAGAAACCAGAAATTTTATTTTGGGTTGGTTGTGCGGGGAGTTTTGATGATCGCGCAAAGAAGATTACCAAATCCTTTGTTAAGATCCTTAATAAAGCGGATGTTTCTTTTGCCGTTTTAGGCGCTGAAGAAAGTTGCACGGGTGACCCTGCCAAAAGAGTAGGAAACGAATTTCTATTTCAAATGCAAGCGATGGCAAACATCGAAGTTTTGAATGCTTATGAAGTAACGAGGATCGTAACGACTTGCCCGCATTGTTTTAATACACTTAAAAATGAATACCCTGAGTTGGGAGGTAAATATGAAGTAGTTCACCACACTCAGTTCATTAATAAGTTATTAAAAGAAGAACGTTTTGCAATTTCTGGAAGTCATTTTAAAGGCAAAAGAATCACTTATCACGATCCTTGCTATCTTGGTAGGGCAAATCAAGTTTATGAAGCTCCAAGGGACCTCATTAGAAAACTTGATGCTGAACTTGTCGAGATGAAAAGTTGTAAGTCAAAAGGTCTTTGTTGTGGTGCTGGTGGCGCTCAGATGTTTAAAGAACCTGAAAAGGGGAATAAGGACATTAATATTGAGAGAACCGAACAGGCTTTGGAAACTCAATCTGAAATAATTGCTGCTGGTTGTCCTTTTTGCAATACTATGATGACCGACGGTGTTAAAAACAAAGAAAAAGAAAATGATATCGAGGTTAAAGATATCGCTGAATTAATAGTAACAGCTGAAGATCTATAAATTATGCAAATTCCCTTTTCCGAATTACCGTCTAACGCCAGAGTTTGGATCTATCAATCCGATAGGGTTTTTACCCAGGAAGAATTGACTAAGATTGAAGCCGCTTCACAAATTTTTTAACCCATTGGACAGCGCATGGCAGTGAACTTAAAGCAGGGGTTGGTTTCGATATGATCGATTTATTATATTGGGATTAAATGAGTCGATTCAGTCTGCTCTCAGGATGTTCAATTGACGCTTCCGTTCGTTTTATTCAATCCATTGAAGAGGAGTTTAGCGTAATACTTATGGATAAAATGAATGTTACTTACCGAAATAAGGATCACATTCAATACATTCCACTTAAAGATTTTAGAAAAATGGCCAAGAAAAAGCAGATTCCTTCTAGTGTAATTGTTTTTAATAATTTAGTACTAGACAAAGGGGAATATGAAACCCAATGGGAGGTTCCAGCTGCATCGAGCTGGCACTCTCGCTATTTTTAAAATCTTTTAAATGAAATTCTGGTCATTTATTTTCTTGTCGCTTTGCGTAACCACAGTTTGTGCACAACAACCTGACCCCCTTTTGAGTGATGCAGTAGAAGCTCAAAAAAAATGGGTGGATAGTCATTATCAAAATCATGACTTTAGACGAAAAAGTTGGTCAGCTTTTTGTTCCAATGGTGTTTTCTGAACAAGAAGAAAAGCATTTTGAAGAGATTAAATCACTGATTGAAAAACATCATCTCGGTGGATTGATTTTTTCATTGGGAAGTCCTGACAAACAATCAAAATGGCTAAATGAATTCCAATCTGTTTCTAAAGTACCGCTGTTGATTAGTATGGATGCAGAATGGGGCGTAGCGATGCGATTAGACTCGGTTGTTGCTTTTCCTTGGAACATGACCTTGGGTGCTGCCCAGAATGATGAAGTATTAAGAAAAATTGGTCAAAGAATGGGAGAGCAGGAGAGGGCATTGGGCGTTCATATGAGTTATGCGCCAGTTCTTGACATAAACACCAATCCAAACAACCCGATAATTGGTAATCGCTCTTTTGGCGAATCACCAACGCTTGTTGCTAGAAAAGGTTTGGCGATCATGCGAGGACACCACGATGCTGGTAGATTGACTTCAGGAAAACATTTTCCAGGACATGGAGATACAGCTCAAGATTCTCATAAGACGCTACCCACTCTATCATTTGATCGAGATAGAATAGAAAACAATGAATTATTACCGTTTAAAAAACTAATAGAGAATGGAATCTCTTCCATAATGGTTGCCCATCTCAATGTGCCTGCGTTGACAGGAAGTAATTTACCGACTTCATTGTCATACAAGGTGGTCACTGAGCTTTTAAAAGAACAATTGGGGTTCAACGGCTTGATTGTTACTGATGCACTCAACATGAAAGGCGCTTCAGATTATACGGAGCTGGACAATATTGATCTGGCTGCTTTTATTGCCGGAAATGATGTTTTATTAATTTCTAATAATATTCCCTTAGGGATTGATAAGATTAAACAAGCGGTTTTAAATACTCCCCAACTCAATATTCGTTTGGAGGAGTCAGTTAAGAAAATACTAAAAGCAAAATACAAAGTAGGTCTGTCCAATTACAAACCCATAAACAGAAATAACCTTTTAGAGAAAATTAATACAAGACTCGATTCTTTATTGATCCAAGATGCCTTTGCGGAAAGCATTACCCTTCTCAAAAACGATAATAATCTGCTTCCCCTAGATACAATTTCTAAATATGCTCATCTCAAAATGGGTGATGCTCGAGGGAACTCCATTTTTTAAACAGCTCAAAAAGCACATCAATCTAACCTCAATTGAATTAAATGGAATTGAGAGTACGTTAAAATCTTTGGCGCCTTATGATAAAGTCATCATAAGCTTTCACCGGTCAAACGAAACTCCATGGAAGTCTGCGAGTTTCTCTACAGATGAAATCGCTTTGATTAAGGCGATTGGGGCTTATCATCAGGTAATATTAGACGTTTTTGTAAAACCCTATGCCCTAATGGACTTTAAGGAATTAGAGTCGATAGAGGCGGTAGTGGTCAGTTATCAAAATAGTGTTGAAAGCCAAGAAATCAGCGCTGATATGTTGGCAGGACTTAAAAGCATAAAGGGGAAACTTCCAGTAAGTATTTCAACACGTTTCCCTTCAGGGTTCTGGAATTTTTCTTCCTTCAAAAAGCAAAATTGATTACAATCCTCTGTCTGTTTCTGGAGTAGATAAGGACAAACTCAAACTTATTGATCAATTGGCTCAAGTGGCGATTGATTCCGCGATGACCCCCGGCTTACAGATATTTATTTCTCGAAAGGGCAAGACTATTTATGAAAAAAGTTTTGGGTATCATACTTATGAAAAGAAAATTAAAGTAGCGAATCATCATGTCTATGATTTGGCTTCATTAACAAAGATATTGGCCACCTTACCTTTGCTGATGCAGGAGTTTGATGACAAGTCAATCAAATTGGAAAGTAAAATGGCTGAATTACTTCCAAAACTAGAAAACACCAACAAGTCGAATTTAACAATAAAAGCGGTTTTGTCACATTATGCGAAATTGACACCTTGGATTCCATTTTATAAAGAGACCTTGGATGAAAACTTATATCCGAAAAGGAAATACTTTAGATCTTATATTAAAAATAAATACAGAATTCCGGTTGCCAACAATTTATATTTAAAATCTACTTTTTTAGAAGAAATGGATGAAATGATAATCGACAGCCCTTTGTTAGATTCGTTGTACTATAAATATTCAGATTTATCTTTTTATTTATTTAAGGACTATTTAGAAAATAAATACGGCAAATCCTTAGACATCCTTTCAAATGATAAATTTTACGAGCCTTTGGGGTTAAAGCGAACCTTATTTAAGCCCTTAGGAGTCATTCCCGAAAATGAAATTGTTCCCTCAGAATATGATCGATATTTCCGTCACAGTGAACTTAAAGGTTATGTACACGACATGGGAGCAGCTCTTTTGGGAGGAGTAGGAGGACATGCTGGCTTGTTTTCAAATGCAGAAGAAGTAGCACGGATCATGCAGCTTTACCTCAACAAAGGTTATTTAGAGGGCAAACGTTATTTTAATGCTGATACTTTTGATCAATTCAATCAATGCTATTATTGTCCTGAAGGAAATAGGAGAGGCGTTGGTTTTGACAAACCTCAGTTAGTAGGAGAAGGTTCTACTTGTGGCTGCGTTAGTTTAGAAAGTTTTGGTCACATGGGATTTACGGGAACCTATGCTTGGGCAGATCCTGAGAAAGATTTGATTTATGTATTTTTGTCCAATCGAACTTATCCAACCATGGATAATAATTTGTTAGGCTCACACAATATTCGCACAAGAATACAACAGCTTATTTATGATTCAATAATTAATTAAAAACAACCTATTGAAAATTATTATAGTTTGCTACCCTACCTTTGGAGGAAGTGGTGTCGTCGCGACTGAATTGGGACTTTTTTTATCCAAAAAAGGTCATGAAATTCATTTTATAACCTACAAACAACCCGTAAGGTTAGAAAATTTGAATTCCAAGCTTACATTTTCATGAAGTAAACGTACCCACTTATGATCTGTTTAAATACCAGCCTTACGAGCTCGCATTGTCAAGCAAAGTCGTTGATATAGTTAAAACCTACAAGATCGATTTACTCCATGTCCATTATGCAATTCCACATGCCTATGCTGCCTATATGGCCAAGAAAATGTTGGAAGACGACGGCGATTTTTATTCCGATGATAACTACGCTTCATGGAACAGACATCACGCTGGTCGGGAAGTCATCCTTTCTATAAGAAAGCAGCACAGTTTAGCATTAATAATTCAGAATATGTTACTGCAGTTTCTCAAAGTTTAAAAGAGGATACTGAAAGACTATTTGAAATTAAAAAAGAGATAAAAGTAATTCCTAATTTCATAGATTCAGAAAAATATAGCTCCCGAACTGCTCCTTGTGATAACGGATTTCTTAATAAAGAAAATCAAACCATTATTACGCATATCAGTAACTTTAGACCTTTGAAAAGAGTAATTGATGTAATTAGAATTTACGAAAAAATACATTTAAAATTTAAGTCAAAGTTATTAATGGTCGGAGATGGTCCTGACAAAGAAAAGGCAAAGCGTTATTGTCGATCTAATGGCTTGGAAAATGCGGTCATGTTTCTAGGGAACAGTAATGAAATAGATGAAATCCTCTGTTTTTCAGATTTATTCTTATTGCCTTCTGAGCAAGAAAGTTTTGGCCTCTCTGCCTTGGAGGCGATGGTGCACAAAGTACCCGTAGTTTGCTCCGATGTTGGAGGACTTTCAGAAGTAGTTGAAGATGGATTCTCAGGCTATCTTTGTCCATTGGGAGATGTTGACGCGATGGCTGAAAAGGCAATCCATATTTTAGAGGATAAAGATCGCCACCAACAATTCAAACAAAATGCTTTTGAAGTATCAAAGAAGTTTGATATTAATAATATAATTAAAGACTATGAATCTGTTTATGAAGAAGCGTTAAAGTCTTCTTAGTCTATTTAGGATGATAAATTCGCTCAGCGTTTTTATATATTTCTTTTTTATCAAATGTCATTTTTTTAGTTTTTGACTGGGTGTAAATCTCCATCTGATCGTCATAGTGAGGGGAATCTAGGATGATCTGAACTTCCATAAGAAATTGAAGATTCAATTTCCACACCCTCTGGTGTGAATTTCACCAATTCTATATAAGATTCACCACTGACAACTTTAGTTTTTCCATCTTTGTGAGGAATAGAACCCATTGAAGTAATTACATCAGGTAAACCAAATACTGGTAATTCTTTGTTACCTCTCACCAACCTTTGGAAATGTTCCCAATTTTACTTTTGTAGTCCCAAAATATGTTTCCATATGAAGTTTAGTATCATTTAGAGCATTAATTAAATCTATTTCTGTGAAAACCTTGGGGGCAGGGAGTTTACTTGTAATACTTTTTAAGTTTAGAATATAAAATCCCATAAGCTCCGGCACCATAGGAATCTGCTTCAGCTTCCCGATCCCAATTTTGAATTTGAGTAATAATAGAAGCCACTTGAGGGTGGTCTTTGGCTTTTAATGTGAACAAGGAATCAATATTCATCCAACTGTATTTAAAAGGGGTAGGAAAGCGCTTGTCGTATTTTATTCTCTTAAAATCATTATAATCTAAAGAATCATATTTATCAATCAGTTCTTTGATTCTTGTGGACCTGTTATTGTCATACTGCTCAAACCCCATTTCTTTTGCGAAAAGATTTGAGTCAGGGTTTTCATTTGTCTCAGTTGACTTAAAAGGGGAGTGGTTTGCATTGTAGAAATAGCCAGATTTGGGTTGGATTAGTTGTGGTAATTCTTCAATGTCATAAGTTTCGGTCCAGAGGGTTTTCATTGTATTTCCTGGGACAACATTTGCCCAGTCATAACCTGGCGCTCGTTTGGGAATCAATCCATTAGAAATATAAAAGATGGTGTCATTGCGGTCGGCATATCCGATATTGTATCCTGGAATTGCTTTTCTCTTTAGGATATTGTAAAACTCCGTAAAGCTGTTTGCTTTGTTCATCCGCCACCATTGCTCTAAAGCCCCAATTTCAAATAGGGAGGGAGTTCTTATCGAAAAATATCCATTTTCATTTTTTAAAGTAGGACCAAAAATACTTTCATAATATTTCCGACTAATTTTTATTTGAATTCCCAATACACTGATGTATAACTTTGCACGATGGGTTTTAAGTTTTAAATATTGATCGTCGACACGGTAGTGTTTCTTTTTAGTAGGGTGCATTTCTAGGGCAAAAACATCTGTTTTATCAGGTATGATTAACGGTGTGGCCCATGCTAAATTTTGATTCGCTCCAATGAGTATAGCTTGGACCCCCAGCGAAAAGTGAACCAATTATGTTTGTCCCTTCTTCACTACACAAATGGGCTTCATACCATGAAGTGGGGCCATCTAGGGGTTGGTGAGTGTTGATCGCCAAATAGGTATTCCCATCCTTTGTTTTTGAACTGTTAAAAGCAAAAGTGTTTGATCCTTTTACTTCATCAGCAGGTGGATTGTATTTGATTTTATCATTAAGAATATTTTTCACCCAATAGTCACCCTTAGAAGAAACAAACAATTGAAGTTGTGCATAAAGCATCATTTTCTTTGGTGTTATTGGGAAAAGCTTTTTGCTTAGAACTTCCTCAGGGTGATGCGTTGCATAGCTATTAATTCCTGCTGCATAGCCCTCGAGAACTTTTTTATATTCAGAACTAACATTATTTTCATAATTGTCATCGATTAGCTTTTCACTTCCGATAAACTGAGCTATATAATCGGCTCCTAAGCCGTTTTTACCAATAACCGTGCTCAATAGTGAGTTTCCAGCCAAATAAGCCTGTTGCGTAGTTTTAAAATCGTCCTCTGCATGCGCCCAAGCCAAGCCATAAGCCAATTCTGCATCTGTCTTAGTGAAAATATGAGGCACTCCATAGTTGTCTCTTACAATCTCGATGTTTTGCGTGTTAATTTGAGCAAAAAGTAACTGTTGAATAAGACAGGTAAGGGTCAGAAGGGTATTCTTAAAGTTGTTCATTCTATTGAAATAAATTAATATAATCTTAGAAATAAAATAAGTTAAAAGGTTTAACGCTTTTAAAAAAACTTTACTTTAAAATCATTTAAAATTGAATCAAGGCTTACACTATAAATTCATTTTCTTTAGTTCAAGACACTGCTGATTTGCTGCTCTGGCGGTCAAGCGCCATATAGGTCAGGGAAGGATTTTGATTTGCAGAAGAGGTCATACAAGCACCATCCGTTACATAAACATTGGGAACCGTATGAAGTTGATTATTTCTGTTTAATACAGACGTTTTGGGGTCGTGCCCCATTCTGGCAGTACCCATTTCGTGAATCCCTTTGCCAATGGGTGCGTTACTGTCACTTATTTTAACATCTTTACAGCCAGCAGCTTCAAGCATTTCTGCCGCTTGAACTTTCCAGTCTTCCTTCATTTTTCTTTCATTTTCTTTAAATTCTGCGTCAAAAACGATGGTCGGCAATCCCCATTGGTCTAGTTTATCATAATTCAAAAACATTCTGTTTTCATGATAAGGGAGAACTTCTCCAAATCCACCCATCCCAATTCTCCAACCACCCGCTTCTAAAATCTCTTTTTTAAAGTCTTTGCCCATAAGATAATTCGGCAATGGTCTCAGACCAGTCATGTCGGCTTGCACCGCCCTGATAACCATAGCCCCTGAGGAAGTCAACCTTTTTAGAGTTTTCATTAATGTTTCTAAAACGTGGAATATAGAATCCGTTTGGACGTCTGCCAGTATAATATTTGTCTTTATAACCATCAAATTTTCCGTTGGCACCACTTCCCAGTTGGTGGTCCATAATGTTGTGCCCCAATTCGCCACTATCATTTCCCATACCATTCGGAAAACGGTCTGATTTTGATTGCATCAAAATTGCTGTTGAAGCCATAGAGGAGGCACATAAGAAGATAATTTTAGAATTAAATTCCATCGATTCGTTTGAGATCGCGTCTACAACTCTTACGCCAGTGGCCTTTTGGGTATTTGGATCATAGATTACTTCAGCGACAACAGAATTTGGGCGAAGCGTTAAGTTTCCTGTTGCTTCTGCAGCAGGAAGCGTGGAGGAATTACTACTGAAATATGCGCCAAATGGACACCCCCTGTCACACTTGTTTCTAAACTGACAAGCACTACGCCCAGCGCCTTTTTTGCTTCCTTTTGTTATGTGAGCAACCCTACCGATGGTCATTAGCCGATCAGTATAGTTATTAGAAATGGATTTTTTCAGATGATCCTCCACACAATTAAGTTCCATTGGAGGTAAGAATTCACTGTCAGGAAGTTGCGGTAGGTTTAAACTTTCTCCACTCACACCGATATGTTTCTCCACATGAGAATACCAAGGGGCAATGTCTTTGTAACGAATTGGCCAATCTACGCCATAACCATCTTTTGCATTGGCAGTAAAGTCCAAATCGCTCCAACGATAGGTTTGTCTTCCCCATATCAATGAACGACCTCCGACTTGTGTCCCTCTTATCCAATCAAAAGGTTTTATTTCATCATAATCATGCTTGGAGTCTTTATTGTAAAAATGTTTGTTGCCTTCCCAAACTCCCCATCTTTTTTGTTTATCGTAGTCTTTTAAGTCCTCTTGTGTGGTTTGTCCTCTGTGGGGCATGTCCCAAGGATCCAAGTGCATGGTGGGATAATCCTCAACATGTTTTACCATCCTGCCTCTTTCTAAGACCAATATTTTTAAGCCGTTTTCGCAAAGTTCTTTTGCAGCCCATCCGCCACTGATTCCTGTTCCTACTACAATTGCATCGTATCGGTTTAAAGTAGAATTATTAATACTCATGTACTTTTTTTTATAAATTTAAAAAAATGAAGTGATTATTCATCCGTTTTGAAGGTAAATTCATACAGCAATTATTTGGATTTCGCCCTTAAATTTATTTCTCTTCAATACTATCTGTGAGCATTCACGAAACTTTCTGAGTAGTTCATTTTTTATGTTGCCAATTATTAAATACTTTTTCAATCCCAAGTCTTATAAAATTTTAACTAAAAACGCTTTTGACCTGAGAACTCCATTGCTTCTCCTTTTCCAAATCCATAGCTAAATCCAAGAACGACAAATCTACCTCGCGCATAATAATTGTAGGTTGAAAAATCATTTTGAATGTTTGTTCTTTCCCGTATATTTGTTGCAAACAGGTCTCTTATGCTTAGGTTTACGACTCCTTTTCCTTTAATTATTTTTTGTCTTACGCCTAAGTCTAAAAATAAATTATCAGCGCTATTGCTCTGAAGACTCCTCGTTTTTGAGATGTATTGAACAGTTGTTTCAAGATCTAAATTCTTTGATGCTTTATATTTAGTCATCAACTTAGCCCTAAATTGATCTGCATTAAAATCAAAGGAAGTGGATTTAAAGCTACCTTTGCGTTTAAAGTATCCGTAATTAAAATCTCCATTGAGGGTGATTTTTTTATTCAAACTAACTTTTCCATTCCATTCGATACCCGTTGAACGCTTGGTTCCTAAATTATTGGGACTGGTTGTGTTCACTCCATTTTGAAAATCAGAAATATATTCAACCACATCAGTGGTAAATAATTGATAAACACTCATGTTCATTGAGAATCCTCCGGTAGTAAATATACTCGTGATTTCGTAAGAGTCAGAATATTCAGGTCGTAAATCTGGATTTCCTTTTCGGATACTATAGGTATTTCGAATATTAAAAAAAGGATTCAGACTCCACAGTCCAGGTCTGTTAATTCTTCTTGAGTATCCCGCTTGAATAGATATTCCTTCTGTAATTTTTAACGAGCTGTGAAAAGAGGGAAAAAGGTCGTTAAAATTTTGATTATTTTTAGTTCCGTCGTTTAATAAATGAATATTTAATTTCGTCGCTTCCGATCTTAATCCAAACATTACTCCCCATTTGTCAGATTCGTAAGCGAGCGTTCCATAAACACCAAAGACCTTCTGATTATATTCAAACACATTGGTTAAGCCATTATCTTGTACCCAAACCCCCCTGTAAAATCACGAACGCTATAATCATTACTAATATCATTAATCAGATAGTTTATACCAGTTTCAGAAGTCCATTCTTCATTAAAAGGTTTGGTATAGTCCAGCTTAAAAGTATATTTTGATTCTTCAAACTTGGTAACTGTTTCTTGATCTTCAAGAGGGTTGACTCCTGATATTGCGGTGTTATAAAACTCAGAAGATTGATCTTTACTAAAAAGGTTTCCCGTTGCACTCAACAATAGGTCATGGTCTTCATTGTCTTCAAAGTCCTTCTTTGTAAGTGAATTCATATTGAAACTTAGGATTGGTAGCTTCGGTCACTTCTTCTCTGTTCCAATAGGAAGTTAATGTATTTTTAGCATCATATATTCTAACATCGATATCTGAGGGTTGATCTTCAATCTCATAGGCGTAGTGACCTGTTAAAGTGATTACGTTGTTTTCATTTATGTGATAATCTGTTCCCAAAATTACATTAATGAATTCCTCATTTCTATTCTCATTTCCTTCAGTGAAAGTTGAAATATTATTAATCAAATCCCTGTTAATGACTTTTTGTCTGTTGGGTTGCGCGCGATATCCATAACCCTTAGGCTGAACAAATTGAACTTTTCAGTCCGTCGGTTAGGCTCAGTCCAGCTTGATTTCGGGACTCCCGTATTCAAAGTAATCGATCCATTGATGCCTAATGAGGTGTTTTTTAATAATAATATTAATTATACCTGCAGTTCCAGAAGCGTCATACTTGGCAGAGGGTTGGTAGATGACCTCAATTTTATCGAATCATTTCAGCAGTGAGTACCCAAGGTATTTCCTTGGTCACTTGCCAAGACGGAAGGTTTCCCGTTGATCAAAATTTGAACACCACTGTTTCCTCTTAAACTGATATCTCCTTCAATATTTACATTTACAGAAGGAACATTGTTTAACACTTCCAGTGCACTAGCACCAGTACTGCTTAGATCTTTTCCTACATTAAAAACTCTTTTATCGAGTTTAAACTCGGTTTGAGACCTTTCGGCTCTTACCTCAACTTCTTTTAGGCTTTGACTGTCTTCTCCAAGCTCGATGACCCCTAAATCAATAACTCCATTGTTAATTTTAAAATCATCATATCGAAGTGTTTTAAATCCGATAAAACTAATCTCTACATAAAAATCATCGCTGTCTGTTGTTATTAGGAATGAACCATCGTCTAAGGAAGTTGATCCACTGATAGCTTGCTGTGACAATTTATCTCCAATTAGGATGGTTGCAAATGTGATGGGCTGAAAGGAGAACTTATCAACCACAATACCTTTTATTACCAATCTTTTGTTTTGAGAGATAAGTGCAGTACAAGTCAAAAGCAATATTAATAAAACAAGATTTTTCATTTAATTGTATAAATATTTATAGACAAAACTAAAACATAAAGGTTTAGTTTTAATTTTTCATCACTAAATAATTAAATATTATTTATTATTTTTTTAAAAACACTAACCCCCAAAAACTGTTGCTTATTTCTAAAACCTACTGTTGGATCTTCTACATTCTCTTTTATGGTATAAATCGAAAGTTTTGTGCTTATTTGTAAAAACAGCCAAATCTTTAATTTGTTATATTTAGAAAAAAAGTTAAACATAAAAATTAAAAATTTCACAACAATAGATTAGGTAAAACCTATGATAGACTTCTTGTGAATTAAGTTTAACAAATATAATTATTAAAAATTGGATACATATATTGTAATCTTTTCAGAGTATATTTAAATAATAATTAAATTGTCATTTAATATTTAAAAATAAATACCTAGTGATAAATAACTCAATTTTCATCCCTGTCATTGTACTAATTGGTCTTTTTTTATTTTCATTCTCGTATATAAGCAAAGAAAACGAAAATGACTCACTCAACGTTTTGGATTTTAGTAAAACTGAGGGTTACAGACATGATAACATCAAAATAGGTTGTATTTAAGGGGATTAGCGGCCAAGAAAAGCTGGAAAATGACTGCTACCGAGGATGCTGCTTATTTTAACAATAAATTCTTATCAAAAATTGATGTTGTTGTTTTCTTTAATACGACTGGAGACGTTTTAAACAGCTCAGAAGAAATTGCGCTTGAGGCGTTCATAAAAAATGGCGGTGGATTTTTAGGAATCCATGCTGCCGCTGATACGGAATATGATTGGCCATTCTATCAAGAACTGATTGCAGCTCATTTTGCAAGTCATCCTCCAACGCAACGAGCCCGTCTGATTGTTCATCAGGAAACGAATCACCCTGCGATTGGTCACTTGGGAAATGAATGGTCACTGAGGGATGAATGGTATTCTTTTAAGGAACCTCTCAAATCACATGCTACTTTGTTGATGGAAGTAGATGACAGTTCACTTTCAGGTAAAATACCATTAACTCAAACACATCCGATTGCGTGGGCGCATGAAAAGTTTGGTGGGAGAGCAATGTATACTGGAATTGGACACACTGCTGAACAGTTTTCAGATCCAGTTTATTTGGAACATATCACCCGAAGTATTGAATGGGTCGGTGAAAATGTTGTAAAAAAATAACACCTGTTTAATAATTAATGTAATCTTGAAATTTATCAAGAGCCAATTATTAAACAGGTGATAATTTAAATCTTTAGGTTAAGATTTAAGAATCCTTTTGAGCTGATTAAGCTACTTTCACGTTTATTGCGCTAGGTCCTTTGTCAGTTGATTCTAAATCGTAACTAACTTTGTCACCTTCAGATATATCATCTTCTAAGTTGTTAATATGTACAAAAACATCTTTTTCTCCTGAGTCAGGAGTAATGAATCCAAAGCCTTTATTGTTGTTAAAAAATTTTACTGTTCCGTTATTCATTATTATATATTTTATTTTATGAAGTGCAAAGATAGTGCTTTATAAGCTGTTACGATGAAAAAAAATTAAAATAAATGAAGTTTTTTGAAATATTATGTCAAAATCATCTTTATTTTAGATTGAAATCTACGCCCATTAAAGCTTCCGATTAACCTTAGTTGGATTAAGAAAGTGTTAATGGCAATGCTTAGCACACTGGCTTCAAAAATTTTAAAAAAATAAAAATTTAAGCATCATTCATAGTAGGGGAGCTCAAAAAAAATACATACAATTTCTTACAGTATTCAGGGGTTAAACGTTTGAAATGCGTTTTATGTTTGTGTATCCATAATATCCAACAAAAGCCAAACAGATGGCCGGAAGTATAAATGAAAGGTTTACTTCAGGAATATACCCCAACAGACTAAGATCATTAAAGCCATCACCACCCAAATCTAGAATTGCAGCCTGTACGATGGGCATTAGAGCACCTCCCACAATGGCCATAACCAAA
>CAJJCA010000027.1 GCA_905182575.1 uncultured Flavobacteriaceae bacterium | reverse complement strand
TCTAATTACAGTTTAACAATTAGTTTATTCTTTCTTTTCTATTTGCGAGTTTCCAAGCGGTGTGGAAAATAAGTTTTGTTCTTTTTTCTAAAATAGCATAGTTGATTTTATCAGGCGTGTCACTAGGTCTGTGGTAATCCTCATGTGTGCCGTTAAAATAGAAAATTACAGGGATGTTGATTTTTCGCAAAATTATAGTGATCACTCCTGTAAGTAGAAAGCGATTGGGGTCATCGACTCTGTTAAAAGTATAGTCTAGTTTTATCTGGGTATATTTAGTGTTCATGTCCTCAGAGATTTCGTGAAGCTCTTGGCTCAAACGATCAGAACCAATAAGGTAAATGTAATTTGGATCTTTGTCCTCTCTTTTTGGGTCAAGCCTTCCGATCATGTCAATGTTTAAGTTTGCCACAGTTTCCTCGAGAGGATACAAAGGGTTATTTGCATAATAATCAGATCCCAGCAAGCCTTTTTCTTCTCCTGTCACGTGTAAGAAAAGGATTGATCTTTTAGGGCCATGACCATTTTTAACAGCCTCTATTAAAAGCTTCTGCAATTTCAAGAATGGCAACTGTCCCCGAACCATCATCATCAGCGCCGTTGTTCACTTCTCCATTTCTAGTTCCGATATGGTCTAAATGTGCAGAAATAACAATGTATTCATTTGGAATCTCTGAGCCAGGGATAATAGCAACTACATTTTCAGTATTGATTGCTTTTTCTTTAATGGTCAATTGCATTTTTTGGAAATAATCTTCCGTGCCTGCTGCTGGTGCAATCCCTTGATTGATATAATAATCTTTTAAAAAATCTACAGCAATTTTTTGACCTCTCTCTCCAGTCTCTCGTCCTCCAAAATAATCAGAGGCATAAACATAGAGCATTGCTTTTAGTTCGTTTTCATCGATTGTATCTGCAAATTCTTCGGCAATAGTTTTCTGTGCATTACAAAAAAAACAGGTAAATATGGCTAGAGCTAAAAATAAATTACGCATGATTTGAGTTTTCTTTTTGAATAAGTAGTTTGTTGATTCCATCCCAAAGCGCGATTCTTTTTTGTAGCGCTAATTGGGAAGCTTCAATTGCTTCGTTCCAATTGTTTGGATCGGTTCCGCAAAGGTTTTTGATCATATCAATCGCTAAGGGTCCGTGTGTGTCGCCATCGACTTCGATATGGCGTTCAAAATAATATATTATTTGATCAATTTCGGCGTCGTTTTCACGATTCATTTTTTTAATCATTGAGATGAACATATCTGGAATAAGATCTTCTCTTCCAAAAGTAAAGACAGAAGCAATCTTGTGGGTCTTTCCTTCTTCAATTATTTTAAAAGTAAAATTTAAAAAATCAGAAATATAAACAGGTAAATCAGCTTTTTCAATGGCTTCAAAAACGGTATTCCCTGACTTTAGGTTTTCAACCATCTTTTTTATCCCTGAAGTATCCGCATTGATCTGCCCCATTGCTTCCAGATACATTTCAAAGTGACTCATTGGAACTCCTTCTTTATTGACATCTGTTTCTTCGCCCCAAACGATTTCATTAATCAATCTTGCTGCAGCATTGTTTTGAGTTGGATGCCAAGGCAGGGTAGTGGTAGTCAGCTCAATTTGAAGTTTTTTCACCAATGACATAAAATCCCAAACGGCATATACATGAGCCTCCATAAAACTTTTTAAATCATCAATAGATTCTAGGTTATTATAAAGAGAATGATTTATAAGTTGATCTTTTAGGGGGTTTAAAGACTCTTTAAGACTGTTTATCATAGTGTGCTATCCTTTGGGCAAATATAAGAATTATTATAAATTTACAGACATTTGTGATCTTCAGCTTGTTGGATTTTAAAATCAAAAACGAATATTTTCTTTTAAATCCATTGGGTCTTATTTGCTTAAGATTTTTAACTTTATAAAAATGCAGGAAATTAAGATTATTGAATGTCCCAGAGATGCCATGCAAGGGGTTAAGCATTGGATTCCGACTGAGAAAAAAATTGCTTACCTACAGTCTTTGTTGAGGGTGGGTTATGACACGCTCGATTGTGGCAGCTTTGTTTCTCCAAAAGCCATTCCTCAAATGCGAGATACTGCTGAGGTTCTTCGCTAGATATTGAGTGAAACTAGCACAAAGCTTTTGACCATCGTTGCCAATGAAAGGGGCGCAAACACGGCTTGTGAATTTGAAAAAGTCACCTATTTAGGCTTCCCTTTTTCTATTTCTGAAAACTTTCAAATGCGTAATACGCACAAAACGATTGCCGATTCAATAAGAACTTTAGATTATATAATTAACATTTCAGCAAAACACAATAAAAAAGTGGTTGTCTACCTTTCAATGGGTTTTGGAAACCCCTATGGTGATCCTTGGAATACTGAAATTGTTTTGGATTGGACAAACAAGCTCAGTCAGATGGGGGTTAATATTCTTTCCCTTTCAGACACGGTAGGAACAGGCAAACCCAGCCGATATCAAAGCGCTTTTTTCTTCGTTAATTCCGCTTATCCAGAGATCGAGTTTGGGGCACACTTTCATACGGATTTGAACGGTTGGTATGCCAAGGTTGATGCTGCTTATGCTGCGGGTTGTCTTCGGTTCGATGCTGCCATAATGGGGCATGGAGGCTGTCCTATGGCCAATGACAGTCTAGTTGGGAACCTGCCTACAGAAAGACTTATTTCCTATTTAAACAAACAAAAAGCACCCATGCAATTGAATTCACTTCATTTCGAATCTGCCTATAATTTTTCAAAGAAGATCTTTTGTAAAACATTAATTATAATCTGATTTTTAATTTAAAAGAGTGAAAAATTACAAAAACACTGACCTATGTCTTTTATAATGATCTCTCAAAGATTAATGCCAATAAATTCCTTACATTTGTTCGCAATTAGTTTCTAAATTGATTGCTCATGATATCCGATAAATTTGTTGGTCAAGGTCTCACATACGATGACGTATTGTTGGTGCCCTCTTACTCTGAAATTCTACCCAGAGATGTTACAATTTCTTCTCGTTTTTCTAGAAACATAGGACTTAGTGTGCCGATTGTTTCAGCTGCAATGGATACCGTCACTGAAAGCCAGATGGCCATCGCCATGGCACAAGAAGGAGGGATTGGCGTGTTGCACAAGAACATGTCTATCGAAGAACAGGCCGTTAAAGTACGAACGGTTAAACGTGCTGAATCAGGAATGATCATTGATCCTGTTGTGATGAAAATCAACACTTTTGTAAAAGATGCAAAGGATAATATGTCAAAATTTAAAATTGGTGGAATTCCAATTATTGACGATGATGGGAAATTATTGGGGATTGTAACCAATCGTGATCTTCGATTTGAGCACAACGGAATGCGACCTATTTCCGAGGTGATGACTACAGAAAACTTAATAACAGTAAAAGAAGGAACTTCACTAGAAGACGCTGAAGGAATTCTTCAAAATCATAAAATAGAAAAGTTACCCGTTATAAATTCCGATAATGTTTTGGTTGGATTGATCACATTTCGTGACATCACCAAACACATTGCTAAGCCTTATTCAAATAAAGATGAATTCGGAAGACTAAGAGTAGCTGCTGCAGTAGGCGTAACGCATGACCTCTTGGAAAGAACCTCTGCATTAGTTAAATCTAATGTAGATGCATGTTATTGATACTGCACATGGTCACTCCAAAGGAGTAGCCGACGCTCTGAAAAGTGTTAAAAAGGAATTTCCGAATCTTGATGTTGTTGTTGGAAATATTGCCACAGGTGATGCGGCTAAATATTTGGCAGATCTAGGGGCAGATGGCGTAAAAGTTGGGATTGGCCCAGGGTCAATTTGTACCACTAGAGTTATTGCAGGAGTTGGTTATCCTCAACTTTCAGCTATTATGGAGGTTTCGAATGCCATTAAAGGGTCTGGAATACCAGTAATTGCAGATGGAGGAATTCGATATACGGGTGATATCCCAAAGGCTGTTGCTGCAGGAGCAGATGCAGTTATGCTTGGCTCTTTGCTTGCTGGAACGAAAGAATCTCCAGGTGAGACTGTCATATTTGAAGGGAGGAAGTTTAAAACCTACAGGGGGATGGGTTCTGTAGAAGCAATGAAAAAAGGGAGTAAGGATCGCTATTTTCAAGATGTAGAAGACGATATTAAAAAGCTAGTCCCAGAAGGAATTGTGGGGCGGGTACCTTATAAAGGAGAGCTGTATGAAAGCATTCACCAATTTGTTGGAGGCCTAAGGGCTGGAATGGGTTATTGTGGTACAAAAGATATTAAAACACTTCAAGATAAAGGTAAATTTATTTCAATCACTGCAGCTGGAATGAGAGAAAGCCATCCACATAATATAAGCATCACAAAAGAAGCACCAAATTATAGCCCATGATTATTTGTTAAGTAGCAACGATCTTAAAGGTATATATGTCATTGTTTAACGTTACAATCCTGATGATGTACATGTTTTGTCTCTGTAAGGACACCGGAATTGATAGCGCAGAGAAGTCTTGAATATTTAAGCTTAAAACTTCGTTTCCTATGATGGTGTAGACTTTTAATAAGCCACTACCTTCGACACCATTGATGTTTAGCGTACCTCTTTTATAGGAAAAATTGACACTGGGTTTCTGAAAAAAAGAGGAGGAGATTGTGGGGGAGGAGTAGTTGACTGGCTTAAAATGTGAAAAGCCAATAGCGGTAAGTAAAAAGAAAATTAATAATGTTATATTTCTCACTGCTTTGAATAATAATTGTAATTTACAAAAAATATTAATATGTTTAAAAACATATCAACAAATAAGTTGTTGAAAACTAATGATTTACATGTATTTATTAACTTTATTTACAATAAATGTTAATAAATAGCACAATTTTTAAGAAGATTTAACGATATGCACCCAACTTCAATAAGTTTTTCGAAATTCAGTCAGTTTGTTATTCTTGCAACACTCCTTGCTTCTTTCACTTCTTGTGATAAATTTAATTCTGCTAATAAAAATCGATTGATTGCTCGAGCAGAAAATCATTATTTGTATTTATCAGATATTGAAAAAAAGTTCAATGGATTCGATTCAAAGGAAGACAGTATGATTAAGGTCCAGAGTTTTATTAACAATTGGGCTCGTAAGAGAATAATGTTCGAGAAGTCGCTTATTAACCTTTCTGAGAGGCAACTTTCTGATCTAGAATCTATTGGTTGATGATTATAAGTCCAACCTTTTTACAACAGCCTACAAGGAGTCGGTTATCAAATCTATTATTGATACGATAATTGATCCGAACGCAATCATCACATTTTACGATAATAATAAAAGTAACTTCAAGCTTAAAGAGCCATTGTATAGAATCAAATACTTAAGTTTTCCGCTGGATAATGTCGATGGCAGACAAATCATCAAAAGCTTTAAGAGGTCTGAGGAAAAGGATATTAATTTTTTAGATTCCCTTTCATTTCAATTTTCAAACTATTTTATGGCGGACTCAATTTGGATGAAAAAAAGAGAGATTTATGATAAAGTAAATCTTATAAATGCTGATAACAAGGAAATTTACTTAAAAAAAACCAAATATTATGAGGTTAAAGATACATTAGAATTATATTTGTTCCAATTGGTTGAGCGCTTAGACCGTAATGAGATCGCGCCACTTTCGCTATATCGAAAGTACCATTAAGAACATTGTTTTGAACAGAAGAAAAATTGAATTTCTAAGGAATTTTGATAATGAAATATTACAGGACGCTATTAAAACCAAAAAATTTGAAACTTACCCATAAAATTATAAGTTTAATAACCTTTGTTATTGCTACTATCTTTAATCTAAATGCGCAAGGTACAAGCGTTAAGGAATCACCCTCCCCCAATCGTATTAAGATTGACGGGGTTTCGGCTGTGATAGGTGACTATGTGATTCTCGACTCAGATATTGACAAAACCATTGTTGAGATGGAGTCGCAAGGAATGTCAACCAAAAACATTACACGTTGTGAATTGCTTGGAAAACTTATGGAAGACAAGCTCTATGCCCACCATGCCATTCAGGATAGTTTAGAAATAAGTGATCAGGAAGTGTATGATTATGTAGACCAGAGTATTGCCTATTTTACTGAACAATTGGGAAGTATTGAAAAGGTTTTAGAATTTTATAAAAAACCAAACGAGTTGGCTTTTCGTGACGAACTCTTTCAGATTAACAAGATCCAAAAACTTTCTTCGATGATGCAGTCGAAAATTGTTGAAGATGTTGAGATAACGCCGGAAGAAGTTCGACAGTTTTTTCAGTCCATACCTGAATCAGAACTTCCGACTTTTGGAACGGAACTGGAAATATCTCAAATAGTATTAATGCCTGAGGTGTCTAAGGAGGAAACTGAAAGATTGGTTAATCAACTAAAATCATTTAAGGC
Organism: uncultured Flavobacteriaceae bacterium; assembly: GCA_905182575.1. Taxonomy (GTDB): domain Bacteria; phylum Bacteroidota; class Bacteroidia; order Flavobacteriales; family Flavobacteriaceae; genus UBA8316. The sequence goes on along the minus strand of CAJJCA010000027.1, from coordinate 28,453 downwards.
TGATGTTGAAGAAAAAGGGTTGAGTTTTGCTTCTAAAGCGATTTTATACTCTCAGGATCCTGGCTCTAGGTCAAATGGAGGGAAATATACACTTCAGCGCAAGAAGCCTAGGATGGTTAAGGAGTTTAGAGACATTGCTTTTAGTATGCAAGAGGGAGAGGTGTCAGAGCCTTTTAAAACTGATTTTGGATGGCACATCCTAACTGTCGATAAAATAAGAGGTCAAGAAATAGATGTTCGACACATTTTATTAACACCAAAGGCCGATACAAAACGATTGGAAGATGCCAAAAAGGTCTTAGATACAATAAGAAAACGTCTTTTGGATGAGGAATTTACTTTTGAAGTAGCAGCTTATCAGTTTTCCAGTGAAAAGGAAACACGACTCAATGGTGGTGCAATAATTAATCCTTCCACTGGAGATAAACGTTTTGAACTCACAAAGATGGATCCTGTTTTGTACAATCAAATCCGTGATTTAAAGGAGGGGGAAATTTCCGTACCGCTGCTTGATGAAGATCGATCAGGCTTAAAAAAATATAAGATCATTAAAAATCACCAACCGTTTTGATGAGCACATAGCAGATTATTCTAAGGATTACGTCAAGTTAAGGAACTTGCACTTAAAGAAAAACAACTTAAAGCTATTCAGAAGTGGCTTAAAAATAAGATAGTTCTAACCTATGTGAGTATAAACCGGGACTATTCGGGGTGTGAATTTAAAAATGACTGGAATAAAAATTAAACTTATCTTTTAAAGTATTTTAAAGGAACCCAAAGCATTCCAAAACATTCTCCTTTGTCTTTATCGAGATGCTTGTGGTGCATTTTATGTGCTCTTCTTAAACCTTTAGCGTAACGATTATTAGCCTTTCTAAACAGCTTAAACCTTTGATGTATAAAGATATCATGAACAAGGAAATAAGTAATTCCATAAAGGAATATTCCAATCCCCATGGGCAAACCTGGCCAAAATCCTGCTTCTCCCCAAAGTACTACCAGACCTGAACTCACGAGGGCGTAGAATATAAAGAAAAGATCATTTCTTTCAAACCATGATTTGTGGTTTTTTTTATGATGATCCTTGTGCAGACTCCATAAAAAACCGTGCATGATGTATTTGTGAGAAAACCAAGCCATGAATTCCATAAAAATAAAAGTAACAAGTACAACAGAGATCAAAAGCATTTTTTCCATTTACAAAAGATTAAAACGAAATTTGATGTAAGACTGAGCTAAAAGACTCATTTTTTGATAATTTGGGACACGAATTCTTGCCTTTTGAATTTTGACAGATGGGGTGTTTTTAAGCTTTGTCAAAAGCTTGTGATAGTAACGGTAGGCAGTGTAAACCCCTAAACGCGAGTTTTTCGGAAGCTTGTAAATACCAACAAGTGCCTGCTTAAAATCATTTTCAATTTCGTCTATGATTTTCATCTTACTAAGTTCGTCAAAATTTGACAAGTTAAGATTTGGAAAATAAGTTCGATCCAAAGTTTTGAAATCGGCATTTAAATCTCTCAAAAAGTTAACTTTTTGAAAAGCACTTCCTAAAGACATGGCCGCTGATTTTAATTTATCATAAACCTCTTGGTCTCCTTTTACAAAAACTTGAAGGCACATCAAACCAACAACGTCAGCAGAGCCATAAATATATTCTTTATACTCCTCCTCAGTTTGATAAGTTTGTTTGTGTAAATCGGTCCTCATGCTCTTTAAGAAAGCCTCAATTAGATCAGGTTGAATATTATTTTCATGAACAGAGTGTTGAAATGAATTTAGAATAGGGTTTAAGCTAATCTTATGTTCCAAAGCGTGCGCTAGATCTTCTTCAAATTTTTGCAATAATAGTTCTTTATCAAAACCATGAAATGTATCGACGATCTCATCTGCAAACCTTACAAACCCATAAATATTATAGATGTGCATTCTGACTCCACCCCCTAAAAGCTTTGTCCCTAATGAAAAGGACGTGCTATAGCGTTGCGTGACAAGCTTGCTACATTCATAAGAAATAGAATCGAATTGGTCTTTCATAAATTATGTATATATAGTATTATAATTTAGTTATCAATTCATTTAAAATTAATGAATAAAAAGGGATAATAATAGCTTTTTAAGCAAAAACATCAGTTTTGAAATATTTGGCTTGAAAAGACAAAACAGAATTAAACAAATTTATTTTATCTGGCAGCGTTGTTAAATTAATATTTAGTTGCTGAGGCCCAAGAATAGCTAATTCAGTGGCATTATTTTTCAATATTGAGTCGAAAAAATTTAAAAGATAGTTGTCTATAACATCCTTATTGGGTTCAACAGTCAAATGTGTTACAAAAACTAATTTTTCATTTACACTCAAAATATTTTCAAGACTCTCCGCGGGAAGCGATTGTCCTAAAAATATGGTTTTAAACCCATGTTTTAGGATGTAATAATTTAGAAAAAGAATACTTAATTCGTGAACTTCATTTTCCGGCAGGTAAAGAACAAAAACCTTGTCGTTGTCTTTTGGAGTGAGTGTTTTTTGAGCTTTTTCAGTTTGAATGTGAATTTTTTGTTTGATTAGATTCGTAACGAAATGCTCATGAGAGGGACTAATAGCATTTGTTTGCCACAAAATCCCCAATTCATTCATTAGGGGAAGAAACACATTAACATAAATAAAAGTGAAATCATTTTTGGTTAATATTTTATCAAATGTAGCGTCGAATAAAAAGTTATCAAAATTAATCATTGCAAGTTTTAGAGCATTGATAGAAACCTGTTCAGAGTTAGATTTTAAAGTAACTTCACGAACCACTGCGAGTAACTCTGCGTTGTCTATTCCAGCAATTTTAGAAATCTTAAAGCCGTGTTTGTAGAGTAAAGTGATGTTTAATAATTTCTGAAGACTCAATAGGCTGTAACGACGAATGTTAGTTTGAGTTCGCTCGGGGCTGAGTAAGTTGTACCTTTTTTCCCAAATCCTAAGGGTATGGGCCTTAATACCCGAAATATTTTCCAAATCTTTTATAGAAAAAGTGCTCTTCACCTCTATTCATTCGTTCAAGCTTTTTGATTACAAAGAAAAATTTAAAGAAATATTTCAGTAAGGAAAAAAAAATTAAGAAGTGCGCACGAGAAGACTCGAACTTCCACGAGATTACTCCCACTAGCCCCTCAAGCTAGCGCGTCTACCAATTCCGCCACGTGCGCTGAATGTGACCTGGCTGGGGCTCGAACCCAGGACCCTCTCCTTAAAAGGGAGATGCTCTACCAACTGAGCTACCAGGTCTTAAACAGTGATCTGGCTGGGGCTCGAACCCAGGACCCTCTCCTTAAAAGGGAGATGCTCTACCAACTGAGCTACCAGGTCTAAAAAAGAGAGCAAATATACTTTTAAATATTCATTATTCAATGCAATTGTTATAAATTTGAGTAAATATTATTGTAAGTGTAAATGGGAAGTTTTCTTATTTTATTGGGGTACATGGGTTGTGGTAAATCTGAGCTTGGAAAAAAAATTTCAATTTCGAGATCCATTCCATTCATAGATTTAGATCATTTTATTGAGGAAAAGGAAAAAAGCAGCATTTCTTCGATTTTTAGAAGAACATGGTGAATTGTATTTCAGAAAGAAAGAACGCTTCTATTTAGAAATGCTTTTTGAGTCTGACAATGATGCTGTGATATCACTAGGAGGGGGGACCCCTTGCTATTTTGACAATATGGACTTTATCAACTCCTTTGAAAACAAAACTACAGTTTACCTTAAAACTACACCCAAAGAGCTCGCAAAAAGGTTGTTTGACCAAAGGAGTCAGCGACCGATGATTTCCCACCTCGAAACCTCGGATGCGCTTCTTGAGTTTGTTTCAAAGCATTTATTTGAAAGAACATGTGTATTATCAATAAAGCAGATAAGCACTTAGTCACCGACGGTAAGACAACAGATCAGTTGGTAGAAGAGTTCAATGGCTTAACTTAGGTATACACCTTCTTCGTCTCCAAAGCGTACGTCAATACGTTCTTTTATGGAAGTAGAAAGAGACATTCCTTTGAAATCTCCTTTAATAGGAAAACTTTTGTGGTTTCTGTTGACCAAAACAGCCGTCTGTAAGTGTTTTAGCTCTAATCGACAAGAAATGTCTTACTGCATAGATTAGCGTACTTCCAGTATTTAATACATCATCAACAATTACGACAGATTTTCCTTTACAAAACTCTAGGCCTTGGGACATTGAAACTTCATTTCTAGGATTTTTTTTGTCAATTTTAATTTCAATCAGTTCAACATTTAAAGATCCAATGCTATTAAGCTCCATTATAATTCTCTTGGCAAGAGTTAATCCGTTTTGAGCGATACCAGCAACGATCAATTCTTTTTCATCGATGTTGTTCTCATAGATCTGGTAGGCAATTCTTTTGATTGTCCTTTGGATGTCCTCCTTATCCATAATTATATTTTCTTTGACTTTCCTCATCGTTCTTATTTGTGTAGTTATTATTCAGGTGTCTTCTTCTCGATATTCATCAATTTCCCTTCTGTCTTTCTTTGTGGGCCTTCCAGTGCCTTGGTCACGTTCGAGTACTTTAGCGTTGGCTTGCATTTCAGCAATTTCAAAAGCATCTTTTGGGGTCCTGTCTTCCCTGTATAAATTCACAAGTTTAGCCCCAACACGACTTTTAGGAGTATCAAGGGCAGCTAATTCATGCCAAATTTGATTTTTACGCACCTTGATTTTATCCCCTACAAAAATGTCGCGGGAAGGTTTTACTATTATGTCTTCAATCCTAACATGCCCTTTTTTACAGGCTTCGCTGGCTTTGCTTCTGGATTTAAAATACCGCAAACACCATAAATATTGATCAACCCTCATGTTTTAAAACTTCGTTAAACTAAGTAACAAAAATAAAGTAAAATTGTATCTTGCGTTTCAATATTTTAACGAATGATTTTGAAAAAAAACTTTTTTGCAATCTGCTTTATTTTTTTATTGAGTTCTTCTTGCAAAGATGACGAAGATACCCAAGAAAGTGTTATCCCTTTGGAAACCCAAACTCCCATTGACGATGAAGCTTTGGTAGCCTACCTTAAATCACACATTTATAACTACGAAGATTTTGAAGACGTTCCTGAAGATGATTATGACGTTGAGATCAAATTAGACTCATTAACTGGAGATAATTCCTCCAAGACCTCTCTGTGGGAACAAATTGAAACCAAGACAATTGATTTGGAAGAACAATATTATATTTATTTACTAAATTATATGTTTTAAAAATTAGAGAAGGTGTAAAAGATAACCCTTCCATAGTTGATTCTACTTTTGTTAGTTACCAGGGAACCTTATTGGATGGAACAGTTTTCGATGGTCGAAGTAATCCAGTTTGGTTTGATTTGTCAAATGTAATAAGAGGATTCAGAGAGGCGATTCCTCTATTTTCAGGAGGTAGTTATTCTATTGAAGATGATGGAACTTATAGTTTTAAGGATTATGGTCAGGGTATAATCTTCCTTCCCTCTTCTTTAGGTTATTACTCTGGCAATCAGAACTTAATACCGACGTTATTCTCCCTTGGTTTTCACAATATCATTGTACACCAGAACCTGCTGATCATGATTGGATGGTATTTTGTCGTATTGATGAGGATATTGATGGTGATGGAAATCCATTAAATGACGATTCTGACGCTGACAATACTCCTAATATGTATGATGATGATGATGATGGAGATGGCGTATTGACAGCTGATGAATATGATCTAAACAAAGATGGTATACCAGACGATTCAGATGGTGATGGAATTCCCAATTATTTGGATGGAGATAGTGCTTAAAACAATATTGATTAAATCTTAAAACCAATAAGTAATTTCGAGATTTAAATATCTCGTTATTTACAAAATAGTGTTATTCCTAATTTTTTATTTCAACTTACAGGAAAATCCAATCGTAAATTGATTGGGACTTGAGTCTAAGTTACCACTGACATCAACACCATTCTGGGTAAGTATGTTTACTTGAATTGGAGAAAGACCTCTATCATAACGTAAATCGATTCCTACAGGGCCTATGTTAAGTCTTGTTCCCAAATGCAATCCGAAAGTGGTTTTATCTTTAATCGCGTCAAATGAATAATTACTGCTTTTTTGAGAAAGTGAGTAATAGGCTGTAGGCCCTACAAAAAAGCTTAAAGGTCCAAATAATTTTAATCCAAACGATACAGGTAATTCAATTCTGTTTGTTGAGATTTCACTCCCCTCTAATTGGGTTTTGACGTTTGTAAACTGAAGTTCAGGGCGGAGATACCCAATCAAGAAGTCAAATTCCGAATAAACTCCAATGTGAAAACCAGATTTCCTTTCATGGTCTTTGGTCTCAAGCGTCAATTGAGCTTCACCAGCCGAGTCAAAATTTAATCCTCCTTTAATTCCAAAATCAATTTGGGAGAAAGAAAAATTAGAGATTAAAAGAACTAAGCACAGAAAGGGACAAAGGTTTCACGAGCAAAGATCTAAGATTATTAATTATTTACAACTTTACCTAAAATTCAAAGTTTAAAAATTCGTTTTGTATGTCTAAATACAATTAATTATCAATTTTAGTTTAATGGAAATGGTATCGGACTTACTAGAATCTTATATTTGCATGCATTTTACATTATGGAATTTAAATTACTTCAAACCGATTCTTCTTCTTCTGCCCGAGCAGGTACGCTCACTACTGATCACGGCACAATCGAAACACCAATTTTCATGCCTGTAGGTACTGCCGCATCAGTAAAAGGAGTGCATCAGCGAGAGTTGGAAAATGATATTAAACCAGACATCATATTAGGAAATACTTATCATTTGTATTTACGCCCTGGAACAGAAATCATCAAAAAGGCTGGAGGTTTACACAAATTCATGAACTGGCAGGGAGCCAATTCTTACTGATTCTGGTGGATACCAAGTTTATTCTCTTTCCGCCAACAGAAAAATTAAAGAAGAAGGAGTTAAGTTCAAGTCTCATATTGATGGTTCTTATCATGTGTTTACTCCTGAAAATGCAATTGAAATTCAACGAAAGATTGGAGCAGATATCATCATGGCATTTGACGAATGTACTCCTTATCCTTGTGAATACGATTATGCCAAAAAATCAATGCACAGAACTCATCGGTGGTTAGATCGATGCATAGAACAAGATAAAAAGTCACCTTTCGAATATGATTATGAGCAAACCCTATTTCCCATTATTCAAGGAGGCATTTATAAGGATTTAAGGAAAATGTCAGCAGATTATATCGCTGCTAAATATTTATCTGCCAACGCAATTGGAGGACTATCGGTAGGGGAGCCAGCCGAAGAAATGTATGCAATGACAGAAGTGGTTTGCGAACGACTTCCAGAAGATAAACCTCGCTATTTGATGGGGGTAGGAACACCGATTAATATTTTGGAAAACATTGCGCTAGGGATCGATATGTTTGATTGTGTAATGCCGACTCGAAATGCTAGAAATGGCATGTTGTTTACTGCCCATGGTACAATAAATATTAAAAATAAAAAATGGGAAAATGATTTTTCTGTCATAGATGAGGCCAATTACTGCTATGTAGATCAAGATTATTCCAAAGCCTATTTGAAACACCTATTTTCAGTTAATGAAATGTTGGGAAAACAAATTGCAACGATTCATAATTTAAGTTTTTATTTGTGGTTGGTGAGAGAAGCTAGAAAACATATCTTAGCTGGTGATTTCACACAATGGAAAAATAAAATGGTCAAACAAATGGCCAACCGTTTGTAAGCATGAAAATATTAGACCTCTATATCATCAAGCGTTACCTTATGACCTTTTTTGGTCATGTTGTTGATGTTTGTCCCTATTGGTGTGATGGTTGATATGGCTGAGAAAATTGATAAGTTTAAGGAAAATGAAGTTCCCACAACTGCAATTTTTGAATACTATTATGACTTCACTTGGTTTTTTGGAAACCTATTGTTTCCAATTTTTTTGTTTTTATCAGTAATTTGGTTTACTTCAAAGCTGGCAAACGATACTGAGGTTATTGCCATACTTAGCTCTGGAATCTCTTTCTTTCGATTTTTAAGACCTTATTTGATTTCCGCGAGCGTGGTGGCTTTGTTTTCTTTTTTTGCAGGGATGTTTGTCGTCCCAAAATCCAACTTACGATTCAATGAGTTTTTAACAAAATATATTAGTAAGACGAGTGTTAGGCAGACGAGAAACCTGTACAAACAGATCAACGAGAATGAGTTTATTTTCGTTAGTAATTATGACCCTGTTCGCCAAAGCGCAAACAACTTTTCTTTAGAACACTTTGAAGGAAATGAATTGAAGTTTAAGATACAATCCAATACCATTCGCTGGATTGACAAGGACACTCTTTTTAGGCTTTCGTCTTACACCAAAAGAACTTTTGATAAAGACCAGGAGATTTACACTAAAATGAGTAGAAAAGACACGATTTTCGATTTCGAAATAGACGATCTCTCCCCGGTTTCCTATAAAGCTGAAACCTTAACTTTTAGTGACTTAAATCGATTTATTGAAACAGAACAGGAAGGAGGTTCGGTTTTAATAAACAATCACTTACTGGTTAGATACAAACGATGGACATTACCTCTTTCTGCTTTTATTCTAACGATCATAGCAGTAGCAGTCTCATCATTTAAAAGAAGAGGGGGGATGGGGGTAAACCTTGCCTTTGGAATCACCTTAGGTTTTCTGTTTATTTTCTTTGATAAAATTTTTGGGGTTTTGGTAAATAAATCAAATTTCTCACCTTTTCTGGCCGCATGGCTTCCACTAATACTTTTTGGAATTCTTGCATTTTTCTTATTGCGACATGCGAAACGCTAATACCAGAAATTTAGTCCAGTTACATTTCGTTATTTTCATTTTTGGGTTCACTTCAATTTTAGGAGAATTAATCAGTATCAATTCGGTAGCATTGGTTTGGTACAGAATGCTGATCGCTTCAATAATATTAGGGGGTTATGTTTTAATTTTAAAAAAAGATGATTTAAAACTAGACCGACACCTGTCTTTTAGACTATTGCTGGCAGGAGCGCTAATCGCCCTCCATTGGGTCGCTTTTTTTGAAGCAATAAAACTTGTGGGAATTTCCATTACACTTTCCATGTTATCCTCGGCTGCATTGTTTACTGCATTTTTAGAGCCTATTTTTTACAAAAGAAAACTCCTTTCATATGAATTGTTTTTTGGCGCACTAGCTGTTGTTGGAATGCTGATGATTTACAACACTTCTCCAGAAGGATGGTTGGGAATTTTGATTGCGATAATCGCTGCAGCTTTAGCAGCTCTTTTTGCCTTGTTAAATGGAAAATTAATTGCCCATAAACCTCCTTCTATTATCACGTTTTATGAAATGCTTGTAGGGACAGTTTGCATTTCAATTTATCTATTTTTTACGGAAGGCTTTAATGATGATTTTTTCAACTTGAGCAACACTGACATCCTTTGGTTGATTATTTTAGGTTCATTGTGTACCGCATATGCCATTAATGTGGCCACAGCCGTCATGAAAACTATTTCACCGTTTTCGGTCATGCTAACTGTAAACTTAGAACCTGTTTATGGGATTATTCTAGCTTTTTTAATTTTTGGAGAAGATCAATTGATGAACACAAACTTTTATATAGGACTAACAATCATTATTTTAGCAGTATTGTTAAATTCAATCTATAAATCAAATAAATTGAAACCAAAAAAGAGACCTTCAAATTCACTATAATTTTTAAATTTGTATTGTAAGTATAAAAAATCACATGGAATATTTAGACTTTGAATTACCCATTAAAGATCTGCACGAGCAAATAGAAAAATGCAAAGCGATTGGCGATGAAAATAGTGTTGACGTTACTGAAACCTGCAATCTATTAAATGAAAAATTGCATAAAACAAAGGTCAAGATCTATGGAGATTTATCTGCTTGGCAACGTGTTCAGCTTTCGCGACATCCCTTCAAGACCTTACACTCTCGATTATATCAACGCGCTTTGTGGGGATACATTTCTTGAGCTTCACGGAGATCGGAATTTTGCCGATGACAAAGCCATGATTGGTGGAATGGGAAAAATCGATGATCAAACTTTTATGTTTATTGGAACCCAGAAAGGTTACAATACAAAAACACGACAGTACAGAAACTTTGGTATGGCCAAACCCGAAGGTTATCGAAAAGCATTGCGTTTAATGAAATCTGCCGAGAAATTTAGCATTCCAGTTGTTTGTTTAATTGACACACCAGGTGCTTTTCCGGGAATGGAGGCCGAAGAACGAGGGCAAGGACAGGCCATTGCCAATAATATCTTTCAGATGTTAAGCCTTAAAACACCAATCATAGTGAACATAATCGGTGAAGGTGCTTCGGGAGGGGCGTTGGGTATTGGTGTTGGAGATTTGGTTTACATGCTAGAGAACACTTGGTACTCTGTCATCTCTCCTGAATCTTGTTCCTCCATCTTATGGAGAAGTTGGGAACATAAGGAAACAGCAGCAGCAGCATTAAAACTTACTGCTGAAGACATGCTTAAATCTAAGCTGATTGATAAAATTGTAAAACGAGCCATTGGGAGGAGCACATTTCGATAGAGAAACTGTTTTCAAAACCGTAAGAAAAGAACTGTTGCATGCGTTTAAAAAACTGAATAAAATTGATCTTGATAAATTAATTCAACTCCGAAGAGATAAATTTTCTAAGATGGGGAACTTCCAAGACTAGCCTGTAGCGACTTTGCATTCTTATTAACAAAAAAAAGAATTTATAAACATCGTTTTGTTTAATCCTATAGGATAAACTAACCCGTTTTTTGGTTGAATAATTCATTAAACCGTATACATTCGTCACATGGAGAAAAGTAAATCAATCGATCTAAAAGTTCCCCAATCTGGAACGGTAATTAATCTTAAACAAGGTAAGTTACCCCCGCAGGCACTGGATCTTGAAGAAGCGGTGTTGGGTGCCATGTTGATTGATAAGAAAGGAGTTGATGAAGTAATTGATTTGCTTCAACCAGAAGCATTTTACAAAACAGCCCATCAATATATTTTTGAATCTATATTTAATCTTTTTCAAAATTCACAACCCATTGATTTGTTAACTGTTTCTGCTGATTTGCGGAAAAAAGGGAAACTTGATGTTGCTGGAGGAGATTTTTATTTAATTCAGCTCACCCAAAAGATTGCTTCCTCGGCACACATTGAATTTCATGCAAGAATCATTCTCCAAAAATACATTCAGCGCAGTTTGATTCGCATTTCAAATGAGATCATTGAATCTTCTTACAAGGAATCAATCGATGTATTTGATTTACTTGATGAGGCAGAATCGAAACTATATGATGTTACCCAGGGGAACATTAAAAGGTCATCCGATACGGCTCAGAATTTGGTTATGCTGGCCAAAAAGAAGATTGAAGAAATTGCCAATCAAGAAGGGCTAAGTGGGGTAAGTACAGGTTTTCAGAAACTAGACGATTTAACTTCAGGATGGCAACCCAGTGACCTGATCATTATCGCAGCACGTCCTGGGATGGGGAAAACGGCTTTGACGTTATCCATGGCTCGAAATATTGCGGTTACAAAACAAATCCCTGTTGCTTTCTTTTCACTTGAAATGTCTTCTGTTCAATTGATTACCAGATTGATTTCTGCAGAAACAGGACTCTCGTCGGAAAAACTTAGAACAGGTAAACTTGCCGATCATGAGTGGAAACAACTTAATGTTAAAGTAGGTGATCTTGAAAAAGCACCTTTGTTTATCGATGATACTCCAGCACTTTCGATTTTTGATTTAAGAGCAAAAGCAAGACGTTTGGCATCGCAACATGGCATCAAACTTATTGTAGTGGATTATTTGCAGTTGATGACTGCAGGAAGCTCGAACAAAGCAGGGAACAGAGAACAAGAGATCTCTACCATTTCTAGGAACTTAAAATCACTCGCCAAAGAATTAGAAATCCCTGTTATTGCACTTTCTCAGTTGTCTCGAGCAGTTGAAACTCGTGGAGGGACAAAAAGACCACAGCTTTCTGACCTTAGAGAATCTGGAGCAATCGAGCAGGATGCTGACATTGTTTCTTTCATCTATCGCCCTGAATATTATGGCATCGAAGAATGGGATGACGAAGACCACACTCCATCAGCGGGTCAAGCAGAGTTTATTGTTGCAAAACATAGAAATGGTGGATTGGATAATATAAGAATGAAGTTTGTTGGAAATCTAGGTAAATTTGAAGATCTAGAAAACTTTGACTCTCCTTTTGAATTTCAATCAAAAATGAATCCTGGAGATCAAGATCTTAATAAAATCACGAACCTTCCCAATCCAAATGATGCGTTTGATTTACCTCCATCGGAGGATAATGATGACATTCCTTTTTAATTGGATCGCAATGGGATTGTTTTAAAACATAGGGTTAAACATCTATTTTGAGACTTCTCAATTCAGATTTTAGTTGCGTGGGATTATTGAAACGAATGGTGTTAATCCCCATTTTTTTGGCAGCTTCAATGTTTCTGGCATTGTCGTCAATAAATAAGCTTTGAGAGGCCTCAATATTAAATCGATTTAAAGTCAACTCATAGATTTCATTAAAGGGTTTTCTCATTTTCTCAGTTCCAGACACAACAATTCCTTCAAACCAGTGAAGAAAATCAAATCTTTCCAGTGCAATAGGAAAAGTTTCTGCACTCCAATTGGTCAACGCGACCACTTTGTAATTGGGATTATCGATCAGCTGTTTTAGAATTGTAACAGTTCCATCAATTTGATTCCCCAGCATCTCTTCCCATCTACCGTAATAGATCCTGATCCATTCTTCATATTCTGGAAACAGCTTTACCCTTTCCTCTGTTGCTTGTTGAAGCGGATAACCTGCGTCTTGGTTTTCATTCCAATCCATTGTGCAGATTTTCATCAAAAAACCATTTCATTTTCTCACGATCTCCATAGAAAACTTCGAGATAAACATACTCTGGATTCCAATCGATTAATACGCCTCCTAAATCAAAAATCACATTTTTTATTTCAGTCATAACTTATTCGTTTTCTTTTTGCCCCATTAACATTAAATAACTTTTTAAGAACAGATCGATATTCCCATTCATTACAGAATACACATCGTTGGTTTCTTTTTGCGTCCGAACGTCCTTAACTAATTTGTAAGGATGCATTACATAGTTTCTTATTTGAGAACCCCATTCAATTTTCTTTTTAGAGGCTTCGATTTCCTGCCTTGCGGATAGTTTTTTCTGTAATTCAATCTCAAACAATTGAGATTTTAACAATTGCATGGCTTTATTTTTATTTTCTAATTGCGAGCGGGTTTCAGAGTTTTCAATGATGATACCCGTTGGGTGGTGGCGAAGCCTTACCGCGGTTTCAACTTTATTAACATTTTGTCCCCCAGCGCCACTAGAGCGCATGGTTTCCCAAGATATTTCTGAAGGGTTTACAATGATTTCTATAGAATCATCAACCAATGGATAAACATAAACAGAAGCAAAGGAAGTGTGTCTTTTGGCATTGCTGTCAAAGGGTGAAATGCGAACCAAACGGTGCACGCCGTTCTCCCCCTTAAGCCATCCAAATCCAAAATCGCCATTAATTTCGAGCGTAACGGTTTTAACTCCCGTAACATCACCAGCCTGGTCTTTGAATTCCTTGATGCTGTATTTATTTTTTTCACCCCACATCAAGTACATGCGCATCAACATCTCTGCCCAATCACAACTTTCGGTCCCTCCGGCGCCTGCTGTGATTTGGAGCACTGCGCTCATGTCATCACCTTCTTCCGAAAGCATGTTACGGAATTCTACGGCTTCGAATAACTCAATGGTTTTTGAGAAATGGTTGTCAACTTCTTGGGAATCAATTTCTCCAGCTTTTTGAAATTCCAAAAGCACCCCTAGGTCATCATTTAGTTGATTTAATTCGTTAAAATCATCTACCCACTTTTTAAGGCTTCGCATCTCTCGCATCAGGAGTTCAGCTTTTTGAGCATTGTTCCAGAAGTCAGGAGCAAGTGTTTTTTCCTCCAGATTTCTTATTTCTATTGACTTAGCATCAATGTCAAAGATATCGTCTTAGGGCACCAAGGCGATTAATAAGATCTTTCTGTTGCTCGGAAGTTGTCATGCTGTAAATTTTGTCTAAAATAAATAAATCATTAGAGGATATTTGATTTTAAATGATATTTTTTAAATTTATGAACTTAATTTTTTATTTATATTTTTGATTGTCATTTGCCATTGATTTTAATAAATATGAATTAAAAAGAACTGGTGATACAAACATTTTTTTCAATACTTTACTCACTTACATTTGCCGTCGGACGCAAATCTGATAAAATATGATGTCAAAAGACAATTTACTTCCCCCGAAAGCCGATATAATTCCCCATCAACATAAAATTCATGATCACATACGAATTGACGATTATTATTGGTTAAAGGACCGTGAGAATCCAGAAGTCGTTGATTATTTGGAGCGCGAAAATGACTATTATCAAAAAATGACTGCTCCTACCAAAAAGCTTCAAGAATCTCTGTTTGATGAAATGAAGGGGAGGATTAAAGAAGACGATAGCTCGGTTCCTTATTTTTACAACGACTACTGGTACATCACCCGTTATGAAACAGGTAAAGATTATCCGATTTATACCCGAAAAAAGGAAACATTAGAAGCCGAAGAGGAAGTTTTATTTGACTGTAATCTCATGGCTGCCGATTATGATTACTTTAGTCTGGTTGGAATTAACGTTAGCCCAGACAACTCAAAAGTAGCCTATGCTTTGGACACCCTTTCCCGTAGAAAATATATCATATATGTTAAAGATTTATCGGATGGTTTTTTATTAAAAACAAAAATAAAAAACACAACCGGTGGAAGTGTTTGGGGCGCAGATAGTAAGACGCTTTATTACAACCGGAAAAACCCTGAGACACTTAGATCAGAGGCGGTTCTTAAACACGACATTCAATTGCCAGATCAAGTGGATGAAATGGTTTATGCGGAAGTCGATGAAACCTATTCTATTTATGTAAGTAAATCAAAATCGAAAGAATATATTTTTATTTCTTCTTTTAGTACCCTTACAAGTGAGCATCGATTTTTAAAAGCAGATGACCATTATTCAAATTTTAAAATAATCCAACCACGTTTGGTTGGTTTAGAATATGATATAGAGCACTTTGGCGATCATTTTTACATCCACACAAACCACCAAGGTGCAATCAACTTTAAGATGATGCGCACCCTAATTTCCAAGCCCGCGATCGAAAACTGGGAAACTTTATTGGAGCACAGGGAGCAAGTACTTCTTGAAGATTTTGAATTATTTAAAGATTATTGGGTATTAAACGAAAGAGAAAATGGACTTTCCCGTTTGCGTATTTTTTCATGGGACGGAAAGAAAGATTATTTTATGCCTTTGAAGGGAGAGACCTATACCTTGTTCACTTCAGTAAATACTGAGTTTAACACACCGCTCCTGAGGTATGTTTTCAATTCTATGACGACCCCATCGTCTGTTATTGAATTTAATATGGAAACCAAAGAAAGTAAGACTCTAAAAGAACAAGAAGTTCTCGGCGGAAATTTTGATAAAGATAATTATGTAGCAAAACGTCTTTGGGCACCTGCACAAGACGGAACTAAAGTTCCAATTTCGATTGTTTATCACAAAGATACTGAGCTAAACGCTGAAACGCCCATTTTACAATATGGTTACGGCTCTTACGGTGCAAATATGGATCCTTACTTTAGTTCTACTAGATTGAGCTTATTGGACAGAGGTTTTGCTTTTGCAATTGCCCACATTAGAGGAGGGGAGTACATGGGACGCCAATGGTATGAGAACGGAAAATTATTAAAAAAGAATAATACTTTTACCGATTTTGTGGATTGTTCAAAATTTTTAATCAACGAAGGTTATACTTCCTCTGATCACCTCTATGCTTATGGTGGTTCAGCAGGAGGTCTTTTGATGGGCGTAGTGGTCAATATTGCTCCAGAATTATACAATGGAATTATTTCAGCAGTTCCTTTCGTAGACGTGGTTACTACGATGTTAGATGACTCGATTCCTTTAACGACCTCAGAGTATGATGAATGGGGAAATCCTAATGAGAAAAAGTATTACGAATACATGCTTTCCTATTCGCCCTATGATCAAATTAAAAAACAAAAATATCCTAATATTCTTGTTACTGCTGGCTTTCACGATTCTCAGGTTCAGTATTTTGAACCAGCCAAGTGGGTGGCAAAGTTACGAGCTATGAAAACTAACAACAATTATCTTTTTTTAGACACGAACATGAGTGCGGGTCACAGTGGAGCATCAGGTCGTTTTGATGGTTTAAAAGAGCTGGCAAAAAAGTATGCCTTCCTCCTAGACTTAGAATAACAATAATTTTTAAAAAAAGTATTATTTAAATAATCAATAGTATAAAAAAAAAAACATATGACGGAATGAAGGTTGAAAAAAATATTTTAAACCTTAATAGATAAGGGACTTAGAATTCATCTAAAAAATATTGTAGCAGGTTTTAAGGGTAGTTTTTTCTCTAAATTTGAAGCTTCAAATCCAGGGCATTCTAATAAAGATAGAATAGCTTTATATTATTGAAGAAGCCGAAAAATCTGGAATTTTAAAGCCTGGAGATACTATTATTGAAACGACTTCTGGGAACACTGGTTTTAGTTTAGCAATGGTTTCATTGATAAAAGGGTATGAATGTATCTTGGCTGTGAGTTCAAAATCATCTAAAGATAAAATTGATATGCTGCATGCGATGGGTGCTAAAGTCTATGTTTGTCCAGCAAATGTATCGGCGGAAGACCCAAGGTCTTATTACCAAGTTGCAAAAAAAATACATGAAGAGATAAAAGACTCTGTTTATATCAATCAGTATTTTAATGAATTAAACGTCGAAGCTCATTATAAAACAACTGGCCCTGAAATATGGGAGCAAACTTCAGGTAAAATAACCCATTTAATTGCCTGTTCAGGTACAGGAGGAACGATATCTGGATGCGCGAAATATCTTAAAGAACAAAATTCTGATATTAAAATTATTGGTGTAGATGCCTATGGCTCTGTGTTAAAAAAATATCATGAAACCAAAGAATTAGACACAGATGAAATTTATCCTTATCGAATTGAGGGTCTGGGTAAGAACCTAATTACTGGAAAAAACGAACATGTCTCTATTGATTTTTTTATAAAAGTTACTGATGAAGATAGTGCTCATACAGCCCGTGAAGTTACCAAATCAGAAGGTCTTTTTGTTGGATATACCTCTGGCGCTGCCATGCAGGCAGTAAAACAATTGAATGCGATGGGAGAGTTTGATAAAGACAGTGTTGTCGTTGTCATCTTTCCAGATCATGGATCGCGCTATATGAGCAAAATTTATAGTGATACTTGGATGAAAGAACAAGGCTTTTTTGATGCTAAGAATGAAGAAGCACCAAATAAAATTGAATATATATAGGAACAAGATAGATGATGAGAGATTTATTTCAAAGAATATACGAAAATAAGGGTCCTGTAGGAAAATGGGCAGAATATGCTGAGGGTTACTTTGTTTTTCCAAAATTGGAGGGGCCGATAAGTAATCGAATGAAATTTAAAGGCAAAGAAGTTATCACTTGGAGCGTTAACGACTATTTAGGACTTGCCAATCACCCTGAAGTAAGAAAAGTAGATGCTGAGGCTGCAGCTGAATTCGGTTCAGCACTACCCAATGGGAGCAAGGATGATGTCCGGTCATACGGATCTTCATGAGCAGTTAGAAGAGGAGTTAGCAGATTTCGTTGGAAAAGAAGCTGCTTACTTATTAAATTTTGGATATCAAGGTATTCTTTCTACGATTGACACGCTTGTTGGTAAGGACGATGTTATTGTATATGATGTTGATGCTCACGCCTGTATTATTGACGGAGTAAGACTTCATTTAGGGAAGCGTTTTACATACAAACACAACGATGTTGAAAGTTTAGAGAAAAATTTACAACGTGCAACTAAAGTTGCTGAGCAAAAAGGAGGTGGGATCCTTGTGATTTCCGAAGGCGTTTTTGGTATGCGAGGAGAGCAAGGCAAGTTGAAAGAAATAGCTGCACTAAAAAGCAAATACAGTTTCAGGTTTCTTGTTGATGATGCTCATGGATTCGGTACGCTTGGGAAAAATGGTCGTGGTGCTGGAGAAGAACAAGGTGTTCAAGATGATATTGATGTTTATTTTGCAACTTTTGCAAAATCGATGGCATCAACAGGTGCTTTTATCGCCGCTGATAAAGAAATAGTTGATTATTTAAGATATAATATGCGATCTCAAATGTTTGCAAAATCATTGCAGATGCAACTTGTTAAAGGTGCCCTTAAGCGCCTTGACATGATAAGAACGCGGCCAGAGTTTAAAGATAAACTTTGGGTAAATGTGCATGCGCTGCAAGGCGGTTTGAAAGCACAAGGTTTTGACATAGGAACGACTCAAAGTTGTGTTACTCCAGTCTATCTAAAAGGAAGCATTCCCGAGGCCATGGCGCTGGTAAAAGACTTAAGAGAGAAATACGGTGTGTTTTGTTCAATTGTTGTCTATCCCGTTATTCCAAAGGGTTTGATACTACTAAGGCTGATACCCACAGCAACGCACACACTAGAAGATGTTGAAATCACATTGAATGCTTTTTCAGACATACGTGAAAAGCTTGAAAACGGAACTTACAAAAGAATATCAGAATTAATGATGGCAGGCGTTAGTTAAACTAATAATTTTTTAAAAGTATTAATTAAAAGATTATTCATTTAGCATCACTGGCATCACTAACATCGTAATGTCTTCACCTTCCTCGGTATGATCCAAAAGGCGTTATTATTCCTGCTCGGTTTGGAAGTGACATGGAAAGCTTGATTTCATCACACGTCATGTTGTTCAACATTTCGATTATAAACCTAGAGTTGAAACCAATTTGAAGGTCATCTCCCTGATATTCACAATTTAATCTTTCTTCTGCTTTGTTGCTATAGTCAAAGTCTTCAGCAGATACTTGAAGTTCTGCTCCTGCAATTTTCAATCGAACCTGATGGGTTGTTTTATTAGAAAAAATACTCACCCTTCTTAAAGAGTTAAGAAAACTTGAACGATTAATTTGCATTACGTTAGGGTTCTCCTTGGGAATAACCGCATCATAATTTGGATATTTGCCATCGACCAATCGACAAGTTAAACGTTTGTTGCCAAAACTAAACTCAGCATTGGTTTCATTGTATTCAATCACAACATCTTCTTCAACTCCTTGAAGAATAACTTTTAAAAGTTGTAATGGTTTTTTAGGCATGATAAAATCAGCATTGCTATCAGCAGCAAGATCCTTACGAGAATATTTAACTAATTTATGCGCATCTGTCGCAACAAAAGTTAAATCTGTTGTGCTGAATTGAAAGAAAACACCACTCATGACAGGTCTTAAATCGTCGTTTCCTGAAGCAAATAAAGTTGCATTGATTGCCGTAGCGAGAACATCCCCAATTATTTTTGTGGTGGTAGGGTCTTTAACCTGGGCTGCTTTAGGGAAATCTTCTCCTTCAACATAAGCAACAGCATACTTTCCGTTGTTTGCACTGATTTCGACCGTATGTTTGTCCGTTTTGACAAAAGTTAAAGGTTGTTCAGGAAATGTTTTTAAAGTATCTAAAAGTAACCTCGCCGGCAATGCGATTGCACCAGAGTCTTCAGATTCTACCACAATTGAAGATGACATAGAAGTCTCTAAATCTGAGGCAGTCAGGATCAGTTGGTTGGCGTTTAGATCAAATAGAAAATTATCTAAAATCGGTAAAGTATTTGAGGTGTTAATAATTCCTCCTAAAACCTGAAGTTCTTTCAATAATGTATCACTGGAAACAATAAATTTCATATCAGAAGTGTATAATTTTAATCAAATATAAAGTTTAAGCAAATCATATTGAAATGAACTTATAAAAAGTTATTGACCAAATTTATTTGTTCGATATCTAAATAAAATAAAACCTAAAAATAGCAAGTAAGATTAGGGGTAAAACTAACATTGAGACTTTCCATAAACTTTCTTGATTTGCAACTTTTTTAGGATCTAAAAAACTAATTTCAACTTCCTTATTACGAATCTCTAGTAGGGGGGAGTTACCCATTAAATAATGAACACAGTTTTGCAAGAAAACTTTGTTTGCATAGAAATTATTGGTCCATTTGTCAAAACCTAATTCCAGTGGACTGCCTTTATCGACTTGATTTTCAGCAATATTACCATCTGCAACGACAATAATCTCACTTGCGCCTTTGCTGAAGCACGCATCAGCAAAACGGGCTTTATTCGGTTGTTAAAAGCAGAATTGAATTTTCCTTTTAATAAAACTGCAACGATTTCGCGAAGGCTCATTAAATTCAGAGGGAATCAATTTTTCTGCAGCTTCACTTAGGTAAACAGTTACTGGAGTTTTAACTATTTTTGTAAAAGCAGAGCTTTTTAATAAGATCGTCTTTTTTATATTATTTTTTAAAGTATCAATTGAAGAAGGGAATTGAAGTAATACATTTCCCGCACTTTTTCCAATCGGATGATTTTTATTAGGGAGTGGTAATCCATAATAGGTCCAGGGCATAGGAAGATATTGCGAATTGTTTTGTTCCCCATTTACCAAAACTATAGGTGCTATGTACTTTGCTTTTATTAAGTCATTTTCTATATTTTAAACCGTATTTAAAAAAAAGATCACCAAGATTGTACTTTTTTGAAACCGCAATTGATTTTCCACTTATATCAAATAGGCTGTCACGATTGATTGAGGTTGGGTTGATCATCCACATGCTTTTTCCTCCTTGCAATGTGTATTGATCTAAAAGATATTTTTCTTCGTTAGTGAAAGCCTTTGTTGGGTTTGAGACAATTAACATCTTAAATCGATTAAGGTTTTCAATTGTTTTTTCAGGTTCATTTTTTAAGGCTTTTAAATCAAAAGCGGCCAACTGATAGTAGGGTTGTAAACTCCTCATGAAATCTGCTACCACAATGTCCTTAGATGCACCATGGGAAGTCAGGACAGCAATCGTTTCTTTCTTTTTTTGCGCCAATTTGTATAGCGCGTCATAGAATTGAAACTCAAGATGTTCAATTGATCGGTTTATTTTTTGCTGTTTATTGTCTCCCAAATTCTTCTGAATCAAAGGAATCAGCATTGTTCTTTTGCCATCATTTACCATTGCCCAAGGGAATACGACCGTTTGCTCAACTCCTTGACTTTGATTTTGGACAATGTATTCTGGGGTAATTCCAAAGCTTTTCATTTCATCAACCAAACTGTTGGTGTCTTTAGCACCTTCAAAAGGATCAATGTATTCATATACAATTTGATCCGTATGTTGTTGAAAGCTTTTAACCATCTCAGAGACTTCTTGTCTCAGTCTCAGAAATTCTGCGGGAAGCTTTCCCTCCAAAAAAATATCGATTTTTAAAATTGATCAATATTTTTTAACAAATACGATTTTACATTTGAAAGAGTGTAGCGTTGATTTTTAGTTAAATCATAACGAAGGTTAATCCATTGTCCTATTACCACCAAAACAATAATGATTATCAACGTTTTTAAAAGAGGATATAGATTTTTCAAATGAATGTTATCTTTTAATTTGTTTTAATAAAAACGTACAGGAATAAAGGAAAAAGGAGTTTAAACCAATAAAGTAAATTAGGTCTTTTATCGCAATTACTCCTAAACTCATGCTGTAATAATGTTCCTGCATTCCAATTTCATTGATGATGTCGTAAACTAACGCATCATGGGAAAGGTCAGCGATTCCGCTCCACATATAAAACTGAAAAAAACTAATAAGAATTGCTACAAGATACCCTGTTACTTGGTTTCGGGAGAGGAGGGAAGAAAAAATGGATATAGATAGGAATCCAGAACTTAAAAAAAGGAGACCAATATAGCCGGAGAAAGTACTTCCCCAATCAACCGATACATTGTCTACTTTTAATTCATTAATGGCAATAAAATATACAAGTGTTGGAAGAAGTGCGAAAAGAAGTAAAAAGAATCCGCCAAGGAATTTACCAATAACCAAATTCCATAAACCAATAGGTTTAGTCAATAAAAGCTCTAAAGTGCCCGAACGAATCTCATCAGAGAAACTCCGCATGCAAATTGCTGGAATCAAAAACATCAATAGCCATGGAGCGAGCGTGAAAAATACATTCATATCCGCAAACCCTGAATTAAAGGCATTAAACTCTGTGTCAAAAAACCAAACGAATAAAGTACTTATCGTAAGAAACAATCCTAGGGTTAGGTAACCAATAGCACTGCTAAAAAATAAATTCAATTCTTTTTTTGCAATGGCCCACATAACTATTCGAAATTAACGGTTACGGCCTCTCGATATTCAAGTCCAAAAAGGGAATAGGCACTTCCAACAGTTTGAGGATTACTCTTATATATCGCTAATTCTAAATGATCTGCAGAATTAAAAAGTGCAATTTTCTTTCCATCTTCATCACGCTTTTCCTTTGGAATAGAAAAGTCGATCGCTTCTCCATAGGTTTCTGCCACTTTTTTGAATTTAATATTTCTAGCAAAGATGGTAAAAGCTCTTGACTTTCCAACTTCTTGAAATAATTTACGGGTAATATTGGTAATTACATTACCATAGTTGTCAACATAGATTACACTTCCCACGATTTGGTCACCTTTATTATTAACAACAGGATTAACGTTGGTAAGTTCTTTGATGACTTTTGTAGATTTACCAATAACTTCCAGTTGTCCTTTTCGAGAAATATGCGCTGCAACTTTAACGAAGATGTCCAAAACAGGAAATGTCGTGGTAACATTTTGATGGATATTGATTTCAACGATTTTTTTAGCATTGAAATTCTCTCTGATCATTGACAATATTCCATTGTCAGCTCCTATAAAATAGTGACCTTCAAAAAGCATGGCAATGTGTTTGTTTTCCGGAGTTTTTTCAGATTCAACGCCTATAATGTGAATTGAGCCTTCCGGAAATGATCTAAAAGCATTTTTTAATACATAGGCAGCTTGTGTATGATTGTAAGGTTGTATTTCATGGGTTATATCAATAATTAAAGGGTTTTCAACCTCATTAATTATGGCACCTTTAACTGCAGCAACAAAGTAATCTTTATTTCCAAAATCGGTAAGTAAAGTTACTATTGGCATAGGAGTTTAATTCTAAAAATTATTTAAATTTGAATATTAATAAAGATACCATAAACAAAATTAAATCTTTTTAACTGAGAAACCTTTGAATGAGATAAAAATTGACCTGACAGATGTGAATTCCCAAGAATTTTTTGGAGAACAAAACACACACATTGTAAAATTCGAGGGTTTTTTCCCAAACTTAAAGTTGTAGCCCGGGGAAATACCTTAAAGGCATTTGGTGAAGAAGAAGTATTAGAAGAGTTTGAAAAGCGTATCAATATGTTGATTACGCATTTTGGGAAATATAACAGTTTAACAGACGAAGTTATCGAAAGGGTTGTAACCGCACATGACAAGAGTGACTATGATTTAGGAAGCGGAAATGACCCTTTTATCGTTCATGGTGTAAGTGGAAAATTGATAAAAGCCCAGACCCATAACCAACAAAAACTAGTAACCCTTGCCAATGAGAACGACATGGTTTTTGCCATCGGTCCGGCTGGAACGGGTAAAACCTATACAGCAGTTGCCCTTGCTGTTAAGGCTTTAAAAGAAAAAGAAGTAAAGCGAATTATCTTGACACGTCCTGCCGTTGAAGCAGGAGAAAACCTCGGCTTTCTTCCAGGAGATCTTAAAGAAAAACTTGACCCTTACATGCAGCCACTATATGATGCACTTCGAGACATGATACCTGCCGAGAAGCTGAGCGCTCACATAGAAAATGGAATTATTCAAATTGCACCTTTGGCATTTATGCGGGGACGAACCCTAGACAATGCTTTTGTGATTTTGGATGAGGCTCAAAACACCACCCATGCTCAAATGAAAATGTTTTTAACAAGGATGGGACGTAATGCTAGATTTATTATAACCGGTGATCCCGGACAAATCGATTTACCGCGAAGAGTGATTTCGGGACTTAAAGAAGCGCTTTTAATTTTAAAAGAAACAAAAGGCATTGGAATTGCGACCTTAGACGAAAAGGATGTAATTAGACACCCATTGGTTAAAAAGGTAATTGACGCTTACAAACACATCGAGCACACAAACTAAATTTCTACAATGAACACTATCACAAGTTCTAATTTTACGTTTCCTAAACAAAAATCAAAATATACTGGAAAAGTTAGAGAGGTCTACAGCCTTGAAAATGACCTTTTAGTTATGGTTGCCACTGATCGCCTTTCCGCTTTCGACGTTGTAATGCCAAAAGGGATTCCATTTAAAGGGCAAATTTTGAATCAAATCGCGACGCAAATGATGGGAAGCTACTGCTGACATCGTCCCCAACTGGTTAATTGCGACACCCGATCCAAACGTTGCCGTTGGAAAAATGTGTGATCCTTTTAAAGTTGAAATGGTTATTAGAGGTTATATGTCTGGACATGCTGCTAGAGAATATAAATTGGGTAAGAGAATCTTGTGTGGCGTTGATATGCCAGAGGGTATGATAGAAAATGATCCTTTTCCACATCCAATCATTACGCCTGCAACCAAAGCGGAAGAGGGACATGATGAAGATATATCTAAGGAAGAGATCATAGCAAAAGGTATTGTTAATGAGAAAGACTACCTACAATTAGAAAAATATACACGTGCTCTTTTTCAAAGAGGGACAGAAATTGCTCAAAAACAGGGGCTGATTATTAGTAGATACAAAATATGAATTTGGCAAAACAAAGGAGGGTAAAATAGTACTTATAGATGAAATTCACACGCCAGACTCTTCAAGATATTTTTACCAAGAAGGTTATGAGCAGAGACAGGCTAAAGGTGAAAAGCACAAAAACAACTCTCCAAGGAGTTTGTGCGTCAATGGCTTATTTCAAATGGCTTTCAGGGCCTTGAGGGACAGAATACACCTCACATGAGTGACGAATACATTCAATCTGTTTCGGATCGTTATATTGAATTGTATGAAAAAATCACTGGAGAAATCTTTGTTAAAGCTCCAATCGATAATATCCAGAAACGCATCCAAAGTAATGTACTTGAATATTTGAATTCAATTGCCTGATAAAATCACGTTAATTTTAATTCGAACTCTTTTAAAATATTCTATAGATCCAGTGAAATGATTTTCCCCTTCCATGGGGACATATGTTACCTCCGTACTTTTTTCTTTTAATGTTGCTGCTGCTGAAATTGAATTTAATGGATAAACGAATTGATCTTCCGTTCCATGGTAAAAAGTGATAGGTGCAATGGGAGTCCAATCTAAAAGGTCGTTGTCAGACAATGCGCTTAAAAACGCTTCATCTGTTCCGTCATTTAAGTTTTTCAAAAAATCTGAAGTAAATAATATCTATATTGGTTTCAAATTTATCTAGACTAATTTGGGTGATGTCCTTCGAATTAATGTTTGTTAATACTTCAGCATAAGGTGCTAAAACGTAATCACTCCAAGGCCTTCTTAAGTTCTCATAAATTCTATTATAAGTATACAATACCCAAAGATAATTAGCCATGTGCGGAAGTTCAATGTCTTAGTTAGATCGATGTTTTTAGAAAATTCAGTTTTATTATAAGCTCCTGCACCTGGGAGCGAATGCGTAATTGAAAGATCACCTTTGTCTTCAAGATATTTTTGAAGTGCTAGTGTCGCATAACCACCTTCTGAATAACCCAACAAAAAAAGTTTGTTATTGGCTTTTACTTCTTCATTAGTCAAAAATTCCTTGGTTGCTTTTAGCATGTCATAACTTGTTGAACCAAGGCTATTTACCGTGTTCATAAGGATGCTCAGAAGCAACTGAAGCACCATAACCAATATAATCAGGCATAGAGACCACAAATCCAAAACTTGAAAATACTGCCATTATAGTATATTCATCATTCCCTAAGCTTTCAACATTTGAAGGGGCATTATCATTGTCAGAAATAGTACCATGCTGATAGGATACAATAGGCATTTCGGCATCACCTTGAGGAACAAAAACAACGCCTGAGGCCTCAATTTCACTTCCATCTATATCTGTAGTTTTGTATTTTATTTTGTAAGCTTCAATATTTTTGAGGGGATCTGACAAATCGCTTAATGAGATAAATGCACCTGCAACAAGTGCTAAGCCATTGGCACTGTGAGATCTTAAAAACTCCGAAGAGATTAAATATTTATTATTTACAACAGGGGTAGACCCATTGGTTTCATCGCTTTTGGAACAATTTGTGATTAATAGAAGTAATGCTAAAAACTTAAGGGTTTTCACGGTAGGTATAATTTATAGAAGTAAAATTAAGCTTAAGATTTACATAATTAAGCTTCTTTATTCTCTTTCATTGTAACTAAATAAATCTATTTGTTAAATCACTAACAGACAGCTGTTTGTTCCATGTTATCTGTCTTTTAGCATAGTGTCGCGTATTTTTTTTAATTTCTTCTGTTACTTCTTCAAAGTGAGATTTTTCTGTCAAAAAACTGAAACCATTCTTTATATCCAACTGTTTGAAGAGATTTTAAATCTTTGTTTGAATAGAGTTTCTCAGCTTCTTCACGAAGGCCCATTTTAATCATTTCATCAACCCTCGAGTTTATTCGATCATACAATACAGGTCTTGGAAGATGCAACAAAATTGTTTTTGATTCGAAAGGACGTTCTTCTTTGGGTTGATTTAAAAAACTAGAGTAGGTTTCTCCTGAAGTTTCACAGACTTCTAATGCTCTAATCAAACGTCGAGGATTATTGAGGTCTACTTTATTGTAATATTCAGGATCTTTCTCGAAAAGCAGTTGCTGTAGACCTTCAATTCCATTTAGATTGTGAGCGGTAGCAATGGTGTTTTTAGCTGTTTCGTTTACTAAAGGAAATTGGTCCAGTCCTTCCATTAGAGCTTTGGCATAAAGCCCTGAACCACCAACCATTACGACATTGTCTTTTGTTTTAAAGAGTTCTTGTAAAAGAATAAGTGCTTCTCTTTCAAAATCTCCAGCACCATAAGATTCAAAAATACTTTTATGTTGAATAAAATGATGCGGAACTTCATTAAGCTCTTCTTGAGGAGGGGACGGCGGTACCTATTTTCATTTCTTTGTAACACTGACGCGAGTCACAGGAAATTATTTCAGTATTTAACTCTTTTGCGAGCTTTATGCTATAAGTAGTTTTTCCTACAGCTGTTGGTCCTGCAACATAGATTAATACTTTTTTAGACATCATTAAGAATTTCACCACAATTATGACAATACAAAGCATCATCTTTATGTTCAGCTGTCATACAATTGGGACAAGCTTGGGTGTTTTTCTCAACTCTCATGTTCTGTTGGGCAAACTCCGCAGAAACAATTCCTGTAGGAACAGCGATGATGCCATAACCTAGGATCATAATGACTGAGGCAATAAATTGTCCTAAAGGACTTGTGGGTGCGATATCGCCATAACCAACTGTCGTTAAAGTAACAATACACCAATAGATACTTCTAGGGATGCTACTAAAGCCACTTTCGTCACTTTCAATCATGTACATTAATGATCCAAAAATCACACACAGAATTACAACGCCAAACATGAAAACCAAGATTTTTGTTTTACTGGCAGACATTGCTTTAGCTAAACTGTTTGATTCTCCTATGTAACGGGTGAGTTTCAAAATTCTAAATATTCTTAGAAGTCTTAAAGCTCTTAAGGTTACCAAAGATTGTGTCCCGAAGAAAAATAATGAAAGATATTTTGGCAGGGTAGAAACAAGGTCAATAATTCCGTAAAAACTAAAAATATAGACAGAAGGTTTTTTAATTGAAATGACACGAAGTAAGGTATTCAATGGTAAAAAGAATTGTGATAAACCATTCCGCTAAATTGAGTACTGAGTGATATTCTTGATCAATCCAATCAACACTTTCGAGGGCTACTAAAATAACACTTAGTAGAATGAATATTAGGAGAATAAGATCAAACGCTTTTCCAGCAGGAGTGTCGGCTTCATAGATTATTTCATGTAAACGGTGTCTCCAACTTTTTTTCTTCAAAACTTTTTATTTAAAATGAATTTAGGGAAAAAAAACTATTTTTCAAACTCCTCTTTGTTCAAAGGTATTAATTTTCTGTATTTTTTCTTGGAGATGAATGACATCACTAAAGCTTTACAATCCGAGTTGTCTTCTATTGAAATCATCCTTTTAGTCAATTTATTTAGGGTATTAATTTGATAATTTAATTCAAAATAACCATAACCCTTAAATACTTGACTTTGAATATAAACAAAGCTGTATTCTCCTTCTTTTCTACCT
>CAJJCA010000026.1 GCA_905182575.1 uncultured Flavobacteriaceae bacterium | reverse complement strand
TAGTCCCATGTCAGACATGTCATTTTCGATATTTTGTATGTTATACAGCCAATTAATACTCCTTTTTTTGTCAGCAATGTATCCGTCTAAACTCGATGCAATTAATAAGCTATTCTTAATATTGATAATTTTTTTTGAGCTCTATTTGTCAATATAAATGATCTTTTTTCAGTAGAATACCTCAATGTTTAACATTTTTAACAGCAATTGTTATTCAGATTATTTTCTTTTGAAAATTACACACTTCTCCTTTAAATAATGTCCTGGAAGTCCATTTATGTTTTTAAGTTCTTTAGCTCCCAAAAATTGAAATTCGAGCTTTTAATAATGAACAATTAGTTCTTTGTTCAATTCAACAGTGTCAATTCGGATATATTTAAGAATTTTGTTTTCTCCAAATCAATTCGTCATCCAATGTTGTTGTCTAGGAGGCGTCTCTATTTGAGATCTGCTACCTAAATCTGCATCATAATTTAAAATGGATTCATTACGAAAAGTAGTTCATATAATTTTTTGGTGATTCATTAGAGTGTAAAATTTGGGTGATACAACCAATAAAATACTAAGAAAACAAATAAAGCAGCTCGAGGGCTGTTTATAAAATAATATATAAAATTTCGAAAATTCCTACAAGTGGATCACTTCATCCATAGGCATCAGCAACGGCTTCCATCACCGCCTCACTCATGGTGGGGTGGGGGTGAACCGTCTTTAAAACCTCCTGTCCAGTGGTTTCAAGCTTGCGCCCCAGGACTGCTTCCGCAATCATTTCAGGTAACACCCACACCGATCATGTGACAACCCAACCACTCGCCATATTTGGCATCAAAAATCACTTTTACAAAGCCTTCTTTAGGATTCCCTCCAGCCTGCGCTTTTCCAGAGGCAGAGAATGGGAATTTTCCTACTTTGACGTCATAGCCTTTTTCTTTTGCTTCGATGCTTCGGTCATTCCAACAGAGGCAATTTCGGGGAAGCAATACGTACAACCGGGAATGTTTCCATAGTTGAGCGGCTCGATCCTGATGACCAGCAATTTTCTCAACACACAAGAATTCCTTCCGCAGAGGCAACATGCGCCAACGCTTGTCCGGAAGTTACATCGCCAATGGCATAATAGCCGGGGAGATTGGTTTGGTAGAAATCATTCACCAAAATCTTATCTCGGTCTACAACAATCCCGACATCTTCCAGACCTAAATTTTCAATATTGGTTTTAATACCCACCGCAGAAAGCACGACATCAGCACTTAGAATCTCTTCTCCTTTGGCCGTTTTCACAGTAGCTTTAACACCTTTTCCACTGGTATCAACACCCGTAACTATCTAGCGCTGGTAATGATTTTAATTCCACTTTTCTTAAAACTACGCTCAAGTTGTTCTGAAATCTCTTCATCCTCCACTGGGACGATGCGATCTTGAAGGTACTCGACAACGGTCACTTCGGTTCCAATAGCATTGTAGAAATAAGCAAATTCAATTCCAATGGCTTCCAGAACCCACCACGATCAGTTTTTTTAGGCTGCTTCGGCAAGGTCATCGCTTTGCGGTAACCAATTATTTTTTCACCATCTTGTGGCAAGCTGGGCAACTCTCTCGAGCGCGCTCCAGTCGCTATGATGATGTTTTTAGCACTGTATTCTTCCGTCTTATCATCGAGGGCCACACTTACTTTTTTACCCGCAAGGATTTTTCCATGTCCGTATTAAAACATCAATTTTAGTTTTCTTGATGCTAAAAACTGAACGCCTTTGCTCATTCCAGCCGCAACATCACGGCTTCGATTGACAACGGCGTCAAAGTCTTTGTCGTATTCTTTGACACTAAGCCCATAATCTCCAGCATGCTTTAAATATTCAAAAACTTGTGCTGATTTTAAAAGGGCTTTGGTAGGAATACATCCCCAATTCAGGCAAACGCCTCCCAAACTTTCTTTTTCAACAATAGCGGTTTTGAGCCCTAACTGTGAGGCACGAATAGCAGTCACATAGCCACCTGGGCCACTCCCTATAATAATAACGTCATATGCGTTCATGTAGTCTGAAGTTTTAATTCGGTGCAAATTTAATAAACTATCAGCTATTTTTCGGAATCTTTGTCCACTTGATTTTCTGTAAAGTTGATGCTTGCAGAATTCACACAAAAGCGCAGCCCGGTTTCCGTGGGTCCATCCTCAAAAACATGCCCTTGGTGTCCGCCACAATTAGCGCAAACAATTTCGGTTCTAATGGTTCCCAAAGATCGATCTGGTTTGTGTTCCAGCGCACCCTCTATTGCCTTGTCATAACTCGGCCATCCACAATGGCTGTCAAATTTATGCTCACTCTTCATACAAGGGGGCATTACAGCCTTTGCATAAATAAGTACCAACGGAATATTGGTCATTGAATTCCCCCGTAAATGGAGCTTCAGTACCTTGTTCTCTTAAAATATTAAATTCTTTCTCAGAAAGCGACTCGCGCCATTCTTGTTCTGATTTTTGAACAGGGTATTTTTTGTCATTCATTTTCTTTACTCGGTTTAAAATTTAATGCAGCAGAATTGATGCAATGTCTTACTCCTGTTGTTGCTCGGGGACCATCTTGGAAAGAATGTCCCAAATGTCCTCCACAGGTGTTACATTTTAATTCGGTTCTTTTATAACCCAACTTATAGTCAGTGTCATACTCAATATTCCCTTCTATCGCACGATCGAAAGAGGGCCATCCTGACTTTGAATCATATTTGTGTTTGGATTCATATAAAGGCGTACTGCAAGCCAAACAAAGGTAAGTGCCTTCTTCTTTATTGTCGTTGTATTCACCAGAAAAAGCATATTCTGTCGCAGCCTTTCTAAGCACCCTGTAGGACAAACTGGGCAATTGTGATTTCCATTCGGTATCACTTTTTTCAACAGCATAGGATTTTTTAGCAGCCTTTTTTTCTTGCGCCTTACCTTGGCAGCTGAACAAGAAAATGGCGAGGATAAGGGCGGTAACATTTTTCATTTAGGACTTTTTAAAAATTAAAATTTGATAGATTTAATGTTAGTTAAAGTTAAGTTTTTTTAAATTAACCAATATATGTTTATCCCATCTAAAATGAATCCCTAAATTGTCAAGGTTATTGATCATAAATTTTAATGAATAGACAAATTCCACTAGAGAAAGGAGAAAAAAAGTTGATTAATGCATGGGCTTTTTATGATTGGGCAAACTCAGTCTATCCTTTAGTAATTTCCTCGACAATATTTCCAATTTACTTTACCGCACTTTCCTCAGAAACCAAAACCATTGCTTTCTTAGGATTTGATTTTAAGAATACCGCTTTGATCAGTTTCGTTACGGCCATGGCTTTTATCATCGTCGCGTTTAATTCTCCGCTGTTGTCTGGAATTGCAGATTACATTGGAAATAAAAAACGCTTTATGAAGATCTTCGTCTACACAGGATCTTTGTCGTGCATCGGGCTCTACTGGTTTGATTTACAGGACATCTATGTCGGGATGGCTTTTTATTTTTTTGCCTTAATTTCCTTTTGGGCAAGTTTAGTTTTTTATAATTCCTATTTACCAGACATCGCCTATCCAGAACAACAAGACAAAGCAAGTGCAAGAGGCTTTTCCATGGGATACTTTGGAAGTGTTTTACTTTTGATTTTCAACCTCTCTATGGTCATGCAGTCCGACTGGTATGGCATTACAGGAACAGAAGCAGAAGCAGCAATGAAAGCCATGAAGTATTCCTTTGTAGCCGTTGGAATTTGGTGGGCATTGTTCAGTCAATATACTTTTTATCACCTCCCCAACGGAAACAACAATTCGGGCAAAGTAACCAAAGATGTTATTTGGAATGGTTTTCAAGAATTAAAAAAAGTTTGGAATAAACTGGGAGACAATCCTAATTTAAAAAGATTCCTTCCTGCATTTTTTATCTACAATACGGCCCTTCAAACCGTAATGCTGATTGCAGCTTATTTCGGGGAAGAGGAAATACAATGGGGCAGTAATCAAGAAAAAACAATCGGCCTGATCGTCAGCATTATGCTGATTCAAATTGTTGCTATCCTGGGCGCGTTTCTAACCGCTCATGCTTCAAAACGATTTGGTAATATTTTAACTTTAATTGTTATCAACGTTATATGGGCTGGAATCTGTGTTTATGCTTACGTCATCCAAACCCCTGTTGAATTCTATTTTGCAGCAGCAGGAGTAGGCATGGTGATGGGAGGCTTGCAAGCCTTGTCCCGTTCCACCTATTCAAAATTAATTCCTAAAACAAAAGATACCACTTCGTTTTTTAGTTTTTATGATGTCGCAGAAAAAGTAGGAATCGTTTTTGGAATGGTCATGTTTGGCACGATCGATCAACTAACAGGGAGCATGCGTAATTCAATACTCTTTTTCCTAGTTCTGTTTATTGCCGGTGCGTTGATGTTGACCAGGATTCCCAATCGTTCTGGAGATCCCAAAACAACTTAATTCTGGATAATAATATTTCTAGAGCCAGTAACTCTCGCTTATGCTGCGTCCGCTTTAATGCCATCCGCTTCTAAGTCTCCAGAACCTGTAATATTAAAGTTTACTTTGCTGGCCTTTCTTGTTAAAGTAATATCTCCAGAGCCTGTAACAGTTCCGTTGACCGCTGTGACATCTAGATTTAGATTAATTTATCCAGAGCCAGAGTGGATTGTTTTAAAGTAATCTCCTTCCAATGGGAAATCTGCAATCAATTTCACCCGATCCACTCAAAACAACTTTGTTAATATCTTCAACAGGTATGGTAATGTAAACCATTCCAGAATCCCAGCTTCCAAACCAAGATTTATCTTTTTGCTTGAATATTAAGGTTCCGTTTTTTTACGTCAGCTATCGATTTTCTCAAGATCATCAGAGTCCCCTTTTAGTTTTAGGGTTCCTTCTGAACCTGATACCAGGGTTACTTCATAACTGCCTGCGATATGAATGCCATCATAAGTGCCAACATTTCTTTTTTCAGTTTTTTGAAAATTTGAAGGGATAACGCTAAGACCAGTTTTCACTTATTCCAAGTTGTATGCTGGTGTATTCTGCATCAATTTTTATACTTTCAACCGAAGGCTGTATTTGTCTGATGTTGATTAAACCAAACTCATTATTTAAAGATAATCGTTTATTTAAAACGCCACATTTTAGAATGCGACGTTCATACAAATGACCCAAAAAATAATAATATGTTACACTTTTAAAGAAAATACTTCATTGGCATAACTATTGTCAATAATTAACAATGATTATTAAATGGGATCAAAAGCAAATTGAATGTAGAAAACCTTCAATTATTCCTTTAATTATGACACAATGACCTAAAATAATAAAAATGGCCAAATCAAAGTTTCATTTCATTTGACAATTTGTCACTCAATGATATAGAAGCTGAATCAGAATTAATCCCATTATTGACTACTGAAGATGAAGAAGCTTTAAGCAAAGAGGATTTACCAGATTCAGTTCCAATTCTACCACTTAAAAATACAGTTTTATTTCCAGGTGTTGTAATTCCTATTACAGCTGGTCGAGATAAATCGATTCAACTCATAAAAGACGCCAATAAAGGCAATAAGGTTATCGGTGTGGTCGGGCAGAAGGATCAAAATATTCAAGACCCAGGAGTTTCAGACATTTATACAGTCGGAACAGTTGCACAAATCCTTCGTGTGTTAAAAATGCCTGATGGCAACACTACTATAATTTTACAGGGTCAGAAAAGATTTGAAGTGAATGAAATAATTACTTCAATCCCTATTTACGTGCCTCAATAAAACCTGTTGAAGAAAAAACACCAAAGAAGGGAGATTTTCAATTTAAGGCAACCATAGATTCCATTAAAGATATGGCGCTTCAGATTATTCAGGAAAATCCAAACATACCTTCAGAAGCTTCTTTTGCAATTAAAAACATTCAAAGTCACTCTTTTCTGATCAATTTTGTGTCTTCAAACATGAATCTTTCTGTGAAAGAAAAACAAGAGATTCTATCTATTGCTGACCTTCAAGAGCGAGCGATTTTATGTTTAAAATTTATGAATGTCGAATACCAGAAACTCGCCTTAAAAAATGACATTCAATCTCGTGTAAGAACTGATCTAGATCAGCAACAACGAGAGTATTACTTGAATCAGCAAATGAAGACGATTCAAGAAGAGCTGGGAGGCGTTTCCTATGAAGAAGAGGTGGAAGAAATGCGCCTAAGATCAAAAACTAAAAAATGGGAGGCAAGTGTTGCCAAACAATTTGACAAAGAATTGAGCAAGTTACAGCGCATGAACCCACAAGTTGCCGAATATTCTGTTCAACGCAACTATTTGGATCTTTTTCTTGATTTACCTTGGAATGAGTTTTCAAAAGATAGTTTTGATTTAAAAAAAGCACAAAAAGTATTGAACCGAGATCATTATGGTCTTGAGGATGTTAAGAAAAGAATTATTGAATACCTCGCAGTTCTAAAGCTGAGAAACGATATGAAGTCTCCCATCTTGTGTTTGTTGGCCCTCCGGGGGTAGGTAAAACTTCTTTGGGGAAATCCATCGCTGAAGCCATTGGAAGGTCTTACGTTAGAATTTCTTTAGGGAGGAATGAGAGATGAAGCAGAAATCAGAGGACACAGGAAAACCTACATTGGTGCTTTGCCAGGACGAATTCTTCAAAGCCTGAAAAAAGCAGGAACTTCCAACCCAGTTTTTGTTTTGGATGAAATAGATAAAATAAGTAGTAGTGCACAAGGAGATCCCGCGGCTGCATTACTAGAAGTGTTAGATCCAGAACAAAACAGTTCGTTTTATGATAATTTTTTAGAAATGGGCTATGACCTTTCTAAAGTAATGTTTATTGCCACTGCCAATAGTCTTTCTCCCATTCAGCCGGCATTAAGGGATCGGATGGAAATAATCAATATTTCGGGCTACACGCTCGAGGAGAAGTCTGTGATTGGGAAGCGACACTTACTCCCAAAACAACTCAAGGAGCATGGTCTTAGCCGTAAGCATTTGTCCCTTAAAAAAGAAATTTTTGATCGTATCATTGAAAGCTACACCCGCGAATCTGGAGTGAGAGGCTTGGACAAACAAATTGCTAAAACAGTGCGATATGTTGCAAAATCTATTGCAATGGAGGAGGAGTATAAAAAAACACCTGCCTTAGAAGATCTTAAAGAAATACTAGGAACCGAAAAAGTACAACGTGATCTTTATGAAAACAATGAAGTAGCAGGAGTTGTTACTGGTTTGGCTTGGACCTCTGTTGGTGGAGATATTTTGTTTATTGAATCTGCAATTACTCTTAAGAAAGGGCCAGCTTTCAATTACTGGAAACCTTGGCAAAGTAATGAAGGAGTCTGCAACAATTGCTTTAGAATACATAAAATCGAATAAAGACTTAATGGGACTTAAAGATTTTCCTTTTGACAAACAAAGATTTTCATATCCATGTTCCGGAAGGGGCAACGCCCAAAGATGGACCAAGTGCAGGGATTACGATGATGACCTCTCTGGTTTCCTTATTGACTCAAAGAAAGGTGAAAAGTAAACTTGCCATGACGGGTGAAATCACGCTGAGGGGTAAAGTACTTCCAGTAGGAGGAATCAAAGAGAAAATACTTGCTGCTAAGCGTTCGAAAATTAAAGAAATCATACTTTGTGCTGACAACCGAAAGGATATTGATGACATTAACAGTAAGTATGTCAAAGGATTAACCTTTCATTATGTCAAAGAAATGCATGAAGTGCTAAAAATAGCTGTAATTTCGCAAAAGGTTAAAAACGCTAAAATATTCTAATAAGTACAAGCTTTTGATAGATTCATCCATAATCGCAATTGATGGTTTCGCTTCGACCGGGAAAAGTACCCTCGCGAAGATGCTAGCAAAACACTATAATTATAGCTATGTAGATAGTGGGCAATGTACCGCTGGCAAGAAATTACGCCGCTTTGCAAACGTAGCCAATGGAAGACATCAGAAATGGGCTTGAAGAAGCTAAATTATTTGAAGGATTAAAATCTATAAATCTAAATTTTGAGCCACTAACAAACTCATTGTTGCTTAACGGCATTAATGTTTCAAAAGAAATACGAACCCTAGAGGTGTCCAACAATGTCAGTAAAATTGCAACCCTGCCAGTTGTGAGAGACTTTTTAGTCAAGCAGCAACGTGAAATGGGTAAGAGAAAAAATATCGTAATGGATGGAAGGGACATTGGAACTGTTGTTTTTCCAAACGCAGACTTCAAATTTTTCTTAATTGCAGACCCCGAAGTTCGTGCAAAAGACGCTGGGAAGAGTTAAAGGTAAGTGATCCAACAGTTGATTTTGACTCTGTTTTGAAGAATTTAATTCAACGTGACGCAATGGACAGTCAACGTAAAGTAGCGCCTTTGAAGATTGCTGAAAACGCCATTGAAATCGATGTAAGTGATCTTTCTGTAGCTGAGGTTTTCACTCTTTTGCTTAAAAAAATAGAATCTTAAATAAAAACACTCCTAAATTGTTTGTAAATAAGTAGATTCCTTCTAAATTTGCGCACTCTTAATTGGTAGGGAAAACGAGAGTAGAAAATTAAAGATAACACCTTCTGTTGTTTCAATGAAGTTTCCCGAACGGCAGAATACAAAATTATCCACAGCCATGACTGAAAAAAAATCAGACTCAACATCAAGACAAGTTGAGACGCTAGCCGAAAAAAAACCAGCAGCAAAAAAAACCGACCACCATTCAAAAAAAACGACTAAAACTGAAACTGCTGCTAAGAAAGCACCTGCTAAGAAAGCACCTGCTAAAAAAGCAGCTGCCAAAAAGGCACCTGCTAAAAAGATAGAAAAAGTTGTAGTTAAAGAAGCTGTTGCCCTAGCAGAAGTCGCTGCAGTAGAAGTTGAAGCTCCTGGAGTTGAAGCTACAGCAGATAGCAAGCTGCTCCACAAGAGGTCCACGCACAACCTACTGCAAATAATGCAGAGGATTTCCTTTCAAACTTTAACTGGCACAATTACGAAGAAGGTATCGACGTAATCGAAGATGCTCAATTATTAGAATTTGAAGCACTTGTAACTGAAAATTTCGTAGACACCGCAGGGGACGATGTAGTTGACGGTTTTGTAGTTCACATGACGGACCGCGAGGCCATTATTGATATTAATGCAAAATCTGAAGGGGTTATTTCTTTAAACGAATTCCGATACAATCCTGATCTTAAAGTAGGAGACAAAGTAGAGGTAATTGTTGATATTAGAGAAGATAAAACAGGTCAATTAATACTATCACACAGAAAAGCTCGTGTGATCAAAGCATGGGATCGTGTAAACAATGCTCATGATAACGGAGAAATTGTAAACGGTTTTGTTAAGTGCAGAACAAAAGGAGGAATGATCGTTGATGTTTTCGGAATCGAAGCATTTTTACCAGGTTCTCAGATTGATGTAAAACCAATTAGAGATTACGATCAATACGTAGACAAAACAATGGAATTCAAGGTTGTTAAGATCAATCACGAATTCAAAAACGTAGTTGTATCTCACAAAGCGTTAATTGAAGCTGATCTTGAAGAACAGAAAAAAGAAATTATTGGTCAACTTGAAAAAGGTCAAGTACTTGAAGGTACTGTTAAAAACATTACTTCTTATGGAGTATTTGTTGATCTTGGAGGAGTTGATGGATTGGTTCACATTACGGATCTTTCTTGGAGTAGAATCAATCACCCTAACGAAATATTAGAACTTGATCAAAAATTAAACGTTGTAATTCTTGATTTTGATGATGATAAATCTAGAATACAACTTGGATTAAAACAATTGACCTCGCACCCATGGGATCGTCTTAGTGAAGGAATGAAAGAAGGGGACAAAGTGAAAGGTAAGGTTGTTGTGATCGCTGATTATGGCGCATTTATTGAAATCGAAGAAGGAGTTGAAGGACTCGTTCACGTTTCTGAAATGTCATGGTCAACACACTTGAGATCTGCACAAGATTTTGTGAAAGTTGGAGACGAAGTGAATGCAGTTGTTTTAAGTTTGGATCGCGAGACAAGAAAAATGTCATTGGGAATCAAACAACTTACACCAGATCCATGGACTGATATCACTACAAAATATCCCATTCAATCTAAACATTCTGGAATCGTAAGAAACTTTACGAATTTTGGAGTATTTATCGAATTGGAAGAAGGTGTTGATGGATTGGTTTATATTTCTGATTTGTCTTGGACTAAAAAAGTCAAGCACCCATCTGAAATTTTAACTTTAGGAGATAAAATAGAAGTTATTGTTCTTGAACTTGATGTTGACGGAAGAAAACTAAGTTTAGGTCACAAACAAACACTAAGCAATCCTTGGGATAAATACGAAGATGAGTTTGCTGTAGATTCGCGTCATGACACTGCAATTACTGAGATAGTAGACAAGGGAGCTACCATCACTTTTAACGAAGATGTAATTGCTTTTGTTCCTTCACGTCACATGGAGAAGGAAGATGGATCTAAACTGACTAAAGGAGAACAAGCTCAGTTTAAAATCATTGAATTTAACAAAGAGTTTAAGCGTGTAGTTGCTTCTCATACTAACTTGTTCAAAGAGCAAGAGAAAATCAATTTTACTAAAGCTTCTAAGAAAGTTAAAGAGAATAATTCTGAGAAAACCACCCTTGGTGATCTTGATGCTTTGGCTGCATTAAAGCAGAAAATGGAAAAAAACGAATAGTTTTAATTCCTTTTAATATTAAAAACCCTCCTCTTAATGTGGAGGGTTTTTTGTTTAAAAGATAAATTAAAATGATATTTTTGTAGAATTAACAGAACGTATGTCTCCCAAAATACTTTTATCAACTAAAAAAATCGAGGTTATTCTAAACCGATTGGCATGCCAGTTGATTGAGAAACACAGAGATTTAAGTAATGTTGTATTGGTAGGACTTCAGCCCAGAGGCATCTTTCTATTAGATCGATTGGTTTCGCTTTTAGAAACCGACTATGGGATTGATAAAATTGTGTTTGGCAAACTAGACATCACTTTTTTTAGAGACGACTTTAGAAGGTTTGATAAAACACTTGCTGCGAGTTCCTCCGAGATGGATGTCACCATCGAAGACAAATCAGTTGTAATAATTGATGATGTACTATTTACGGGACGAAGTATAAGAGCTGCGCTCACCGCTCTAGACACTTATGGTCGACCCTGCGACATTCAGCTACTGGTTCTCATAGATAGGAGGTTCAGCCGTGATTTGCCCATTCAGCCAGATTATATTGGTGTCCAGGTAGATGCTCTTCAAGGAGATCGTGTAAAAGTTGAATGGAAAGCTGAGAATCAACAAGATGTTGTTTATATAGAGAAAAAATAATTATATGAAAAAACTAAGTGTAGATCATTTATTGGGAATTAAATACCTAAACGAAGACGATTTACATTTAATTTTTGAAACAGCCGACCATTTTAAAGAAGTTATCAATCGACCGATTAAAAAAGTCCCGAGTCTGAGGGATACTACCATAGCCAATCTTTTTTTCGAAAACAGTACCCGAACAAAACTTTCCTTCGAATTGGCGGAAAAAAGACTCAGCGCAGATGTTATTAATTTTTCAGCTTCTCAATCCTCAGTAAGCAAAGGAGAAACGCTAATTGACACAGTCAATAACATATTGGCCATGAAAGTTGACGTTGTCGTGATGAGACATCCCACGCCGGGTGCCGCTTTATTTTTGTCAAAGAATGTTGAGGCTTGTATAATAAATGCAGGGGACGGGACACACGAACATCCTTCGCAGGCATTACTCGATGTATATTCTATAAGAGAAAAGTTTGGCGAGCTAAGAGGGAAAAAGATAGCGATTGTAGGAGATATATTACATTCCAGAGTAGCGCTTTCTAACATATTTGCCCTTAAAAAACTTGGCGCAGAAGTTAGGCTATGCGCTCCGAAATCATTGCTTCCCAAGCACATTGAAACTTTAGGCGTAACCGCCAGTACGGACCTCATGCAAACCCTTAAATGGTGTGATGCCGCCAACATGCTTAGGGTGCAAAATGAGCGCATGGACTTAAATTATTTTCCTTCCACGAGAGAATATTCTCAACTCTACGGACTCAATAAGAAGAAGTTAGAAAGTTTAAAGAAAGAAATAATCATACTACATCCAGGGCCAATCAACAGAGGAGTGGAAATTACATCGGACGTAGCAGATTCTAAAAATGCAATTATTCTCAATCAAGTTGAAAACGGAGTAGCCATCCGAATGGCCATAATATATTTACTCGTCGCAAAGCTTAATATTTCTGATACATGATCAAAAAGTCATTTGAGGGATACCTTTATCTTCAGCCTGAAACTCCTGTTCATAAAGATTTAGAAGGTTTTTTTACTGAGCAGGTTGCTCTAGAAATAGATGTTATCATTGATGTTTTAAACCAATCGGTTTTGAGTGAGGAGACTTTGATTATATTGAATGAAATTCACCTTCGAATTCAAAAAGTAGGTTTTTGTATGGTTTTAATTAAAAATAACCAGACAGACATTCTTAATTATAAAAATCTAGTCTGCATACCGACTTTGCAAGAGGCTGAAGATTATATCGAAATGGAACTTATTCAAAGAGATTTAGGAATTTAATTATGGAGCTTACGATTCTAGGATGTCATTCCGCAACACCACTCGAAAATGCTCATACCACTTCACAGGTACTAGAGGTTAAAGAACATTTGTTTCTTATTGATTGTGGAGAGGGAACTCAGATACAACTGCGAAAAAGAAAAATTAAGTTCTCAAGAATTAAACACATATTTATTTCTCATTTACATGGGGATCATTTTTATGGATTGGTTGGAATGATCAGCACCTTTAGACTCTTAGGACGCCCCGCTGATTTACATATCTATGGGCCTAAAGGCATTAAAGAAATCATTACACTTCAACTTAAATTAGCAAAATCATGGACCAACTTCGATCTCTTTTTCCATGAACTAGAAAGCAATGAATCTCAAATGATTTATGAGGATGACAGTCTTACGGTAAGTACAATACCCCTTGACCATAGAGTGTATACCAACGGTTATCTTTTCGCTGAAAAGACTGGACTTAGAAGATTGGATAAAAATAAAATTGAAAGTTTAGTCGATTGCCACATGTGATTTTCAAAACCTTAAATTAGGGAAAGACATCATCATGGAAAATGGTGAAAAAATCAAGAATAAAGACGTCACTTTAGCGCCACATCCTTCCAAGCGTTATTGGCGCTTTTGTAGCGACACTTCTTACAAAGAATCAATTGTTAATGAGATTCAAGGTGTTGATGTTTTATACCATGAAGCTACCTTTCTCAATAGCTCATGAAGATTTGGCTCAAAAAACAAAACACAGTACTGCCTCCCAAGCTGCAAAAATCGCTAAAATGGCAAAGGTAGGCAAGTTAATTTTAGGTCACTTTTCAAGTAGGTATAACGATAAATCTGCCTTTGTTGATGAAGCTAATGAATATTTTGATGCTGTTGAATTGGCATCAGATGGGAAAAATATTTAATATATAGTCTCACAGATAAATCGTAAATTTGCTTTAAGTATAAAATCAAAATTATGAAATCCAATGTAGCCAATTTAAGGAAGTCTTATGAGAAAGGAGTCTTAGACATTAAGGCTGTTGGACAAGACCCATTTCAACTTTTCAGTACTTGGTTTGAAGAGGCCAAACATTCAAGCCAAATAGAAGAAGCCAATGCAATGAGCCTCTCCACTCTTGGTGTTGATGGTTTTCCTAAAGCCAGGGTAGTCCTTTTAAAATATTTTTCAGAAGCTGGTTTTGTTTTTTATACGAATTATAATAGTGAAAAAGGAAAGGCTTTAATAAATAATCCGAATGTAGGTCTTACATTTTTTTGGCCTTCTTTAGAGCGTCAAGTTATCATCAAAGGAGTTGCTAAAAAAGAAGCAACATCTGTTTCCGAAACGTATTTTCATTCTCGTCCTCATGGGAGTCAACTCGGTGCTTTGGTTTCTCCTCAGAGTGAAGTGATCCCTGATAGAAAATTTTTGGAAGAGAGACTCATGGCACTTGAAGAACAATACAAAGACATTGAGATACCCATGCCCAAGCATTGGGGAGGCATAATCGTGGAGCCAAAAGAAATTGAGTTTTGGCAAGGACGCCCCAATCGATTACACGACAGAATTCGTTGCCAGTTGATCGATAACTCAGAATGGAAAATTGACCGTTTAGCCCCTTAAAATGAAAGAATTGATTTTATTGCGGCATGCTAAATCCAACAGAAACTATGAGGTTGCGGATATTGATCGACCTCTAGCAACAACTGGAATGTCAAGGATGTCAAAAGTAGCGATCCAATACAAGGAACTATTTAAAAATGTTGACTGTGTTTTTTCTAGCCCTGCGAATAGAGCTTTACATACTGCAACGATCATGATGAATGAACTAGAGCTCCCTTTCTATAAATTAAATGTGGATGGCGCTTTGTATACTTTTGATTCGGATGATATTATTGATTATGTATTCGCCCTTGACGACGAGCTTGACAAAGTTGTTTTGGTAGGTCACAATCCGGCTTTTACTTTCACTTTGAATCACTTTTCAAATGCAGGAATTAGTCATATGCGTACTGCTGGATTGGCAAAAGTTAGCTTTGATGTCAATTCATGGACAGACGTAAATAAGGGTGCATTTGAGCTGGGTCAACCTAATGATATTTAATCTTAAAAGATGAGTGTAAAACCGGTATATATAAATCGTGAGATCAGTTGGTTAGATTTTAATGCCAGAGTGCTTCAAGAAGCGGATGATAAAAACGTTCCCCTGCTTGAGCGATTGAGATTTTTAGGGATTTTCTCCAATAATTTGGATGAGTTTTTTCAGGTAAGATATGCCACTGTTCAACGTATCTCGCAATCCTCTAAAACAGGAAAAAGAGTGTTTTGCGGGTCGAAGTGCAGAAGCTTTGTTGAAAGAAATCACCCAAAAAGTTATTGTTTTACAAACTGAAAGTTTGAACATACTCCATACCATTTATCAAGAAATGGAAAAAGAGAACATCTTTTTTATTGATCACAATCAAGTATTACCAGAACAAGAAGAATTTCTTAAAGACTATTTTTTACAATATGTAAATCCAGCCTTGGTAACAATTATTCTTTCTCAAGATCAATCACAAGATTTGTCATCAAATAAAGCTTTTATAGTGGTGACTTTAGATTTAGATTCTGAAGACGAATCTGGTGAGAAATTACATGCATTAATAGAAATCCCAAAAGAAATAAAACGATTTATTGTCTTGCCTAAAGGTGAAAACGGGAGACAATATGTGATGATGTTAGACGATTTAATTCGCTACCATTTTAAAATGATTTTCAGCTTTTTTAAGTATAAAAAAATCGAAGCACACATGGTCAAAATTACCCGTGATGCTGAGCTTGATCTTGAAGAAGATGTATCAAAAAGTTATGTAGAAAAAATTACGGTTAGTGTTAAGGACCGAATGATCAGTGACCCTGTTCGAATGGTATATGACAAAGAGATCTCTGATGACACCCTAGCTTGATGTCATTAAAAAACTTAAAATAGATTCAACGGATAGTTTAATCCCTGGCGGTAAGTACCATCACAGAAGGGATTACATGAATTTCCCCAGTTTGAATCGCCCAGATTTATTGTACTCTACTTTCCCGCCTTTGCCCATTGCCAACCTTAGTTTGGAACAAAATTTTTTAGATGCAATTTCTAACAAGGACTATCTTTTATACACCCCATATCACACATTTTCTTATGTGATTAAATTTTTAAGAGAAGCTGCTTTAGACCCTAAAGTAAGCTCAATTAAAATCACAATTTATCGACTTTCAAAACTCTCTCATGTTGCCAGCGCACTAATTAACGCTGCGAAAAATGGAAAAAAAGTCTTGGTTCAGATTGAACTTCAAGCAAGATTTGATGAGGAAAATAATATAAATTTTGCTGAAAAACTTGAAGCTGCTGGGGTGCAGTTAATTTTTGGGATTCCTGGATTAAAGGTGCATTCTAAAATATGTGTAATCGAGCGTCTTGAAAATAAAAAAACAAGAAGATATGGTTTTGTAAGTACTGGAAATTTTAATGAATCTACTGCTAAAATATATACCGATTACACCCTGTTTACTGCCAATC
This sequence comes from uncultured Flavobacteriaceae bacterium, assembly GCA_905182575.1. Lineage (GTDB taxonomy): Bacteria > Bacteroidota > Bacteroidia > Flavobacteriales > Flavobacteriaceae > UBA8316. Next base: position 46,902 of record CAJJCA010000026.1, on the reverse strand, counting down.
AAAAAGTCCTTAAGGAAGTGAATAAAGTATTCAATTTTTTAGAGGTCAGTTATCAATTAAAAACCTACAAGCACCTAATTGTTTCTCCTCATTACACGGGTTCAATACTTTCTAAATTGATCGACAACGAAATCAAAAATCATAAGGAAGGCCTTCCTTCTGGGATTAGTCTTAAACTCAACAATGTGACCCATTATAAGTTGGTGGATAAACTCTATGAGGCCAGTCAAGCAGGAGTTGAAATAAAAATGATTGTTAGGGGCGTCTGTTGTTTAATTCCTGGCGTAAAAGGGCTGAGTGAGAACATTCGAGTAATTAGCGTCATAGATAAGTTCCTAGAGCATCCAAGGGTTTATATGTTTGAAAATGCTGGGAAGAAAAAAATCTATATTTCTTCGGCAGATTTTATGACACGTAATATTGACAATAGGGTAGAAGTAGCTTGCCCCATTTACGATAAAGAATTACAACAACAAATGATCGACACTTTTGAGATATCATGGAATGACAATGTAAAAGCCCGTCTTGTTAATTTACCTATTCAAAACAAAATGGTAGAATGCAAGTCTGGAGAAAGCCAACGTCGCTCACAATGGGATACTTATGAATATTTAAAAAATAAGCTGAATTTTGAAGATAGCTAAATTTGCCGCGATTGATATCGGTTCTAATGCAATACGGATATTGATTTCAAATGTAATTCAAACAGAAGATAAGTCAGTTTATTTTCAGAAAAACGCACTGGTGAGGGTCCCCATTCGTTTGGGAGAAGATTCTTTCACGATGGGCGAGATTTCTAAACGAAACATCAAGCGGATGGTTAAGGCCATGAAAGCATTTAAACTACTGATGAATGTTCATGGAGTTTCAGAGTACCTAGCTTTTGGAACTTCTGCTTTAAGGGAAGCAAACAATGGCTCTCATGTCATTGATATAATTAAGAAAAAGGCTGGAGTTAAAGTTGAGATCATCGATGGAACAAAAGAAGCCGAGATAATTTCTAATAGCAAAATATCTGATTTTTTAAATACTCGAAAGACATTACTCTTGGTAGATGTAGGCGGTGGGAGTACTGAGTTTACTATACTAAATGAAGGAAAAAACATCACTTCTAAGTCATTTAAAATAGGGACGGTCCGCTTGATAAACAACATGGTCGACGAACGTGTCTGGGAGCAAATTAAAATTTGGTTACAAAAGCAGCCTCTAGTTTCTTACGATTATTCAGTTATAACATCTGGGGGAAACATAAATAAATTGATCAAATTGGCTAAGGTAAAAGAGGGCAAACCTTTGTCTTTGATTTCCTTAAATGTGATCTATAAAGAACTAGAATCGTTGTCTTATGAGGAGCGAATGATAAACTTTGAACTTAATCCCGATCGAGCTGACGTGATTTTACCTGCTGCTAGAATTTACTTAAAAGCATTGGAGTGGAGTGGAGGTCAGAATATTTATGTTCCTAAAGTCGGTCTTTCGGATGGTATGATAAAGTACCTGCATAAGAAAAGCAAAAAGAAAGCTTAACCGTGCATGGTTTCTTTGTTTCCCAAAGTCTTCATTAAGTTTGCCTCAAAATCTAAAAGTGCTTCCCATTTTTCATCCACATCTATGGTTGGTTTTCCAAATTTCTTTGCGAATTTTAAGAATAAGGTGTAATGATGCGCTTCGCTAATCATCAGTTTTTTATAAAATTTTCTTAAATCTTGATCTTTTAAATTATTAGCTAATATTTTAAAACGTTCACAGCTTCTTGCTTCAATTAATGCAGCACAGAGCAAGCGGTTGACCAATTGGTTGATTCTGGAACCTCCTTTTAAAAAAAATTGATTTAAAGACCTAACGTAATCATCTTTACGATCTCTGCCCAAAACCCAACCTCGATCTAATATGAGCTTGTGAACCATCTCGAAATGACTGATTTCCTCTTGTGCCAATTCAACCATGGCTGAGACAAGCTCAGAGTGCTCCGGATAGGTCACGATAAAAGAAATCGCAGTACTCGCTGCTTTTTGCTCACAAAAGGCATGATCCGTTAAAATTTCACTAACATTCTTTTCGACAATGTTAATCCATCTGGGGTCGGTGGGTAATTTGAGTCCTAACATGGAATTTTATTATATGTCCAAATCAAATTCTTTTCTGAGAATTTCAATGTTTGGATTGATTTGTTTTAAGTGTTCATATTTTTCTTTAGTACCATAGACCACTTCTTGATTTTGTATCCGAACAACACTGATTTCATAGGTAATTTGAAAATTGTTTAAAGCCTGTGAGAGGTAAGGCAATAAATGTGTCAATTCCTTTTGAAGTTCCACTCGATTCAGGCTATTGGAAGATTTAAGCAATATTTTGTGCGGAGAATTTAGTTCTGGAGTACTCATCTCCAAAATTGCGGCAATATTGCTTTCTCCTTCTTCTAGCTTTTCATCAATATACTTTTTCCAAAGCGTCAGAAGTGCTTCCTGTGTAAAAGGAGTATTGGCTTCATTGACTTCCGATATTTTTTCAGCAAGTTTTCTTTTGGCTTCATTTTTAATACGAATACTGGAAAGCGAAAAACTTGATACCCCTACATCAGTCAAGCTGCTATTACTAATTTTAAGAGTCGGCTTAACAACTTCCTCTGGGTTTGGCTTCACTTCCTTAACTTCGGGAACCGAAGGCACAGGTTTGTATCCTGATCCTGGCTCAGCAGCGAACTCAACAAAAGCCTCTGTTTTCACTTTTGCGAAGGGTCTGTTTTTAAAATGAGTTGTGGGAATGATGTATCCCCTTACTTTTCCACGAAATGGAGAGAGGCCAGTTGCATCAGACATAATTCAATTAATAATCTTTTATTTTTTGTATTTCTATAATCTAGCTCACATTTACTGGTCAAGTCAATTCCATCTAAAAGAAGATTTAGCCCAGCTTTTGAGGTTTGCTGTACATATTTCTCTTGTGTTGATTTGCTGACTTCGAGTAAATGAAGGGTTTTCTCTTCTTTGCTCACCATTAAATCTCTAAAGTGAGACCCCAAGCCCGTGATAAATTGTAATTCATCAAAGCCTTTTTCAGTTTGTTCAAATTCAACCAATAGGGAAGGAATATCATTTTTTAAAATGCTTTCTGTTATTGAGAAAAAGGTGTCATAATCTAATACGTTTAGATTCTCTGCAACAGATTTTACGGTTAAATTTCGATTGGTAAAACTCACCATTCTGTCATAAATTGAAAGGGCATCCCTCATGGCGCCATCTGCCTTTTGAGCAATCAAGTCTAGCGCTTCTTCTTCAAATTGGATGTCCTGATCTTTGGCGATCTTACTCAAATGATTTTTACAATCAGAAATGCCAATTCTCTTAAAATCATAGATCTGACATCTCGAAAGAATGGTTGGAATTATTTTTTGCTTTTCAGTGGTGGCCAAAATAAAAATCACATGTTTTGGGGGTTCCTCCAAGGTTTTTAAAAATGCATTAAAAGCACCAGTTGAAAGCATGTGCACCTCATCAATGATATATATTTTATGCGTCCCAACCTGTGGCGGAATCCGAACTTGCTCGTTCAGACTTCTGATGTCATCCACTGAGTTGTTTGACGCAGCATCTAATTCAAAAATATTAAAAGCATAATCTTCTGAGGTGTTTTCTGCCCCTTGTCCATTAATTTTTTTAGCCAAAATACGAGCGCAGGAAGTTTTCCCCACTCCTCTTGGACCACAGAACAATAAAGCTTGCGCCAATTGATTTTTCTCAATGGCATTTTCTAAAGTTTGAGTAATGGCTTGCTGCCCAACGACTTCGTCAAAGGTTAGCGGACGGTATTTTAAAGCTGAAACAACGTAGGTTTCCATAATTTATTCGATCACCTACAAATATAAAAATTGAATCTTGTAGAGAGAATCTCAAATCCGTTTTTTAAACTTTAATTATCAACAAAAGACTAACTTTGCATTTGGCAGGCTATCTTATTGCTCTTGTTTACAAGAGAGGAAAGTCCGGACACCACAGAGTAGCATAGCGGGTAACGCCCGTCGTTCGTTTTTTTAACGAATAGGACCAGTGCAACAGAAAGCAAGTACAGTTCGGCTGTAGTGAAACCAGGTAAACTCTATGCGGTGCAACGCCAAGTAAGATTATGTTTGAGGACGGCTCGTCCGATGTAATTGGGTAGGCGGCTAGAATGTTGCAGCAATGTAACATCCAGATAAATAATAAGACTCGACAGAATCCGGCTTACAGGCCTGCCTTTTTTTACCTTTCAAAGAAGCTGAAAGTATTGCTTCCGTAGTTTCTCGAATTCCTCCAGTTGGGATGCTTTTCAAAGTTTAATTTTTCCGAGTGCTCAATAATTAAGCTGCCCGTAGAATTCAATATTATGGTTTTAAAAATCAACTCAATCAATTCAAAGTATTTTTCTTCCCCAATGTCATAGGGAGGATCAGCAAAAATTAAATCAAACTCCAAAGAGCAATCTTTTATGAATTTAAAGACATCGCTCTGAATTACTTGAATTTCTAATTCAAGTTCTTTTGAGGATTTGGAAATAAAAGCAGTACAAAATCGGTTTTGATCAACCGCGGTAACAGACGAAACTCCTCTTGATGCAAATTCATAACTGATATTCCCGGTGCCTGAAAAAAGATCGAGTGTTTTGATTTCTGACCACTCATATTGATTTTGTAGAATATTAAAAAGGGCTTCTTTTGATCGATCTGTTGTGGGGCGAACTGGAAGGTTTTTAGGCGCTCTTAATCGGCGACCCTTGTGGGAACCTGAAATAATTCGCATTAGGCCATAAGATTAAAGAAATAGGGGGCAGGATGATTATCTAAGTCAAGAGAATCTAAAGCTTCTAGTTCTGTATATTCGATTTTCTTATGATAATTCTTTAAGGCTTCATAATAAGAATTAAAACGTGAGTATTTCCCAAGAAAACGAATCGAATACAAATCCGGATCTAATGAATACTGTTCAGCCATTGCAAAAAGGTAATAAAGAAAATCTTCCTCGTTTTTATGTGGAAAACTGTTGTAAAACATCAATTTACCTGAGTTAAAAACCAAAAGGTCAAATTGATTGTTTTGCATATTAATATACATTTCAGTTTTCTCATTTGTCAAAGCCACCTGCTGAATCAAATCGTAAAGAATAACTGAGAAATGAGAAAAATCGATGTTTTTAAAATAATGCCTTAATGTATCCTCTCTATTTTTATTTGACTCATACAAAACAACTATTTCCCCATCCTTAGTAAATTCTCTTGAGATTTGCAGCAAAGGATTTAAAGGAATATTTTCACCACCAAATAGCTCAATATTTTTTTCATTGTAAAGCTTGTTGGGAACAAATGTTGCGGGTTGATCAATAAAAACAGTTGTCACTCGATCAATACGTCATATTGTTTTTCTTCAAGAAAGTTTTTAGCTCTTACACTAAGATGTCAATTTCTTTAAAAGGAATGAATTTTTTAGAGAAATGAGTACAAAAAGAAAATCCATCCTTGAAAATCTGGATGGATAATTCATTTTCTTTTATATTTTTTTTATTGAACGGCATCAAAAATTGTAGGCCAATTTCCATTGGTTTTTATATCAGAAAGTGATCCTAGAACGATAGCACTTCCATTGACTCCGTCAACCGAAATTGTTTCATTTTCTTGTTTTAACAAGTCTTTGTCCTGGTCATGTAAGATGACGTCTTTGGCTATCTTGACCTCAAAAACAGGAACTCTATAACCATTTTTGTAAATCGAATCAGATTTGATTTTAAATTTAGCATCCACCCCTTCAACAGGAACATTTGCAAAGAATTTATAAGATTCTTTTCCATGAAACAATGAGTCTTTTACTGGAACAAAACCTAAGGTGTCAACGACAACGACCTCCCTGAGCATGTCAATACGATATGTGCGATCATATTCAAGGTAAGAAGAATCTCGTTTTTCAATCAAGGTAAAAATACCTTCATCGATAAACTTAACCAAGCTGTCAAAATTATTAGCATAAATACCGTTGACATCCTTGTGCGCGATTTGCGCTTTTCGAATTTCTTTCATTCGATTGATCACTTTCGTGTATCGAATTTTTTTAGTTTTATTAAAATTTTTGGGTCCATTGATAGAATCATAGATTTGATAACTAAAAAATATTGCCAATATCCAAAGGACTGATTGAAGAATAACTGATTTCATTTATTTATTTTTTACAACTAAACAAATCTACAATTTTTTTTTAATCGTAAAAGTTTTCAAAATGAATTATCTTGGAAGAAAATATTAAATATGTCCGTCAAATCTTTTCAAGAAACACTTAAAGATACTTTTCCTTTTGCCCCTACAGCTTCGCAAGAAAATGGTTTTCAGCAGATTGCTGACTATTTGGACGATAAGGATGACGATACAGTATTGTTAATTAAAGGATATGCAGGAACGGGAAAGACAACACTTATTGGCCATTTGGTTAAAAAATTAAATGTAGTCAATAAGAAATCCATTTTAATGGCTCCAACGGGAAGGGCAGCTAAGGTACTTTCTTCTTATTCTGGGAAACACGCATTAACCATTCACAAGAAAATATATTTTCCAAAAGCAGTTTCTGGTGGGAGTGGCATTCAATTTTCCTTGAAGGAAAATAAGCATACCAATACTATTTTTATTGTTGACGAATCTTCAATGATCGGTGATGATCGACAACAGAGTAAGCTCTTTGAAAATGGTTCGCTGTTACATGATCTAATTCATTTTGTTGATAATGGTGAATAATTGTAAATTAATATTTGTTGGAGATACCGCACAATTACCTCCTGTTCATCTTAATATTAGTCCCGCTTTGAGTGAGGAGGAATTAGAAATTCAGTTCAATAAAAAGGTCTACAGCGTTACCTTAGAGGATGTGGTAAGACAACAAGCAGCTTCAGGAGTCCTCTATAATGCTACAAGTATTAGAGAACTTTTGGTCAAAGAAGATTACTTGGGTTTTAATTTTAAACTCGAGGGATTTAATGATGTTCATCGAATTCTAGAAGGAAATGAATTGTTAGAAGCACTTGAAAACACTTTGCAAGAAGATGGTGTAGATCAAACTGTTTTGATCGTTCGATCAAATAAACGCGCCAATTTATTCAACAGAAATATCCGTGAACGTATTTTGTATTTAGAATCTGATCTTTCAGTAGGTGATCAGTTGATGGTGGTTAAGAATAATTATTTTTGGTTGGATGCAAATTCTCAACCTGGATTTATTGCCAATGGCGATGTGGTTAAGATCAATCAAATAAGTAAATACGTCGACCGCTATGACATGAAATTTGCTGAAGTGAATGTCCAAATGGTCGATTACCCCGATGAACCTGCTTTTGATACGGTTTTGTTATTAAACACCTTGAGTTCTGAGACCGCTTCTTTAAGCTTTGAAGAAGGACAAATACTATACCAAAAAGTAGTTCAGGACTATTCTAAAGAAAAATCTAAATACAAACGCTTTTTGAAAGTAAAGAGCGATCCATATTTCAATGCGCTTCAGGTAAAGTATTCTTATGCCATTACTTGTCATAAATCTCAAGGAGGGCAGTGGAAGAATGTTTTTATAGAGCAGCCTTATCTTCCAAATGGTCCAGACCGAGATTATTTCCGCTGGCTTTATACGGCTCTGACACGAGCCAAGGAAAAGCTCTATTTGATTGGATTTAGTTCAGATTATTTTAAATAAAAATTTAGGAGCTGAATATATTTCTCATATTTGCATTAAAGATAATTTTTAATTCCGCATGAAAGTAATCTCAGTGATTCCGGCACGTTATGCCTCCACTCGATTTCCAGGGAAGTTGATGGAGATTTTAGAGGGAAAAACTATTATTTTAAGAACTTACGAGCAGGCAGTAGCTACGGGGCTTTTTGATGAAGTGATTGTAGCCACCGATAGTAAAATTATCTATGATGAGGTTATCTCCAATGGTGGAAATGTGGTTATGAGTAAAAAGGAACACGAGTGCGGAAGCGATCGCATTGCAGAGGCAGTTAAGAATATTAATGCTGATGTGGTGGTGAATGTTCAAGGAGATGAGCCTTTTATTGATACTGAAAGTTTAAAGAATTTAATTGCCGTATTTTATGAGGATTTAGATAACAAAATTGATTTGGCCTCGCTCATGACGCCCCTAAATGATGCTGAAAGTATTTTAGATCCCAGTAACGTTAAAGTGATCGTTGACCGTCAGAACTTTGCCCTATATTTCTCTCGCTCTCCCATTCCGTTTAACCGTGATTTAGAAGATTCTGTAAATTATTTCAAACACATTGGTGTGTATGCTTTTAGAAAAAAAGCTCTGATTGACTTTAGTAAACAAGAAGTCACTCCCTTGGAAGCCGCTGAGAAAATCGAGTGTATACGGTATCTTGAGTATGGTAAAAGAATAAAGATGGTTGAAACTCAGGTTTTTAATTTTGGAATTGATACGCCTGCTGATCTTAAAAAAGCAAAAGCTTTCTTGAAAAAATAACACTGAAGATGATAACGAGACTGTCAAGATTTATTTTTTTTAAATTAATGGGATGGAAGATTGAAGGTGTTTTTCCTGACCTCAATAAAATGATTGTTGCAGTCGTCCCACACACAAAAAACTTCGATTTTATCGTTGGAATACTCACCCGTGCTGCGATCAATGAAAAGATAAACTACGTAGGAAAAAAAGAACTTTTTAATCCTATTACAGGATGGTTCTTTAAAGCTTTGGGTGGCGCACCTATCAATAGAAGGGCTAAAGAGAATACCGTGCAGGTCATTGCTGAAATATTCAAATCAAGATCTTTTTTCCGGCTAGCGATTGCACCCGAGGGTACGCGCAAGAGGGTGGAGCAATGGAAGACGGGTTTTTATTATATCGCTAAAGAAGCGAATGTGCCAATTTTGTTAGTCAAGTTTGATTATCCTCAAAAGAAGGTTTCTTTTCTAGATCTATTTTACCCCACAGACGACAAAAAAAAGGATTTTGAATTTATACAGGCTTCTTTTTTAGCCTAAAATGATTTCTTGAAATTAGGATTGATTCGCGAGCTATTGGCGTTCATTGATTTTTGAAGCTCACGCAGTCTGTTTTGTAATTCAATTACTTTTTTAGGAAATCGCAATGATAGATCTTCTTTTTCTGAAAGATCATTTTTTAAATTATACAATTCAATGGAATTGGATTCGTAAAATTCAATCAATTTCCAATCTCCCATACGAATTGCAGCACCAGGAGTCGAAGATCTTTTTGATAATGCCAGAATAAATCTACTCTTTCTAAGGATTTATTTTCATGGATTAATGGACTCAGGTCGATTCCATCCAAAATAATATTATTTTCAACTTCAATTCCTGCCATTGATAACAAAGTAGGGTAGAAGTCATGTCCTACGATTGGCTCAGCACTACTCCTTGCTTCTCCAGAATAATGAGAGGGTTTTATAAGTAAGGGAACACGAATTCCTCCTTCATACAGCCATCCCTTGCCAGCTCTTAGTGGAAGAACTGAAGTTGGTGCTTTGTGATTTCTGCTTTTGGAAAGTGTTGACAAACCGCCGTTGTCACTCGTAAATACCAAAGTCGTATTTTCATATAGCCCCCGTTCTTTAAGATTTTTAACAAGCTTGCCTATGTTTTTGTCAAGCGCAAATAGCATTGAAGCATAAGCGGCGTTATGCTGATCTAGCGTGGTTATTCCTTTACCTTCTTTTTTAACAGCGGTTTCATCAATATCCAACTGTTTCAGTTTTTTGTTGAATTTATCGATGTATTTTTTATTGGGTTGAATGGGGGTGTGAACGGAGTAAAACTGAAAATAAAAGAAAGAAAGGTTTTTGGATAGAGTTAAGAATTGGATAGATTCATTGGTCAATCGGTCAGTTAAATATTCCCCTTCCGGCCCATCAGAAAGTTTTGGATTTTTGTAGGGTGAATAATATCCTCCTGGATGGACTTCCTGCTTTGTGCCCTCCTTTGTTGATTTCGAAACCTTGATCTTCGGGAAAGTAGCCTTGGTCTCCCAAATGCCACTTTCCGGCATAAAAAGTAGAGTAATTAGCTGCTTTGAATGCTTCAGCAAGTGTTTTTTCTGATAGCGGAAGTTGATCTAGATCTTGAGGACCTAATAATTTTTCATTTCGTTTGTCATTTCCAGGAATCCAATCTGTAATACCCACTCTGGCAGGATGTCTCCCCGTCATAATCGCTGCTCTTGAGGGAGAGCAAACCGACCCAGAGGCATAGGCATTGCTAAATTGAATACTTTCCTGACTCAATAAATCTATGTTGGGTGTTTCATAAAAAGTACTGCCCATATATCCTAGATCTGACCAGCCCAAATCATCGACAAGTATAAACACAAAGTTTTCCTTTTTCTCTGCACATGAGATAAACAGCACCAGAAGGGGCAATAAGCGGAATAATTTCGACATTTTATTTATAAATATATATAAAAAACATTGAACGAATTTATAGAACAAGTACTTCAGATAATGTTGTAGCTCTAGCCAAAACTAACCTAATTTTTACTTTTTTTCCGTTTTTTAAAGCCAAAAAAGTAGACTTATTATTAAATATTTAAAACTATTTTTTCTTGCTTTTCAACGGTTCGTATTTCAAATTTAACAGTTGCTTTTTTGTCGGGTTGGATAAAATCACAGTCTACATTAAGAGAGTTCTCCCCTCTTTTTAAAATAAAATCAGAAAAATTATAATTATGATTATATTTTACCTTAAGCTTCTAACAATTGATTAGTTTTTAATTTTTTGTCCTTTTTTTAAAACAACAGGTAGTTTGATTTTTTTATAATTATTTATTTCTAAAGTAATGGAATTTATGTCTGAATCAACTGCGGTAATTATAAAACTAAACGCTTGTTCCTTCCCGATATTATTAAATTTGAAAGTTGAATATAGCGGCTCTCCCGGCTGTTTAGTTTTATGTTCGTGTTTGAAAATTTTAGCGTTTAAATGAGATAAACTCCAAGAGTTACTATCGATCTCTTTCAGAGAAAATTCTTTATTAGAATCCAACATTACTTTCTTTTGTTCCTCGGAGAATGCCCGTTGAATTCTAAGTTTTTCCCAAGCTCCAATAAGTTCTAAAATTTCGGGTGAGTTCCCATTATTTTCAATTGTTTCTAAGTTTGCCACAAAGGCATAACCCGCATCGTAAGCTGCTGATTTTGCCAAAAGCCACTCAATGTCCTCAACACTGGTTTCAGAAGTCATTTTGAACCAGCCAAGCATCCCAGGCATAAAGTTTCTCTTAAAATAAGCTTGGTTCTTGAATCGGTACTCCGTTTGACTCTCTCTAAAGCTTCCATACCATGGTTCTCCCCAGTTCATTCTGGAATAGATGTGCCAGAAAAAATGGGTGGTGCGACTGGCGTCAATAATCAGATGGGACTTCAATTCTTCAGATAAATTATTATACCAAACATAGGGCATCAAAGACTCTCCATAGGTTCCCAGTCCAGTGGATCGATTGCCTTCCAATCCATCAAATGAAATTTGACGTAATCCGGTTTCATTATAAATTGATGCCATCGTCTCTGACATTTCAATTGTCAATTCTGTATTCGTTAAAAAAACTTTGTATGCATGATCGAGTAACTTCGAGATTTCTCTTTCAGCATTATGCGCAGAAGCTACAGTATTAAAAGCTCCTCGTTGACAATCCAACAATTTCCATGGTGCATGACTCGAAACCTTACCATACCTTATCAATTCATTTCCGATCATAACAGTTTTCATGTTATTATTCTCCATTTGGTTAAAGAAAACAGGAGATTGAATTGTTATCTCAGTTTCTTTTGCATTGATAGAATTCACAATAACCGAACTTCCAACTTTGGCTAATCGTTTGTCGGGAATAGGAGTGACGTAAGGATCATTGGGGGTAATGAAGTTTGAAAGAAAGTGGGTTCCAATCATAATACCATGAGATTTTGCTTTTTCAACGCACTCTTTTAATCCTTTCCTCCCACTAGGAAATTCGCCTTTATACAATTCAAAATGCCCCCAATTTTCAAAGGTTTTCCCATAGTGATATAAATACTTTAATCCAGCTCTTTTGGTTAAATCAATCGCATCATCAACATTTTCTTCGTTAAAGTTTGTGATTATGTAGGCTGCATTTGCTTCGGGGGCTATTTTACCCCATTGTTCGTTTATGATTGGATGTGGAAGTCCTTCAGTAATTTCAATTTCAGCAAGGGTTTCTAACGCTTGTTCTACCGGACATCCAAAAAGTGCGATTTTAGAACCAATTATACCGCCATCGTCATAAGCAGGGGCAACAATCTTTTCGTGCTTAAAATCTTGAATAATCCTATCATTATTTCTGTTTCGGCAATAGGCCTGTAAGCTACTGCCTGTTTTGGTGGGTTTCGCCGCTTCAATTCGATACAAAACACTTCCATCGGAATTGGGATTCATGTTGTTTGGGTTTTCTTCATGAAAAATATCAAAGGCAGGCATTCGGTCACTCTCGTTCCATGGATAACCTCCGAGTGTTTTGATATTTAACGACTGTATGCCGATAGCATAATCTTCTCCACGAACCACCCCAACAGTTTCTCCAATAATTTTATTAATTGTTGTAGGGTAAGGCCCCCAGAGAATTAAATCAACAGATTCGTGGTTTGTTAGGGATAATAATTCAAAAGTGAGGTGCGAATCTTTTTGTGTCATTTTCAAGATGGCCTCAAATTTCTCATTGTAGGTAAGAAAAATACTATCGTTTTTTACGCGCGCGGATCTGGGATTTTTCACCACGTTATTTATTCTTAAAGACATTAAACTAGTTAAGGTATCTTTTGAAAGGTGATTTTTGTTGTTTTTTAAATTAGTAAAATCAATAATTGATCCTTTGTTGTCAATGCTCATTTTAAAGAAAGCAGTTCTTAATTCCAGAATAGTTGTGGCGTTGTCCGACGTACACGAATTGAATGATAGGCTAGAAATAATTACAAAAATAAATATTTTCTTCATTTTGAATCAATTTTAGTTAAATAGAATTCTGAATATCAAGGTAGATATAGAATTTTAAATGAGGAATTTACAACAAATAAAACTCTTTCATAGGTTTTTATACAGCACTGTTCGCTTGAGTTTAGCTCTAGATTTAGTGCGTTGTACTGAAATATATTAGGAATAGATTAAAAAAAGAAAAGTTAATAGCTTTTACTTTTCGTCTTTTAATGTTGTTCTCCCTTCTGAAATCATTATTTGATGCACTTGCATATTAGATTTTGCATAATCAGCCATTTCAAGCGCTTTCTCTTGCTCTTGATCAAAATAATTGGATTTATCTTGTTCTTTGTATTTATACAATTCTAGTTTTGCACCATTATTTTTCATAATACAAAGATAATCAGTATCAAGAATTCCTACTTTATCATCATCATTGATTATGGTGAACTTTCTCTCTTCATTTAATAAGTCAATCCCCAATGTGTTGTTTACATATTTTTGCTTAATAAGCCCCATAACGGTTGGATAAACATCTATTTGGCTACCAATTTTTTCATGTACTTCATTCGCCATAAAAAGTTCTGGCGCATAAATAATTAAAGGCGTATGAAAATAATTTAAGGAGATATCATATTTCGCATCTATTGCTGCGCCATGGTCTGCTACAAAAACAAATATAGTATTATTAAACCATGCTTCTTTTGAAGCCAATTGTATAAACTGTTGTAAAGACCAATCTGCATATTGAACAATTTGAGATTCAATGGCTTTGGCTTTGGGCTGAAAATATTCTGGTACATAAAAAGGACTATGATCACTGGTTGTCATAAAGGTGACGAAAAATGGATTTTCCTTTTCCGCGAGTTCATTGATTTTAGGGATCGAAAACCTAAACATAAAATCATCAGGAACACCAAGGGTTGTTTTCACTTCAGAGACAGGGTAATCAGATTGGCTTATAACATTTTGAAAATTATTTGACCTAAGAAACCCCTCAATGTTATCAAATTGACTGTCATGCGTAGTGAAATATGTTGTTGAATATCCATTTTTTAAAAGCGAAGTACTGATGCCGTCGTATTGATTATTAGTTTTCATTGAATGTTGGCGGTACAAAGCAGGAAAAGAAAATAGCGTACTAAAAATCCCATTAAAAGTATGTTTGCCAGCAGTATAAATATTTTCAAAATAGATTGAATTGTGAGACAAACTATCTAAAAATGGAGTTAGCTCTTCTGTTGATCCGTATCTTTTCATTTTCGCAGCACTCATGCTTTCCATTATAATTAAGACAACATTGGGTTGTGCGCTTAAAAGTGTATCGGGTTGAACCTCCCTTGCGATTGGTGAATTGTATTGAGTTTTTGTAATACCCAGATTCTTTTGCACCATTTCTATTGCGAGTTTGTCATCCATAAACTTCACCACACGATTGTCTTCATCTTTACTGTCCAGATAACTTCGCATGAGTGTAAAACTGGGGTTTAATCCAAGTTTATTAAGAAAAGAATTATTTGAAAAATAGGCGGTTCCTATTCGAATTGGAGATTTTTCTTCTATACGTCCTCTTATTCCCAAAAAAACGATGGCCAAAAATATTAAAGACACAAATGTGTTTAAGAAAAAATTTATTTTCTGAGTTTCATTTTCCTGTTCAAATATCTTTTTAAGCAAAATATAGAAAGCTCTTTCAAGTAAGATGAAAGGAATTATGAAAAGAAAATATTTCGGCTCTTGAAAAATCATAGATATAACAATCTTATAACTCTCCATCCACTCAAAGGCACCTACCGAAAATCGATCATAGAACTGATTGAAATAGGGGATGTCAGCAGTGGACACAGTAAAAGCAATTGTAAATAAAATGTATATCCAATAAAAGAAAAACTGTTTTATGGATTTGGATTTAAAACCGATAACCTCTAATGTTAAGAAGATCAATGTGGGAAGAATAAGAATATATCCCGAAATAACAATATCAAATCTAACTCCCATTATGAAGGATTTGATAATCGTTAGAATAGCGACTTCCTTTTCATCTATTCGATCAAATTCAGAAAGAAATAACATTATTCTGAACACAGAAAAAACAGACAATGCAAGCAAATATATTTTAAGTATAAATCGAATGCTTCTGTTTATAAACATGGTTTTCCTTAGAATATTATAAAACGGTTTGAACTAGAATAATATGGGATTAAAGGTTGTGATCGTATAACTAAGCACTTATATATTTGTTTTAATTTTTTTGTTTATGTAGTGGAATTGTTATCCATTTAGATATGGGACAAACTGAATTGAAAACCAATTTGGGGAATTTATTAATATTTTCCTAATAAACTAAACTAAAAGTCAGCATTATTTTTGAAAAAATTTGAATTTTCTAAACGTATTAGATGAATTCAGATTAATTTATAATAAACGGAAATCCTTTAAAATGATGCAAAATTTAGTGCCAATGAAAAAAGATCACTTTAATATTCATCTGCTTACACTTGCGACCTCTTTTATGTTGACCGATTCAATTTTAATCATGTTTTGTTAATCGATAGTAAGATGATACCAATACAGTAAAAACAATAAAAGTTAACAGCTTTCATAAAAATTTTAAAAACTATAAAAACAAAAGAGGTTGACTTGATCTCGATTACCATTCTTGAAGAATTGATTCATATAACCCATTTCTAATCTTAAGCCTTTATTTACATTGTATCCAACGCCTCCATAAAGTCTATTTCGATCATAAAGATTAGATTTTGTATTTATAAAAATCTCATTGTATGCCGAAAAATAGTAGTTGTTTTTTTCTTTAATTTTTATGGGGATTTTTAGACCTAAAAAATATCGCAGTCGCATTTTAAAATCACTTTCGACAAACCTTTGCTCAAAGCGATAACGGTGACTCAGATTTAATTTACCAACGGTTTGCTTGGAGTTGTATTGCTGAAAAACTCGATGTTCATTTACTGTATTTTTATCAGTAGTCTCGCCCACATAATTATCTGAGGAGATGTATCCATAACCCAATAGAATGTTTCTTTTGTTTTCTTTAAAAGTATATCCTAAACCCGTCCTTAATAACAATTGCTCAAGATCATTAATGGCATCATAATTTCTGTATTGGATTTCATGGTGCAAATTCCATTTTTCATTGAGTTTTTTATTTCCAATATAAATTAACCAATTTCCAAGACTACTCTCTTGCGCTTGCGTTAAGGAGGGGAGTACTAATCCTAAAATTAATATTCCCCTAACTATAAAATTCATTGATTTATTTTTTGTCATAAAAGGCTATTCATAAAAAGTTACGGCTCCTGACTTAATATCGTACATACCACCAACAATCTTGATTTCGTTGTTTTTCACCATCGCTGCGAGTACTTCACTGTCTGCTTTGATTTTGTCAATCGTTAAGTGAACATTCTTTTCAGCAACCTTATTCACGAATTCGATATTAGAGGAATTTCTTAAATTAGGATCTTCAGGTTCGGAAACCGAATTTACTGCAGGTTTAATCTTTTCTAGCATTCCAGTAAGCTTTCCTAGTTTAGCGTCGTCACAGGCACCTTTAACGGCTCCACATGCGGTGTGGCCAAGGACAACGATAAGTTTGGTGCCGGCCAACTTACAGGCAAACTCCATGCTACCTAAAATATCATCATTTACAAAGTTTCCGGCAATACGAGCGCTAAATACATCTCCAATTCCTTGATCAAAAATCAATTCTGATGACACTCTCGAATCGATACAACTCAAGATCGTTGCAAATGGATATTGCCCACCACTGGTGTCAGCAACTTGTTCCTTAAGGTTTCTATCTGCCTTATGATTTGCTTGGAATCTTTTATTACCTTCTTTCAACTCTTGCAATGACTTTTCAGGAGTCATGCTTGTTTGCGTTTCTTTTGTTTGTGCTTTCATAACGATTTGTTTAATAAATATCTTTTACATTTTCTTTAATCCAAATCAAACTTTCCTCAAAGTTCTTAAATATTTGATCTTTAGTTATTAAATCTGGAATAATATCAATACGTTCCATCATGTATTTAGGTTGTTCTAAAACATCCACCAAAACTATTTTCTTATCCTGCCCACAGAGTTCAGCCAAAGCATCTTCTAGCGCATAGAGACCAGACTGGTCAATGTAGGTCATCTTCCCCATCCGAATTATTATGGTCGTAGCGGTCTCTGGAATTTGCTTCATCAATTGCTGAAAATCACTCGTAGATCCGAAAAATAAAGGTCCATTTATGTGCTTAATAAAGACTTCCTCCTTTAAATTTTTAGGAAAATTAATTTCATCAGACCATGCTTTTTCTTTGTTCAGCGGAATTACGTCAGAATTCTTTGCTGTTAAATCCCCAATCTTTTTCATGAACATCAGTGAGGCGATTATCAATCCTATTCCCACTGCATAAACCAAGTTCCAGACAGAAGATAAAACCAAAACAACGATCATGATGAATACTTCCGGACGCGGCATGTAAGGAATTGCTTTTAGTCCTTTGTAATCCATAACCCCAATTCCTACAGTAATTAGAATTCCCGCCAAAACAGCAGCTGGAATTTGAGAAGCAACGGAACTAAAGGCTAATAAAATTAGAAGAAGCATTACCCCAGCAGTCATCCCAGACAATCTCGTTTTCCCACCAGCGTTAATGTTGACAACAGTTCTTATGGTAGCACCTGCACCAGGAATTCCACCAAAAAGTGCACCGATACTATTTCCGATACCCTGCCCAATCAATTCTTTATTGGGCTTGTGCTTTGTTTTTGTCATGTTGTCCGCAACAACTGAGGTAAGCAGGGAATCAATAGCTCCCAGGAGTGCCAAAGTCAATGCGGTAAAAATATATGGTGTAATACTTGATAAATTAAAATCTTGAAAAATTCCAAAATTTGGTATTGGTAAACCACTAGGTATTTCTTCAATTGAACGATAATTAAGTCCAAAACCTATCGCAATTCCAGACATGACTACCAGTGCAACCAATGTGCTAGGTATTTTTTTCGTAACGTACTTAAAACCATAAATGATGGCGATTGTACCTAGGGCCAAAAGTAATTCTAGCCAGTTGATATTATTCAATGCTCTTGGAAGTACTTTGAGCGTACCTAAAACTCCAGAGGCCTCATTACTGGCCAACGTTTGTGATTCTTTAAGGATTTGTTCTTCCGTAATATTTTTTGCTCGCCTGATGGTTTGATTAAAGTCTTCTAAAACTAAAATACCTTCTCCAGCTTCTTCTTTTAGAATATTATCTAAAATAACCTCCTCTGCATAAGGTTTAAAATCTTCTACAAATGCGACATCTTCTTTTGGGTAATAGCCAACCACAGGAAGTATTTGAGTAACCAAAATTATTACTCCAATCGCTGTCATAAAACCTGACACAACAGGGTAGGGGATATACTTAATGTACTTTCCCAAGCCAATTAACCCCAATCCAACTTGCATCAAACCAGCCAAAAGAAAAACCGGATAAGATAGCGGGTAATGCTGCAGAAACATCTCCTTCGAAGCTTGCAACAATACCGGCAATGACAACCATACTTACGGCGGTCATTGGAGCTGTTGGTCCAGAAATTTGAGTGCTAGTTCCGCCGAATAATGCAGCGAAAAAACTAACGAATATAGCTCCATAAAGTCCAGCGCTTGGACCTAAACCAGAACTCACACCAAATGCTAATGCCAACGGCAATGCAACAATACCGGCAGTAACACCGCCGAACAGGTCTCCTTTTAGATGTTTGAAATTGAAAATAGCGTTTGTTTTTTCCATCGAATATTAATTATCAAATTTTAGATATGATTCATTATTAAGTCACTAACAAATATAACAATACTTTCTAAAATAATAGTATT
Organism: uncultured Flavobacteriaceae bacterium; assembly: GCA_905182575.1. GTDB lineage: Bacteria > Bacteroidota > Bacteroidia > Flavobacteriales > Flavobacteriaceae > UBA8316. The sequence continues at coordinate 28,072 of CAJJCA010000026.1, read as the reverse complement.
GCTATTATAAAAAACTGTTAAACTTCATTATATTTGAATTGAAATTAAATTTTAATCACTTAGTTGTAATGAGCATTGAAATAAAAATATCATTGAATAACGGTTTGTATTTAAAAGAACCTCAAGATTCTAAGCTTGGCAGAAACATCATCAAGCACAGCATTCTGTTGATTGATAAGTTTGGTTTTGAATCGTTTACTTTTAAAAAGTTAGCGGAAGAAATAAATTCGACTGAAGCTTCTATTTATCGCTATTTTGAAAACAAACATTTGCTGCTTCTTTTTTTGGTAAACTGGTATTGGGAATGGGTGAGCTACTTGATTGGGATTAATACAATCAATGTTGAAGATCCTAAAAAAAAGCTTAAAATAGTTATCCATTCTTTTGTTTACGCCTCCAAAGAAAACCCGAGTGTCACTTATGTGAATGAAAGTAAATTACATGGAATTGTGATTTCGGAGGGAAACAAGACCTACCACACAAAAGAAGTTGACAATGAAAATTCAAAAGGTTTTTTTAAAAGTTACAAGGACTTGGCAGAATCAGTGTCGAATGTTATAAGTGAGATTAACCCAGCATTTAAATATCCATTTTCGCTCGCAACCAACTTGTTTGAGATGTCTAATAATCATATTTTTTTCGCAAAACACTTAAAGAAAATGACGGGCTTACTCCCTCAAATGAAGTTGATGAAGTTGAAAGTATGTTGAATTATTTTGCAGACAAATTGTTGTCCTAAGTTTATAAATCTCTCAATCTTTTTTTTTAGTTTTCTAATTGAAAGCGTAAAATAGTTTTGAGTTTTTCTGATCAGCTCCAGTTACTTTTACTCGATGAATTTTTGATTTACGGATTAAACCCTTGCCCTTTGCGAACTCTTCTATTTTGGAAAAACTAATGGTTTCATTGTTAAAACTTCCAATACGCATCATTAGAATAAACCTTCCTTAGTTTGATTTCTTAATTTTATCTAATAGCCGTTGTGATTTTTTATTTTTGGCCAGTTCTAACATTTTATTTAAGTATGAATTACTGATAAAGTCTGGCTGCCGAATTATAAGCTCAAAACCAAATCTTTTTTATTGATTTGTCCAGTAAAGTTATTCTTTTCCTTATCATTAAATATCCCAAATTCCTTTTACAAGGATAGACAGTCCAATCCAAAGAACCCTTTGGCTTAATATCGAGTTTTTTAGGTTCATTTTAATGGTATATGAGATCGTGTATAAAGTCACATACATTCAGTAAAAAATTCTCCGTTTTGATTCCCCTCAACGCTTAGTGTCACAAATTGATATTTAGGAAGACTGATAAGTTCAGGATTAGTTTTTACTAAATAAACTTCTTTTTCTTTTTTTCTCTATTCGTGTTTAATTTTGATTAAGATTTTTGCGGTATTTGATTCCTCTTATGAAGCTTATTTTTGGGAATATTCAAGTTGGTTGAATTTTTTTTTGGATCGTAGTAAATTCAATTTATGGATGATTTTTACGGAATTAGACAACAATTAATTATTGTCAGGTTTTTATTAAAGAAGTTGCTTTACACAATCTTTAATTTAAGAGATTCATAATTGTTTGAAACTATTCCAATGAGTCAATAAACAGTTTCTCCATTTTTTATTTCTCTATCAATTACATTAAACTCAAGGAGTTCAGATTCGAATTTTTTTATTGGCAGAATTTGCAGTTATAAAATTCCTTGCAGCTAATCCAGGTACTATTATTAGCCCTCTTAGATTGGAAGTAGACTCTTCTATAAAACCATAAGAGTTGGTCTAATAAGTGTAAAATTCCATAAAAGTTAATAATAAATACCATAAATAAGATATTGGTTTTTGATTTAAAATAGTTGTTGTTCTTTCATTTGAATCAGTTAATAATAAACTCTTCCCTAAAGTTAAATTCATCTCTGATTGACTATAGATTTTAATAGCTACGCGTCTTACATTATTTTTTTAATTCTTTTTTTGCTTAACTTTTACTTAATAAATTATACATGTACTCAAGGGTAACTCCTTGATTTTCGCTTTTAGAATCATGAAGCTTTTTTAGTTTTAATTAATTTTAATAACTTAACAATTATTTAACATTAAAATTTGGTATATTCAATAAAAAGTCGTATATTACTTATGTAATTTAGTGTTAATACGGGTAAATAATGTCGAGGTAAGCTTAGTTTTTTATTTTTCAAAATAGAAATTTTTTAATCAATTTATGATAAGTAATTTTCTTTAAAATTTGAAATTATTTCAATAAAAATGGAATCAATTCTAAGTTAACTCCCGGGTATTTGAAATATTATTACTTTTTATTAATACTCATTTTTTTAATTATTTTAACCACATCTTCCAGATGACCTGAACGAAATTACTTTGAAATTTTCGAAATTCGTTGAAATTTAGAGGTGAGGATTTCTAGGGGAGGAAAGAGGTGTTTTACTTACTTTGTTTAAAATGATATACCCATTTATTTGTTGTTACTGAGCGAATTATGTTCGATCCATAAGTTTTTTAATTTGGAGTACTTGAAGAACTTGTAATAAGTGTATAAAAATAATAAAACCATAATAACCATCCAAAAACCCCCTGTATAAAATGTATTTTTTAAAAAACTCAAACATTGGCGCAACAATTAATTTTAGGGTAGATACTTTCTTTTTCTTTTCAAAGAGATCCCTTGCAGCCATTTCAGTAAAAAAATCCATTTTTTCCGCATGACGACTTAAATTTGGATAAGAATAATGTAATAAATCTCCTTTTAAATTCGCTTTTTTATCACTAGAGAATTGTAAACTCTCATGGATTTTGCCTTCCCATTTTGCTTTGGATTTCCTGAACAACCTAAGCTTAACATCTGGGTACCAACCGCAATGATAGATCCATTGCCCACAATAGTTTGTTCTTCTATTAAAGGAGTAGCCATCTTGTTTAAGATTAGATTTCACAAGCGCTAAGGATTCTTTTAATTCTTCGGATATTGCCTCATCGGCGTCAAGAGATAGGATAAAAGGATGTTTAGCCATGGAGTTTCCATAATTCTTAGAATTGGAGTAGTCTTCAAATTCTTTTTTTACAAAACTCAACATCAAAGTCATTACATATTTTTTCTGTATCGTCCGTTGAATAGGAATCCACCACAATAATTTCATCAACAACATCCACTAATGAATTGAGGCATCTTCGAATGTTTTGTTAGGGCATGCTCTTTTTATACTCTTATGGGTTCATTTTGTATTAAATCTATTTCACCATTTATTAGCTTTAAATTAATCTGAGTTGAGACATGATTGTGTAAATTTAATTTTTTTAATTTTATAGGCATCACTTAGAATTTCTTTCAGGTGGTTATAGGATATTTCCATAAATTGTACCGTTTTATAAATTAATTCTAAGTAATCAATATTTCCATCAGAGGCAAGAGCAGAAAGAGTAAAGTTAATAACTGTTTTGTTTCCAGGATTTTTTTATTATCCAATCACACCTCTTGTTTCAATTATCTTAAGTAATTTGATACATTAGTAGAATATTGCACATAAAATTTAAGACAAAAATAAACATAATTCTAGGCTTCCTCTTGTATGCCAAGCGCATGGTAAACATTTTGCACATCCTCGTCCTCTTCGATTTTTTCAATTAATTTTATTACATCCTCTTGTTGGTCTGTTGAAAGTTGTTTGGTGATCTGTGGAATTCGTTCAAACCCTGAGCAGAGAATATCAAGAGATCTGTTTTCTAATTCCTTCTGTATGGCACCAAAATTTTCAAAAGGGGCATAGAGTAAAATTCCATCCTCATCTTCAAAAACTTCTTCTACACCAAAGTCTATAAACTCCAATTCAATTTTTTCCACATCAATCCCTTCGGCAGGGATTCTAAAGTTACAGGTACGGTCGAACATAAACTCAACAGAGCCTGAAGTTCCCAAATTGCCATTGTTTTTATTAAAATAGCTTCTCACGTTGGCCACAGTTCGGTTGTTGTTGTCCGTAGCGGTTTCGACCAAGATGGCAATTCCGTGCGGCGCATAACCTTCAAAGAGTACTTCCTTATAATTTTCAGTATTTTTGTCCGAAGCCTTCTTGATGGCCTCTCTCAATATTATCTTTGGGCATGTTGGCAGACTTAGCATTCTGAATCACAGCTCGCAATCGCGCATTGTTTTCAGGATCAGGTCCTCCGTCTTTAACCGCCATCACAATGTCCTTCCCAATTCGGGTGAAAGTTTTGGCCATTGCCGACCAACGTTTCATTTTTCGTGCTTTTCTAAATTCAAATGCTCTTCCCATGGTGGTGACAAAAATAAGTTTACAAAGATATAAACATTAGGAACTACATAAAATTCTTTCTCGACATTGTCAGGTCTTCTAAAACTTCGGTATAGGAAAAATTCAGGTTGGGAGGAAGCTTGTTTTCTTTGGTCAAGACCGCCAAATATTGCATTTGGTTTGTGGTATAGACCTGTTTGAAAACAGGCGTTTTTAGGTAACGTCGCGCCGTTAAAGTTTTAATAAATTCATAATGGTTAATCAAGTCGGTACTTCCCAAGTGAAAAATTCCTGTCAGCTTTTGGTTGATAATGAAATGAATTTGTTGAGAGAGTTTTACATCATTGTTTACATTGATGATGGTATTGGGAAAAACCTCAATAGCTTGATTCTGTTGGACAGCAAGGTCCAATTCTTCCATTCTGGGACATTGGCTGCCAAAAACCATGGGCAACCTTGCCAATACATATTTAGATGCCGGCAGGCGCATCAAATCGTTCTCTATTCGGATTTTAAAACGGCCATAGATACTTTCCGAAAGAGTTTTGTCATATTCATAGGAAGGGAAATGTTCAAAAGTATCAAAGACATTGGCAGAGGACAAAAAAACCAAACGACAGTCCGATCTTTTTATTAAACCGATCAACATTTCGTGGGTTTCTATAAACTCTCAAAGGGTCCTCGCAAAGCGGAGATAATAAGTTTTGGTTTTACTTCTTTGATGATGGTTTCGAGCCCCCCTTCATTAACATCAAATTGAAAGAAATGACGATTGTCTTTATAACCTCTCATGTTGAAGTAGGTTCCAAAGGTGTCATAATAAGAGTTTAATTCTTTATAAAGTGCATTTCCCAATGAATCCGCTGGCTCCTAAAATCAAAATTCTTTTCAAAAAACTGGTTATTTAGATTTATAAAAAGGCATTTTCACCACTTTGGCTGGAAGAAATTTATCCCGTATTTTAATCAATATCGTTTCCCCAAGCTGAGCATTAGAGGATTTGACATAGCCCATACCGATTCCTTTATTAAGCGAAGGCGATTGTGTTCCTGAGGTAACCTGACCGATGGGTTGTTGGTTTTTATCAAAAATCAAATAACCCGTTCTTGGGATTCCTCGAGTTTCAATTTCAAAACCCATTAACTTTTCGGGAGTCCCTTCATCAATTGCTTTTTGATGAAGCTTAGCATTTAAAAAATCAGTTTCTGTTTTGGTAATCCATCCCAAACCCGCGCTAATAGGGGAGCGGGTGTCATTGATTTCATTACCATAAAGACAATAACCCATTTCCAACCTTAAGGTATCTCTCGCAGCCAATCCGATGGGCTGAATGTTAAAAGACCTTCCAGCATCCATAACGGCAGTCCATATTTTTATGGCTTGCGATTGTTTAAAATAAATTTCAATACCGCCAGCACCTGTATAACCTGTCGTAGCGATTAAAACACCCTCATAATCTGCAAAATCAGCAGTGACGTGTGAATAATTAGAAAGACTAATGAGGTCAAAAGAAGTAAGACATTGCATGGCAGCTATGGCTTTTGGCCCCTGAATTGCAAGTTGTGCCATCTGATCTGAGACATTATAAATTTCCGCATCAAAATCTTCATTTCTTGCCATAACCCATTGCCAATCTTTGTCAATGTTGGAGGCATTTACCACGAGAAGATATTTTTCTGATTCCAATTGATAAACAATCAAGTCGTCAACAATTCCACCCTTGTCGTTTGGAAAATAGTTGTATTGCGCTTTTCCAGGAGTCAGTTTGTTGAGATCATTGCTACAGATGTATTGCAAAAAAGTTAATGCATTTTCTCCTTCAACAATAAATTCTCCCATGTGGGAGACGTCGAAAACTCCGACACCATTTCTTACTGTCAAATGTTCTTGTTTTACACCAGTATATTGGATGGGCATTTGATAACCTCCAAATTCAGCTATCTTGGCACCAAGTTGTTTGTGAATATCAAAAAATGGTGTTTTTTTCATCCTGTAATTTTAAACAAAAGTATTACATTTAAAAATTAAGTCTTACCATTCTTTATTCGAAATAAAGGAACTTATTAAAGGTAAAATGAATAAATATTTTTTTATACTTCTTTTGAGCTATCCCTTAATCATTATGGGACAAGTAACTGAATTGTCACGAGACTTTTTTAAATCCAAAAGAGACGAATTTAGAAAGGAACTGCCAGAAGCGAGTGTGGCTGTTCTTTTTAGCGCTCCGATCAGAAACCGAGCCAATGATGTCAATTATGTTTATCATCAAGATCCTAGTTTTTATTATTTATCAGGTTGGAAAGAACCGAACGCTGTGCTGTTGATTTATAAAGAAGCACAAAAAGATGATCAAGGGATCTTTTATAACAAAATATTTGTCCGCTCCCCAGATCCTGTTGACGAAATGTGGAACGGAAAATACACCACGCCCCAAGAAGCCTTGTCAATGGGTTTTGATCGGGTCGATACCCGAGTTAATTTTTCAAGTAAAACACCTGTTTTTTCTGATTTTGATAAAGTTTTACTTTTTGAATTTAAAAATGACGAGCGAGACAATCCCGCTGACCCTTATGATCTTTATGATTTAAAAAAATCCTTTAAAGAAAAGATCAATTTTCCTGAAATTTATGATAGGAAAGAAATATGTATTATATCAGAAAATTAAAAATATTAAGGAATCCTCTGCTGATTCATTGAGAAGTGAACTTCAAGGTCTCGTCACACGGGATCCTTCATTGTTAGAGGATCAAATTTTAAAAGATTTTCTCGAATCTTCTCATTTGGATGTCCTCAATGAGATAAGACAGAAAACCGCATTTGCCATCAAGGACTATAACTTTGATTTAGAAAAATTGCCTCAAATTATGAAGGGTTTAAGAGAAATTAAGACCGAGGAGGAAATTGAATTGATACGGAAGGCTGCTTTTTTTTCAGCCGTAGGTCAGGTGGAAGTAATGAAGGCGATCCACCCCGGAATGAGTGAACGGGAAATTCAGGGGATTCATGAGTTTGTATATCGAAAATATGGAGCTGCCGATCAAGGTTATCCCTCCATCGTTGGTGCAGGAGGAAATGCTTGTGTATTACATTATATTGAAAATAATAAGTTTGAACTTAACAATGAATTAGTTTTAATGGACTTGGGCGCAGAGTTGAGCGGATATACAGCCGATGTTACCCGAACCATTCCCTCTACAGGAACCTTTACACCCGACCAACGTTTGTTGTATGAAATTGTCTATGCATCACAAGAAAAAGGGATTCAGGCAGCTGTAATTGGGAATTCATTTGTTGACATCTATAAGGCGAGTTTCGATGCGATTGCATTGGGCTTGATTGAATTAGGAATTATAGAATCCAGAACTGAAGTCAAAAAATACTTTCCCCACGGTGTGAGCCATCACATAGGTTTAGATGTTCACGATCCTGGAAATTATGGTCTTTTGGCGGCTGACATGATCATTACTGTTGAACCTGGGATTTATATTCCTGAGGGCAGTCCTTGCGATCCAAGATGGTGGAATATAGGCATAAGAATAGAAGATGATATTTTGATAACGAAAAAAGGACCTAAAAACCTTTCCGGTTTTGCCCCTAGAAAGTGGGATGAAATTGAAAAAATAATTCAGCAAAAAAGCCCTTTAGATGATTTTAATCTCCCTTCAGCGGAGAGTTTATCTAAGTAAATATTCTTTTAAGTCAGAAAAATCTTTGATCGGAATACTCACTTTGTCTCTAGTAAGGGTTTCTTTCAATCTTTCTGGGATTTCAATATCAATTTTAAGCGCCTTTTTGACAGTATCCATGAATTTAACAGGATGAGCAGTCTCTAGAAAAACACCGTAGAAGTCACCTTCGTTGTTTTCGAGATACTTCTTTGAGTCCCATATAACCAATTGCTCCATGTGGGTCGGCTACATATCCATTAATTTCATAAATCTCTTTAAGCGCTTTTTTTGTTTCAGAATCTGTATACCTATAACCCGAAAGTTTTTTCTTTAATTTAAAAATATCATTATTAAATATTTTTTGAATTCGTATAAAATTACTTGGATCAGAGACATCCATGGCATTCGATAGGGTAGGAATAGTTGGTTTTGGTTCATAAGCACCAGTTTCTAGGTAACTAGGAACAGTATCATTGACGTTAGTACTCGCAATGAAATGCTTGATGGGAAGCCCCATTTTCTGAGCCATCATACCGGCACAGATATTTCCAAAATTTCCACTAGGAATAGAAAACACAAGATCTTTATTTAAGTGTTTCAATTTTCTATAGGCAATGAAAAAATAAAACATTTGAGGCAACCACCGTGCTACATTAATTGAATTCGCGGAAGTGAGTTGGATTTTTTCATTAATTGTTGCATCAAGAAAAGCAGTTTTAACCATGTCCTGACAATCATCAAAAACACCATCTACTTCTAGTGCGGTAATGTTTTGCCCTAAAGTAGTTAGTTGTTTTTCTTGAATGTCACTTACTTTTCCTTTGGGATAAAGTATTACAACGTTAATTCCTTCAACATCATAAAAACCATTGGCTACGGCACCTCCAGTATCTCCAGAAGTGGCGACCAATACCGTTATTTTTTCATTCGTATTTTCGGTAAAATGACCTAAGCATCTCGCCATGAACCTTGCGCCGACATCTTTAAAAGCCAGTGTGGGGCCCTGAAAAAGCTCAAGCGAAGCGATGTTTTCTGTAATCTCAATTATAGGAAAGTCAAAATCTAAAGTTTCCTCAATAATTTCTAGAAGCTTTTCTTTTTTAATCTGATTTCCAACATATGGTTTGATGACTTTGTAGGCCATTTCAGTAATGCTCATGTTTTCAATTTCCTTAAAAAAAGTGTTGGGAAGTTTTATGATCGTCTCAGGGAAATATAGCCCTCGATCGGGAGCTAAACCTCTTTTAACTGCTTCTTGAAACAGGACATTATTAGAATTATGATTTAAACTATAGTATTTCATTCTTCAGATAGAATTTTAATTCCTTCTTCATTAATCTTAGAAACATGTACTTCAAAATCTATGCCTAACTTTTGCATGACTTTTCTCATCGCTTGTCCCACATTTTCTGCATTTTCAAATCCTTTGGTTAGGGCGTATACTGATGGACCTGATCCCGAAATACCACACCCCAATGCACCTGCGTTCATAGAGACTTCCTTAAGTTTTGCAAACTCAGGGATCAACATTGCACGATAAGGTTCTATAATTTCATCTACCAAACTCCTAGAGATTAAATCGTAATCATCACTGAAGAGTCCACTAACTAAAGCCCCAAGATTGCCCCATTGTTGAATGGCGCTTTTTAAAGTGACTGTTTTTTTTAATATTGCTCGCGCATGGCTTGTTTTTAATTCAATTTTAGGATGAATAATAACAGCTACCAATTCCTTGGGCGTTGGCAATTTTATAACATCCATAGGAGCGATGCTTCTAACCAAGGTGAATCCTCCTAACAAGACAGGAGACACATTGTCAGCATGCGCAGAACCACTTGCAAGTTTTTCTCCTTGCATGGCAAAATTTATTAATTCATGCTTGGTGTAGGGAGAACCCAATAAGTGATTAATCCCAAAGACTGCTCCAGCCGAACTTGCGGCACTACTACCAATTCCACTTCCTGCTTTAATACGTTTGTTAATTTCAATTTCAAAACCATGTTCGGAGGGATGCGCTTTTAACAAAGCCATAGCTGCAACTCCAGCAACATTTTGATGAACGTCAAGCGGTAAATCTTGTCCAGTGATTTTGGTAATCCGAATTCCTTTTTCAGCAGATTTACGAATGGTCATGTCATCTCCAACAGGATCTAAACAAAACCCAAGAACGTCAAATCCGCAGGAGACATTTGCAACACTAGCAGGTGTAAAGAGTTTAACACTTTTCATAACTATTGTTTTCCAATTCTAATGATGTCCGCAAAGATTCCTGAGGCCGTAACATCTGCTCCGGCACCAGCTCCCTTGACGATTAAAGGTTGGTCTTTATAACGATTCGTATAGAATAAAATAATATTATCACTTCCTTCTAAGTTATAAAAATCGTGTCCTTCTTTTACCTGCTGAACACCGACTTTGGCTTTACCTCCCTCAAGTTGGGCGACATATTTTAACTTCGCATTGTTTTTATCAGCATCTTCAACCAGCTTGTCAAATTGACCGCTATATTTTTTTAGTGATTCAAAAAACTCCTCATTGTTCTTTGTGTCCAAACACTCCTGTGGTAAAAAAGATTCATTTTGAATTTCGTCGAGTTCTATGGATAATCCGCTTTCTCGAGCCAATATTAAAATTTTTCTTGCAACATCAATACCACTTAGATCAATTTTAGGATCAGGTTCTGTATATCCTTCTTTTTGAGCTTCCAAAACCACGTCATGAAAAGAACTTCCCTTCTTGAAATTATTAAATACAAAGTTTAAACTTCCTGAAAGCACCGCTTGAATCTTAATTATTTGATCCCCAGAGGCAATCAAATTGTTAAGGGTGTCAATGATCGGTAATCCAGCACCAACATTCGTTTCGAACAAGAACGGACTTCCATATTTTCTAGAAATCTTCTTGAGATTCTTGTAGTTACTGAGTTCGTCGGCTGCTGCAATTTTATTACAAGTAACAATTCCAATACTATTATTAAGGTAACGGGCATATTCCTTTGCAATGACCTCATTGGCTGTGTTGTCTATGAAAATACTATTCCTTAAGTTTAGTTTTTTAGCATGTTCAAAAAAGGCATCTCTATCGGCTTTAATATCACTTTTATCCAACTGAGACTTCCAATCCTTCAAAGAGATTGACTCGTCATTAAGTAACATTTTTCTTGAATTCGAAATTGCAATCACTCTGATTTTAAGTCTTAAATTCTCAATTAAATAATCAGTTTGCTTGTCAATTTGTTCCAAAAGTTTACTTCCCACATTTCCAACACCTGTGACAAAAAGGTTGAGTTCTTTTACTTGAGCTTCAAAGAAACTTTCGTGTAAAGTGTTGATCGCTTTCGCTACATTTTTCTTATCAATGATAATAGAAATATTTCTTTCAGAAGCCCCTTGAGCAATAGCTCTAATGTTAATATTGTTGGTTCCCAAGCTGCTAAACAATTTACCACTAATCCCTTGATGATCTTTCATTTTCTCGCCTACTACGGCAATGTTCACCATGTCCATTTCGATTTTGACAGGAGCAACTTTTTTAAGAGATTTCAAACTCAAACTTTTGATCTATTGCTTCTTTTGCGCTTAGGGCATCTTCTGATCTTACACCAAGGCATATGGAATGCTCAGAAGAAGCTTGGGTAATCATAATGATATTTATGTCTTCATCAGAGAGTGCTTCGAAGAGTCGCTTGGAAAACCCAGTGATGCCAATCATTCCACTACCTTCTAAATTAAGTAGTGCAACATTGTCAATATGACTGATTCCTTTTACGATTTCACCATTTTCAGAACTTGCATTGCCGTCTATCAACGTTCCCTCGTCCTCAGGGGCGAAGGTATTTTTGATGACTATCGGTATGTTTTTTTCAACTAAAGGTTGGAGTGTAGGAGGGTAGATGACCTTAGCTCCAAAATGGGAAAGTTCCATGGCCTCGTAATAACTTAACTTTTTAATGGGTTTTGCTTGGGTCACAATCTTTGGATGCGCGGTATACATTCCGCTTACATCAGTCCAAATCTCTAATACCTTTGCTTCCAGTGCATTGGCTATAATCGCAGCGGAATAATCCGATCCTCCTCTTCCCAAAGTGGTGGTTTCTCCCGAAGCATTGCTTGAAATAAAACCAGGAACCAAAACAACTTTAGATTGATTTTCTTTAAAATATGCTGTTATTTTTTTTATCGTTGACGCTTCACTGACAATGTCTCTGTTGTTGTTTGATTCTGTTTGAATGAGTTCCCTTGCATCTTTAAAAACAGATTCAACCCCATTGTATTTCAATATTTCCTGAATGATAGCACTGGACAATATTTCACCATAAGATGCAATGGTGGCATTGTTTTTTACGGTTACCTCTTCTAAAAGAAAGATTGCATCCAAACGCGACTCGAGTTCATTAAGATGATTTTTTAAAAAACTAATGATCCCACTTTGATTCTGAATCGGAATGCATGCTTTGATGGGTTCTAGGTGACGCTTTTCAATTTCATCGAGGTTGTCTTTGAAGTTTTCTTTTCTTTCCAAAGCAAGTTGTAACATACCAAGAAGAAGGTCGGTAATCCCGCCTAAGGCTGAAACGACAACTACGATCGGTTCACTCTGGCTCTTGAGAATTTCTATGACTTTTGAAAGACTTTTTGAATTGGCTACTGAGGTTCCCCCAAATTTTAAAACTTTCATGATTTATTTCTTATATAACAAGCCATAAATATAGCATTGTTGATTGATTTTAAAGTGGCTGAAATTGTTTGATTGTAAATCAAAGATTCGAAGACAAATGGTTATATGTTATGATTTTCCCCCAAAGGGGTTGTCGCAACTGTAGTAGCCATTAAAAAATGAGCCACAAACTTGGATTCAAGTGTGGTGCAGTTGTTTTGAATAGTATGTTTTTTGTTTAATAACATTTACACAAAAATATTACAAAACAGTCAGGTTTAAAATTATTTAGGCAATAATTTTATGTTTTGATTGAATTAAGATGAATTTTTAAAAAAAAAGCTACTCACATTTATAGATAGCTTTTGTTTTTAAATGTAAAAAAGAACTTATTTTTTGACTTCTTTTGTATTTAAAGTAATAGAAAGAGTTTCGGAATCCTTAATATAGTCTAGAAGAATATCATCGCCTTCTTTGATTTTGTTCGAGACAACTTGCTCTGCCAAAAGATCTTCAATGTATTTCTGAATGGCTCTGTTTAGCGGACGTGCTCCGTACTTTTTGTCAAAACCTTTGTCACAAATAAAAGCCTTGGCTTCTTTCGTGAGTGCTAGATTGTATCCGAGCAAGGTGACCATCAAGATTAAAATAATTTTTCTAACTCAATTTCCTCTTGCTGCAATGTTTTTTTTCTCAAGTGAATTGAAAATTACAATATCATCAATACGGTTTAAAAATTCAGGAGCAAAAGTTTTTTTCAATGCGCCTTCAATGACACTTTTTTCTATTTCAGTAGATTGTGCCTTAATCGTTGCGGTTTCAAAACCGACACCGCTTCCAAAATCCTTAACCTGTCTTGCTCCAATATTAGAGGTCATGATAATGATGGTGTTTTGAAAATTTATTTTCCTTCCTAAACTGTCCGTTAAGAATCCATCATCAAGGACTTGAAGCATCATGTTGAACACATCTGGATGCGCTTTCTCTACTTCATCAAGTAGGATCACTGAGTAAGGTCTTCTTCTTACTTTTTCACTCAACTGTCCACCTTCTTCATAACCTACATATCCTGGAGGCGCTCCGATCAGTCTTGAAATCGCGAATTTCTCCATATATTCACTCATGTCTATTCGAATCAAGTTTTCCTCCGAATCAAAAATTTCTTTGGCCAAAATCTTAGCCAATTGTGTCTTTCCTACTCCAGTTTGTCCAAGGAATATGAAGGATCCAATAGGTCTGTCAGGATCTTTTAGTCCAGCACGGTTTCTTTGAATTGCCTTAACGACTTTTTCAACGGCTGTTTTTTGTCCAACCAACTTCTTGCTTATGGTTTCAGCCAAGTGAGCAAGCTTGTTTTTCTCAGTTTTGATAATTTTATTAACAGGAATGTTAGTCATCATAGAAACAACATCGGCAATGTGATTTTCATTTACTGTAACCCGATTCAATTTAGAGTCCTCTTGCCATCGTTCTTGAGCCTCTAGGAGGGTTCTTTCAACGCGTTTTTCATCATCACGAAGTTTTGCAGCCTCTTCGTATTTTTGTTTCTTAACAACAGAATTTTTTAACTCTTTAACTTTTTCGAGCTCTTCTTCGAGTTGAATGATCTCATCCGGTACATTCATGTTATTTATATGAACACGTGATCCTGCTTCATCCAATGCGTCTATAGCTTTGTCCGGAAGGTAACGATCGGTCATGTAACGATCGGTCAGTTCGGCACAAGCTTTTAAAGCTTCGTCGTTATATAATACATTATGATGGTTTTCATATTTATCCTTTATGTTTCTGAGGATTTCTAACGTTTCATCTACAGTAGTTTGTTCAACAAGTACCTTTTGGAAACGTCTTTCTAGCGCCCCATCTTTTTCAATGTTTTGTCTGTATTCGTCTAGTGTTGTTGCACCAATACATTGAATTTCACCTCTTGCCAAAGCAGGCTTAAACATATTTGAAGCATCTAAACTTCCAGTTGCACCTCCAGCTCCTACGATGGTGTGAATTTCATCAATAAATAAAATGATGTCTTCGTTTTTTTCTAACTCATTCATCACTGCCTTCATGCGCTCTTCAAATTGGCCACGGTATTTGGTTCCAGCGACAAGGCTCGCCAAGTCGAGAGAAACAACACGTTTACCATAAAGCACACGAGAAACTTTTTTCTGAATGATCCTTAGTGCCAATCCTTCTGCGATTGCAGATTTACCTACACCAGGTTCACCGATCAACATTGGGTTATTTTTCTTACGTCTACTCAAAATTTGAGATACACGTTCGATTTCTTTTTCACGCCCAACAACTGGGTCGAGTTTGTCTTTTTCTGCCAAGGCGGTGATGTCTCTTCCAAAATTATCAAGAACGGGGGTTTTGGATTTAACATTCCCACGAGAATCGGCAGTTGGTACAAAAGGATTTTCTTTCCCAGACTCATTTTCATCATCTTTTTCATCCGGAAATGAAGAAGAGGTGGGAAGGTCCATATAATTTTGATCATCATTGGCGAGCAATAATTTGAACTCCTCCTTTATTAAATCATAGTCAATATTAAGTTTCAATAGTAATTTGGTCGTTGGGTCATTTTCATTACGCAAAATGCATAATAATAAATGAACAGTATTAATCAAATCACTTTGAAATAATTTAGCTTCTAAAAAGGTAGTTTTGAGTGCACGCTCGGCTTGCCGGGTCAAATGAAGGTTTTTCTTATCATTCAACATAGAAGCATTTTCAATAACTGCAGGGTTGAGAATTTCTACTTTTTTTCTCAATTCATCTAAATCAACCTCAATTGATTTTAATATGGAAACAGCTTTACCTGCACCATCTCTTAAAATCCCTAACATAAGGTGCTCTGTGCCAATGAAATTGTGCCCCAATCTGAGGGCCTCTTCTTTGCTGTAAGAAATTACATCCTTGACGCGTGGCGAGAAATTATCATCCATATCATTAACATTATATATTTCAGTACATCAAAAAATGTTCCAAATCCTAGTGCTCTATGCTAATAGACAAAAAATTATTGATTTTACAAAAGGACTTTTCTAAAATATTAATAACAAATATCAAGACTATTCTGTTGATAAATTCCTTAAAAAAAATTAATGAAAACTCTAAAAAGGTTGACTTTTTAGCTCATAATGTATAATAAAAAAAATGGCAGAGGGAGAAAAATTAATTCCAATAAATATAGAAGATGAAATGAAATCGGCATACATTGATTATTCAATGTCTGTCATTGTGTCACGTGCATTGCCCGATGTCCGTGATGGTTTAAAACCAGTTCATCGTAGGGTTTTGTTCGGAATGCATGAATTGGGCATTCGTTCGAATACAGCATACAAAAAATCAGCACGTATTGTTGGGGAAGTATTAGGTAAGTATCACCCCCACGGTGATACTTCAGTTTATGATGCCATGGTGCGTATGGCACAAGAGTGGAGCTTGCGTTATTTGTTGGTAGATGGCCAAGGTAACTTTGGCTCTGTTGATGGTGACAGTCCGGCTGCAATGCGTTACACGGAAGCAAGAATGCGAAGATTTCAGAAGATTTATTGGCAGATATCGACAAAGATACTGTTGATCACCAGCTGAATTTTGATGATACTTTAAAAGAACCCAAGGTGCTTCCAACTCGAGTTCCTAATCTTTTGATCAACGGTGCTTCGGGAATTGCTGTTGGAATGGCGACTAACATGCCTCCTCACAATCTCACAGAGGTTGTTAATGGAACAATTCAATATATAGATAATAAGGATATAACCATTGATGAGCTTATTAAGACCATCAAAGCTCCAGATTTCCCAACTGGAGGCACCATATATGGTTATGAAGGAGTTAAAGAAGCATTTCATACTGGGCGAGGTAGGGTAGTAATGCGTGCCAATGCTAACATTGAAATGGTTAGAGATCGCGAATGTATCGTGGTTACAGAAATTCCTTATCAAGTCAATAAAGCAGAAATGATTCGTAAAACTGCTGAGATGGTCAATGATAAAAAAATTGAGGGCATTAGCAATATTCGCGATGAATCTGATCGAAAAGGAATGCGAATCGTTTATGTACTCAAGCGCGATGCAATTCCAAACATTGTTCTTAATAAATTATACAAATACACTTCTTTACAATCTTCTTTTAGTGTTAATAATATTGCATTAGTTAAAGGAAGACCCCAATTATTGAACTTAAAGGAGATGATTCATCATTTTGTTGAACACCGGCATGAGGTAGTTGTAAGAAGAACAAAATATGAGCTGAAAAAAGCTGAGGAGAGAGCTCACATTCTCGAGGGCTTAATTATTGCTTCGGACCACATAGACGAAGTAATTGCATTAATAAGATCCTCTTCAAATGCTGAAGAAGCGCGAGAGAAGTTAATTGCCCAGTTTAAGCTCACTGAAATACAAGCTAAAGCCATTGTCGAGATGCGCTTGCGACAACTGACGGGTCTTGAACAAGACAAACTAAGAACGGAATATGATGCATTATTAAAGACGATTGCTGATCTAAAAGACATCTTAGACAATAAAGAGCGTCGAATGAATATTATTAAGACGGAATTAGCAGAGGTTAGAGAAAAATATGGTGATGAACGCCGTTCTAAAATCGAATATGCTGGAGGAAACTTTAGTATTGAAGACATGATTCCTGATGAAAAAGTAGTAATTACTATTTCTCATGCAGGATACATTAAGCGAACAGCTCTGTCGGAATATAAAACTCAAAATAGAGGTGGAGTAGGTCAAAAAGCATCTACTACCAGAAATGAAGATTTCTTAGAATATCTTTTTGTTGGAACCAACCACCAATACATGCTCTTTTTCACTCAAAAAGGAAAATGTTTTTGGATGCGGGTCTATGAAATTCCGGAAGGATCAAGAACCACAAAAGGAAGAGCAATACAAAACTTGATCAATATTGAGCAAGATGATCGCGTCAAGGCTTTCATTTGTACGCAAGACCTTAAAGATGAAGAGTATATTAATAATCATTATGTTATCATGGCGACCAAAAAAGGACAGGTTAAGAAAACCAGTCTGGAAAAATATTCTCGCCCAAGGGCCAATGGTATTAATGGAATTACCATTAAAGACGATGATGAACTTCTAGAAGCGAGACTGACCAATGGAAACAGTCAGATTTTACTTGCAGTCAAATCCGGAAAAGCCATTCGTTTTGAGGAAAGTAAAACCCGTCCGATGGGAAGAAGTGCTTCGGGAGTTAGAGGAATTACTTTGGCCAACGAACAAGATGAAGTTGTAGGAATGGTTACCGTAAATGATATGGATGCTAATATTCTTGTGGTTTCTGAAAATGGTTTTGGTAAAAGATCTAGTTTGGATGATTATCGAACGACCAATCGAGGAGGGAAGGGAGTTAAAACCATTTCAGTTACAGAAAAAACAGGCGCTTTGGTTACGTTAAAAAGTGTTACTGACCTTGATGATTTGATGATTATCAATAAATCTGGAATCGCAATTCGTATGGCAGTTTCTGATCTTAGGGTTATGGGACGCGCCACTCAAGGAGTCAAATTGATTAATATTAAAGGCAATGATTCCATCGCAGCTGTTGCCAAAACAATGAAAGATGACGAAGAAGTGGAGGATATTTCGGACATTGATGTTGAAGATGGCACTATAATTGAATAGTATAATCCTATTAAAACATTTAATTTAAAATAAATAAGAATAAATTATAATTGATCCAAATGAAAAAAATTACACTTTTATTATTTCTTTTAATCTTTAATTTTTCTTTTTCTCAGAAAAAGGAACTTAGAAAAGCTCAGAAATTATATGAAGCTGGTGACATAACTGGTGCTGAAAAACTTTTAACAGATTTTAAATCAGTTTTGGAAACTGCCGATCAAAAGGTAAAACCTTCTTATGATTTCCTTAGGGCTAAAATTGCACAACACAACGAAGATTATACACAGGCCTATGATTTGTTACTTTCGTTAAAAGAATCCCCATCGCTTAAGGACGATGTTGCAGATCAAATGAACTTGCTTTCATCAGCAATTGTCAATAGTGCAATTGATGACAATGAAAAGGGTGATTTTAAAAACTCTGCTCGCAAGCTATACATGGCTTACACGATTGATCCAGAAGCCAATGCTGATTACCTTTATTTTGCAGCTTCAAGTGCGATTAACAATTCAGATTATGAAGTCGCACTTGAGTATTACTTTAAATTAAAATCAATTGGATATACGGGTGTTGTTACCAAATATTTTGTGACTGAAGCGGATAAGGATACTCCCATTGAAGTCTCAGAAACGGAATACAACCTTTACAAGAAGTCCAAGGATTATAAAGACTTTAAAATAGAAAAAACTGAATCAAAGTTTCCTGAAATCGTAAAAAACATTGCATTGATTTATGCCCAGCAAGGAGACAATGAAAAGGCAATTGAAGCCGTTAAAGAAGCTCGTGCGGCCAATCCGAATGATATTAATTTAATCCTCACGGAGGCCAAATTTATACATTCAATTGGACGATAAGGAGAAGTTTAAGACTTTAATGAACGAGGCGATTGCTCATGATCCTGAAAATGGAAGTCTCTATTATAATCTTGCTGTGGTTACTGCAGACTTGGGTGATAAGACCGCAGCGCGTTCTTATTATGAAAAGGCAATTGAAATAGATCCATCTTCAGAGAATTCTTATCTAAATCTAGTGGCCTTAATTCTAGAAGGCGAAACAGAAATTGTTGATAAAATGAACAGCCTTGGAAATTCTCGTGCTGACAACGCCAAATATGACGCTTATAAAATTGAGAGAGAAGAAGTGTACAAAGAATGTGTTCCGATTCTTGAAAAATTGATTAATCTTAACAAAAATGAAGATGCCGTTAAGACCTTAATGAATATTTATGGCACGCTTGGTGACACAGACGGATTTAAAAAAATGAAAGCCCTACTTGAAGGGTAATACGTTTTTTTATATCATTTTTTTAATCATTCGAAGTTTGTGGGAATGGGTTTGCGTTTCTGAATTAAAGATACCTGTTTGATCGATTTGGTCGATTCGAACCGTTCCATGCGCATGGATGATGTGATGGTTTTCAAGTAACAAACCCACATGCGTAATTTTTCCTTCCTTGTCATCGAAAAAAGCAAGATCGCCTGCTTCGCTTTCTTCAATAAAACTCAATGTTTCGCCCTCCTGGGCTTGCTGAGAAGCATCTCTTTTCAATGGAGTTCCATTAATTTTATAGACCATTTGCGTAAAACCCGAACAATCAATTCCCATGGGAGAACGTCCTCCCCACAAATAAGGAGCATTGAGGTACATGTAAGCAGTTTTAATCAGCCATTCTTTGCCTTTCTTACCCGCTTGAGTTTTACCTTCAAAAACATGATTTATTGACTTAGCACCACTTAAATTACTCCCCAAGATTATCGGAAACATCAAATCGTTTTCGTCGGTAATATAGTTGATCAGATCCGTTGATATTTGTGGCGTTGAAGCTGTAGTTTTAGAATAGATTTCATTTTCAATCAAGTGAACTTGATTGTGCGGAATCCAACCTTCATAGCCATCCCAATGCATTCGGATCTTATACCACGGATTTTCTTTTTTCGATTATTTTATAACAGTCTCCATAGAGGAGCTGAGAAACCATTTCACTTCTGTGATTGTTCTCGTTTCTCAAGGGGATAATCCCCAAATGGCAGATACCGTATTCCAAGTTTTATAGTTTATAAAAAAGCAAAAATCGCATAAAGACAAGGTGTATTTTAAAACAAAAATAATCAAATTGATTGCAATCCTATGGAAATACATTTTTAAAATAATGTATTAAGAATATGTTTTGATTAAATTTGAATTTAAAATTCAATGAATTGAAGAAATTTTGGCGCTTTATTGTTTTAAACCGAGCTATGCTCTACAAAGTTATTTTGCTTATTGGGTGTGGATTTTTGACGCTCTATTTGTTTCCCAAAGGGGGACAGTTTAAATACGAATTTCACCAAAGGAAAACCATGGCAATATCCAACGCTTTATGCTCCTTTTGATTTTTCGATTTTAAAATCTATCAAAGATCTAGAAAAAGAAAAGCAGGAAATCGTCAATTTCCAAAGAAAATACTACCGAGCAACTCCTGAGATTTTTGATCAAGTTAAAAGTTCCTATAAAAATCAATTCTCAAACTTCTTTAACCTGCCTGCTTCTAAATCCAAATTATAAGGTTTTATATGACTATGGTTATGAAATTTTAAATGAAATTTATAAAGTTGGAGTTTTCCCTGTAGCCTATGATCATAAAGGGAGCAGTTTTGTTTATCTGATTAAACAGAATCAGGAATCCACCGTTACTGTTGATCAATTTTCACGTATCGAAGATTTAAGAAGTAAAGTGGTTTCGATGGCCATTGATAGTCTTTATATTGCATCGGTAGATCAATATTATAATTTGTTTTTTGAAATCATTCAACCCAATATCAGTTTAGACGAAAAGTTTACCAACAATAGTTTGGCTTCAGCTTTAGGAGATGTTTCAGCATCAAGGGGTATTGTTGTTCAGAATGCAATTGTAATTTCTAAGGGTGAAGTAGCAGAAGGCGAAAAACTGCAAACTTTACTTTCTCTTAAAAACGAATACAGTTCTAAACTTTGGAGTGATGCCAATTATTATTGGATCATTTTCGGTTATTCCATTCTTATTGGTCTCACTTTTTTGGCACTATTTTTATTCCTTTCCAACTATCGACCATCGGTTTTGGATAGTCGTGTTAAAATTGACTTTTATTTTCTTAAAAAGCTACCAAATTGCCCTCACTACATTGATGGTTAATTATGAAGTCAATTTCCTGTATGCGGTTCCAATTTGTATTTTACCTCTTATTTTAAAAACGTTTTTTGATCCTCGTTTGGGTCTTTTTACTCATGTAATAACGATCCTTACCCTAGGATTTATTGTTCCCAATAGTTTTGAATTTGTCTTTCTTCAAATCATTGCCGGAATTGTTACCATTCAGTCTGTAACCCAACTTCAAAACAGGGCAAACTTATTTATCACTGTAGGAAGGATTGTCTTTGTTTATCTCATTGGATACATTGCTTTTACCATTATACATGAAGGAGGCGTTTCGGAAATTGAATTGACAATAATTGGGTTGTTTTTTCTTAATGGACTTTTAACGCTTTTCGCGCAGCCACTTATTTATCTTTGTGAAAAAATATTTGGACTGGTTTCAGATGTTTCTTTGCTGGAACTTTCTGACACGAATTCACCCTTATTAAAAGAACTTTCTGATCGTGCTCCCGGAACATTTCATCATTCCCTGCAAGTTGCCAATTTGGCTGAAACAGCTGCAAATGAAATTGGAGCGAACTCCTTACTGGTAAGAGTGGGAGCTTTGTACCATGACATTGGGAAAATGAATGCTCCCACCTATTTTTCTGAAAACCAAGCAAGCAGACTTTCTCCTCACGAAGAATTATCTCCAGCAGAAAGTGCCAAGATTATAATTGATCATGTTACAAACGGAATTGTAATTGCCAAAAAACATAAACTACCCAAACGTATTATTGATTTTATCCGAACCCATCATGGTACTTCAAAGGTATATTATTTTTATAAAAAGGCAGAAGAAATATCTGGAGAAACCCCTGATACTAAATCATACAGCTACCTAGGGCCAAAACCTTTTTCAAAAGAAACTGCAATATTGATGATGTCAGATGCGGTAGAAGCAGCCTCTAAGAGCTTAAAAGAACCTACGATTGATAAGATCCAAAACTTTGTCGAATCAATTGTTAACAAGCAGGTTGAAGAAAAACAGTTCAATGATTGTAACATCACTTTAGCTGAAATTGAGACTCTAAAAAAGGTATTATCAAAAAAACTGATTAATGTATACCATCTTCGGGTAGCGTATCCAAAATAGTTTGCGTTCTTAATAATGAAAAGTTACATTTGCAACCGCAATTTTATTGCATAAGTTCATTTTATAGGAGAGGTGCCAGAGTGGTAATGGAGCAGATTGCTAATCTGTCGACGGGTAACCGTCGCCAGGGTTCGAGTCCCTGTCTCTCCGCTATATAACGTGTAAAGCCCTATTAACAGTAGGGCTTTCTTTTTTTACAGATGGTTTTACGGATGGTACAGCTAAAAGTTAGCTAGTTTTTACAAGTCCATAAGGCAGTTGATAGCAGTATGGCCACCTAAAACAACACCGCATCCTATCGCTTGATTAGCATTCCTTATTTTATTATCTATTTCATTTTCTAATTTATTGATTTTATTCCCTCTATTCTTCCTCGAGGTACACCCATATTTTCTCTTTTCTGGAAATCTAAACAGCAAAAACTGACTCTTAGAAACCCAGACATAACCCAAAAAAAGGTTAGCTTTTCCAATTAATGCTATTTGTTAATAACATGTCAGAATTTCTTGACCCAATAAATTTTCTAAAATCATATAGTATATATAGAGAAAGTGTAAAAACAGGTACTCGCAATTCCCGAACGATAGTAGGGTTAATAATTTAAATTGTAAGTATCTGAAAATCAGGATCTGGTAAATCTGGAGGCCTATCGTTTACGCTACAATTTATTTAAGCAACAAAACTTCTAAGTAATGAAAAACACAAATAAAGTATCTAGAGATGGAGTTATAGATCAAAATAGACTTCGAGTTTCAAATGAATATGCAAATATGTTCAACTGGAATTACACCACATTCATAAGGAACTACTCACTTATAACTGATACATGGGCGGCTCTCTGGGGTCAAATGATTGCTAATCGCCGATCAGTCAAAGCAGTTTTTTTAACTATTGAAAAAGATGACTATAAGCAACCACCAACAAATCATGTGCATCTTGCAATAGCCACTTCCAAGCCAATAGAACCAGATCAGTTATCAGATAAAATTACAAAAGCGATCAACCTCAAGAAAAAACACATCGGGAATATAGAGCCAATACGGGGCAAAGAAGAAACCCTCAGATACATTAGCAAACACATTCGAAAAAACGATCGTTATATCAATACTTACTACAATCTTTTTATTAATAAATCTAAAAATTAAAAATTATGAATTTCCAAGACAAAATTTCAATTCCATTATCTCCAGAAGATAAAAAGTACATCAAAGAAAAAGCCAATCAAAATCGTCAAACTATGAGTGGGTTTGTTAGATCTCGCCTATTCGATAGAACGGAACTTAGATCAGAAGACAATCTGTTTTAATGGCTATTTAATATACCGATAATGCAGTATAATAGATTAAAATTCAAGTCTGTCAGTCTTTCATTAAGGCTTACAGGACATTCGTTCCAAAGGCTAGTGACAGCTAACCAGTTAAACCAACTGTTTTTTGCAACTAACCAAGCAATCACTCGTAGTGAAAATAACACACTGATTCCAAATATAAAATACGTTAAAGATGCCGTTTCCACCAGGACATAAACCTACAGGTCGCCCCAAGGGTAGTAAGAATAAATTCAATGTATCTGAAGATCTAAAAAAACACATTGCAGATTTACTTGCCTATAAGACTGAGCGAGATTTTTCAGATCTTGATACGATGTCTCCCTATGAACGGCAGAGGTTAAAAAATGAGCTACGAAAGTACGTACACCCTACGATGAAATCTATAGAAATTGATCCGAATCCAGTAAACGAAGACGAGCCTAAAATGAGTTTAGATGAGTTCTTTAAATGGAAAGACTAGGTGTTTTCTGAAATATCCGCAACTGTTGGTGACACTCTTAATTTAAATCACTCAACCGACACTTCTTCGACTGCACTTTTAATTTTAATACTCATTCTCTGGATTAGGTGGAAAGCACTACTTAGTTAAGCCTATGGGGTTGAGGAAAATTCATCCCTGAACTCACTCAAGATGATATGTCTGTATTAAGGACAAGTTCCCCAAACGGGTTCGTTGGCAGTTTATTAGGGATGAAGCTAGTGCAAAAGCAGTTGGTTCAGTTGTAATATTTGTGACACACCAACCTGTTAGGTTTTGATTGAATGCTGTTGCACTATAAAACATATACCCATATCAGTAACTGCTGAAGTATTCCAAGAGCCTATATTTTGATTAAATGCTGTTGCACCATCAAACATATTTCCCATATTAGTAACTGCTGCAGTATTCCAAGAGCCTATATCTTGATTGAATGCTGTTGCATATAAAACATACCTCCATATTAGTCACTGCTGCAGTATTCCAAGAGCCTATATCTTGATTGAATGCTGTGGCACTATTAAACATACACTCCATATTAGTAACTGCTGCAGTATTCCAAGAGCCTATATCTTGATTGAATGCTGAAGCATAATAAAACATACACTCCATATCAGTAACTGCTGCAGTATTCCAAGAGCCTATATCTTGATTAAATGCTGTTGCACCTTGAAACATACCTCCATATTAGTAACTGCTGCAGTATTCCAAGAGCCTATATCTTGATTAAAAGAAGTTGCCTGATAAAACATAAAACCCATATCAGTAACTGCTGCGGTATCCCAAAAACTTATATCAGAGTTAAATGAGGTGTCGTCTTTAAAGAGCTCACTCATATTAGTTACAGGTGTTGTACATAAATTATAATTAGCTGCTGCAACTTGAGTTTTTATAGATGTGTTATCCACTACCGTATAGGTTACTCCATTAATCACTTCTGTATCTCCTACTGTTGCAGCAGGACATTTACAGGTATTGTTGTCAAAATAAATTGACGATGCTACATTATCTTCTATTGGATCGTGATTAAAACAACCATTGAATAACAACAATACAAAAAGGGCTAACAATCTATTGATTCCGATCATTGGTAAATAATGCTAATTCCTGTTAACACTCCTGCGTGTTTAATTGTGTATCCAAGTTCAGGGACAAGACCAAATTTGCCATATACTTTGATAGGGTAGGTAATCGATAGTGAATAATCTATTTCACTAAACTCATCTAATTGCTTTAAAGTATTTATAACATTCAAAGGATCTGAAAAGTCATAGCCTTCAGCAAGTTGAGATACTGTAAAGTTTTTGTTTGTAAGTGATTCTTTTGGTCCGCTTCTAAAGCCCACTCCTAACTTTACATTTAGGTTGCTTATAATGTTATATCCCAGGGTGAGCCAATAAGATCTTGTTAGAGAGGAATAACTTCCATTAAACCCCCTAGGCTTCCAAACAGCTCCATTATTATCAAACTTTTCTAAATACAGGAATTCATCTGATAATTGGAAACCCACAATGAATTTTTTATAATAAAAATCAATTGTAAAATGATAAGCGCCATCATTAAATAATCCATCAACTTTAGGACCATAATATGGGTTAGGATATTTAGATTGTCCCTGAAATAGAATGCCTAAAGAGATTCCTTTAAAATCACCAGAGGAGTCTGCTCTTTCAAGTAATTTTGCTGGAGTAACGCTTTGAAAACCATTATTTTTTTTGGTTTGAGAAAATAAAAACAAAGGGAGTATCAGCATTAAAGCCAAATTCTTATTAAGCATAATAAGATGTGGTTTTCATAGAATCTATTTACATCACAATATACCAATACTATCTTAATTTAAATCACTCAACCGATTTATCGACTGCACTTTTAATTTTAATACTCATTCTCTGGATTAGGTGGTGTGCTTTCCACCTTTTCTAGAATTAAGCCCCCTGACTCCACAGGGGGTTTTTTTAACAAAACAATAACACAAACCTCATAGGGGTTTTGTGTTTTCAAATTGTATTATATATAGAACAGATTTTATGTTTGAAATTTGTTTTAAAAATACTTATTACGGTTTGGTTTCATATCCTTCTGTTTTTAATGTATTTTGGTTAAAGGAACCCTCTGGTGATTCGGAGGGTTTTTTTATGCTTAATTATATTTTAGTTATCTTTTCATTTCTTTAAACATCTAATAACCAACACTATGAAAAATCTGCTGCTTTTTTTATTAGTAGTTCCAATGGTTTCTTTTGGACAGACTAAAATTGGATATGGAAAACAAACTTCATCTTATGATGTTACTGTCAGAGATAATTCACTTGCACCTGCAGCTCAGAACAATACTGAATTATTTCCTCAAAAGGATTTATTAATTCCATATCATTCTGAATGGACAAAAAACCATTATAAAGAACGAATTGAGGTTTTCAAAAATGATCCTTTGAATTTTAATGAAATTGTTTTTATAGGTAATAGTATTACTGAGGGAGGAAAAAATTGGTCAGAAAAGTTTAATATTCCTAATATTCGAAACCGAGGGATAGGAGGAGACGTTACTGACGGAGTTTTAGAGCGATTGGATGAAATTATTTTTTTTAAACCAAAGGCTGTTTTTATTCTTATAGGAATTAATGATCTGTTTAACATCTATTATAAGAAGCAAGTACCCTCACCAGAATATGTAGGTAATAATATTCTTAAAATAGCAAGAACGATTAAACAAAACTCCCCATCAACACTAATTTATGTCCAGACTTTACTACCAACAAGTAAAGATTTTATGAAATCCAATATAGAGGTAGTTAATAAAATTATTGCTGCGGACCTTCCTAATGATGTCTTTGACATAATAGACTTAAATAATTTTTTTTCAGACGATAAGGGTTTTTTAAAAAAAGAACTTACATCAGATGGGACACATCTTACAGAGGAGGGCTACGCATTATGGGTAAAAATTGAAAAAAACATAATCCTTTCAGTTCACAAAACAATGCCATTTAATGAAATTCAGATTACTCAGACGCTTATTCTAACAGGGGAATTTCAAAAGAGAAGATACTTGATTTAAATGGTGCTTGTAAAGATTGGAGAAGAGCTGCCAGTCTTGGCCATTCAAATTCAGCTAAATGGGTAAGAGACCAATGCAACTAAACACAATACAAAATTCTTTAGGTATTATCTCTGGATTAGGTGGTGTGCTTTCCACCTTTTCTAGAATTAAGCCCCCTGACTCCACAGGGGGTTTTTTTATTCGAAAACGTGACATATGTCATTTTTTAAATATCTCAATAAGCAAAGGAGGCATGATCTCAAAGATAGAAGCTGCTGAAATTTGTTTTAAAAATACTTATTACGGTTTGGTTTCATATCCTTCTGTTTTGTAATGTATTTTAGTTAAAGTTAAAACCCTCTGGTGGTTCGGAGGGTTTTTTTATGTGAAAAGGATTATTTTCATTATCTGACGTTTTTTGAAGATTTAGACGGTTTTGACGGCATTAATCGACAAGGAAAAATAGTCTGTTTTGTGAGTTTTTTGTGAGTTGGAGGGGTATAAAAAAACCCTCATGTTTTGTGAGGGCCTGCTGTTACTGGTGAATACTCATATTTTGACATATAAAAATGTCTTTGATTTGATATTTTCATTAAGTTAAATGGGAATGAAACAACAACTTATAGTGGTAATATACTGATTTAGAAAGGTTTTAAGAGGGTTTTATTGGTGTATATAGGTATTATATTATTTCAGATTTTCCCTTTGTTAGAAATGATTTTTTATAGTTATGATTTTTA
>CAJJCA010000025.1 GCA_905182575.1 uncultured Flavobacteriaceae bacterium | reverse complement strand
ATGGAGATATTCCACAATACCTCAGGGATGGGGTCGTCGATCTTGCGATTATTGGTGAGAATTTGATTCATGAGAAAGGAAAAGGAATCGAAACGATCGAGCGTTTGGGTTTTTCTAAATGCAGGGTAAGTATTGCACTCCCTAAGGAAGTTGAATTCAATAACATCAAACAATTGGACGGAAAACGCATTGCAACTTCATATCCAAATACGGTAAAACGCTTTTTTGAAGAAAATGGAATTGCTGCGGACATCCACATCATTAATGGATCGGTAGAAATTGCTCCAAACATTGGATTGGCAGACGCGATCTGCGACATCGTTTCCAGTGGAAGCACTCTGTTTAAAAACAATCTCAAAGAGGTTGTTAAAATAATGGAATCAGAAGCTGTTTTGGTTCAGGCACCCAATTTGTCCTCTGAAAAGAATGAATTGATTGAAAAACTTCGTTTTCGTTTAAGAGCCGTGCTTAGGGCTAAGAAATCGAAATATATTTTACTCAATGCACCCAATGATAAAATTGAACAAATAAGTAATATTTTACCTGTGCTTAAAAGCCCAACGGTATTGCCTTTGTCTCAAAAAGGGTGGTCTTCTTTACATTCAGTTATAGATGAAGGTTCTTTTTGGGATGTCATCGACGCTTTAAAAGAAGCAGGAGCAGAGGATATATTGGTATGTCCTATTGAAAAAATGGTACTGTAATGAAACAATATCGCAACCCAATCAGGTCGGATTGGAAAAAATTAACCGCACGTGCCTCTGCTAGCTATGCTTCATTAGAACCTTTGGCCAAAGAGGTTTTTGAAAACGTAAGGCTTAATGGAGATGCGTCATTGTCTGCCTATACCTTAAAGTTTGATGGTGTTTCTTTGGATTCTTTTCAGGTGAGTCCGAAGGAAACAGCAGCGGCAGAATCGCGTGTGCCACAAAGCCTAAAAAATGCCATTGAAATCGCTAGAAACAATATTCTAACATTTCACAAAGCACAAAAAACAACAACCGTAAAAGTTGAAACACAAGCAGGAGTATATTGTTGGCAAAAAAAAACACCCATTGAAAAAGTAGGACTTTACATACCAGGAGGTTCAGCACCTTTGTTTTCTACTGTTCTGATGTTGGCTACGCCTGCAAATATTGCAGGCTGTGAAGAGATTGTATTGTGTTCACCACCGGATAAAAACGGAAACCTTCCCGATGTGATACTTTATACAGCCAAGCGCTGTGGCGTAACCAAAATTTTTAAAGTAGGAGGAATGCAAGCCATTGCTGCAATGACTTTTGGAACAACAACCATTCCTCAAGTAGACAAGATATTCGGCCCAGGGAATCAATATGTGACCGTAGCCAAACAATTGGCAACACAATATCATGTAGCGATTGACATGCCAGCAGGCCCTAGTGAATTGATGGTTGTCGCAGATGAAACTGCCGATCCATCCTTTATTGCTTCTGACTTATTGTCTCAAGCCGAACATGGGCCAGACAGTCAGGTGCTGCTGATCACAACTTCCAAAGCCATTGCAGAGGAAACTCAAAAAGCAGTGCTTTTACAGCTGGAAAATCTAGACAGAAAGGACATCGCCCAAAAAGCATTAGACAACTCAAAAATCATTGTCTTTAATGACGACCAAACAGCACTTGATTTTGCCAACCAATATGGTGCGGAGCACTTAATTGTTTGTGTTAAAGAAGAAGAAGAATTCATTGAGGGAATAAAAAGCGCTGGCTCTGTCTTTATCGGGAATTATACCCCAGAAAGTGCTGGAGATTATGCCTCGGGAACCAATCATACTTTGCCTACCAATGGCTATGTACGTCAATACAGTGGTGTGAACTTGGATAGTTTTTTAAAGGCAATTACTTATCAGAAAATAACCAAAGAAGGTTTGATGAACCTTGGTCCTGCGATTGAAGAGATGGCAGCCGCCGAAGGACTTCAAGCGCACAAAAATGCCGTAACACTCCGGCTTAAATCAATGAAGTGATGAAAGGATTAGATTTAAAAAAACTAGTACGACCTTTGGTGCTTAAGATTGCACCTTATCGATCAGCAAGAGACGAATTTGAAGATTTTGAGGCTCAAAATATTTTTTTAGATGCCAATGAAAACCCTTTTGAAAATGGCTACAATCGATACCCTGACCCACAACAACGCAAGTTAAAGCGCAAATTGGCAGAAATCAAAAGCGTTAATGCAGATCAGATTTTATTGGGCAACGGCAGCGATGAAGTGTTGGATTTAATCTTTCGTGCGTTCTGCGAACCCTCACAAGACGAAGTGATGCTATTACCGCCAACCTATGGCATGTATGAAGTACTTGCAAAGTTGAACGACATCAACATTCAAGAAGTTCCTTTAAACGAGGAGTTTCAATTGGATATTAAAGCCATAAAAGCAAGGGTGAGCACTAAAACAAAAATCATTTTTGTTTGTAGCCCCAATAACCCTTCAGGGAATGCTTTGCCTTTAAATGAAATTGAAAGTCTTTTTGATTTTTTCGATGGATTGGTTGTGCTTGATGAAGCTTATGTGGACTTTTCAGAACAAGAAGGCGGTTTGTCTGTTTTAAATAAATTTCCAAGACTGATTGTCTGTCAAACGCTCTCTAAGGCCTATGGTTTGGCTGGAATACGCTTGGGCATGTGTTTTGCTGATGCAACAATCATCTCTGTTTTAAACACCATTAAACCACCTTATAATATCAATGTCCTGACACAAAGTGTTGCTTTTGATGGATTAGAGGATGCTCCGGCCATTGAACAACAAATTCAATTAATTGTTTCAGAGCGAATAAGAATGGCCACTGCCTTTTCAACACTTAAGTTTGTAAAAAAAGTGTTTAAAAGTGATGCCAATTTCCTTTTAATAAAAGTCGATGATGCCAACAAACGCTACGATGCGCTTGTAAAACAAGGGGTTGTGGTTAGGAATCGATCCAAGCTTCACAATTGTGAAAGCACTTTAAGAATTACGATAGGAACCCCAGAAGAAAACAACAAACTAATAAGCATTTGTAAAAACTTAGATCAATGAAAAAAGTATTATTTATCGATCGCGATGGTACGCTAACATTAGAACCAAATGATTTTCAGTTGGATTCATTTGATAAATTGATTTTTTATCCAAATGTCTTTCAATACCTTTCCTAAAATCGCAAAAGAATTGGATTATGAATTGGTTATAGTAACCAATCAGGATGGTTTGGGAACTTCTAGTTTTCCCGAAAACACCTTTTGGCCTGTTCATAATTTTATATTGCAAAGTTTTGAGAATGAAGGAGTCGTTTTTGATCAAGTTTTTATTGACAAGTCCTTTCCTAAAGACCAGCAACCGACTAGAAAGCCTGGAACTGAGCTTCTAAAATCATACATTGACAACCCGGCCTATGACCTTGAAAACTCCTACGTGATTGGAGACCGCTTGACGGACATGGAGTTGGCCAAAAACCTAGGTTGTAAAGGAATTTTGATCGATACCGATACAGAAAGAGGAGCCGCCGAAGTGACTGATGCAGCTTTGGATGCAGTCATTGTTCTTAAAACACAACTTTGGGAGGAAATCTACCAACGACTGTTATTAAAAGACCGAAAAGTAACCTTAACCCGAAATACAAAAGAAACAAAAATAGCAATTGCCTTAAACCTTGATGGTTCGGGGCAAAGCACCATAGACACTGGTATTGCTTTTTTTGATCACATGTTAGATCAATTGGCACGTCACGGACAAATGGACATTAGTATCCAAACAAAAGGAGATCTAGAAGTCGATGAGCACCACACCATTGAGGACACCGCCATTGCTTTGGGGGAAACCTTTGCATTGGCCTTGGGTAATAAGCTGGGAATTGAACGTTATGGCTTCACCCTGCCTATGGATGATGCCTTGGCACAAGTTGCCATAGATTTTGGAGGGCGGAATTGGTTGGTTTGGGAAGCTGAGTTCAAAAGAGAAATGATTGGTAAAATGCCAACAGAAATGTTCTTTCACTTTTTCAAATCCTTTGCTGATGGTGCCAAAGCCAATATAAACATAAAAGCAGAAGGAGACAATGAACACCACAAGATAGAGGTGATTTTTAAGGCCTTTGCAAAAGCAATCAAAGTAGCGGTAAAGCGAGATTCGAGTAAAATGATCTTGCCTTCTACAAAAGGAATGTTATAAATGAAAACAGTTATTATAGATTATGGTGCTGGTAATGTAAAAAGCCTGCAATTTGCTTTAGAACGATTGGGAGTAGCCGCGCTATTGACCAAAGTTCCAGAGGAAATACTCGCCGCTGACAAAATCATCTTCCCCGGACAAGGGGAAGCGAAAAGCGCCATGACCAAGCTCAAAGAAAACGAATTGGATCTTTTATTAAAGGATTTGAAACAGCCTGTATTGGGAATTTGTCTCGGCATGCAATTATTTTGTTCGCATTCTCAAGAAGGGGACACCGAAGGGTTTAGGGATTGTTTCTTCAGAAGTTGTGCGTTTTCCAATTACGGTCAAAGTACCTCAAATGGGATGGAACCTGGTACAACACAATCAAGAAGGATTGTTTGAAGGAATTTCAAAGGAATCTTATATGTATCTTGTTCATAGTTATTATGTTCCATTGATAAATGAAACCATTTCTCGAAGCAAATATTCAACACTTTATAGCGTTGCAATTCAAAAAAACAACTTCTATGGCGTTCAGTTTCATCCCGAAAAAAGTGGGAAACCCGGAAGCCGTTTGTTGGAAAACTTTTTAAAACTATAATTTATGAGAATCATTCCAGCGATTGACATCATTGATGGGAAATGCGTCCGACTTTCAAAAGGAGACTACTCCACCAAAATTGAATATGGAGCCTTCCCTTTGGAAATTGCCAAATCGTTTGAAGCCCATGGCATTGAACATTTGCATTTGGTAGATTTGGATGGGGCAAAGGCTAAAAAGATCATCAATCACAAGGTTTTGGAATCAATCACAAACCACACCAGCCTGAAGGTCGACTTTGGGGGAGGAGTTAAGACCGTAGAAGATTTACACATCGCCTTTGAATCTGGAGCCAAGCAAGTTACTGGAGGAAGCATAGCGGTTAAGGATCCTGCGCTTTTTAAACAATGGATAAAACAATACGGAGCTGATAAAATCATATTGGGTGCGGATGTAAATAACGAAAAGATCGCCGTAAGTGGCTGGCTGGAGACATCTACCATGGATTTAATGCCCTTTTTAGCCGATTACCTAAACGAAGGGGCGCAATACGTGATTTGCACTGACATCAGCAAAGATGGAATGTTAGCAGGCCCCTCATTTGATTTGTATGAAAAAATATTAAACAAATATGATCTCAATTTAATTGCCTCGGGCGGTATCTCTGATTACAATGAATTGGGGCGTTTGGCCGAAATGGGCTGTGAAGGCACCATCATTGGAAAAGCCATTTATGAAAACAGAATTACGCTCAAACAATTAGAGCAATATATTTTAAACAATTAAAATGTTAACCAAAAGAATCATTCCTTGTCTTGACATCAAAGACGGT
The DNA here is from genome assembly GCA_905182575.1 of uncultured Flavobacteriaceae bacterium. Taxonomy (GTDB): domain Bacteria; phylum Bacteroidota; class Bacteroidia; order Flavobacteriales; family Flavobacteriaceae; genus UBA8316. The sequence continues at coordinate 74,445 of CAJJCA010000025.1, read as the reverse complement.
CGCACAGTCAAGGGAATCAATTTTGTCAACCTCAGAGATGCCGGCGATCCGGTCGAATTGGCAACCCGTTATACCCAAGAAGGTGCAGATGAACTTGTTTTTTTGGACATTTCGGCGACCGAACAAAAACGCAAAACCCTTGCTGCTTTGGTACTTCGAGTGGCAAAAGCCCTGGACATCCCCTTCACTGTCGGTGGTGGGGTAAGCTGCGTTAAGGACGCGCGCTTGCTATTGCTTAATGGCGCTGATAAGGTTTCGATTAATTCCGCTGCTGTGAAACGCCCGGAACTGATCAACGAACTGGCGGCAGCATTTGGAAACCAATGTGTTGTGGTTGCGGTGGATGCCAAGCAAATTGAAGGTAAATGGATCGTGCATTTGGTTGGTGGAAAAGTACCCACCAAAATCGATCTTTTTGATTGGGTCAAAGAAGTGGAGATGCGTGGTGCTGGTGAAATCTTGTTTACCTCAATGGATCATGATGGTACTAAAAATGGTTTTGCCAACGAAGCTTTAGCGAAAATCAGCAACAGCATCAACATCCCGATCATCGCCTCTGGAGGTGCAGGAGAAATTCAGCATTTTATTGATACCTTTACGGAAGGAAAAGCGGATGCTGCACTGGCTGCTAGTGTTTTTCACTTTGGTGAAATCTCTATTCCTGCGCTTAAAAATGAATTAATTAAAGAAAAAATAGCAATACGCCCAGCATGATAAATCCTGATTTTAATAAAAACCCCAACGGCCTGATTCCCGCAATTGTTCAAGACGTTCAAACCCGAAAAGTATTGATGTTAGGGTATATGAATGCCGCCGCATTGGCAGCAACCGAGAGTTCGGGCAAGGTTACTTTTTTTAGTAGAAGTAAAAATCGCCTTTGGACAAAAGGGGAGGAGAGTGGTAATTTTCTTATGCTTGAGTCGGTTGCGATAGATTGCGATCTGGACACTTTATTGGTCTATGCTAAACCCATGGGTCCCACTTGTCACACCGGTACTGACAGCTGTTGGGGGGAAGAAAATACTGCAGATTATGGATTTCTATCCGAATTGGAAGCGGTGATTCAAGACCGAAAAGAAAACCCAGATGACGCCAGTTATGTCAATTCTTTATTTAAAAAAGGAATTAATAAAATCGCTCAAAAAGTTGGTGAAGAAGCCGTCGAGACCGTAATCGAAGCCAAAGATGACAACGACGAATTGTTTCTTTCGGAATCCGCAGATTTACTTTTTCACTATTTAATTTTATTAAAAGCCAAGGGTTTTGGCTTGGCCGACGTGGTGAAGGTACTCGAGAATCGTAAGAAATAAACATTAAAACTTATGACAAAGATAAATTCCGATATTTTTTCATTTTTTAAAGAACTGGACCAAAACAACAACCGCGTTTGGTTTGAGGCAAATAAAAAGCGTTTCAAATCTCTTGAGGCAGAAATGAAAGTCTTTAGTGCGCAATTGGAAACCGAAATGAACACTTTTGATCGAATCGAAAAGACTAAAATTTTTAGAATCTATCGTGATGTTCGTTTTTCAAAAGATAAAACGCCTTATAAAACACATTTTGGCGTATCCTTTCACCGAGAAAAACCAGCCTTGAGAGGGGGCTATTACCTTCACATCAAGCCGGGGGATAGTTTCCTCGGCACTGGCTTTTGGAACCCTAGCAAAGAAGATCTTTTTCGCATCCGTAAGGAACTTGAAGTCGATGCCACTGAATTCAGAGCGGTAATTGCTGACTCAAAGCTTACAAAATCATGGGGGAAATTGACTGGAGATGTTCTGAAAGTGGCGCCCAAAGGATTTTCAAAAGAACACAAAGACATTGACCTTTTACGTCAAAAGCAATACTTGTTCCAATACAAATATACCGACTCAGAAGTTTTGTCTGACGGATTTTTAAAAGATGTTGCGCAACGTTTTAATGCCATCCGTCCGTTTTTTGACCTGATGAGCGGCGTGCTCACCACCGATCTCAATGGCGTAAGTCTTTTGGAAGACTAGGCCTGCGATTCCGTAGACAATACAAAACTGTCAAAAACAGGCGTGTCTCCATTTTTCACCACTCCTTTCAGCAAATTACCCGAGGTAATGCCCGTAGCAGAGAAATAAGCTATCGGTCCTTTCACCAAATCATCAAGTGCTAGGACTTCCTCCAGATTTGCTTTTTCGCCGCTTAAAAGGGCTAATTCTGATTTAAACTGTGGCGCACGTTTCCCGATAAATCCACCGCCCAAGGCTTTGATGGCACAAGCAGTCAACACGCCCTCTGGTGTTCCACCGATTCCCATCATGATGTCAATGTCTGTGTTGGGCAAGGCAGCGCGCAGTCCTCCCAAAACATCTCCTTCAGGATAAAGGGCCGCTTGTGCTCCTGCAGCGTTAATCTCAGCTTTTAGCTGCTCGTGTCGGGGTTTGTCCAGCACAAAGACCCGAAGTGCAGTGATGGGTTTGTCTAATGCCAATGCCACCGCAGCTAAATTTTCTGCTACGGATTTGTTGATATCGATGGCGTGTTTTGCTTTTTTTCCTACAATGATTTTTTGCATAAAAAAAGAAGCCCCCGGCTCCCAAAGGGTTCCTTGGGGAGCCAATCCCATCACACAAATGGCATTGGGCAGATCAGCTGCCAGCAGGGCTGTTCCTTCAACCGGATCAACTGCAATGTCTAGTTTTGGTCCGTTTCCTGTCCCCACTTTCTCACCATTAAATAGCATGGGCGCTTTGTCTTTTTCTCCTTCTCCAATGATGACTGTTCCTTGAAAGTCTATCGCATTCAACGCCAAACGAAGGGCATCTACTGCAGCTTTGTCTCCCGCTTCTTTGTCTCCTTTGCCGATAAAATCAGTTGCTGCCAATGCTCCGGCTTCTGTGGCATGCTGAAAGGCTTTTAGTAAATCCTGCATTTAGTCTGTTTTTTTAAACCTATTAATCTTTCGTTCAAATAGTTGTAATTGATCCTTAAAGCGTTTAATCAGCATGCTTATTATGCGTTTGTTTAGGGCAGGGGCGTTTTCCAAGTAGGCGTGGTATTCTGTCAACGTAAAGTGCCCAATGACCATGCCCATAATGGAATTTCGAAGTTTTTGATCTTTGTTGAGCGCGTTTTCGATGTAGGCCAACTTTTTTTCTAAACTTAAATTATAAAACACCCCTTTCCATTTGTCAATGTAATTGTGAAAAGCAACCACAAGCAAAGGGTTTTGGAGTTTTAATATCGGTCGGAGGGTGTTGTTTTGAAAACGTTCTTCTGCACCCGTAGCCTCAAAAGTCTGATGTTTTTTGATTTCTGGACGTATGCGAAGCAAATCGTTGTGTCGATCGTTCATGGACCTAATTTTATTGCTAAATTACAATGGTTGGGCCTGAAAGAAGAACAGATAGTTGGGGATTTTTAACGATCTTGTTAACAGTTTTGACTCTTAATCTTTAATTCTCAAAGAATCGGCGGGCAGCAAAGCCTTGTTTAATTGTCCCAACAATACTTTTTTGACCATTTCTGTTTCTTGCATGGGAAAGACATGTCCTTTTCCTCCCACCCTGTGTAGGGTGAATTGGGTATTTGAAAAACGCTCTTTAAACAAAAATCCCCAGTTTACCTATCATAGTCCAAAATAAACCTGTAGTTTCGCCGCTGGTTAAAAAGCGAGCATGAAACGAATCAATCAGTACAAGAAGTTATTTGGTGTAGTCAACGAGATCGACCTCAAAATTCTAAAAAAGAGTTACCGCAATTTGGTAAAAGAATGGCATCCTGATAAAGTTTCAAGAAGGAGACCCCAAGCGGGAAGACGCTGAAACACAAAGCAAGCTCATCATTGACGGTTATCATTTTTTAGTGAGCATCGCACCAGAAACACTGGCTGCTAACCTTGAAGTCTATACTGAAACCATTACAAATTCGGGCATCGCAGATTACATCCACAAGGGTTTACTCTTAGAAATCACTTTTTTAGACGGTTCAACTTACGAATATTTTGGGGTGACCAAGCCCATTTACATCAAGATGGTCAACTCCAACAAATTGAATCGTTTTGCGAAACGAAACATCTATCCCAACCACCTGTATAGAAAATCAAAGCGTAGCTTACAAGAAGCTTAACACAGCATTTTTGGTGGGTTCAATTGTTTAAAATGAATTAGCATTCCAATTTACACGCTTCTCAGATTCCGTATGGTTATCTTTGCACAAAACCATTTTATGTCAAAACCGTTTTCTGATTTAGGAATTTTCCCCGCATTACAACAAGGCCTTGCTGATTTGAATATTACGGTACCCACGGACATTCAAAAAAAAACCCTTCCGGTGGTGCTCAACCAAACAGAAGATGTTGTGGCTTTGGCTAAAACGGGAACAGGTAAAACCGCTGCTTTTGGATTGCCGTTGTTGCAATTGATCGATAGTGAAAATACAGAAATTCAGGGAGTGATACTGGCACCAACCCGAGAATTGGGACAACAGATCCATGCCAATTTAATGGCGTATGCGGCACACATTCCAGAAATTTCTATCGCAGCAGTCTGCGGTGGAATCCCCATAAAACCTCAAATAGAACGCTTGACAAGCCCCACACATATTGTTGTCGCCACTCCGGGGCGTTTGGTCGATTTAATCGGGCGAGGAGCAATAAACATCAAAAACCTAACGTATTTGGTGTTGGATGAAGCCGATGAAATGGTGAGCGCTTTTAAAGATGATTTGGATCGTATCATAGACGAGATTCCCAAAAAACGCAGAACCCTCTTGTTTACTGCCACCCTTTCGGGAGCGATAAAACAATTGGTTCAAAACTATATGTCAAAGTATGTCGTGCAGCTTGAAGCTGACATGGAAACCTTGGGACATCAAGGGATTGATCACCATTATATGGTGGTCGCACCCATCGAAAAGCTAGATGTTTTAATGCATTTTTTAAGTGCTAGAGCAGGGCAGCGGGGTGTAATTTTCTGTAAAACAAAAGCAGCGGTCAACAAACTCGGAAAAAACTTAGCTATCAATAAATTTTCATCGGGTTCAATTCATGGGAGTTTAACCCAGGGCATTCGGGATAGAATCATGGGGCAGTTTAGAGAAGGACATATCGATATTTTGGTCGCCACCGATCTGGCCGCCCGTGGAATTGACGTAAAAGAAATCTCCTATGTGGTGAACTATCACTTGCCCGATACCTATGACACTTATGTTCACCGAAGCGGACGAACCGCAAGGGCAGGAGCAAAGGGCTTTTCGCTGTCGATACTCCAAGAAGAAGAGGTGAATGATATAGGCAATTTTGAAAAAGAATTGGGCATAAAATTTAAAGAACTCAAAAAGGGAGATGCACAGAGCATTGAAGAAAATAAGAGTTTGTTGTGGGCAAAGAAAATATTTAAAACCAAACCCAACCGTACCATTTCAGATAAATTCAGACAGCAGGTAAGTACTGTTTTTCATCATTTGACCAAAGAAGAACTAATCGACAAACTATTGGCGAATTATTTAATAAATACGGGGACGACGCTTCCAAAAGAAACGCCTACAAAAAAGCATAAAAAGCACTAATTATTATGGCAAATAATATCAAAGAACAACAGGATATTTTAAATAAGTTGAATATCCACGTCTTGAATCCCATGCAAGAGGAGGCAATTGCTGCCATAGAATCGACAACCAATACCATCTTGTTGTCCCCCACTGGAACGGGGAAAACATTGGCTTTTTTATTGCCCATTATCAAAACATTAGATCCCGATTCTAAGGAAGTTCAAGCCTTGATTATCGTTCCTTCTCGGGAACTGGCCATACAAATCGAGCAGGTGGTGCGCAGCATGGGCTCTGGATTTAAAGTCAACGCGGTCTATGGCGGGCGCCCCATGTCAAAAGATAAGATTGAAATCAAGCATGTGCCAGCAATTTTAATAGGAACTCCCGGTCGGATAGCAGATCATTTTAGCAATGATCGGTTTTCTAAAAAAAGTATTAAAGCATTAATTCTAGATGAGTTTGACAAATCGCTCGAAGATGGTTTTGAGTCGGAAATGAGAGGTATCATCAACCAGTTGCCCCACATCAACAAACGGGTATTAACTTCTGCAACACAAAGTGTGAAAATTCCAGACTTTGTTCGCCTGGATCAACCCAAAACAATCAACTATTTACAAGAAAATGTGGTTTCTAAATTGGAGGTTAAAACGGTGCTTTCTACCTCAAAGAGTAAATTACCTGCGCTCTTGGATTTAATCGAATACCTCGGGAATCAAAACGGAATTGTGTTTTGTAACTTAAGAAGCAGCATCGATCAGGTGAGTGGTTTTTTGGAAAGAAACAACATTAATCACAGTTGTTTTTCTGGGGGAATGGAGCAAAAAGACAGAGAACGTGCACTGATAAAATTCCGAAATGGCACCAATCCTATTTTAATCGCTACGGATTTAGCATCAAGAGGGCTCGATATTCCCGAATTAAAATTTATCATCCATTATGAAATGCCGCGTGCCGAAGAAGAGTTTACCCACCGAAATGGAAGGGCAGCAAGAGTGGACGCTAAGGGAACTGCCTATGTAATAAAAGGGGATAAAGAAGAATTACCCGAATACATTGACAATCCCAATGTTGTTAATATTTCCAAAAAAGCAATTAGAAAACCCCAATTCTGGGAAACCTTGTTTATTTCTGGTGGAAGAAAAGATAAAATCTCCAAAGGCGACATTGCAGGACTCTTTTTTAAACAAGGGAAAATCAATAAAGACCAATTGGGAACGATTGAGTTAAAACAAGATTGTGCCTTTGTTGCGGTGCCTAAGGCGATTGCCGAAGACTTGGTGGCGGAATTAAACAATTCACGACTCAAAAAGAAAAAAGTTCGGGTAACGGTTTTATAGAGACGAATCAAACCACCACACTACAATCCGACTCTTCTTGTTGCCCAAATCCATCGGGATAATTTGATGGTTCGCTTTTGCTTTTTTAAGTTGTTTTTCAATGGTCGGCAAGACTGTCCGCTTTTGAGACAAGGGAAGAGAATACTTTTACTTGGGATTTAAAACCTAAACTTTCTTTGATTAATCTTTTAATAAAAAGGGCTTCTCCGCCATTGCACCAAAGTTCGTTGGCTTGTCCCTCAAAGTTCAACAAGTGAGTGTTCCGATCCGATGGGCTACCTAAATTGTTGTGCTTTTTAAGCGATCCTTTGAGTGCTTCGTCTTTAGAACTGTGAAAAGGCGGGTTACAAACCGAAAAATCAAACTGTTCTTTTGGCTGAATGATGTTTTTGAAAAGGAAACTCTTGTTTTCTTGGTGACGTATTTCGATCTTATCTTTTAATGCGTTTGTCAGTAGCATGTTTTCGCTTGCGGTTTTCACGGCAACTGCATCACTTTCAGCACCGATCATCGACCAGTTAAAGTGTTGAACACCCAATATGCAATAAATGCCATTGGCACCAGCACCGATGTCTAGCCCTCTCAATTGTGCTGCTTTATCCACCTTGAATTTTTCTGAAATAAAATCTCTCAAATGTAATAGATATTCCAAGCGACCGGGGACAGGCGGGATGAGGTAGCCTTTTGGTAAATGATAATCGCCTAGCTTATAATCTGCCAATAACATTGCCTTATTTAACTCATATACCGCGTCTGAAACAGTAAAATCGATTGTTTGTTGACCCGAAGGGTTTAAAACGATGTGTTCTTGGAGCGGGGAATGCGCATTGGCCAACCTTTTAAGGTCATAACGTTCAGCGTAAGGGTTTTGTGCATGCATGGCCGCAAAGGTATCGGATTTAGGCGCAAAATCGAATTTTTATGTTTTAGATTAAAATCAATTTGGATAAAGATATACCCCACTGGGTTTTAAAAAGACAGCTACGTAAGGGAATAATCATCAAAACAATTAAAATCGAAAAAGTGATGAAAGGTCTTCCTGCAAGGTTTTTCTTCGCTAGCTAATAAGCAAAGATGCAAATAAGGAACAAAGTCCCAAAAATAATTTCAAAAACAGTCCTTATTAGATTTTGATCCATTTAATTGAGTCAATCGGCTTCAAGTCAAATCTTCTGATTAAGGAAATTTAACAGGGGATTATTGCTGATAGGGATAAAAATATTTTTCTAAAATATATTGAGGTTGATGTCGATCAGGGGTTTGTTTTAGGTCGCGATAGTCATAAGCTTTCTCCTGTATCGTTTTGGGATATAAGTTCATGGTGTCCTTGGTTTGGTCGTGGGCTTCCTCCAGCATTTGCGTTAAGCTTTGCAGTCGGGTTTGCTGTTCGGGCAATGCAGCTAGGTTATTAATTTCTTCAGGATCTTCTTTTAAGTTAAAAAGCTGGGTGTGATTGATTTGCGGATATCGGATTAGCTTCCAGTCTTGATGTCGGACAGCTCGTACTGTATTTCTATAAGCTGTATAGAGCGTTTCACGAACTGCAGTGGACGTACCGTTAATAATAGGCATCAAACTCTTACCATCAATTCCTTCGGCCTGAGAAATCTCTAGCAGGTCTGTAAGGGTAGGGAATAGATCATAAAGATAAACCAAGGCATCTTTCACTTGATTTTTAGGGATACCCGGACCACTAATGATCAGCGGAACTTTCGTGCTGTGCTCATATAAGTTTTGTTTTCCCAACAGACCATGACTCCCAATGGCCAGTCCATTGTCTGCGGCATAAACGATAATGGTATTTTCATAAGCGCCTGTTTTTTTAAGGGTTTCGATAATTGCTGCCAAGCGGTCATCGATGTGTTCAATTAAAGCATAATATTCCGCCAGTGAGGATTGAATGATTTCAGGGGTTCTGGGCCAAGGCGCTAGGGTTTCATCACGCACATTAAAATTATCGAATTTGAAAGTAGGATAGGTTAAGAAATTTCCGGGTAAAGGCACTTTTTGAGTATCTAATTGTGAACTATAGGCGCTGCAGGAGACCTAGGGTCGTGGGGAGCGGTAAAGGCAACATAACAGAAAAAAGGGTCTTGGGAATTTTGATCTGCTTGTTTTTCTAAAAATGAAATAGCAGCATCAGCAAAAAGATCGGTAGAAAACTGTTTGTAGGATTTTTCTCCCAGCTTACCGTTGGACATTAAAGTCTGACAAGGCACTTCAAAGTGATTGCTCATACCCCCTAGAAAAACATTTTCTCCTTCTTGAAAAGTGGCTTCAAAACTAGCGGCTCCATTGTGCCATTTTCCAGTACCAAAAGTCTGATATCCCTGTTGACTTAAATAATGGGGTAGTGTGAGCACCCCATCCAATCGGTCGTAAACATTAAATAAACTTTTACCACTCATCAACATTGCTCTGCTGGGGGCGCAAATCGCACCGTGATGTCCACCCATGACATAGCAGTTGTCAAAACGAACACCATTTGCTGCAAGTGCATCAATTGCTGGTGTTTTTAAATACGGATTTTGCATCAAACCCAAGGCATCAGCCCTTTGGTCATCGGCAAAGACAAATAAGATGTTTGGTTTTTGAGAATGGGAAACAGTATTCTTTTGACAAGCCGCCAAAAAGAAGATTCCTAATAATAATAAGATTTCAACATGAATATTAATTTTAAATAATAATTATTATAATATACTTTCTTGTGTACATAATACAGATGAGGTTAGGGGAAGTGTTACTCTAGTTTCGTTTTTTTAAACTTCTATTTTCACATGTTATAAAAATTAAAAACAGAGTTACAAATTTGTAATTCAAGATCCTGCAAAAAATACAGCAAAATTGTACTTATAGTTAGTAATATAATAAGCAATATAAACTTTAAACTTTATTTTTAGAATTAAAAAATTAAATAATATTAAGTAACTAATCACTATAATGGATAAAAAAACAATTATTTTAAAAGTAGCTTTAGAGTTGTTTTCTGAAAGGGGATACGCAGCAACTTCAACACGAATGATTTCAAAACAAGCTGCAGTTTCTGAAGGGTTAATATTTAGACATTACCAAAACAAGGATGGTTTATTGAAAGCTTTATATGCAGAAGGAATATCTAAAATCGAAGAATTATACGAACCTATGTTAAAGCTAGAACACCCCAAGGTCTTTCTAAAGCAAGTGTTGTCGATACCCTTTTTAATAAAAGAAGATAATTTTCCTATATGGCGTTTTTTTTATAACCAACAGTGGTATGATCCTCAATTATACCGCTTAACTACTAAATTGCTTTCGGATCGTGTGTGTGATTCTTTTAGACTTTTGGACTACAAAGATCCGGAAACAGAGACCGAAACTTTTTTTGTTTTACTCGAGGGTATTATTACCAACGTTTTATTAACAAAATATAATTTGACATTTGCTGTTGTGGAAAATACTATTAGAAAATTTAATTTATGATTGTTACTCATTATATGAGTGATTACTTAGTAATTATATGTCATAATTTATCACACCTTATCTACTAGAATGAAACTTTTGAAGGTAAAATCCTTCAAAGAAATCGAGAGGTTTGTTGTTTGATTGTTAGAAAAGTTCAAAAACTGATAATTATTTTAATTCTCTTCCTCCAAAATATCTATCTTTTTTTGACACTTCTCCCTGGTTGATTTGGGAAGATTTAAGTTCGGATGATTCATATTCAATTAAATCGAAAACAAAGGAGTAGGGCATAAAAAACAGCAGTTTCAAACAATTCGAGATTATGTTTTTAATTTTATGAAAGATGCTTTTAAAGTAAAAAAATTGAATTACCGTAATTTGTCAAGTAGTTTTTAAATGGAACAAAATTGAATGAAAAATGTTAAATTTATTTGTGCTAATATTGTTGAACAAGGAAATGAAACTTTTGACAAATGAGAAATTCAATATGGTTTTTGACTTCATCCTAAAAATAATTCCTTAATGGATTCAGGGATCTGCACCACGCTTCTATCTTTAAGGTTTATATAACACCACTGTGTTTGGCATTGAACCAAAAGTTTTTGGGAAGATTCAGAATAAAATTCCACCACTCGATTTGATAACGGCCCTCGAACAGAACTCACATGGGTTTCTATCCTTATGTTTTCTCCTTTAGCTGCATTCAGACGATATTCAACTTGATGGCTTCGAACCATCCAAACTCCCAAAGGTTCATCAAGCGTTGCAATCAGATGGTTCCAGTGTGATTTTGCAATCTCTTGTGCCCATTGAAGGTACTGAACGTTGTTCACATGATTCAACTGATCGATGTGCTCTTTTTTAACAATTCGATTTTCAAAAAAATTTGAACTCATTATTTGGATAATATTTTAACTTCAAATGTTTTACTCCAGTTCTTCCCAGTCACAAAAAAAGTTTTCCTTTTAGGATGATAAGCAATGCCATTAAGTACAATCAAGGCCTGAATGATTTTTGACTTTTTCTTTTAAACCACTAAAATCAATTACTCCCTCAACTTCACCATTTTCAGGGTTGATTATTAATCCTACTTCTTTATTGAATTGATATGTATTTGCATAAATTTTATTATTATACCATTCAAGTTCATTAATTTTATTTATTACTTTATTATTAGTTACAACATTAATAAAACTTATTTCTTCTAAATTATTTGCATCTAATTTCCATATTTTTTCGGTTCCATCCGATTTATACAAATGTTTTCCGTCATTACACAACCCCCATCCTTCTTTACTTTTATTGAAAATGAAAAGGATCTTTCCATTTTAAATGACGCAGGATCGTATTGAAAACCTATACTACCCTTCCAAGTGAGTTGATAAAGTTTATGGTTTAAAAAAGTGATTCCTTCTCCAAAATAGACCTTATCGAGAGGTATTTGTTTGTAAACTTCACCCGTTATAAAATTCACTTTCCGAATGTTGGACTTACCTCTAAGGCCTGTGCTTTCATAGAGCGTGTCTTTATAAAACTCGAGGCCCTGCGTATAGGCAGTTTTGTCATGTGGAAATTCGTTTATGATTTGGTATTGATATAGTTTGGGTGCTGTTGAAGACAAAATAGTTATTTGATCTTCTAGCTTAAAAACATTTCCTGCCACATAAATCATTGCCTCTAACTTGTGATAGCCTAATGGAAATGATTTTAAAGGCGCCTCAGACTTAATCATCTTTCCGTCTAGGGTGAAAGTCACGGAGTCTAATAAATGCCCTTTTTTATTGGTTAGGTTAAATTTTAAGGTATCTCTTTGAGTGAATTTTTTACTTTTCGAGAGTATATTAATATTAAAATCTTTACCAATATAAGTATTACAGGTTAAAAAAAACAGAAACGTGAAGGCAGCGAGTAGGGTTTTCATCAGAGGTAGAATTTGCACGAAGTTATTTAAATAAATTAAGAATTTAAAATAATTGCTTAACCGTTCAAACCTATTATATTTGCATTGGGCAAGTCCTACACAACCAGCTCCTGTTGAATCCCCCAGGGTGGGAACGCAGCAAGGGTAGATGGTCGTAGCGGTGTGATGTAGGTCGCTTGCCCTTTTTTTCTTTACAAACACTTATGAATCAAGTCGTATTAGTTACAGGCGCTTCTTCGGGTTTAGGAAAATCGATAGCTTTCTGCACTTAACTATCGCGGTCGTTCGGAACCAGCAGAAATCCAGACAATTATTCCAAAACAACTGATTTCAAACTTTGTACAACTCGACGTTAACCCAGCCCGAACAATTGTCAAAAATTGATTCAAAAGTTGGATAATTAAGGCAGGTCGTATTGACGTATTAATCAATAATGCAGGCGTTGGGGATCACAGGTCCCAGTCGAAGAAACAGATCTTTGGCTGCGATGACGTGCCAATTTCGAAACCAATTTCTTTGGCCCTCTTGGCTACTGATTCAAGCAGATTGTTCTACCTCAACATGCGAAAGCAAAAGCCGATGGTACTCATCATCAACATCACTTCCATTGGAGGATCTATGGGACTGCCTTTTCGAGGAGGCATATTCTGCTTCAAAAGGAGCTTTGGGCATTGCAACTGAAGCTTTAAGAATGGAGGTTAAAAGTCAAAACATTAATTTAGTTACTTTGGCTCCTGGAGATTATGCTACTGACATTGCATCAAGAAGACATCCATTCACCATTAAATGAATCTTCTCCATATCATGTCGCCTACAAGCATTCGTTGGATACAATTAACGATCACGTAGATTCGGGAGGAAACCCTCTGGATGTAGCAAAACTAGTTGTAAAAATAATTGAGAGTTCTCAAACTCATGTTCATTATAAGTCAGGATCATTTTTACAAAAATTCTCGATTGTTTTGAAAAAATTATTACCCGACACCCTTTATGAAAAATTACTAATGAACCATTATAAATTATAAGCGCTGATTTAATTCTACTCAGGGATTATGGTAGTATTGCTCTCAAACAGTATTTTGAATATTGTATTAAGAATCAAAAAACTATTTTTTGTTTAATAGCTTTATAAAACTGGAAGAAGAAAAGTTTCCAAAGCCTTCAATTATTTTTCCATTTTCATCAATGATGATTCCTTTGTTTAACAAGGTTAAAACCCATTTTTTACTGGCGGCATCAAAATCGGTAAACGCAAACTGACTGTTTGGGTCAATGCCCATCATCTTGTGAACTTGATTTACGATTTCATTGAAAGGTTGGATGCATATTCCAATAAAAGCATAATTTGGATATTCTGCCTCTAATTCTTTTACCTTAATAGAAGTACTTCTGTAATGGGTCATTTGGGTTTGAGACCAAAAGTAAAGCACTGTTTTTTTCTTAAAAAGCTCATTACTACTGATTCTATCTAAGGTGTGACTTTGCAGAAATAATTCAGGAAGTTTCCTTCCTTTTCCCATGTTATTAATATCATCATGTAGACTCAACACTTCATTCAAATAGGCGTTAGAAGTGTTTATAAGCAGGAACTGACGCAGAAATGTCTCATGCATGTCATGGTTTTCAAAATTGAGCAACTCTTCAAAAGCGACAGCTCTGGCAAGATTATTTTTCAACACACTCCCAGAAATATTCTTTTCGATAAGTTGAAGTCTTTTGATGTTAAATTCAACTTTTTCTTTATTCTGAAAATAATATTGAGCTTCGCAAGGCCTTATTGTTCAAATAATTTAAAAGATAAGTGATATAAGGATCAAAAAAAGCAAGATCAGTTTCACCCAAACTCAAATATTTCCGATAACTGAAGAATGCAGTATCTTGAGCTTTGGTCCAGTTAGTCCCTCTCAATAATGCGTATCGCTCTCTTTTTGTAGCATAGGGATAGATGTAAGCAGCTTGAGAAATCTTTTGAGCAAATGGTGTCAGCATGTTGATTGTGTCCATTAGAATCCACTTCTTTTTCTTCTCAAACATTAAAGAATCTATAATAGAATTAAAAGTTTGACCGTCGTTGGAATATTTTGAGGATAAAAAACTTATTTCATCTTCATAATTCAGATGTAAATCCATCATGAAGTTATTCTTAGCAGCACCTTTGCCAGAATAAACAATTGATTCGTCAAAAGCACTTGCGTTTATTCTCGCCCATATGCTATCACCTTTTTCGAGAAAAACGGATTGGTACTCAGGAATGTGTTCAATTTTATAAATCCCAGATTCTAAAGAATCATAATATTTAAAAAAGCGATAATTGTCATTTAACTTTAAAGAATCAATGGTCTTGTTGTCTTTATAAAGCGTTACAAAAGAAGAAGATGGATTCACAATTTGACCACCAAAAAAGATTCTGTTGGGATTTTCTTCCTTTGCACAGGAAGCAATTAAAAACAGAAACAGAATGATGAAAATGTTTTTCATAATTAAACCAAGTGAATTTATATGCAATTTACATTAACTATTACTTAAAAAAAAGCTTGGACTCTTCAAGAAATATTTAATTTTGCCAGATAAATTAATTTCATGCTTTCAGTATCTAATCTTTCTGTACAATTTGGTAAACGCGTCTTGTTTGACGAAGTGAACGCAACCTTTACGCCAGGCAATTGCTATGGCATCATTGGTGCTAATGGAGCAGGTAAATCTACTTTCTTGAAAATCATCTCCGGAAAACAAGATGCCAACTCAGGATCCGTTCATTTAGAGACAGGTAAACGCTTGTCTGTTTTAGAACAAAACCACAGCGCTTATGACGAACATACGGTTTTAGAAGTCGTGTTGAGAGGTAACACGGAACTATTTACTGTTAAGGAAGAAATGGAAGCCATTTATGCAAAAGAAGATTTTTCTGATGCAGATGGCGAAAGGGTAGGGGAACTACAAATTAAATTTGAAGAAATGAATGGCTGGAATGCTGAAAGCGATGCAGCTTCATTACTTTCTAATTTGGAAATTCCAGAACGTTTGCATCACATGTTGATGGCAGATGTGGATGGAAAGCAAAAGGTGAGAGTTCTTTTGGCCCAAGCCCTATTTGGGAGTCCTGATGTTTTGATAATGGATGAGCCCACCAATGATCTTGATTACGATACGATCACTTGGTTAGAGAATTTCTTAGCCAATTATGACAATACCGTTATTGTTGTTTCTCACGACCGTCACTTTCTTGATGCGGTTTGCACGCACATTTCTGACATTGACTTTAGTAAAATAAATCACTATTCAGGGAATTATACTTTTTGGTATGAATCCAGTCAACTTGCAGCGAGACAAAGAGCACAACAAAACAAAAAATCAGAGGAGAAGAAGAAAGAGCTTCAAGAATTTATCGCAAGATTTTCGGCCAATGTTGCCAAATCAAAACAAGCAACTTCTCGAAAGAAGATGATCGAAAAACTCGATATTTCTGAGATAAAACCTTCAAGCAGAAGGTACCCTGCTATAATTTTTGATCAGGAACGAGAAGCTGGAGATCAGATTCTAAACATTGAAGGCTTGTCCTATCAACAAGAGGATGAGGTTCTATTTAGCGATGTGAATATTAATTTGGCGAAAGGGGATAAGGTGATTCTCTTTTCAAAAGATTCAAGAGCAGTTTCTGCATTTTATGAAATCATTTCAGGAAATTTAAAACAAACAAAAGGGACTTTCTTATGGGGAGTTACCACTACCCAAGGCTATCTTCCACTTGAAAACGAAGAGTTTTTTGCGACTGAAGATAATTTGGTAGATTGGTTGCGTCAATGGGCACATACAGAAGAAGAGCGTGATGCGGTCTACCTTAGAGGGTTTTTAGGCAAAATGCTCTTCAGTGGTGATGAGGCTTTAAAATCTCCAAAAGTACTTTCTGGTGGCGAAAAAGTTCGCTGCATGCTTTCGAAAATGATGATGCAAAATGCCAATGTTTTAATGCTTGATGAACCAACAAATCACTTAGATTTGGAGTCAATTACGGCTTTTAATAATTCTCTCAAAAATTTTAAAGGAACCTTGATTTGTAGCACGCATGATCACGAGTTTTCCCAATCATTAGGGAATAGAATTATTGAGCTTACCCCAAAGGGTGCCATCGATCGTTATTCAACTTTTGACGATTATATGACGGATCCCGAAAATTAAGGAACTGCGAAATAACTTTTATAGTTAAGCGGCTTTATTTAGACTAGAGAAATATTTGCTTCTAATAATATTATGAAAGCGAAATCGAATTCACAATATCCAAGCTTTTTTCCCCTTCATCGGGATGAACAAAAACTTCCTGATAACCAGGAGCAGCACCGAAGCCAGCAAGACGACCCGATTCTGATTGATCTTTGACAACAGGGATAATGTTTTCTTCCAGGAGTGCTTGTTTAATAGCAAGCACAGCGATAGAGGAACCAGCGAAAATTTTAATATAATCTTGATGGGGCATGAGCAAGGTGGTTTTAAGTTTTGTTGTATTTATTATTCCAGATGAACGGATTAAAGTTCTTTCCGAGTGCAAATCCATAAAATATTACAACAGCGATTAGTCCTTTAAAAACAAAAAAGTAAAGTAACCAGAAGGCAGTTGCATCATTTGATTTGGTAAATAAGCCTGTCGGAATCAGTAAGGTAACTAAAGCACTCAAGATTAGAACAGTAATTATCAGATTCTGTATTCTTTTTAAAGGCCAAGCCCATAATTTCCTCATGGGCGACAAGTCGTTTCCCCACTTGTGAATTAAATAGAAATAGTCATTTCCCATCGGAACAAAAAGCAAGGGATCATCTGTTTTTTTTAATCTAAAAAGAACAGAAGGAGCCATTATTTTAAAACCTTCTAGTGATGTATTGTGCTGTTTCTCAAGGCTTTTTATTTTTTCAAATGCCTTGTATGGAATGTTTCCTTTAAAATATTTCACATCCAGAAAACGCAGGCGATAGTCAATACAGACTTCTTTGATCTGGCTAATATGAAAGATTTTATTGGTCGCTAATTGATCGAAATCAAAACAATTAACACTTGAATTCTTGGCTTGAACTAAATTATCGAGGGCTAAAGTGTTTTTTTTAGCAACTGCTTCCAGAACAACATCAATTTGAGTAAGAGAAATAATTTCATCTTCATTTTCTTTTAAACAATTATTGTAAAAATAAAAAAAATGTTCCCTAATGCAAAAGGATTGATTATAAAGTGTAAAATTACTAACGTAATTGAGCCCCTAGCTCCGACTCAAATTGCTGCTGTAGCTTGTTCATCACTTGATCCATGTATTTGTCGGTAAGCGTTTTTTTCTTGTCTTGGAAATAGAAACTAACACCATAAGATTTTTTTCCTTCAGGTAAATTTTTACCGATGTAGACATCAAATAATTTAATTTCTTTTAAAATATTTTTTTCAGTCTTGAGGGCCAAGGACTTTATTTCATTAAAAGCCACCTCCTCATTCAGTAAGAGCGCGAAATCTCTTCTTGAAACTGGGAATTTTGGAATTTCATTAAATTTTAATTTATTTTTTAAAGTTAAATCAAATAAAAATTCAATATCCAATTCGGCATATAAAACTGTCTGATCAATATCAAACTTTTTTAGGATGTCATCTTTAACGTAGCCAAAATTAAGAAGCGTTTTGTTATTAATTTTATAGTTTAAGCCTTCGGTATAAACATCTTCTTCTGTGGGAGATTCAATCCATTCTTGAGCTGTTTTCTTTTGAATCAATTGATTTAAAACACCTTTAAAGAAAAAGAAGTTACCGGGTTGGTTTTGGACGTTCCAATTTTCTTCATAAACTGCTCCAGTAAACACCAAAGAAATGAATTTTGACTCTTTATAACCATCATTTTTTTCTTGATAAACCTTTCCGAGTTCAAAAAACTTCAATCTTTTGGATTGACGTTTTAAATTAAAAGCAATGACCTCCAATGCACTTGGAAGCAAAGAAGTACGAAGTTGAGAGATTTCTTTTCCCAACGGATTTAGGATGTTGACAGGGGCTATTTTGGAAATACTTTCAGATAAATCTGCATAGGAAGGTGAGGTGATGGAGTTGTTGATCATTTCATTAAACCCTTGACTCACCAATTGCTTGGACATTAGTTCAGCAGTATTGTGTTTGCTAATGGGGCTGTATTTTGGTAAATTAGTATGAAGTGTATCAGGTGTTTCGATTTTATTGTAACCATAAACTCTTAATATTTCTTCAATAACATCCGCAGGTCGCGTAACATCTACTCTGTATTTTGGAATTTCGATAACCATTCCACTTTCTGTCGCTTGATTGATTCTGATCTCAAGGGCATTTAAGATTTTTATTAAATCATCAATTGAAATTTTTTGACCAATGGTTCGCCAGACTACTTCATAATTAAGCATGAAATTAATCGCAGGTTCTTGCTCCTGAACAACAGTTTCAATTTCACTACTTACAAAACCACCAGCAATATCAACGATCATGGATACTGCATACTTTAACGCGAATTCAGTGATTTCAGGATCAATTCCACGTTCATATCTAAAAGAGGCATCAGTATTCAAACCATGTCTTTTAGCGGTTTTTCGAATGCTGATCGGATCAAAATAAGCACTCTCAAGAAAAATACTTGTTGTTTCATCATTTACTCCAGATTCAAGACCTCCAAAAACTCCAGCAATACACAAAGGTTTTTTTTGATCACAAATCATAAGATCCTCCGCATTCAATTTTCTTTCAACTCCATCTAAGGTGGTGAAAGAGGTATCTTTTGCTAATGTTTTAACAACGATCCCGCCTTCTAATTTGTCTAAATCAAATGCGTGAAGCGGTTGTCCTAAATCATGTAAAACATAATTTGTGATGTCAATAATATTGTTTTTAGGATTTAAGCCAATGGCTTTTAATCTGTTTTGCAACCATTTTGGGGATGGTTTCACCTTAATGTCAGATATCGTAATTCCAGCGTAGGTCGGTGCTAGATCTGTATTTTCAACAGTAACAGGAAAAGTTTTGGTAGTATTTTCGATTTTAAATCGCGTCACATTCGGTGGATTCCATTCAAAATCAATTTCTTCGAAAACACACAATGCCTTTAGGTCTCTTGCGACACCCATATGGCTCATTGCATCTGATCGGTTGGGGGTAAGTCCGATTTCAAAAACGTGGTCTTTTTCTATATTGAACACTTCACTGCAGGGTGTCCCCAGCTTTTAATTCATCAGACAAAACCATGATTCCCTCATGGGAAGCACCAAGACCAAGTTCATCTTCGGCGCAGATCATTCCAAAACTTTCTTGACCTCTGATTTTACTTTTTTTAATTTTAAAAGCAACTCCTTCATTATCATAAAGAGTGGTGCCAACGGTTGCTACGGCAACTTTTTGACCTTTTGCTACATTGGGAGCGCCACAAACGATTTGAACCTTTTCGGCGCCCAAGTCGACTTGGGTAACCTTAAGCCGATCAGCTTCTGGATGTTGATCACAGGACAATACTTCTCCAACAATGACGCCCTCAAGACCGCCCTTTAAAGATTCGAAAGTTGTTACATCTTCTACTTCAAGGCCAAGATTGGTGAGTATTTCAGAAACTTCTAGGGTAGGGAGGTCTATTTTTAAAAACTGTTTAACCCAGTTGAATGATATTTTCATTTATAGCGAATTGTCGTTTGATTCAATCGATTGCAAATATAAGAATCCTTAACATTTAATTTAATTTAACTGATGTAATTCCAGATGTTTCTATATGCTTTCATTTTTGCCAAGGTTTGTAGGAGTGGTCTATTCTCTACAGAACTTAATGTAGGGTCTAGTTTTAGAATTTCGAAAGCGTCTTTTCTAGCAATTTTCAACAACTCATTGTCTTTAATGATGTCAGCAATTTTTAGCTGAAGTATTCCGCTTTGTTGTGTTCCCATTAGATCTCCTGGTCCGCGCAGCCTTAAGTCAACTTCTGCGATTTCGAATCCATCAGTCGTTCTGGTCATGGTTTCCAATCTTGTTTTTCCATCTTGACTGAGTTTATGACTACTCATCAACACACAATAACTTTGCTCGTTTCCTCTTCCCACTCGACCTCGCAATTGATGTAGCTGGGACAATCCAAAGCGTTCTGCACTCTCAACAATCATTACAGATGCATTGGGGACATTTACTCCAACTTCAATTACAGTGGTGGCAACCATTATTTGTGTTTCTTTCTTAATAAACCTTTCCATTTCATATTGCTTGTCAGCATTTTTCATTTGACCATGAACGATACTGATTTGAAATTGAGGCGAGGGGAAGTGGCGTAAAACACTTTCATATCCATCCATAAGATCTTTGTAATCCATTGTTTCAGATTCTTGAATTAAGGGATAAACAATATAGATTTGTCTTCCTTTTTGGATTTCATCAAAGATGAATTTGAATATCTTTAAACGGTTACTGTCATATCGATGAATCGTTTTTACTTGTTTTCTGCCGGGGGGGAGCTCATCAATTACAGAAATATCAAGGTCTCCATACAGACTCATTGCAAGTGTTCTGGGGATCGGAGTTGCTGTCATGACCAATACATGCGGGTGGGATTGTGTTTTTACGCCATAATTTAGCGCGTTGTGCCACCCCAAAACGGTGTTGTTCATCCACGATTGCTAAACCTAAGTTTGAGAATGCCACATGGTCTTCAATAACGGCATGGGTGCCGATCAAAATGTCAAGTTTTCCTGAAAGAAGATCTTCACTAATCACCGCTCGTTCTGATTTTTTAGAACTTCCTGTGAGTATTGAAATTTTTACCTCAAGTCCTCCCAGAAGTTCGGACAACGATTGATAGTGTTGCCTGGCAAGAATTTCGGTAGGAGCCATCAAACAAGACTGAAACCCATTGTCTTTGGCTAGCAGCATGCTCATGAGTGCAACGATCGTTTTTCCAGAACCAACATCACCTTGCAGCAAACGGTTCATTTGTCGACCTGTTCCCAAGTCTTTTCTTATTTCTCGCAGCACTCTTTGTTGGGCTTTGGTTAATTCGAAGGGTAGTTTATTTTTATAAAAATCATTAAATTTTTCTCCTACCGTTTCAAAGACAAAACCTTTTATTTTCTGTTTTCGCTGCATGTTTTTCATCAATAGTTGTAACTGAATAAAAAGCAATTCTTCGAACTTCAATCGATTCTGAGCGGCAATAAGCGTTTTTTGATCAATTGGGAAGTGCGCATTACGCAATGCTGCATCCTTAGAGATTAACTTGTATTTTTCAATTATTTCTTTAGGAATACTTTCAACAAATGAAGTTTTAATGGTTTGAAATAGTTCCATCATTATTTTAGTTAATACCCGTTGCGAAATTCCTTTAGACAAAAGCTTTTCGGTGCTAGGGTAAACCGCATGTAACGCTCTAGGAGGTCCTTTTTTAAAAGCGTCTTCAAGTTCCATTTCAGGGTGAGGAATACTTGGTTTTCCACCATACCAGCTGAGTCTCCCAAAGATGACATAGGGCGTATTAGTTTTTAAAGTTTCTTGAATCCACTTTTGACCTCTGAACCAAACCAATTCCATGGTGGGAATTCCATCAGAGAAAATGGCAACCAAACGTTTTCCACGTTGTTGTTGGATTAATTTAAAACTAATTATTTCTCCTATTATTTGAACTTCGGAAGTGTTTCTTGGTAAATCATTTATGGGGTAAAACTGACTTCGGTCAATGTACCGATTAGGGAAAAAGTGTAGTAAATCCTGATAAGTAGAGATACCTAGCTCTTCTTTTAACAGATTGGCTCTGTTGGGGCCAACCCCTTTTAAATACGCTATGGGAGTTTGTAATGAATCCATGTATTTAACGAAAATAATTTATTTATCTCGATTCGATTTGAATTGTTTAAAACTTCGCCTAATTTCGGATAAAAACAATTAATTAACGAATGAGAGCATTGGTAATTTCAGGCGGTGGGAGTAAAGGTGCTTTTGCAGGGGGTGTTGCTGAATATTTAATTGAGGAGAAGAAATTTAATTATGATATTTTCCTTGGAACTTCTACAGGAAGTTTATTGGTAACACATCTCGCATTAAACAAAATTGAAAAGGTAAAGGCTGCTTTTACGTCGGTAAGTCAGAAAAGTATTTTTGACAATTGTCCTTTTACAATCAAGCATAAGAATGGTTTTGATTCAATCGGAATCAATCACTTTAATGTATTGAAGAATTTCATTCGGGGTAGAAAAACTTTTGGAGAGAGCAATAATCTGAGGAAATTAATTGCAAAACAGATTACGCAAGAGGAGTTTTTTTCCTTCAAGAATCAGCTGAAGAGATTTGTATCACGGTCACCAACCTTTCAACCCATAACGTAGAGTATAAAAAACTTAACAATTGCTCTTATGAGGATTACCTTGATTGGATTTGGATTTCATGTAACTATGTTCCATTCATGACCCTGGTAACTAAAAATAAATATGAATATGCCGATGGTGGTCTGGGGACTATCGTGCCTATTGAGGAGGCAATTCGGATGGGCGCCACTACAATTGATACGATCGTTTTAGATACAGAATTTCCACAAATCAATAGAATGCATGCCCGAAACCCTTTTGATGCTTTGAGTACGATCTTTGGCTTTATGGGGGATAGAATTGAATATCAAAACATTAAAATTGGCAAGTTAGTTGCTAAACAGAAAGAGGTCAAAATTAATCTGTTTTATACGCCAACAGTTTTGACGACCAATTCGTTGATTTTCAACAAGAAAAAAATGCAAAACTGGTGGGAAAAGGGATTTAAATTTGCAGAAAATCAATTTATTAACAAATAGCATTTAAGGCCCACAATGTTTCCCCAAATACTTAATTTAGTAGTCGCATGGAGAATCTACTAAAAACGCACTTAAACACGCTTAATGAAGCTCAAATCGGCCCGACACTTCACAAAGAAGGCCCGCTGATTGTTATTGCTGGAGCCGGATCTGGTAAGACAAGGGTTTTAACTTATCGAATTGCCTACCTGATGAGTCAAGGAATTGATTCTTTCTCAATACTGGCATTGACCTTTACAAATAAGGCTTCTCGCGAGATGAAATTCAGAATCGCTGAACTTGTTGGCGAAAGTGAAGCCAAAAACTTATGGATGGGAACTTTTCATTCTGTTTTTGCAAGAATCCTTAGAGAGGAAGCTGACAAACTTGGTTATCCAAGAAACTTTACCATTTATGACACTCAAGACTCTAACCGATTGGTGTCTTCCATCATAAAAGAAATGGAGCTGGACAAAGACATTTATAAGTTTAAGCAGATTAAAAATAGGATTTCAGCTTTTAAAAACAGCTTGATAACAGTCAAGGCTTATTTTAAAGACTCAGAACTGCAAGAAGCAGATGCCATGTCGAGGCGACCGAAAGTGGGAGAGATTTATAAAGAATATGTAGACCGCTGTTTTAAGGCGGGTGCCATGGATTTTGATGATTTATTGTTAAAAACCAACGAGCTGCTCAATATGTATCCAGAAGTATTGGCAAAGTATCAAAATAGATTCAGATACATCATGGTCGATGAGTATCAAGATACCAATCACTCTCAGTATCTAATTGATCCTTGTTATCAGACAAATTTCAAAATATTTGTGTTGTAGGAGATGATGCACAAAGTATTTACGGTTTTAGAGGCGCAAATATTAATAATATCTTAA
Source organism: uncultured Flavobacteriaceae bacterium (assembly GCA_905182575.1). Taxonomy (GTDB): domain Bacteria; phylum Bacteroidota; class Bacteroidia; order Flavobacteriales; family Flavobacteriaceae; genus UBA8316. Next base: position 50,567 of record CAJJCA010000025.1, on the reverse strand, counting down.
ATTTTCAAAAAGATTATGAGGATGTTAAGCTTTATCGTTTGGAACAGAATTATCGTTCTACCAAAAACATCGTGAATGCTGCCAATTCAATAATTCACCACAACCAAACCAAAATAGACAAAGTAGTTTGGACCTCTAATGTGGAGGGAAGTAAAATCAAAGTTAAACGCTGCGCAACAGATGCTGATGAAGGCCGAGAGGTTGCAGCTACAATTTTTGAGTGGAAAATGCAGGATCAAAGAAAAAATAGCGATTTCGCAATTCTATATAGAACCAATGCTCAGTCAAGAGCTATGGAGGACGCCCTCACGAAAGCGTGATATTCCCTATCGAGTTTTTGGTGGAGTATCTTTCTACCAGCGAAGAGAGATCAAAGATTTACTGGCTTATTTAAGGGTAATTATTAATCCCAAAGATGAAGAAAGTTTAAAAAGAATTATCAATTATCCTGCGCGAGGAATTGGGCAGACAACGATTGATAAACTGTTGATTGGTGCCAAAGAAAATAATCTTTCTCTTTATGAAACCATTGAGAATGCGGCTAAAATCAACCTACCCTTAAATGGAGGTACACTGACCAAACTGGTTAACTTTATCACCACCATCAAAACACTTCAAATTGAAAATGACCGATTGAATGCCTTTGAGATTGCTGACCTTGTCACAAAGAAAACTGGAATGGTTCAAGAGCTAAAAAAAGAAGGAACCCCCGAGGCTGTTTCAAAAGTTGAGAACATTGAAGAATTACTCAATGGAATTAGGGATTTTGTTGAAGGTCAAATTGAAATTGCTGATGCGAGTGGAGTGCTTTCAGAGTTTTTAGAAGACGTAGCTTTGGCTACTGATTTTGACAATGAGAAAGATCCCAATGCTGATCAGGTCTCTCTGATGACGATTCACTTGGCCAAAGGATTGGAGTTTCCAGTTGTTTTTGTTGTTGGGTTGGAAGAAGATTTGTTTCCTTCCGCCATGAGCATGAATACCCGGAGTGAATTGGAAGAAGAAAGAAGACTTTTTTATGTCGCACTTACGCGGGCTGAGGAACATGCGGTTGTCACCTATACACAGAACCGTTACCGTTGGGGGAAATTAATAGATGCAGAGCCTAGTCGGTTTATTGAAGAAATGGATTCTAAATATTTAGAGTTTGATATTCCTAAAGATGATTATGTTTTTAAACCCCTTTTAAACAAAGGTATATTTGATGACACTCCTTCTTCAAACAGTTATCAATATAAGGCAAAACCAAAGCCTAAAACGAGTCCTACAAAAGTAAACACTTCGCCCAGTCAAAATCAATTGGGAAAACTCAGGAAGTTAAACAGCGCTGAAAGTAGTGCTTCTGCTCCCCCCACAACTGAATTGTTAAACCTAACCGAAGGAATGATGGTAGAGCATGGCCGGTTTGGTAAAGGAAAAGTAATGCAAATTGAAGGAAAGGGAAATGATAAGAAAGCAGCCATTGAATTCAGGGGAATAGGGGTGAAGAACCTGCTATTGCGCTTTGCCAAACTTAAGATTTTAAATCAATAATGGCTGAAGTATTAACTTTTTATAACTCAAATCCAAATCTAAAGCTGCTTAAACAAGTAGCAGCTGTCCTCAACAAAGGAGGTTTGATTATTTATCCTACTGATACGGTATATGCGTTGGGATGCCTTAGCAACCAAATTAAAACCCTTAATCGATTGGCACAAATTAAAGAAGTTAAATTAGAAAAGGCTTCTTTTAGTTTTATTCTTAGACTGAATTGGCAAAATATACCAAACCCATAAGTAATTCCAATTTTAAGATTTTAAAAAGATGTCTTCCTGGTCCATATACCTTTTTGTTGCCCTCCGTTAAACTTTCAAAGCCTTTTGAGAAGAAAAGTACAATTGGAATAAGAATCTCAGACCACCCGATTCTCTTGGCGCTGTTGGAGCTTTTAGAAGCCCCATTGATTACAACCTCTATTCATGATGCAGATAAGATCATTGATTATACTACTGATCCGGATGAGATTTTCGAAAACTGGGAAAGTAAAATTGATTTGATGATGGACTGTGGTTTTGGGGGGAATATTCCCTCAACCATCGTAAACCTTTGTGAAGTAGAGGTTAAGATAGAAAGAGAAGGTAAGGGAGACATGAGTTTAATCTAAAAAAAAAGCTACCTTAAAAAGGCAGCTTTTTTATATATAAAGTATAGGATAAAACTATTTAGCAGCTTTCATTCCTTGTTCGATTAGATCGTAAAACTGATCTAATTTAGGAAGAACAACAATACGAGTTCTTCTGTTTTTAGCTCTGTTTGAAGGAGAATCATTCTCCATCAATGGTGCATAGTAACTTCTACCAGCAGCAGTCATACGAGCAGGAGCTACATCAAAGTCTTTTTCAAGAATACGAACAACAGCTGTGGCTCTCTTTACAGAAAGATCCCAGTTGTCTACGATTCCATCAGATTTGATTGGAACGTTGTCAGTGTGACCTTCAACCATAAATTCAAGTTCAGGCTTGTCATTTACGACCTTTGCCACTTTTCCTAAGACATCTTTTGCTTGTTTTGTAACCGTGTAGCTTCCGCTTCTGAAAAGTAATTTATCAGAAATTGAAACATAAACAACACCTTTTTCTACATTGATTTGGATGTCATCATCACTCAAGTTTCCTAATACACCTTTCAGGCTTGTAACTAGAGCAAGCGTAACAGAATCTTTCTTAGTAACAGCATCTTGCATGCGTTGGATACGTACATCTTTTTCTTTCATGCTCTCAAGAGACATTTCAAGATTTTCAGCACCTTTTTGAGAAAGTGTTGTGAGGTTTCCGATGTTGTTGATTAAATCTTGATTGTTTGCTTTCAAAAACTTTACTTGTTCTTGAATCGAAGCAAGACTTGCATCACAAGCTTCTTTTTCTTCGTTACAAGTGTTAAGTTTTACGGTAGCAGAATCAAGTAATTCTTTAGTGTTTTGCTGTAATGTTTCTAGTTCAGCATACTTTTTTTGTGATAGAGAATGGAAGTACAAATAATATAAATTCTTAAAATAATATAAATTCTTAAAATAATATAAATTCTTAAAATAATATAAATTCTTAAAATAATATAAATTCTTAAAATAATATAAATTCTTAAAATAATATAAATTCTTAAAATAATATAAATTCTTAAAATAATATAAATTCTTAAAATAATATAAATTCTTAAAATAATATAAATTCTTAAAATAATATAAATTCTTAAAATAATATAAATTCTTAAAATAATCTAAATTCAAGTTTTATTAAAAAATAAAAAACAGCTACACCATCCCAAATCATTCGTTCGAATATTCTAAAAAATACTTTTTCAGGTAAATTTTTATAGAGTAAAAATAATGAGTTTCTAAAGTTTAAAAAGCTCTTCTGATAGGAAGGACGCAATGTTCCTCCACCCAAATGATAAACCTTTGAAGTCGAAATAGACATTGTTTCAAACCCTTCATTGAACGCACGCCAACACAAGTCTATTTCTTCTTGATGTGCAAAAAAGTTTGCGTCAAACCCTCCCAATGACCTAAATTCTTGCAATCGAATAAAAAAGCATGCGCCACTGGCCCAAAATATTTTTTTATCTGTATCAAATTGCCCATCATCTTCTTCGAGCTCTTTAAATATGCGCCCTCTGCAATAGGGATAGCCCAAACGATCGATATATCCACCGGCTGCTCCGGCATATTCAAATTTATTTGGATTATTTAAATCCATCAGGTGGGGTTGGGCAATAACCGTGTTTTCGTTTTTTATAAAATGATCAATTACAGGCGGCATCCATCCAGATTGTACTTTTATGTCATTGTTTAACAAACAAACCAAATCGGCGTCGATTTCTTTCAAACCTTCATTATACCCCCTAGCATATCCATGATTTTGGTTTAATAAAATCTGGTTCTGCTATAGGATTTGAACATTGTAACGCATTGAACCATCGTAGGAGTTATTGTCAATGACATGGATCGTTGCTTCTGGGGAGTTATTTACCACTGCGGGTAAAAAACGGCGCAAAAGTGCTTCACCATTCCAATTTAATATTACAATTGCCACTCTCATTTTTATTATTTTTTCATTATTGGGGAAGTTCCTTTAAGAAGGTATAGCTTTTTTTATCAAAATCCATTTGGCAATAATAATGTTTTATTCCATTGGTGATCATAAGATATTTACTTTTTAAAGTAAAGTTATATTGTGCGATTTGATCAAAGGTTTTCTGAGTGATCGTAACCGCAGGCGACTTGCACTCTACAAGAATTTCAACTTCTTTGTTTTTGTTATAAGCAATTAGATCATAGCGCTTTTTAGTCTGATTTACTTCAATGGTTTTTTCAACTTGAATAAGAGATGCGGGATGATTCTTATCATTGATCAGTAAATGAACGCAGTGCTGTCTCACCCATTCTTCAGGAGTAAGAACCAACCATTTTTTTCGAATGACATCAAAAATGTAGGGTTTATTTTCCTTACTTTTAAGCGAAAATAAATAATCGGGAAAATTTAATTTTTCCATATTACAAAATTGCATATAATTTTTTAAGATGCGCGAATTTAAGCAGTTAATGTCCACAATTTCCAAAGGAGATTATGCGCCATTTTATTTACTCTCTGGAACTGAGGCTTATTTTATCGACCAAGTTGAAGCTTTGTTGACAGATCGTCTGATTGATGAATCCTCTAAATCGTTTGACTATTCTCTTTTCTACGGTAAAGACGTAGATGCCTCACAAGTGGTTGAGACTGCAAAGCGTTTCCCGATGCTAGCTCCCTACCATTTGGTTGTGGTTCGAGAGGCACAGCATATGGATCGTTCTTTGGATTTAATAGCGGATTATTTGTCCAACTTTCAGTCCAAAACAATACTGGTACTTTGTTACAAGCACAAAGCATTTGACAAGCGCAAAAAGTTATATAAGGCAGCAAATAATTTTGGCGAAATACTAGAGTCCAAAAAATTGTATGACAATCAAATAGGGCCATGGATTAAAAAAAGAATTCAATTGATGATTCTCAAAGTAGATGAGCGTGGACTACAGTTACTTGAGGAGGCTTTGGGAAATGATTTAAACAAAATCCAAAATGAAATTGAAAAGCTTAAAATCATTCTTCCCGAAGGCACGCTAATCACCCCTGAATTGATTGAAAAGCATGTTGGGTTTAGTAAGGATTATAATAATTTTGAGTTGTACAAAGCCCTTGGAATTCGTGATTTTTCAAAATGTGCAACGATCATTAAATACATGGCGGAAAATCCAAAGAGCCATCCTTTGGTGCTTACAATAGGGGGGATGTATACTTTTTTCAGACGATTACTTATGTTTCATGGTCTTTCAGATAAAAAGAGTGCTGCATCTGTGTTGGGTGTTAATCCATTTTTCGTTAAGGATTATGAACAAGCTAGCAGGTTCTTTAACATGAAACAATCGAGTCGGGCGCTTACTTTTATACTAGAAGCAGATCTTAAAAGTAAAGGAGTTGGGGTTAAAACCATTAATCATCAGGGCGTTTTGCAAGACATGATCATTAAGATCTTTGCAGCTTAATTAAATGGCCGGATATTTATTGGGGTTTGATTCATGCATTAAGCCATAAACCTTTTCAAAAACATCATCTTCAGAAGGTTTTGAGAAGTAATCACCGTCTTCGGCATAAGCAGTTCGATGTTCTTTAGCCGATAACAATTGAGGTTCACTGTCCAGAAGTGGGTATATTTTTTGATTTTCTAGGAGTTGTTGTAAAATATAAGCAGCGCCACCACCTGGCATGTCTTCGTCAATGATCAGAAGCTTATTCGTTTTGGCAATGCTTTCTTTGATCGCACCCTCCAAGTCAAAAGGAATGAGTGTTTGTATATCGATGACTTCAGCATCAATATCATAACCCATTAATTTTTGGGCCACCTTATGAACCATTCTGAGTGTGGAACCATAAGAAACTAAGGTGATGTCTTTTCCCGTTTTTAATAGTTCAACCTCTCCAACAGGAAGGCAAAAATCACCCAAATTGGATGGCATTTTTTCTTTTAATCTATAACCATTTAGCGATTCAACAACAATGGCAGGTTGATTGGCTCTCATTAGGGTATTGTAAAAACCAGCAGCTTGCGTCATATTTCTAGGAACAACAATATGGATTCCTCTTAGCAAATGAATCATTGCAGCCATTGGGGAACCCGAATGCCAAATTCCTTCAAGGCGGTGTCCACGTGTGCGGATGATTAGAGGCGCCAATTGTCTTCCTTTGGTTCTGTAGCTGAGGGAAGCCAAATCATCACTCAAGGTGTGAATACAATAAAGAATATAATCTAAATATTGAATTTCAGCAATTGGTCTTAATCCTCTTAAAGCCATGCCTATTCCTTGCCCCACAATGGTTGCTTCACGGATTCCTGTGTCCGCAACTCGAATGTCGTTGTATTTTTCTTGTAACCCTTCTAATCCCTGATTTACCCCTCCAATTTTACCGCTGTCTTCTCCGAAAATAATCAGGCGATCATATTTTTCAAGGAGTTTGTCAAAGTTATCTCGCAAAATGACTCGACCGTCGATAAGTGGTGCGTCTTTTTCGTAGATTGGTTTTGAAGAAACAACATGCGAGGTTCCATTAGTCCCTTCGCTGTAAAGATGAGATGAAAATTTATCCTGAAGGTTTGCCTTTAAATTTTTTAACCAACGCTTAAAGTCATTTGTATTGTTTAATTTATTCCTAATCAGAAGAGGAAGAGACTGTCTTGCGGCAGAAACAATATCATGATAAAATAACTCTGTCTTTTCATTAAGATTTTTACGGATCATTTTCAACGCAACATCGTTGTTAGATTGTGATAAAAATTGATCTAAAAAAACATTAACTTCTTTTTTTATTATAATAATCGGCGCTTGATATTCACTCCAAGCCCTAAGTCTGGCCGAGCGAACTTCTTCCGTTACTTCTTTTTCAATTAATTTAAGATCCTTTTCTGTGGCGATTCCGTTAGAAAGTATCCATTCTCTCATTTTCACGTTACAGTCATTTTCTTTCTCCCAATTAAGTCTTTCTTTTGACTTATACCTTTCATGCGAACCACTACTAGAATGACCTAGCGGTTGTGTAAGCTCTAAGACGTGAACTAAAACAGGGGTGTGTTTTTCTCTTGCTATTTTGGCAGCATAAGAATAGATTTTGATTAGTGCAGGATAATCCCAACCGTTGACGGTTAGAATTTCAATTCCATTACTTTCTTCAGAAGCTCTAAAACCATCTAGTGCCGCTGAAATACTTTCTTTAACAGTGTGTTGTTTGTTTTCAACTGAAATGCCATAACCATCATCCCAAACACTAATTACCATGGGGATTTGAAGAACTCCCGCGGCATTGATTCCCTCAAAAAACATTCCCTCACTGGTACTGGCATTTCCGATAGTACCCCAAGCAATTTCATTTCCATTTTTTGAAAACTTCTTACTTCCGTCTATTTTTAGTGATCGATAGATTTTAGAGGCCTGAGCAAGTCCAACCAAGCGAGGAATTTGACCAGCAGTTGGCGAAATATCAGAAATGTGGTTTTTTAAATTAATTTGATCGAGCCATTCTCCTTTTTCATTAACAAGTGTCGTGGAAAAATGTGCTCCCATTTGCCTTCCGGCTGACATGGGCTCATGATCAATATCAGGATGTGCATAAAGCGCTGCGAATAGTTGTTGCGGACTTAAAAAACCCTGTGCGATCATGAAAGTTTGATCGCGATAATATCCAGATCGAAAATCACCTTTATTGAAAAAGTGGTTTAAGGCAATCTGCGCAACCTCTTTTCCGTCTCCAAAAATACCAAACTTCCCCTTTCCAGTAAGCACCTCGCGTCTACCTAGAACACTACAGATACGACTTAGTGAAATAATTCTAAAGTCTTTTAGAACACGATTTTTGTATTCATTTTGACTTAAGACAATAAGATTTTCTTTAATTTCATTTTCCATTTCGCTGTGCAAAAATACAAAATTTTAACAGGACTAATAAAGTATTCTCACTAGACTATTTGTTTCCCTATTCACCAGTGGGTTTAAAACCATTTTCGGGAAAACAACGTAAATAATTTATTAGAGCTTAAAGTAAGGATAAATCTGATTTTTTGCTCATAGGGAGTTTCATCGAATGCAAATCCATCAGATCCGTAAACAGGAAAAAAGATTTCCAAATAATCAGGAACCATATTCAATCGAATTCCAGAACTAAAAAATGATTTTGCTTTAGTATTTTTATTTTTCACCAAACCAATATCTGCATAGACTTCAACCCATTTCCAAACCCCCAAAGTTAGATTGGTGGAGAGCAGGTAGTCGTTTGCAGAACTGGGATTGTGAATTGATTTAAACCCTCCTTCTGCCATTACTATTTGTTGACTAAAAATCCCATCATTTTCTGACCTACCAAAATAATTGTATCTAAACAGATAGTCTTTGGGACGCACGAGAATTAAAATCAAAAAATTTAGTTGAAATTTGATCATGCCACAAGAATTTACCGGCAAAAAACCTAATTCCCAGTTGTCTTCCGTTGGTGAGGAGTTTTCTTAATTCAGCTGTAAAATCAACCTTTCCAAACTGATCTGAGACCTGAAAACTACTTTCTGTCTTAAAATCATAGATCGCATTTCTGTTTGTAAAATTATGTCTAAAATTGAATATTTTATAATTAGGATCCGCATCGATTGATCCCTCCCTTTCGACATCGTAATAAAACAAACTTAAATAATGCCTTTTGTTAGATCTTAAATCAGGAGTTCTAAAATAAAAAGCGATCCCTGGGACCAGAATTTGATAACGTAATTTTTTATCATAAAAATAGCTACTTGCAGAGATGTTTATTTGAGTTCTGAAATTCCTTTTTTCCTCATTCTGAAAGACATAGGAACCTCCAAAACTTCCAACCAAAGTGTTTTCTTCTGATGAATAAAGCGGCTTTAATTCTAAATTTAATTTATTAAATGTAACCCCTTTATTATAAAATTTTGATCCGATTACTATGCCATCATAAAGACTGTAATTTATATCAGGCATAAAAAACAATTGTGTTTTTTTTGGAGTTTCATAATCTTTAAATAAACTAAAATGAATGGGTTTAAAATTGACTTTATTCTTCATGAACCTCCAATTATTCCTCGAATTGGTTTCCGGCAATCTAAATTCTGGGTTTAAGGCTACATAATCTCCAGACAGGTTTTTTACTGTGATTTGAGTAATTTCACCTTTGGATTCATGCCATTTTAAATCTAATAAACTGTCTTTTTTAACTTGGCTGATTAAAAACGGAATTTTACTCCCGTTTTTACTTAAAACATCAATTTTTAAGCTGTCGTTTACTTTTGTCACTTTTTCAATGGAAAAATCCATTGCCTTTCTGCTACTTAAATAAGTTTTGTCAAACCAATTTATGTCTTTCTCAGTTTTGCTTTTTATGATTTTGATAAAATCAGTCTCAGCATTGGAAGTTTTGATGTATTCCTTAATTGCTGTTTTCATGACCTCCGTACCAATGTATTCTTCTAAAAACCGAAACCCGATGGCGACGTGGTAGGGGGAAGCAATTTTTTCATTAAATTTTATCAATTGCTCTTTTGAGGTAAAGTCTGACTGATGAAGGTTGTTTCGAACCATAAATTCAGAGTAGAAGATAAACCCTTCATTGAATTTTAAATCAGAAAACACGTATCCCTTCAAAAGTTTAAAGTCAGCAATCCGTCCTAAATATTTTTTATTGGGATAGAATTTCTCTATATACTTTATGATCAGATAGGTTTGCAAGCCTCCAATTAACCAATGCTTTTCTCTTAAGTCAACACTAATACTCTGATTGAGGTAATGGTGTAAATAAGTTTTTAAAAAACTAATTTCTGATAAAAAATCTTTTTCAAAGGGGCTCAGAATTTTTGGTAAATCATTTAATCCATAAAAAGGATTATTTGAATAAGTCCGAAGCGGAACTAATGTTTTACCGTCTTGTTCCTTTCCAATTAAACTTGAAACAAAGCCATCAATCTTCTCTAGGGTCTTTTGCACCTCCTGCTTATCATCGAATCCCAAGAAGAAATTGGTTTCTATTATTTTTTGATCATTAATTAAGAAAGTTTCAAATTGATCCTCAGCGGTGATTACGAATTCTGCTTCTTTTTTTTGAGTTCCTGAAAAATGAAAATGATTTTCATTTTTTGAATCAATATTATTTAAATTACTAAAAATATTCAGTTTTTTGTTTGAAGTAAATTGCACCTCATAGTTTGCATGTTGAATGCTGTAATCAGTAATATTTATGTTGCTGTAATTATGCCATTCTTCGTTGAAGAATGGACTAAGCGATAGGTTCCAATACCTAAGGTTTATTTGGTCGTTGTCCCGCCCATATCCAGTAAACCTTGCATCTGGTAGCTTTATAAGGTAATCAAGGTTCAGTTTTATTCGTTGTCCAACCCCTAATGGACGCTTCAAAACAATCCTAATAATGTCTTGCTGGTCATTCAGTCTCTCCCAAGCTAATTCTTCGCCTGAGGCACTAATGGCGATTATTTCGGTATAACCAAGTTTCTTTTTATTGGAAATGTGAATTTTCCGATCATATTCTTCAACTGCTCTTTTGGCCAAGGGTGTTTTTTTACTAGAAAACGAATTCGCCCAATCTGTAAGGAAAATGGTATCAAGTGGCTTTAAAGCAGGATTTGTGAAAGATAGATTTTGGTGAATTTGAATTTTATTATTTTCAAAATCAATTTCTCCATTGATTTTATAATCAATAGAATCCTGAGCAAAAGAATAAATTCCTATGCAAAAGGCAATTAAGAACAGTAACTTCTTTTTAATAGTTTACGCTTTAAAAATTAGGTCTAAAGTATTCTTTTTTATAAAACTCTTCCAGACATTCAATAACCTCATCTTTCGTGTCTACCACTTTTACAAGATCAAGATCTTCAGGGTTGATTTTGTTTTCCCTTAAAAGCACGTCTTTAATCCATCCTATCATTCCAGACCAAAACTCTTTTCCGACGAGGAGGATGGGGAATCGTTTTATTTTTTTTGTTTGAATCAAGGTAAGTGCTTCGAAAAGTTCATCAAGAGTTCCTAAGCCTCCTGGCATAACCACAAAACCTTGGGAGTATTTTATAAACATTACTTTTCTAACAAAAAAATACTCAAAATTCATCAATTTATCTTGATCAATGAACTCGTTATGTTTTTGTTCGAAAGGAAGGTTGATGTTTAGGCCAACCGAGGTTCCTCCTGCATTTCTGGCTCCTTTGTTTGCAGCCTCCATGATTCCTGGTCCACCACCAGTGATGACGCCTAATCCCGATTCTACGATAGCTTCTGAAATCTCAACGGCTAGTTTGTATTGTGGATGGTCTGGGGCTGTTCGTGCAGATCCAAAAACAGAAATGCAGGGTCCAATGGCACTCATTTTTTCGTATCCATTGACGAATTCCCCCATTATTTTAAATAAAGCCCAGGAGTCATTGGCTTTTACTTCATTCCAGTTTTTAGTTTTGTTTTCAGATAAGTTCATTTGGGATTTTATTTAAGTTCTTTTTCTAAGTATTTTCCAGTATAACTGTTTTTAATTTTAATTAATTCTTCTGGAGTTCCCTGTCCCACGACGAGTCCTCCGTAACGCCCCCCTTCAGGTCCAATGTCAATCAAGTAGTCTACATGTTTGATGACATCCATGTTGTGTTCTATGATCAAGACCGTATTTCCTTTTCCTACCAATTGATTGAGCACTTCTAACAAGACGCGCACATCCTCAAAATGAAGCCCTGTCGTGGGCTCATCTAAAATATAGATGGTTTGACCTGTGTCTTTTTTCGATAAAAATGTTGCCAATTTAATTCTTTGCGCCTCTCCTCCTGAAAGGGTCGTTGAGGATTGCCCTAAAGCGATGTAACCAAGACCAACATCTTGTATGGTTTTTAGTTTTCTATAAATTTTAGGAATACTTTCAAAAAACTCACAAGCTTGATTTATGGTCATCTCTAAGACATCCGAAATTGATTTCCCTTTGTACCTAATTTCAAGCGTTTCTCTATTAAAACGCTTACCATTACAGGTCTCGCATTCTACGTGAACATCAGGAAGAAAATTCATTTCAATCACTTTCATTCCTCCTCCTTGACAGGTTTCACATCTTCCTCCAGTTACATTAAAACTAAATCTTCCCGGTTTGTATCCTCTAATTTGAGATTCAGGGGTCAGCGTAAAAAGGGTTCTTATTTCACTAAACACCCCACAATAAGTTGCAGGATTACTCCTTGGTGTTCTTCCAATGGGAGATTGATTTACATCGACAACTTTATCTAAGTTCTTTAATCCCTCAATCTTTTTATAGGGCATTGGGATTTTAACGGCATTGTAGATGTATTCGTTCAGAATGGGGTAGAGGGTTTCATTAATTAATGTGGATTTTCCGCTTCCCGAAACTCCTGTAACACCAATCATCATTCCCAATGGGAAATCGACACTGATGTTCTTTAAGTTATTTCCAGTGCAGCCCTCCAACCTCAAAATTTGGCCATTTCCTTTTCTTCGGATTTTAGGAACTTCAATAAACTTTTCTTCGTTGAGGTATTGTGCAGTCAACGTTTTTGCTTTTTTAAGCATCTCAGGAGTTCCTTCGGAGATAATCTCCCCACCATTTTTACCAGCCATGGGTCCAATGTCGATCACATGATCAGCCTTTAGAATCATTTCCTTATCATGTTCAACGACAATGACTGAATTTCCAATATCCCTCAAAGCGGTCAATGAATTAATCAAACGCTCGTTATCTCTTTGATGCAAGCCAATACTCGGCTCATCCAAAATATATAGCACACCCACTAGTTTAGATCCAATTTGTGTAGCAAGCCTTATTCTTTGCGCTTCACCTCCCGAAAGGGATTTTGAGGATCGGTTAAGTGAAAGATAATTGAGTCCAACATCTAATAAAAATTGAAGTCTATTTTTAATTTCTTTAATAATTTCATTAGCAATCTTAAATTCCTTCTTGTTTATTTTACTTTCGATTTTATCAAACCAATCATACAATTCACCGAGATCAAAAGCGCTTACTTCGGAAATATTTTTCTTGTTTATTCTAAAATAGAGCGCATCTTTGTTTAGGCGTGATCCTTCACAAACAAGACACTTTTTTTCATCCATAAATGAAAGCGCCCATCGCTTAATGACAGAACTTTCATTTTGTTCGTATTGATTGGCGATGAAGTTTTCTATTCCTTCATAATCTATTTTATAATCTCTGGTAATTCCGAGTGTTTTTGAAGCAACAGAAAACTTCTCGTTTCCACCACGTAGAATAATCTCTAGAGCTTCTTCAGGAATTTTATTGATAGGATCAGAAAGTAAAAAATCATATCGTTTTGCGATGATTTCCATCTGCTTAAATCCCCAATTACTTTTCTTTTCTCCCAAAGGAACAATTCCTCCCTTATCGATCGAAATATTTTCGTCTGGAATGATCTTTTTTGGGTTTATAACATGTTGGTTTCCAATTCCCCTACAATTTTTACACATTCCCTTTGGGGAATTAAATGAAAAGGAATTTGGTTCTGGCATTGAATAGGAAATCCCCGATGTAGGACACATCAGATTTCGACTTAAATAACGAAACTTTTCCGTTTCCATATCAATCAACAGTAACGAATCTTCCCCATAAAGCATGGCGGTTTTAATCGACTCACTCAACCGATTGCGATCTGTTTCATTATCCTTAACCTGAATTCGGTCGATTACCAACTCAATGTCGTGAGTTTTATAACGATCCAGTTTCATTCCCGGCTTAAGGTCCTTTAAAACCCCATCTATGCGAACTCTCAAAAAGCCTTGTCTTGAGAGCGAATCAAACAACTCGCGATAATGTCCCTTTCTAGATTTGATTAATGGGGACAACAACATTATTTTTTTATCGGAATATTCGCTTTTAATTAATTCAAGAATTTGCTCATCATTATAATTCACCATTTTTTGATTGGAAATATAGCTATAAGCTGTTCCGACCCTTGCAAAAAGCAAACGGACATAATCATAAAGTTCTGTGATGGTTCCTACAGTCGAACGTGGGCTTTTGGAGGTGGTTTTTTGTTCAATGGCAACTACAGGTGAGAGTCCGTCGATTTTGTCTACGTCTGGACGCTCTAGATTGCCTAGGAACTGCCTTACATAGGCCGAAAATGTTTCCATGTAGCGCCTTTGTCCTTCAGCATAAATAGTGTCAAAAGCCAATGATGATTTTCCGCTTCCAGAAAGCCCTGTGATAACTACTAATTTATCTCTAGGTATTTGAAGCGAAACGTCTTTAAGATTGTGAACTCTTGCTCCTTGTATTTCAATTGTGTTGTTCCCTGTTTTCTCCATAGTCAATTTTGCAAAAATAACACTTTAGATCGACTATTTACTCCGAATCAATGTCTTTTAGTTTTAAGTCTAGTATAAAGCTTCAAGTTTGTTTTTTACAAAATTTTCAAGCGCATCGAAAAAGATGAAAAAATCAGCTTTGATTAGATCATAATGCAATTCAAGTTCCTCAATTGAATGGTGAAGATCTGATTTGAATTTTGTTCGCTTGGACATTTGTAAGAGGATGTTTTCAAGACCAGAAAGGGTTCTGTAGGACAAAAACCAATTGTATTTTGAGATGATTGGAATCACTCTTTTAATTGAATCAGGAAATAAGTCTTGCATTTCTTCTAGAGTTTGATAAAAACTCAAGCTAAATTCTTCCAAGGAGTCGCTGTGATAATTGTCCCAATACAACGCCAAGAAGTGATCGTAATACATGTCCACAATTACCCGGCTGTAGTGCCTGTCATCTTAGAAAAAGAAGAGAAACATGTTTCTTAAATATGACATGCTTATCCGTAAAGTCATCAATGGATCGGTGCAATAAAATTCCTTTATGCATCATGGGAGGGTAGTCTAGGTATTGTTTTCCCTTAATACTGTCGGCGATAAAATTTCCCACAGCCAATTCAGGATTACTTCCAGATAAATAAACATGAGCAAGATAATTCATTGCGTTTTTTGGTGTTTAAGCCCAATATAAATTAATATTCATATCATTAGACTTAATTTATAAAAACCTTATATTTTTATAATTAAAATTCAATAAAATTTTTATCTTTAACCCCACATGACATTAATAAAATCTATTTCAGGAATCCGCGGAACGATTGGCGGTAAAACACAAGACAATCTTACGCCATTAGATACTGTTTTATTTGCTTCGGCCTATGCTTCATGGTTAAAATCAAATGTTACAGCCGACCATTATACCGTAGTTGTGGGCAGAGATGCTCGGATTTCAGGTAAAATGGTTCAAAGTTTGGTCAATGAAACCTTGGTTGGAATGGGAATTGATGTAATCGACTTAGGCCTTTCTACGACACCTACAGTTGAAATGTCGGTTGTTGAGCTAAAAGCGCAAGGAGGAATCATTATAACTGCTTCTCACAACCCAAAGCAATGGAATGCGCTTAAATTATTAAATAATAAGGGAGAATTCCTAAACGCAAATTCGGGTATGAAGATTCTTGAGATTGCAAAAAGTAAAGATTTTAATTATGCAAGTGTTGATGAATTGGGTAAAATTACACCAGTTTCAAACGCCATTGAAAGTCATATTGAACAAGTTCTAGCCCTCAAAAATAATTCAATTAGAAAAAATAAGAGAAGGCAAAGTTTAAAGTGGTTGTTGATGCTGTCAATTCAACTGGGGGGATTGCATTACCCAAGTTGCTTAAAGAATTAAACGTTGAAGTGGTTGAATTGTATTGTACCCCTGACGGTAACTTCCCTCACAATCCAGAACCCTTAAAAGAACATTTGGGGGAACTTTGCAATCAAGTGCTTTCTCACAAAGCAGATTTTGGTATTGTGGTTGATCCGGATGTCGATCGTCTTGCTTTTGTTGACGAAAAAGGAGAGATGTTTGGTGAGGAATATACCCTAGTCGCATGTGCTGATTATGTTTTATCAAAAAGAATCAGGCAATACGGTCTCTAATCTATCTTCAACCAGAGCACTTGCTGATATAACCAGCAAACACAGGAGGAACCTATCACGCCAGTGCAGTTGGGGAAGTAAACGTTGTTGAAAAAATGAAAGAAGTCAACGCTGTTATCGGGGGGGAAGGAAATGGAGGAATTATCTATCCCGAGCTTCATTATGGAAGAGACGCCTTGGTTGGAATTGCAATTTTCCTTTCTTTATTGAGTGAAAATCAGCTTAAAGTTTCTGAATTAAGAAGTTCTTATCCTGCCTATTTTATGAGCAAAGCAAAAGTAAACCTAGATCTAAAAAGGGATGTGGATGGTTTGCTTATTAGAATGAAAGAAAATTATTCAAAACAAAATCCAATAGCGATTGACGGGGTTAAAATAGAATTTGATAACTCATGGGTACACTTGCGAAAATCTAATACGGAACCAATCATCAGGGTATATACGGAAGCTCCTTCTCAAGTCGAATCGGACGATTTAGCAAAACGATTTTTGGAAGAAATCGAAACTAACTCCTAATCTTTCGGAGCGAGGTGGCTGTGTTTGAACCGGTTGTGAGACCAAAGGTATTGAGAGGGGTCACTATAAACTTGTGCTTCAACCCAATCTGTAAAAAGATCAGTAATTTCGTTAGGTTTTGTTGCTTTTGGATTTTCTGTTAAAACTTTAAATTCTGTCTCATAATGCCCCCTTTTAACCCTGTTTATTTCTGCAAAAACAATTGCAAAATTTAGTTCTCTTGCTAAAAGTTCCGCGCCTAAGAAAACAGGAACTTTAACCCCTAAGAATTTTCGCCAATAAGATTTTGGTTTGGGTTGTGGAGATTGATCGCTGGCAAACCCGTAAATTCCTCGCTCATTGTTTTTATCATGTTTGCGAATAGTGTCCAAAGCCTCATACCTAGAAATCACATAGGCATTGTGTCTCTTTCTTATACGTTTAACCAATCGATCGAAGTGCTCATTGATTAACGGGGTGTAAATGCCATGTCCCTTGTGTTTTAAGTGATATCCTAATGACATCATCCATTCCCAACTGGCATAATGCCCACACATAACGATAACACTCCTGTCTTTTTCTTCAAACTGCTTTAAGGCTTCAATGTTTTTTATTTTAAATCGTTTTTTCATCTCTTCTTCAGAGATTTTAAAAGATTTTATGGTCTCGAGCATAATATCACACATGTGATGATAAAATTTCCGTTCTATCTTTTTATACCATTTGTTATCCTTTTCAGGAAAGACAAGCATCAGGTTCTTTCTAACTACTTTTTTTCTGTATCCAAAAATATCGTACATCACAAAACACAGAAAATCAGACAACATGTAAAGTAGAGGAAAGGGCAGGGAAGCAACCCCATAAATAAAAGGGTAAACAACAAGATAGGTTAGTCGATGCAAAACGGTTTGTTTTCGGCAAAGATAGTATATTTGTCAATGAAATTATAAGCTTCATGTTAGGACTTTCTCCTGTTGTTACCGTTGTTATTATTGCAAACATCCTTTTTTCTATGAAGGGGTCTAAAGACTTGGAATTCTTCAATAAATTTAAATTTCACATTGGATGCATCAAAGCGGGTGAAAAAATCCGTCTGGTAAGTTCTGGGTTTTTACATGCAGATTATCACCATTTGTTTGTCAATATGTTTACCCTCTATTTTTTTGGAGATCAAGTGGTCTATCGTTTGGGAGCAGTTATGTTTATTGTGGTTTATATGGTGAGTCTGTTATTGGGAAACTACCTTTCATTTAAATTTCATAACAATCAAAACAATTATAGCGCAGTGGGAGCCAGTGGAGCAGTTTCGGGAATTGTTTATAGCGCAGTACTTTTATATCCCAACATGAAAATGGCTTTATTGATTATCCCCATTCCTTTGCCGGGTTATATGTTTGCAGCAGGTTATATGTTATATACCCTCTACGGCATGAAAAAACAGCAAGATGATATTGGACATACAGCGCACTTTGGCGGATCAGTTGCAGGGCTTCTGGCGACCATTGTCATTTTACCAAGCGTGATTGTAGAATCTAGTTTTACCTTGCTGATTTTAGCAGGAATAATAGCAGTTGGTGGTTATTTATTTTATAATAATAAAAACCTGTTTAACAACTAGTTAAGGAGTAACTCTTCAATTTTTTGTTCAAGCGCTAATCCTCTTAGATTTTTAGCGATTATTTTTCCATTCTCATCCAAGATAAAAGTAGCAGGAATAGAAGTTACTTGATAGAGTTTTGCAATGGGTTCACTCCAAAATTTCAAATTTGAAACATGTCCATCCCATTTGAGACCATCGTCGTCAATGGCTTTGATCCAGCTTTTTTTGTCTTTGTCAAGCGAAACACTTATTATCTCAAGTCCTTTGCTATGCAACTTGTTGTAGGTATTAACCAAGTTAGGGTTTTCAACCCTACAAGGTCGACACCAAGAAGCCCAAAAATCAACAATTGTGATTTTACCCAGATTTTCTTTTAAAATGAAATTTTTTCCTGTGTGATCAGGACCATTAAAGTCAGGTGCCAATTGACCAATTTTAGCTGGAGCTGGAGCCTCAGGGACATCAATTACTTTGGCAATATTTTGACCAGATTTACTGGCTTTTATTCTTTCTGTAAATCCATCGAACAATGCTTTTACCTCATCATTAGAAATTTGCTTAGACGAAAGGAACCGCTCTAGAATTAGTGGAGAGATGTAGGAATCTACATTAGTTTTAATAAATTCTAGCTCATAGTCTCTGATTTGATCTTGAACATCAACATACTGCTCTTGTAAATCAGCTGATAACAAAGAATCCTTAGCAAATCGCGCTTGCTGCATGTCTTTCCCAATTGCGTTGAGCGAAGTGACAAACATTTTTGTTTCTTCTTTATAAGTCATAAAACCATCGTTTGAGACAGTACCATAAGCCCTAGAACTGCTAAGACTGTCTTTATATATTGAAGTTTTGATTGTTCCTGATTCAACAATAAGTGGGAAATTTCCATTCACACTTTGAACGGAAAGAAATTGAATGTCAGGCGTTTCAGCAATTCCACTCATTTCAAACTTACCCGAAGCAACCGCAACAGAATCAATAATCATGGGCTGATTATTAGCATCTGCAACTATCCTATAGATCATCGTTCCATCCTTTGTGTCGGCCATACCTTTTATTGAAAACTCTCCTGGTGTGCCTGAGCAACTTGTTATCAAGGCAATTATACTTAGTGTAATAAAATTTTTTATCATATTGCTAAATTAATAAATTTTATGAATTGGAAGATTAATATACCCTTTGAGTTATTTATTAATTGATTCAGAATAAACTAGGATTATAACTTATATTTGAATTCCACAAAGTTAATCAATGGATTTCGACTATATAAAAAACAAACTTGAAGGAACGATTGAAACAGATCGTTTGCACCAACAGCTTTACGCAACAGATGCCTCGGTTTATAAAAAATACCCCATTGCTGTTTGTTTCCCAAAGAGCAAATCAGATATCAAACGAATTGTTGATTTTGCAAAAACCAATCGTTTAAGCTTAATTCCAAGATCGGGAGGAACCTCTTTGGCTGGGCAATGCGTTGGAGAAGGCATTGTAGTTGATGTCTCAAAGCACATGAATAAAATCATTGACTTTGATCCAAAGAACAAATTGATTACTGTTGAGCCAGGAATCATAAGAGATGAGCTTAATGATTATTTAAAACCACATCAACTTTTTTTTGGTCCTAACACCTCTACTTCCAACCGATGTACAATTGGCGGAATGGTTGGGAATAACTCTTCCGGGACGACATCGATTCAATACGGAGTAACCCGCGATAAGACAGTTCGATTGGAATGTTTTTTATCTGATGGATCTGAAGTTGTTTTTGAAGAGCTTAATCAAGAAGGTTTAATATTAAAGCAACATCAAAATGATTTAGAAGGAGCGATTTATAAAAAAATAACTCAACGCTTGTCAGATAAATCGACACAAGCAGAAATCATAAAAGAATTTCCATTGGCCAATGTCCATAGACGAAACACAGGATATGCAATTGATTCGTTGGTTGATGGTTTGAGTGATCCGGAAAATTTTTCCATAAACTTAAGTAAACTACTCGCTGGAAGTGAGGGGACATTGGCATTTACAACCGCAATTACCTTAAAACTAGAAGCTCTTCCGCCTCAAAATGGCGTTTTAGTAGCTGCTCATTTTGAGAGTATAAGCAAATGTCTTTCGGCGGTATATCCAGTCATGCAATACCGTCTTTTCACTTGTGAAATGATGGACAAAACCATACTTGATTGTACTAAAGACAATATCGCTCAGGCCAAAAACAGGTTTTTTATTCAAGGTGATCCCAAAGCAATTCTACTATTAGAATTAAGGAATGATGACGCTGAGGAGCTGGAAAATGACCTTAAAAAACTTATAAACACGATCGATGAGACCGGGTTGTCCTATGCCCATTCGGTTTTAAGAGGTGAGGAGATAGAAGCTTCGGCCACGCTTAGAAAAGCGGGATTGGGCCTTTTAGGGAATCTTGTAGGAGATAAAAAAGCGGTTGCATGTATCGAAGATACTGCCGTTCCGCTTGAGAGTCTTTCTGATTACATAGCAGAATTTTCTGAGCTAATGGAGCAATATGACCAAAAGATTATCTATTATGCTCATGCAGGAGCAGGGGAGTTGCACTTGCGCCCAACGTTAAATTTAAAAATAGAACAAGATCGGGTTGACTTCAAAAAAATCACTCTTGATGTTGCACGCTTGGTCAAAAGATATAAAGGTTCGCTTAGTGGAGAACACGGTGACGGCATTGTCAGATCAGAATTTATTCCCCTTATGGTGGGTGAAAAAAACTTTAAAATATTTAAAGAGATTAAATCAATATTTGATCCAAGTGGAATTTTTAATCCTGGAAAAATTGTTGATCCCCTTCCGATGGATGAAAATTTTAGATATGATTTAGGACAAGAAGCCCCTTTAGTAAAAACATTTCTTGACTTCAGTAAAGATGAAGGCTTGCTCAGAGCGACAGAAAAGTGCAATGGTTCGGGAGATTGCCGAAGCACAACAAGCGCTGCAACACTTTGTCCGAGCTATCGTGCAACAAGAAATGAGAAGGATTCGACACGTGGTCGTGCGAATGTTTTAAGAGAAGTTCTGACCCGCCAAGAAAACTCCAATCCTTTTGATTCGAAAGAACTTTCGGAAGTTATGGAACTTTGTATTGGCTGTAAGGCTTGTGCCTCTGAGTGTCCCAGTAGTGTTGATGTTGCTACTTACAAAGCAGAATACCTTTATCAGTATCAAAAAACCCACAGTCCCTCATTAAGCGACCGACTGTTTGCCTATAATGGAAAACTAAGCCGTGTACTTAATCCGTTTAGGTCGATTCAGAACGGACTTTTTAAAATCCCGCTGCTTAGTACTGTCATCAAAAAGTCTTTAGGAATTGCAGTGCAACGCTCCCTTCCAAAACTTTATGCTCCTTTGGACAGAGGTTTGAAAAAGAAAGCCCCTAATAAAGTGATTAAAACAGTTTACCTCTACTTTGACGAGTTTACCAACTATCTTGATGTGAAAATTGGAAATGACGCTTATGAATTACTCATAAAACTAGGTTATCAAGTCGAGTACTTGCCTTCGACGGAAAGCGGCAGAGGTTATATTTCGAAAGGCTTTCTCGAACAAGCAAAATCTTGCGCTGAAAAAAATCTTAGAATTTATGGGAAAATTATTTCAAAAGAAACTCCATTAATAGGCATTGAGCCCTCGGCCATTTATACTTTTAAGGACGAATATCTAAAGCTTTGTGAGGATAAAGCCGCTGCCAAAACCCTCGCATCCAATTGCTTTGCAATTGAAGAGTTTCTGTCCAGTGAGATGGAATTGGGAAACATCACTCAAAACTCCTTTAATGAGGAACAGCATGTTCTTAAAATTCATGCACATTGCTATCAAAAAGCACTCGGGAATCCAGCCGATACTTTTAAAATATTGAATTTGCCAAAGAATCACAAAGTAACCCTACTCAATACTGGGTGTTGCGGAATGGCAGGATCATTTGGTTATGAAGCGGCGCACTATGAAGTTCAGTCAGAAAATTGGAGAAGAAAGACTTTTTCCAGCAGTCCGAAAACTTGATGCTTCTGCTTGTGTAGTAGCTAATGGGACGAGTTGTAGACATCAAATTCTTGATGGTACAGGAAAAGAAGCATTTCATCCGATTACAATACTTAATAATGCTGTTTTAGTTCCATGATTTTTATAATTTTCATTTAATGATTAAAAAGAAAATAAATAAATATTTACATTTTGTTTTAAGCAATTTAAAACAAAGCCAAACACTTGATCGTATTGCAAGTGAAAGCGTAACGGCCAAAACCATTGTCGATTCGTTTCAAAAGGCAAAAAAAAACATCCAAAAACCTTCTGAAAAAGAGAGGTTTTATTTGTTGAATGAATACCGTAATGAACTTAAAAAAAACAATGACCAAGTAAGTTTTGACGAAATAGGTTCAGCACAACACTTTTCTGTCGCCGAGGTATCAAAAAAAGCTGGTTCTCCAGAGATTTGGACTGTGCTGTATTATTATTTGTCCTTAAACAATAACATTAAAAATATTCTTGAAATTGGCACGAATCTAGGGGTTTCAGGCCAGTATTTCATTGCTGCTTTAGACGGGAAGATAAATTCGAAATTCATATCAATAGAAGGAGTAAAAAAGCTTTGTGAAATTGCGGAGACACATTTCTCAAAAATATCCCAGCAAGTTGAATTTGAAGTCAAACATGGGCTTTATGACGATGTTCTAGAAGAAGTTTGTCTGTCAAATACTCAATTTGATTTGGTCTTTATAGATGGCAATCACAATTATGAGGCAACGATTAAGTATTTCGAAATGCTTAAAAATAATTATTCAAAAAATGCCATTCTTATTTTTGATGACATTCACTGGAGTCCTAAGATGACAAAGGCTTGGAAGGAGATCATTGTCGACCCAAGGGTATTTTTGTCCGTTGATCTATTCAAGTTGGGGATTGTGATTGTAGGTGCCGATGCTTCATCAAATCACAACAAGCATCATCAACTATTTTTATCATTTTAATTTTTCTTTTTAATTAAACCTAAAACAAAAGAAATCTCATACTTCTAATGCCTATTTTTGGACATTAATTTATCGACCAACAATCAATGAACTTAGTCTCAGTAGAAGGAATTTCAAAAGCTTACGGCGAAAAGGTGCTTTTTGAGCCCATATCTTTCGGGATCAATAAAGATCAAAAAATCGCCTTGATCGCAAAAAACGGAAGTGGTAAAACTTCAATATTGAAAATTCTTGCAGGCACTGACACTCCAGATCAAGGAGCAGTAAATTGTCGAAAAGATACCCGAATCTCTTTTTTACCTCAAGAACCTAAGTTAGATCCGAAATTGACCGTTGAGCAAGCCATTTTACAATCTGGAAGTAAGATTTTAAATATAATTGCCAATTATGATCGCGCCCTTGAAAATCCAGATGATCAAGAAGCTTATCAAAAGGCATTTGAGGCAATGGACCAAAATGATGCATGGGATTTTGAGAATCAATACAAACAAATTCTTTCTAAATTAAAACTCGACCGTCTGGATGCAAAAGTAGGAGCGCTTTCTGGAGGTCAAAAAAAGCGCATCGCCCTGTGTAATGTTTTACTAGAACAGCCTGAATTGTTAATTTTAGATGAACCCACAAACCACCTTGATCTTGAGATGATTGAATGGTTGGAGGATTATTTTAAAAAGGAAAAAATAACCTTATTGATGGTGACCCACGACCGTTATTTCCTTGAAAGGGTGTGCAATGAGATTATTGAGTTGGATGAAGGTAAACTTTATAGTTACAAGGGAAATTATTCTTATTATCTAGAAAAACGAGATGCCCGAATTGCGCAAGAACAAGTGGAAGCCCATAAAACAAAACTTCATTTTAAAAAAGAACTCGATTGGATGCGTCGTCAGCCAAAAGCGAGAACTACAAAATCAAAATCTCGAATTGAGGATTTTAAAATAATAAAGGAAAAAGCACAACAACGAAGAAATGACCATGAAGTTCAGTTAGAAATAAATATGGAACGTTTGGGCAGCAAGATGATCGAAATGCACAAAGTGAGTAAGTCCTTTGAAGATAAAGTCATTTTAGACGCTTATGATTATACTTTTCAACGAAATGATCGCATTGGTATCATCGGTAAAAATGGAACAGGGAAATCGACTTTTCTTAACCTAATTACGGAAGGAATTGCGCCGGATACTGGTAAAATTGTGTTAGGAGAAACCGTCAAGTTTGGATATTATACCCAAAA
This sequence comes from uncultured Flavobacteriaceae bacterium, assembly GCA_905182575.1. Classification (GTDB taxonomy): domain Bacteria; phylum Bacteroidota; class Bacteroidia; order Flavobacteriales; family Flavobacteriaceae; genus UBA8316. The sequence continues at coordinate 26,212 of CAJJCA010000025.1, read as the reverse complement.
AGGAATTGAGGTCAAGGAGGGGCAAAAGGTAATTGAGGTAATTCGTGAATTTGGGGATTTTATACCGCTTAAAAAAGGGCAGAAAATATCAGCACAACAATTGCTGGAACGTTTTTTATTTGATCGAAAAAAACAATATGATTTTGTTGAAAAACTCAGTGGGGGAGAGCGAAAGCGCTTGTATCTCTGTACTGTTTTAATCCAGAATCCTAATTTTCTAATCCTTGATGAGCCTACCAATGATCTGGACATACTGACCTTAAACGTGTTAGAAAGCTTTTTACTCGATTTCCCTGGTTGTCTTATAGTGGTTTCCCACGATCGATATTTTATGGATAAAATCGTAGATCACCTTTTTGTATTTCAAGGAAAGGGTAGGATTGATGATTTTCCAGGAAATTATTCAGACTACCGTGCCTATGAAGAAAGTGCAGTTCAGGAAATGTACAATGCTTCCTCAGATCAAAAAAAACAAAACAACGATTGGAAGGCCACCAACAAAAGTGAAAATGGACTTTCTTTTAATGAGCAAAAGGAATATAATAAGTTAGAAAAAGAAATTAAGAATCTCGAAAAAAGTAGGGACAGCTTACAGAATCGTTTTTCAACGGCCACACTTAATCCTGAAGAAATAAAAACGCTTTCTATCGAGTTGAGTGAAATTTCAGAGCAGATTGATGTTAAAACAGAGCGCTGGTTTGTACTTTCAGACATAAAAGACAGCTAGGGGTCAATCTTAAATCAAAACTTTCCCATTATATTTGTACTTTCATTAAATTATGTCAGGAAACAAATACGGTACTTTATTTCAACTCACCTCTTTTGGTGAATCCCACGGCGCTGCTATTGGCGGAGTCATCGACGGTTGTCCTTCAGGAATATCTTTGGACATGGAAGCCATTCAGAACGATTTAAATCGCAGAAAACCCGGACAATCGGCCATTGTAACGCAAAGAAAAGAACCGGATGAGGTTACTTTCTTTTCCGGAATTTTTGAAGGAAAAACTACCGGAGTCCCCATTGGCTTTGCGATCTATAACACAAATCAAAAATCTCACGATTACGATCATATTAAGGATTCCTATCGACCTTCTCATGCGGATAAGGTTTATGATGAAAAATATGGCTTTAGAGACTACCGCGGTGGGAGGTAGAAGTTCTGCTCGAGAAACTGCCAGTAGGGTTGTTGCCGGTGCAATAGCGAAACAGTTTTTAAAAGACATTCGCTTTACGGCCTATGTTTCTTCTGTGGGAGAGATTGATCTTAAAAAACCTTATCAGGAATTAGACTTTTCTGAAATTGAAAAAAACCCTGTGCGATGTCCAGATCCTGAGATTGCAGCAACGATGGAAGCCTATATTCGGCAAATCAGAAAAGATGGTGATACCGTTGGTGGTGTTATCAGTTGTGTGATACAAAATGTTCCTGTTGGTCTTGGAGAACCTGTTTTTAATAAGCTTCATGCTGAATTGGGAAAAGCGATGTTGTCAATCAATGCGGTTAAAGGTTTTGAATATGGCAGTGGTTTTGAGGGATCTAAAGACAAAGGAAGCGAACACAATGATTTATACAATGCGGATGGAACCACGCAAACCAATAGCTCGGGTGGAGTACAAGGTGGTATCTCAAACGGCATGGACATTTATTTTAGAGTAGCTTTTAAACCCGTTGCGACCATTATGCAATCGCAAACAACCATAAACAATAAAGGAGAATCCGTTGAAATGCAAGGAAAGGGAAGACACGATCCTTGTGTAGTGCCACGTGCAGTACCTATCGTAGAAGCAATGGCCGCGATGGTATTAGCTGATTTTACGCTATTGAATCGAACCATCAAATCTTAAACATGAAAAAACTTGCCCTCCACTGGAAAATAATGCTTGGAATGTTGGTAGGTGTTGTATTTGGTGCGATTTTCACCCAATTTGAAGGAGGTTCAAAACTCATTATTGATTGGATCAAACCCTTTGGAACTATTTTCATTAATTCCTTAAAACTCATTGCAATGCCTTTGATTCTAGGTTCATTAATCAAAGGGGTTTCAGATTTAAAAGACATTTCTAAACTCTCAAAAATGGGAGGGAGAACCATTGGACTTTACCTGACAACAACAGTGTTGGCGGTGACCATTGGATTGGTTTTGGTCAATCTTATTTCTCCAGGAAGCTCTATAAAAGAAGAAACTCGTAAGGAGTTGATGCTTGCTTATGAAGACAACGCCAATGCAAAAATGGCGGTTGCTGCAGAACAAAAAGATTCAGGACCTTTACAAGCCTTGGTCGACTTGGTTCCTAGCAATATTTTTAGTGCGACCACAAATAATCAAAATATGTTGCAAGTGATTTTCTTCGCAATATTTTTTGGTATTGGAATGATCTTGTTACCAGAGAAGAAATCAAATCCAGTTAAGTTGTTTTTTGATTCGTTTAACGAAGTAATTTTAAAACTAATTGATCTGATAATGTTGGTCGCTCCATTTGGTGTTTTCGCACTGTTGGCTGCCTTAGTGGTTGAGTCCCCTAGTTTGGATTTGTTTCAAGCTTTAGGAATGTACGCTTTCACACTGCTGCTTGGTCTGGCAATTATGATTGGGATTTATATATTGTTGGTGAAAGTTTTTGCCAAAAAAAGTCCTAGTTTTTTCATGAAAGGCATTTCACCCGCTCAATTGCTGGCATTTTCAACGAGTTCTAGTGCAGCGACTTTACCTGTTACTTTGGAAAGGGTAGAGGAGCATCTAGGAGTTGATGAGGAAGTGGCGAGTTTTGTTTTGCCCATAGGCGCAACAATAAATATGGATGGAACAAGTGTTTATCAAGCAGTCGCAGCTGTTTTTATAGCGCAGACTTTTGGAATGGATTTAACGCTAGGCGCTCAGCTAGGAATTATACTCACCGCTACTTTGGCTTCTATCGGAACGGCTGCAGTTCCTGGAGCTGGGATCGTAATGTTGGTAATTGTCCTGGCACAAGCAGGTATTCCGGAAGTAGGATTGGCATTGATATTTGCGATCGATAGACCATTAGACATGTGTCGTACAGTTACAAATGTTACTGGTGATGCTGCTGTTTCAATGTTGGTTGCTAAATCTATTGGGAAATTAAAAGACGAACCAAAACCTAAAAATTGGGACGATAATTATCCTAAAACATAGGTTATGTCACAGAACACTTAATACCACATTAGCTTATTTGTCTCTAATGGAAATCAATGTCTTTACAATTGAAATACTTCTATTTTCTAATTAAATGATTTTGCCAGTCGTGCAGTTCTTTCCATTCCCCCTCAGCGGCCAGTCTGGCTTGCTCTGGTCCAAGTCGCAGGATCATGCATGCTGAATGAATTTCCCCCAGCATCTAATATTTCTTGACACCTCCCGATATTACAGTCCGCTAATGCAGACCAGGACCTGATATTGTTTTTGTAAAATAAGCTTTGAATTTTAGGACCAATACCTTTAACTACGGTGAGACTGTTTTCTTTAATCGACCGACCAAAAACACTTTTTGCCAAAATAGCACCAACAATTGGGGCAAGCCAAAACAACCACAATTGATCCAAGGCTCAATCACCCACAAAAAGAGCTTGACTGGTACTTCGCGCTGGATTAACAGAAGTATTGGTAACAGGAATGCTTATGAGGTGAATCAATGTCAGCCCTAAGCCAATTGCTAGTCCTGCAAAATTCTTAGGTGCTTTGGGATGTGTGGCTCCCAATATAATGATTAAGAACATAAAAGTCATTACGATTTCGGTGGTTAAAGCTGAAGACAATCCATAGCCGTCTGGAGAATGTGATCCATAACCATTTGCAGCAAAACCATCGATCTCAAAACCGGGCTTTCTTCTGACTATTTAAGAGAGAATACCCGTTCCTGCAATTCCTCCTAAAACTTGAGAAATAATATAAGGGAGCAATTCTTTGAGATCAAACCGTCCACCAATCCACAAACCAATCGATACCGCAGGATTAAGACGACATCCAGAAAAGTGGCTTATTGCATAAGCCATGATTCCAACGGTAAGACCAAAAGCGATGGCAACACCCACAAAGCCGATGCCCAATTCAGTATTGCCTGCAGCGAGTAATGCACTTCCACAACCTCTGAGAACCAACTAGAGGGTTTCAATAAATTTTGCTACTAATTTTCTCGTTATTTTTTGATTTAGGAATTACAATCACAAAACATATAATAAATAGAATTTAAAAATAAATCGAAAGAAAATAGAGGAGCGACTAAACTAGAAATCTATGCTTTATATCTAATGAAGGCAGGGGACAAGCATCAAAAGGTTGACCAAAGAGAAAACGATTATTTGCAATAAACGAGTAAATCCCATCTGTAAGAAACGTTGGTGAAAAACGAAAGATTACAATCAATCCTACAAAACCGTTGAGGTACTTTGCAATTTGGAAAACAGCCAAAGATCGGAGCGCATAACTTTTATTTTCTTCCCAATAAATCAAACTGTTAGGGACGACTAGAATGTTGTTTTCTTTAAAAAATAATTCAGCAGTTTCCCCTTGTAGGCTTGCAAAAAAGAAAACTTCTTCTTTGTCCCATTTTATGATTTTATTGACCCAAAAATTACAGAAAGGGCAAAGACCATCATAAAAAATAATTTTCCGGGTCATCTATACTTTTTCTAATTGATCCAAACTCACTTGAGTAGTGAAGATACCATAATTAACAATAGCTTTATTCTTCTCAATGGTGTCGATGCTTCCAACAGATTTACCGTCAATCATCCGCACTTTATCGCCCACTTTTAAAATAACGATCGGTTTTGGTGGGGGTGGCACCAGCTTTTTCTTTTTTTTCTCCTTTCGGATGACTACAATTTCTTTTACCACTTCTTGTTCAACCACTTTTTTGAGTTGCCTGTCTTTTTTGGCTTCCGAAGCAGTTTTGCGTTTCCGTTTGGCATTTTCATTTTCAACAATACGAAGTAAATCAGCAATAAGGGAACGCTTTTTACTATTTTGAAAAAAACGTTCGGCAATCTGATTGAGTTTGTTTCCTAAAACAATCATTTTTTGGTTGTGATCAAACAGTTCTTGGTAATTAATCAATTTAGATTTTAACTTACTGTTTAATAACTCCATTCGATTGGATTCATTTTCAAATTTACTTTCCTTTTTACTCAGGGATTCGCCTATTTTAGACATTTGTTGGCGCTCTTTTTGTAGTTTGGCAATCGTTGCATCAAAACGAACCTTTCCTCGCTCTATTTTCTTCTTAGCGCGGTTAATCAAGCTGAAGGGGATGCCGTTTTTCTGAGCAACTTCAAAAGTAAAAGAACTACCAGCTTCTCCTAGTATTAATTTAAATATAGGTTCTAATGTGCGGTTGTCAAATTGCATGTTGGCGTTTTCCATTGCGGGTAATTCATTCGCCAAAAGTTTTAGGTTGGAGTAGTGGGTGGTAATAATACCAAATGCTTTTCGTTCGTAAAAGTCTTCTAGTATTACTTCCGCTAAAGCGCCTCCTAATTCAGGATCAGATCCAGTGCCAAATTCATCAATTAAAAACAAAGTTTTTTCATTGCACTTCTTTAAAAAACCTTTCATGTTTTTAAGTCGGTACGAATAAGTACTTAAATGATTGTCAATGGATTGGTTGTCTCCGATATCGGTTAATATTCGATCAAAATAGGACACCTTACTTCTTTCATGAACAGGAATCAAAATACCGCTTTGCAGCATGAGTTGTAGCAGCCCCACTGTTTTGAGGGTGATACTTTTTCCACCCGCATTTGGACCAGAGATGACTACAATTCGGCTGTCAGGTTTTAAAAAAATGTCTTGTGGATATGTCTTTTTATTTTCCAATTGATGGGTACGGTAGAGCAAAGGATGGTAGGCATCGATCAGCTCCAGCTCTTGCGTCTTGGAAAAAGAGGGGAGAAGGGCATTGATTTCTTTTGCATATCTGCCCCGCGCATGAAAAGTATCCATTTCAATTAAATAAGTTTGATAGGATTTGATCAATTCCAAATGAGGTCTAAAAAAGTCGGTTAACTGACTTAGAATTTTCTTAATTTCTTCGGATTCTTCAAAAAGCAGGTTTTGTAATTCTCTTGAATGCGCAAGGGTGGCCTCAGGTTCAATAAATACGATACTACCGGTTTTGGAGCCGCCCATTATTCCGCCTTTGACTTTTCTGCGGTACATGGCTTTGACAGCCAAGACTCTTTTGTTTTCAACAACTGATTCTCGAATATCATCAAGGAAATCCTGACCGTGGTAGTGACTCAAAGCTTTGTTGAAACTCTGACCGATTTTCCCTCTGACCGATTGGATTTCTTTTCTTAACCCATAGAGCGTTTCAGAAGCATTGTCCCGAATCTCGCCAAAGCGGTCGATCACGTTATCGGTTTCCTTCTTTAACTCTTTATTCACTTCCATTTCGCTTCCCCTACTATAGAGGGAAGGATAGTAGGATTTAAATTTTTTGAAAAATATTAAGAGATTATTAACGGTTTCTGAAGCAACTGCTATGTTTCTAAAAGCAGATAGCTCAAGGACGCTGTTTTCAATCTTTAACAATTGAAAGCTAGAGGACAAGTCTTCAAAACCATGATTTGGAATGCGGTTATCATTGTCAAAAGATGCAAGGAACTCGGACACACAACGAAGTGCATCATGCATGCTTTGGGATTCCTCAATAGGAACAAGAGACACACATTTCTCTTTTCCCATATGAGTTACCGCAAAGGAGGACAACTGTTTTGTTACCTTAAAAAACTCTAAATCCTCTAATGTTTTTTTGGGAATGTAACCCATGTGTTTTTTCTTAACTTTAGCTTACAAAAGTAGTAAATTCATGCAGCTTAAAATGCACCCGGATTGGGAAAAAATACTGAGAAGTCAATTTGAATTGCCTTATTTCAAACATTTGGCAGATTTTGTCAGTAATCAGTACCTCTCCGAACGGTGTTACCCCCCTGAAAAAGAAATTTTTTCAGCCTTTAACCATAATGCTCCAGAACAAGTGAAAGTGGTAATTCTTGGGCAAGATCCTTATCATGGCGAAGGACAGGCACATGGACTGTGTTTTTCAGTACCGGACGGGGTAGTTGTTCCTCCCTCATTAAAAAATATTTTAAAAGAACTTCAAAGTGATTTAGGAACTTCTATTGCTAAAAGCGGAGATCTAAGCAACTGGGCTAAACAAGGCGTCTTGTTACTTAACGCCACCTTAACCGTTCGGGCGCATCAAGCTGGGAGCCATCAAGGGAAAGGTTGGGAGGTTTTTACAGATTGTGTTATTAAACAATTATCAGAAACACAGGAAAACTTGGTTTTCCTTCTTTGGGGCGGTTTTGCTCAAAAGAAAAAAAAGCTAATCGATGACAAAAAACATTTGGTACTTACTTCGGGACATCCGTCTCCTTTAAGTGCCAACCGTGGCTATTGGTTTGGAAACAAACACTTTAGTAAATGTAATGCGTATTTGATCGAGCAAGGAAGCACTCCTGTTGATTGGAATCTTTAACCCCCAACTCGTTTTACTTGGTGTCCCATCGAAGTTAAGAGCTTAATTAAGGCATCTCGATAGTTGCCTTGAATGATTATCTCATTGCCCTTGGTTGTTCCGCCCACACCAAGGGCTTGTTTTAGTATTTTTGATAACTGTTTAAGTTCGGTAACATCACCCTCAAAACCTTTAATTATTGTCACTGTTTTCCCACCTCTTCCTTTGTTGCTAAAATGAGCTTCAAGATGTTGTTTTATGAATTCTTTGGGAGCATCGGGTAGGGGGTCGGGATCGGGTGCAAGGTTGTCAAACTGAATCTTTGCTAATGCTTCTAAACTATTAAGTTTTTTATCTGCCATGATAGGAGCTTCGGTAGTATTTATAGACTTTAATTTGATGTTATAAATTCTTACACTAAATTAAATAAAAACTAATCTAGAATATGGATTAAAACATATTTTTTAAAAATTCAAATAGTTTTTTAAAACCCCATTCTTTATTGAATAAAGTTGGGTTTTAGTAATGGTTAATCACTAGTGAATAATCCTATTGTAAATTAATAATAAATTATTGAATCTTATTTATGTTATAAATTTATTCAAAAGTTAATAATTATGAATGATTTATCGGGTTTCATGAACAACAATAGGGGAGAAGTCTATTTTGAATTAATTGCTACTATTTTTGTTTTTATAATGGGTTGGTCTTTTCCAGTAATAAGAAGAAATGTTGTTCTGAGGTACATTTATTGGAAATGTCTACGGAAAGGTGCCGACGTAACGACCTACATCCAAATGGTTGACAAAAGTGTTCCAGATCGCAATGTTAATTCTTGCCCAATCTACAAAGTACATGTCAATAAGTTAAAGAATAGATAAGAATAAAACTTATTCGAATAAAGAGGATTCTATTGTGGGAAATAATTTCAAAGCATTTTTATAATACAATTTTTTCAAAATGGAGTCGGGTAGGGCAAGGCCATACATTTTCCAGTGAGCATGCCGCTTTCGGTAATAATCGAAATATTCGTCGTCGGTTTCAAGTACCCTGAAATAAGTGTAATATTCACTGACTTTGTAAGCATCTTTCCCGAAAAGTATGCGGTCTTGATAGGACGCAAAAAATTGTTTGGCTCTTTTGGGTTGGCGGCCCAGTTCTGCCAATACAGCACCAATCTCAGTAACCACGTTAGGATAGGTGTCAAGGTGATTGCCCAATCGATCTAAATCATTACCCATCCAACCCAAATGGGCATTAATAAAGGTCGTATTTGGATGTTTTTTGAAAATATCGTGTTGCTCAGCCATCACTTCTTCAAAAGAGGGATTTAACTCAGGGTCGCGATAGCGCCTTGGTTTTTGTCTTAATTCTAACCAACGCTCATTGTGTTTGTCTTTGTCCTTCCAAAAAGAAGCGGGTTCGCCGCTGTGGATGAGTACAGGAATCCCCAATTCACCGCATTTGTTCCAAATGGGATCCAAACGAGGATCGTTCACGGGGATACGATTGCCGTTGGCATCGCGACTGGTTAGTCCAAGTGATTTGTATACTTTAAGTCCCATGACTCCGTTTTGAACGGCTTCCTCCAGAAGGGATAGAGTTGCTTTTTTAAAATCTGGTTCATCAATGGCCTCAAAATCAAGGTTTACAAAAATCCCGAAACGACTAGGAGCATTTTCTTGAACGTTCTCGAGAGTCTTTTTTAAATATAAACCTCTAAATCCGCTCAAGTTGATCATGAATGCCATGTTGAGACTGTCCATTTCGGCGGTCAATTTACTCAAATCTTTGAGTGGCATGTCAAACTGGTGGTTATGAACATCAATAAAAGGATACTTGGATCGTTTTATGATATTTTCAGGGACAACAAGTGTAGACTTGGGAGCATATTCCTCAATGTCCATGAGATTGTTTTTCTCCTGAATTAGGCCGATGGCATAAAAGACACTTCCGCTAATTATTAGGAGGAAAACAAGTACTTTAAATAAATTCTTAAACGTAAACCAGGAGAATAATTTCATCTATTTGATGGGGATGTTGATTAGGGTTTTATCCCACTTCATTCTTAAATTAATCCCATTTTCATCTTCAACAACCTCAATGGTCAGTTGTTCAACAACGGCATCCAAAGGGGTGATGTAAGCTTTTACACTGAATAAGTCTTTTGAATAGTCTGGTGTAGTTGCGCCAAAAGAACCTGCTTCACTGTTAAGTGTAACTTCCCAGCGATCTTCATAAGGCACCGCATACATTCTGTATTTTCCTGTCTGAAGGGGTTGGTTCGAGAATAGAATGGATCGGTTTACTTCAAAAGTAGTGGAGAAGTTGGCACCCAATCTCCAGTATTTTCCATAGTGGAGTAACGCTCCTTGAGCTTCAGTTCCAAAAATTAGGCGGTCTTTTTTGTAAGGACGGTAGTAAGTGATTTCGATCTCGGTGTCTGCATTTTCAAATTGGACAACTTCTTTAGGACTCTTTGGGTTGATATAAACTCCATAAACGAACATTGCGCCAAGTATTATGACAATGGCTACGACTGCAATTATTATGTATTTTAATATTTTCATGTTTATGTTTTTTCAAAATTAATCTTTTTTATCATACGTTTAATTGGCGGGAGGTGTTATATCATTTAATATTCTATTTTACATAATGTTAATTATAGATATACCGTACTAGTCGCGCTAGATACTTGGAATTATCAATTTAACAATTAGAATTTTAAATGATGTAAGATGATCAAATATCAATATGATTAATTGTTTTCTGAAAATTCTAATGCTTTTTATGGAATTTAAATATAAACATTATTTTAAAGAGCTTTGGTGGCTATACTTGCTTTGATATCTCAATAGGTTCAAAGATTGATTACCAAAAGATAATTTCGTCAATAAAAATCCAAACTTTATCTTTTTTTCTTTTTGTATGGAAGACGGGTAAGTCCGGAAATTCCATGTAATTTTTTCCAACAAGTTTTACTTCTTCATAATTATTTAAATTTAAAGGAATAGTGAAATCTCTAAAATCAGTAACGTTTCCATCATCAATATCTTTGTAATAGAAATTTCAATTGAGTTTAAAAAATCAAAATCTCCATTGAAATTTTTACCATAAACTTCGATTTTTTGTGGAAACATCGTGTCCATATCAACATTTTCCAATGCGCTAATCGTAACAAAATTGATCTTATCGTTTTCTTTAAGTTTTACTTCTACAATAAAGTCATCTTCTCGAACTCCCAGCCATGTCAATGCTTCTTCTGAACTGACCCCTTTTGATATTCGATCTCCTTTTTGTTTGTCAAATAAAATCGAATCATTACCCTTAAAAGATAAACGCATGCTGTGGCTAATTTTATAGTCGTTATCCAAATCGGATTTTAGAGCAAATTCAGTTTCATAATTATTATTTTTAATGAACATAATTTCAGACATTTCACTGTCATGCCATTCCTTTTTTATTGACTTTGCTCTTAATCGAGCGGAGGAGTTAAGCGTGATGGGTTGTGCATAAACAGGCGACTCTTCATTAGGCTCGCTTTCATCAAGCGTATAGTGGGTGTCGATGTTTTTTAACTGGGAATCAGCAAAGGAAATGACAATCGAATCATTAAATATATTATTTGTAAATGAAATGTCAGGAGTACTTAGGCGCAACATTTCTGAAAACATTTCAGAACTCCCAAAATTTATGGTTGAAGAATTTAATGCCATCAAGCGAACTTGATCTTCATTACTCACCGCCGTGTTCCATGCATAAATTGTTTTAGGAGCTCCATCAATTTTCGCAAGATTATTCAAACCCTTATAGGACACCTTAGTATTGCAAAGGTTGAGTACTTCAAGGTTTGAATTGTTTAATAGCCCTAGGGTTTTGTCTGTAATATTGGTTTGATCCAATCTCAGGATTTTTAGACTGGGTAAATCAGAGATTAACTCTGACATTAAATCATCAAAATTAGAGTTACTTAAATCTAATTCAACGATTTGGTTTTTTATTTTCCGAAGGTGTTTCATGTGCTTGCCTTCAAGGTTTTTTTTCAAAAACTTTAGCTTAAGCAAATTGTCATGGAATGTATTCGGATTTATTCTAAAGCCCAACGAGGCCAAACTACCGAGTGCTTCTCGATCTGCAGGCGCTACCTTCTTTTCTAAACCTAAATAAAGCTAAAACATTGTTTTTTAAAGTGTCATTAGAAGACAATGCAACTGGAGTGCTTTTAAGATATTCTCCAGAACTAACCCAATAATTTAACAGCCATAATTCTCTTTCATTGAGTTGGGTTTTATTTTTAGGAGGCATGTGAAGCTCATCTTCAAGTGGCAAAGAGATAAATTTCACCAAACTACCTTCCTTATGATTATCTGGGTCAAACAAGCTGCCCCGCTCCCCTCCTTTCATCATTAGGTCATAACGATCAAACCTCAACCCACTTTTACTTTTAGACGCATTGTGACAACTGACACATTTGTCATCTAATATTATATTTACCGCTGCTTCATATAACAAAATACTGTCTTTAGGAATCGTAGGCGGGCTAACTTTATAAAGTGCCTCGGGTGAAAGATAGTCTTCACCATGAGTAATGACACCCCCTTTATGACCTGTTATGGTTAACGAAATCAATGTTAAAACAAAACAAGCAAAGAAAATATTTTCTTTTCCTTTTGCTCGGTGCAAAACACTCAACGCAAAACTCAAAATTAAAGTGATAATCCCCGACCAAAAATGAAAACTTAAATTATTAAAATCATAATCGTCATCTAAAGAAAGGAAGTAGCCCAATAAGGCAGCAATTAATGCCCCTATAAAGGAAAAATCGACACCAATTCTAATGGCTCCTATATAAATCAATCTTCTGAAACTTTGCGATCAATAATAATACGAAAGTCATGATCAAAGCGCCAATAGGCAAGTGTAAAACCACGGGGTGTAGCTTTCCTAAATATTTAAATATTTCAAGAATAAATTCCATTTGATTAACCGAGTAAAATATCTTTCTTCACTTCACCCGCAACGTCAGTGAGCCTAAATCTTCTACCCTGTGTCTTATAAATCATTTTTTCATGGTCTACGCCAAATTGATGCAATAAGGTCGCTTGCAGATCATGAACATGCATTGGATCTTTAACAATATTGTATCCAAAATCATCTGTTTCTCCATAGGTAAATCCGGGTTTTACTCCACCACCTGCCATGAAAATGGTAAAAGACCGTGGATGATGATCTCGACCATAATCCGTATCGGTTAATTTACCCTGACAATAATTTGTGCGGCCAAATTCACCACCCCAAATAACCAAAGTGTCTTCCAAGAGCCCGCGTTGTTTTAAATCCATTATCAAAGCTGCTGTCCCTTGATCAACATCCTCTGCTTGGCGTTTGATTTGAACTGGCAAATTATCATGTTGATCCCAACCCGTATGGTACAGTTGAACGAACCGAACGTCTTTCTCGATTAGTCGCCTCGCCAACAAACAATTTGCGGCATAAGTCCCCGGTGTAAAAGAATCCTTTCCATACATTCTAAGAATGTGATCCGGCTCGTCGCTAATGTCCATGACATCAGGAACGGAGGTCTGCATTCTGTAGGCCATTTCATAATTAGAAATCCTGCTATTAATTTCGGGATCTCCAAAAGTTTTTTCTTGTTTTTCGTTTAACTGCGCCAGATGATCTAACATCATTCTGCGCTCTTGATCTGAAACTCCATCAGGGTTTTGTAGATACAATACAGGGTCTTTTCCGGACCTAAACTGCACCCCTTGATGCAGAGAGCTTAAAAAACCATTTCCCCACAAACGCGAATAAAGTGGTTGTGGTTGTGGCTTTCCGTTTCCTGTAGAAAGTAATACGATAAAAGAGGGTAGGTTGTCGTTAAGGCTTCCCAATCCATAACTCATCCAAGACCCAATACTCGGTCTTCCTGGAAGTTGGGAACCTGTTTGGAAAAAAGTAATTGCGGGGTCGTGATTAATTGCTTCTGTATTCATTGACTTTACAAAACACAATTCATCGACAACTTTAGAGACCTTGGGCATTAAATCACTTACCCATGCACGTGATTCCCCATGTTGTTTAAAATTAAAAAGACTACCTGTCACTGGAAAGCTGCTTTGATCAGAGGTCATTCCCGTAAGTCTTTGCCCCTTCCTTATCGAGTCTGGAAGGTCAGATCCTCTGTATTTGTTTAAATACGGTTTATAATCAAATAAATCGAGCTGTGATGGTCCACCACTCTGAAATAAATAAATAACACGCTTTGCTTTCGGAGCAAAATGGGGTAAGGACAAGGAGCCTAATTTGAGATTTGGTATTTCTTTTGAAGAAGACAATCCAAAAGGATCCATCATAGATCCTAGAGCCAAACCTCCAATACCAAATCCAGCTTTTTTCAGGAAATGTCTTCGGTTATTGTTTAAAAAATGTTTATTCAGCTCCTCCATATTAACTTTTTTGTGTGGTTTCGTCAAGATTATAGATCAACAAGGTCAAAGATGTATAAGCTCTCTGTTTAACTTCCACTCTAGATTTTGTCTTGAACTGCTCCATTTCATTCTTTTGAACGTATTCATAAAATTCGATCAATTCATCAACTTCAGTGTTATCTGGGGTTCTTCCGGTAACTCTCCTATAAATATTTATAATATTTTCTTTGTCTGATTTTAAAGCCCCTGAAAGAATCAAACTTGACAACGCATCAGCTGCTTCATACACCTGAGGGTCATTAAGCAAAATAAGGGACTGTAGCGGTGTACTTGTTTTTTGTCTTTCGACAGCACACAAGTCTCTGGAAGCAGCATCAAAAGTAATCATTCCCGGAGGCGGAACCGTTCTTTTCCAAAAAGTATAAAGACTCCTTCTGTGTTGATTTCCGTCCTTTGAAACCACATAACGTTTAAGGGCATTCGAGGTACTTCCCCCCGTGAGTTCTTTCCATAATCCTGCAGGTTGATAGGGTCTTACACTAGGCCCTCCTATTTTGTTAACAAACAGTTCACTGCTAACAAGAACGTTATCACGAACCATCTCTGCAGTTAATTTTTGTCGAGGGAAAACCGATAGATAACTATTTTTAGGATCCAAGGTTAACTGGCTTTTAGATGATTTACTCGACTGTCTGTAGGTGGAGGACATCACAATCTTTTTAATTAAATGTTTTACATCCCAATCTTCTTCCATAAAAGTGACTGCCAACCAATCCAACAGTTCTGGATGGGAGGGCAAAGTTCCTTGATTTCCAAAATCAGAGGAGGTCGCTACGATTCCTGACCCAAAAAATTGTTGCCACAGGCGATTCACCGCCACTCTAGCCGTGAGGGGATTCTTTTTGTTAAAGAGCCATTGAGACAATCCCAACCTGTTTTTTTCAAGCCCAGCATCAAATTCCAAAACTACAGCGGGCATGCTCCCCGACGTTTCTATATCAGTTGGAGCATCATAGGACCCTCGATTCAGCAGATAGGTTTTTCTTATGTCTTCTACCTCTTTCATTACCATGACTTCAACATTTTTTATACTGTCTGGTAAATTCAAAAATGGCAAATCATCCTTTAAAGCTTGATGATCAACGTTTATTTTTGGAGACGCGATTTCTGTATATCCAATGATACCCTTTTCATCTAGTTTATTAAAAAAGTTAAATAAATTGAAAAAATCTTTTTGCGTTATTTCATCATATTTATGATCATGACATCTTGCGCATTCCATCGTTAGTCCCAAAAAAGCTTTAGCTGCCGTAGCTGTTCTGTCCGCGACATACTCCACCCGGTATTCTTCTTGTATAACTCCACCCTCTTGAGTGATCATGTGATTTCGGTTGAATCCTGTGGCGAGTATTTGTTCTTTTGTGGCGTTAGGAATTATATCTCCAGCCAATTGCCAGGTAATAAATTCGTCATATGGTAAATTTTTATTGTAAGCATGAATAACCCAATCTCTCCAAGGCCACATTATTCTCTCCGTATCATCTTGATAACCATGACTATCACTATATCTAGCTACATCCATCCAGACAGATGCCATGCGTTCCCCATAGGAAGAAGAATTCAATAGATTGTCAACTACTTTTTCATAAGAATCTTCACGCTCATCTTCTAAAAAAGCATCCATTTGTTCAATGGTTGGGGGAAGTCCGCTTAAATCAAAAAACAAACGTCTGAGTAACAATTCTTTTTCAGCAATTTTAGAGGGCTTTAATTCTTTCTCTTCGAGTTTTGCAGCAATAAAATAATCAATTGGACTGTTGCACCAATCTTCAAAAGTAGTTTTCGGTGGGGTTCTTTTTATTGGTGGGATATAGGCCCAGTGGGATTCCCATTTGGCTCCTTGCTCGATCCAACGTTCTAAAACTAGCTTTTCCCTATCTGATAAAATCAAATTAGATTCAGGAGGAGGCATCTTGTGAGAGGATTTTTCTGAATTAATTCTATCGATCAATTCACTTTTGGAGACAACACCAGGAGTAATGATTTGCTTTTCCACGTTCTCTTTACTAATGCGATACCAGTGATCACTTAAATCTAATCTAAAGTCGCCTTCAATGGCTTTTGGGTCTGGACCATGACATTTGTAACATTTGTCTGAAAGAATCGGTTTAACATCAAAGTTGTAACTTATTATTTCAGGAATAGGTTCCACGAAAACTACTTGATCATTGTTGTCAATCCGGTTAAGCTTCGTAGTTGGTTGGTTAAAAAGGAAGTTTTTAAACAACAAAGCCAAAACAAAAGCACCCAAGAAATAGTATAAAAGAGTGAATTTTTTCAATGTTTTTTTAATATATATTGAATAAATATACAAAAAACAGTGAGCCGGCACAAGCAAAAAAAAAATAATTAAAAGGCAAAAGGATATACTAATTTCACTTAGTGAATAGCGCCCTGCCCTTCATCAACTCATGGACAGCGGTTCCAACTTCATTTAAGGTTTGGGCGTCTTCATGATTAGAGATCACACGGTCAATTAAAGCGACAATGATTTCCATATCAGACTCCTTCAACCCTCTTGTGGTAATGGCAGCTGTTCCTACTCGAATTCCAGAGGTTACGAAAGGCGACCTTTGGTCAAAAGGAACCATATTCTTATTTGCTGTTATTTCAGCTTTAACTAAAGCCTGCTCAGCAGCTTTTCCAGTAATGTTCTTATTCCCAAGATCAATCAACATCATGTGGTTGTCTGTTCCGCCAGAAATTAAATGGTAATCTCTCTTTACAAAAGCTTTCGCCATTGCGTCAGCATTTTTCTTTACTTGGTGCATATAATCTTTAAAAGATGGCTCAAGCGCTTCCCCGAAGGCAATTGCTTTTGCAGCAATAACGTGCTCTAAAGGTCCTCCCTGATTTCCAGGAAAAACCGCCATGTCTAAAAGGTGAGACATCTTCCTAGGGGTTCCGTCTTTTAAAGTAATACCGAACGGGTTATCAAAATCTTCTCCCATCATAATCAGTCCACCTCTGGGGCCTCTTAATGTTTTGTGCGTGGTAGTGGTCACCACGTGACAATGTGGTATTGGATCGTTTAAGATGCCAGTTGCTATCAAGCCCGAGGGATGAGAAATATCTGCCAACAAAAATGCACCTACTTCATCAGCTATTGTTCTGAATTTTTCAAAATCTATAACAGCGAGAATAGGCAGAAGCTCCTGCGATAATCATGTGCGGTTTTACTTCTTTAGCAATCTCTAATATGTTGTCATAATCCAAAAGACCTGTAGCCTCTTGAACACCATAAAAATGCGCTTTGTACAACCGACCTGAAAAATTAACCGGTGATCCATGTGTTAAATGTCCTCCATGAGATAAATCGAAACCTAATATCTTATCTCCTGGTTTAATAAAAGCATGAAAAACAGCAGTATTGGCTTGTGAACCAGAATGCGGTTGAACGTTGGCATAAGCCGCTCCAAATAATTCTTTGGCACGATCGATGGCAATTTGCTCTATTTGATCAACAACTTCACAACCTCCATAGTAACGTTTCCCTGGGTATCCCTCAGCATACTTATTGGTTAAAACTGAACCCGTAGCCTCCATAACGGCAGGACTGGTGAAATTTTCTGATGCAATTAATTCAACTCCATTCAGTTGTCTTTCTTCCTCCTTGTTAATCAAGTCAAAAATAGTTGTATCGCGTTGTGTCATTTTTATAATAATTATTTCACAAAAATACAGATTAAATAAGATTGACATTTAATTTTTTGGATAGAATAATAAATATTTTAAACATTTAATTAACAGTCAAGTCATAAGTAGGATTTTATTTGATTTTAATCAATTACTAATGACTTAATAATATTCAAAAAAAGACAGACAAGATGTCACAATGAAAACTCAGAAACAAGACAAACAGTCGTTAGAAAATCAATGGAACAGAAATTGGTATTAAGATAAAAAAATCACCCAATGAACCTAAATAATTTTACAATAAAATCACAGGAGGTTGTCCAGTATGCCCAGCAGTTGGCGCAAGAAATGGGACACCAACAGATAGAAAACGATCACCTTTTTAAGGCCATGATCGAAGTAGATGACAATGTTTTACCCTTCGCTTTTAAAAAATTACAGGTCAATCTTTCACTTATTGAACAGCTCGTCACAAGTGCGCTTAAAAGCTTACCTAAAGTTTCTGGAGGGAACCTTATCTTGTCGCAAAAGGCTTCACAAACATTAATCAAAGCCACAACGATCTCGAAAGAACAAAAGGATGATTTTGTCGCTACACAACACCTATTGATTGCCCTTTTTGAATCAGAAGGTAATGTGGGAAAAATATTAAAGGATCAAGGGATTAATAAAAATGCGTTGGAAACAACTTTAAAACAGTTGCAAAAAGGAGAAAAAATCACTTCATCTTCCGCTGAAAACACTTACAATTCGCTCGAAAAATTTGCCAAAAATCTAAATCAAATGGCAATGAACGGGAAATTAGATCCAGTAATTGGTAGGGATGAAGAAATTCGACGATTGTTACAAATCATCTCCAGACGAACAAAAAATAATCCTATTTTAGTCGGAGAACCCGGTACGGGAAAAACTGCAATAGCAGAGGGTTTGGCCCATCGAATTATCGACGGTGATGTTCCAGAAAACTTAAAGAACAAACAAATATTCGCATTAGATTTGGGCGCATTAATTGCAGGTGCCAAGTACAAAGGTGAATTTGAAGAAAGATTAAAGTCTGTAATAAAAGAAGTGGTAGATGGCGATGGAGAAATTCTTTTATTTATTGATGAAATACATACTTTAGTAGGCGCAGGAGGCGGTGAAGGAGCTATGGATGCCGCCAATATCCTCAAGCCTGCACTGGCAAGAGGAGAGTTGCGTGCCATCGGAGCAACCACCCTAGATGAATACCAAAAATATTTTGAAAAGGATAAAGCCTTAGAGCGTAGATTTCAAAAAGTTATGGTAGAAGAACCCGATACGGAGAGTGCTATTTCGATTTTGAGAGGTATCAAGGAAAAATATGAAACCCATCATAAAGTTCGAATTAAGGATGAGGCTGTTATTGGAGCAGTAATGCTTTCGGACCGCTATATATCCAATCGGTTTCTACCTGATAAAGCGATTGATTTAATGGATGAGTCTGCTTCAAAGCTTAGGATGGAGATGAATTCCAAGCCAGAAGAATTAGATACATTCGATCGTAAAATAAGACAGATTGAAATTGAAACTGTCGCGATAAAACGGGAGAAGGAAAATCAAAAAATCAAAAAACTGAACGAAGAACTGGGGAATCTCAAAGAGAAACGCAATGCAATTTTTGCACAATGGAGTCAGGAAAAAGATTTGGTTGACCAAATACAGCAGCACAAGCAAGAAGTTGAAAGTTTAAAACAACAAGCAGACCGCGCCGAGCGTGATGGTGACTATGCAACTGTTGCGGAAATTCGTTATGGAAAAATTAAAACTTCTCAAGAAGGTTTAGAAAAACTGCATCAAGAACTTTTAAAATTTCAAGGAGATGATTCTCTTATAAAAGAAGAGGTTACTTACGAAGACATTGCTGAAGTGGTCGCAAAATGGACCGGAATTCCGGTGAGTAAAATGCTACAATCTGACAAAGAAAAACTATTGAATTTAGAAGGTGAAATTCACAAAAGAATGATTGGTCAAGACACTGCTGTTGAAGCTGTTGCGGATGCCATCCGAAGAAGTCGTGCTGGGCTTCAAGATCAAACTCGACCCATTGGTAGCTTTCTGTTTCTGGGTTCTACTGGTGTTGGAAAAACTGAGTTTGCAAAGGCACTCGCGGAAGTTCTTTTTGACGACGAAAACAGTATAACACGTATTGACATGAGTGAATATCAGGAGAGCCATTCTGTGAGCCGACTGGTAGGTGCTCCTCCAGGTTATGTCGGATATGATGAAGGGGGGCAATTGACCGAAGCTGTGAGAAGGAAGCCCTACTCTGTTATATTACTCGATGAAATAGAAAAGGCGCATCCCGATACTTTTAATATTTTGCTTCAAGTTTTAGACGAAGGAAGACTAACAGATAACAAGGGACGGACTGCAGATTTTAAAAACACGATCGTAATCATGACCAAACCCAGTGAAATTAAAGAAGCTTTCAAGCTACATAGCGATTTTGATACTGCAGAAACTGCAGCTAAAATAACAGCAATGGAACAACTCAAAGCTAAAGTGAAACCAGAATTTTTAAACAGAATTGATGATATCATTTTATTTTCACCTTTAACTGCAATTGAAATTAAAAAAATTGTCTGTCTACAGTTTGAAATAATTACAAAACGACTCTCTAATCAAGACATTTCTCTAACCGCAACAAACGAAGCTATTGAAGCACTGGCTATCATGGGGTTTGACCCAGAATATGGTGGAAGACCTGTGAAAAGGGTGATGCAAAAGCAAGTACTCAATTTGTTAAGCAAGGATTTGTTAGCAGGAAAGATTTCCTCAGACAAAGCAATTATCGTCGATTATTTTGATAATAAGATTGTATACCGAAACCAAGAGCTTGAAAGTAAATAAGTTCTTAACTTTG
The DNA here is from genome assembly GCA_905182575.1 of uncultured Flavobacteriaceae bacterium. Lineage (GTDB taxonomy): Bacteria > Bacteroidota > Bacteroidia > Flavobacteriales > Flavobacteriaceae > UBA8316. The sequence goes on along the minus strand of CAJJCA010000025.1, from coordinate 5,722 downwards.
CACTGTGCAAAAAAAGATAAACATACAAAATAAGCGAGCTCGGTTTGAATATGATTTTCTCGATCAGTTTACCGCAGGGATCGTATTGACTGGAACCGAGATCAAGTCGATTCGTAACAGTCAAGCTTCAATTACTGAAAGCTTTTGCGAGTTTAATGAACGTAACGAGCTTTTTATCGTCAACATGTATATCGAAGAGTATGGTTTTGCAACCCACTTCAATCACCGTCCTAGAGGCAGCAGAAAGCTTTTGTTAAACAAACGAGAATTGACCAAACTTCACAAGGAAGTCAAGAACTCTGGTCTCACTATTGTTCCGCTCAAACTTTTCTTAAACGATAATGGGTTTGCTAAAATGCGAATTGCTTTGGTTAAAGGAAAAAAAATATACGATAAACGCGAAACCATGAAAGACCGAGACAACAAAAGAGACTTGGACCGTATCAAAAATTTTTTAACAATAAAAACTACTTAATTTTTATTTTCTAATAAGGGTACAAAACGAAAATACCAAAGGTTTCCTTATCAAATTCTTTTTCACTTTTTCGAATAAACCGCGTCATGATTTGTTCTTTTTTTCCTACAGGAATAACAAGCCGACCTCCAATGGACAACTGTTCTAAAAGTGGCTTAGGCACTGTTGGAGCGCCAGCGGTTACAATGATTCCATCATAGGGCGCAGCAGTTGGTAACCCTTATAGCCATCTCCAAAAATCACTTTTTTAGGTCTTAATTTTAATTTATTAAACAATAATGAAGTTTTTTTGAATAATTCATGTTGCCGCTCTAGAGTATAGACTGTAATGTCATACTGGAGTAGGACTGCCGTTTGATAACCCGATCCTGTTCCAATTTCTAAGACTTTATCACCAGGATTTAATGTTAATAATTCTGTTTGAAAAGCAACCGTGTAAGGCTGTGAAATGCGTTTGTTCAGCAGCAATGGGGTAAGCTTTATCTATGTAAGCATAAGCCTCTAGCCCAGTTTCCATAAACCAATGTCTCGGGAGGGTCTCAATCGCATTTAGAACACTTTGATCCTTAATTCCTGCGACTTTTAGCTGGCCAATCAATTGGCGTCTTTGGCCCTGATGCTTTGTTGTGTCAATCATTATCACAAATGTAAAAGAGTTCCAAAAATAAATCAGAAAAAGATGGTATTTTTATAAAAAAAAAAAGATGATCAAAGCTGGAGTATTAGGTGCAGGACACTTAGGTAAAATTCATTTACGCCTTTTAAATGAATCTGATCGATATGAATTGATTGGATTTTATGATCCAGATAAAAAAAATGCTCAAATTGTATCCAAAGAAAAAGGATATAAATATTTTGATACGCCAGAAGCTTTGGTAAAGGCTGTTGACATGGTTGATATTGTGACTCCTACCCTTTCCCACCATGAAATGGCGATGTTGTCATTGAAGACATGGGAAACAAATTTTTATTGAAAAACCCATTGCTAACAATGTTGACGAAGCAAATGAAGTTACGGATTTTGCTAAGGCAAATAATCTGCTAGGACAAGTAGGTCATGTGGAGCGCTTTAACCCTGCTTTTAAAGCTGCCATCTCTTCAATTACTGATCCCATGTTTATTGAGTCTCACCGACTTTCTGAATTTAATCCACGAGGTACAGACGTTTCTGTTGTGCTTGATCTAATGATTCATGACATTGATATCGTTTTAACTGTGGTTAAATCTCCAGTAAAAACCATAGATGCTACTGGAGTTTCTGTTATTAGTAAAAGTCCTGATATTTGCAACGCACGAATTGAATTCGAAAACGGCTGTGTTGCAAATCTTACAGCGAGTAGAATCTCTTTAAAGACGATGAGGAAAACAAGGTTTTTTCAAAAAGACGCCTATATCTCTATTGATTTTCTTTCAAAAAAAGTTGAAGTTGTTAAAATAAAAAAAACTAAACAGGATTCAGATGATTTATCACTAAATTGAAATCACATCCGAAAAATCAAATTTATTTTGAAAATCCTAAAATTGAAACCTCCAATGCCATTCTTGAAGAATTAGAATCTTTTGCAGATGCAATAGAAAATCAAACCACCCCAATCGTTTCTTTAGAAAATGGCACAAAGGCACTGGAAGTAGCCAATATGATTATTGATTCCTACAGTTCATGAGAGAACATCGTAGTCATCGGGGCAGGTACGATGGGCAATGGAATTGCGCATGTCTTTGCTCAAAATGGTTTTGAAACAACCCTAAATGATCTTAATGAAAGTCAGCTTCAAAAAGCAAAAGCTACGATTCTGAATAATTTGGAACGACTGTGGGCAACAGCAAAGATTTCTGAAGAATTAAGACTATAAAGGGCTAGGTCGTTTGCAATTTGCAACCCAAGCAAATCGAGCCATCAAACAAGCTGATTTAATTATCGAGGCGGCTACAGAAAATTTTGAAATAAAAAAGAAAATCTTTAATGACGTCATGCCAATCGCGCCTTCACATTGTGTTTTCGCAACAAATACTTCCTCAATCTCCATTGATAGGCTTGCGAGGCAAATTCCTAATCCTGAGCGGCTCATCGGCATGCATTTTTTCAACCCCGTTCCTGTAATGCAACTCGTAGAAATTATTAAAGGAGAAAAAACAACTTCTGAAGTAACAAAGAAAACTGAAGAACTTACCCTTAAACTAAATAAAACAGGAGTGGTCGTAAATGATGCGCCTGGATTCATTTCAAATCGTATCTTGATGCCAATGGTCAATGAGGCCGTCGAGGCATTGTCACAAGGGGTTGCTGGTGTAGAAGGAGATAGATGCAATCATGCAATTGGGTATGGCGCATCCGATGGGACCTTTGAGATTAGCAGACTTGATTGGACTTGACGTTTGCAAATCGATTTTAGAAATCATGCACTCGGGGCTTGAAAACGATAAATATGCCCCCTCTCCCCTTTTGGTCAAGCGGGTAGACGAAGGAAAGCTAGGGGTAAAATCTGGTATTGGTTTTTATAATTATACCATAGATCCTAAAAATCCAACTGTTGATTTTAAAGGTTAACAAAAGTAGGTCTGGCTGTTGTGCTTTTCTAAGGTTCTAATTCAGTGATTATAAGGCCTTAGAATTCAAATTTAGTTTTTTCTTTTCAATACCTTTGTCAAATGAATATTGCGGGCAACACCAAAAAAATAAGAGCATCAATTCCAGAATCTGTCGAATTGGTAGCGGTTTCAAAAACCAAATCAAATGAAGAAATCATGGAGGCTTATGACATAGGCCATAAAGTATTTGGTGAAAATAAAGTTCAAGACATGACTGCCAAAAACGAGTCTTTGCCTAAAGACATTCAATGGCACATGATCGGACATGTCCAAAGAAATAAAGTAAAATACATGGCTCCATATGTTGACTTAATCCATGGTGTGGATAGCTTTAAGCTACTCAAAGAAGTTAACAAACAAGCGGCTAAAAACAAACGAATCATCTCCTGTCTTTTACAAATTCATATTGCCGAGGAAGCGACCAAGTTTGGTTTGTCTCCTGACGAATGCAAAGAAGTTGTTATTCAAGCAGAAGCGCTTGAAAACATAACAATTAAGGGATTAATGGGAATGGCAACATTTACCGACAATGTCTCCCAAATTGAAAGAGAATTTAAAACCTTAAAAGAGCTTTATGAGTATCTAAAATCTGACAATAAGGATTTTGATATTTTATCTATGGGCATGAGTGGAGATTATGAACTCGCAATAAAAGAAGGAAGTACTATGATTCGAGTGGGCAGTAAAATCTTTGGAGAAAGAAACTATTAAGTATGTACGCTATTTTAGATATAGAAACGACCGGAGGGAAGTTTAATGAAGAAGGAATTACTGAAATAGCAATCTATCGTCATGATGGACACAAGGTAACCGATCAATTTATCAGTCTAGTCAATCCGGAAAGAGCCATACAGCCTTTTGTTGAAAGGCTAACGGGTATCAATAGTTTAATGCTTAAAAATGCCCCTCGTTTTTTTGAAATTGCCAAAAGAATTATTGAAATCACCTCAGACTGCATGGTCGTTGCGCATAACGCCGATTTTGACTACCGGATTTTGAGGACAGAATTCAAGCGGTTGGGCTATACATTGAGCGAAATTCAATTTGTACCGTAGCGTTTTCTCAAGAATTAATTCCTGAGATGGAATCTTATAAATTAGGTAATTTGGTCAGAGCGTTAGGCATTCCGATCAGCGATCGACACAGGGCACAAGGAGATGCGCTCGCGACAGTCAAATTATTTGAATTACTCCTCGACAAAGACGAGAATAAAGAAATTTTAAAATCTCAAATTAAGGCTTTACATGTTCAAAAAGTTCCCTCCAAATATTTAGATATTTTAGAGTTACTTCCCAACGAAACTGGAGTTTATTATATGCATAATGAAGTCGGAAAAATAATTTATATCGGGAAAAGTAAAAACATCAAACACCGGGTGAGAAACCACCTTACTGCTAGCAATAAAAAGGCTTTAAAAATTCAGAATAACCTACATCGAGTTAACCATGAACTTACTGGAAGTGAACTGATTGCGTTGTTAAAAGAACAACATGAAATAAAGAAAAATCAACCCACTTTTAATCGAGACGGGCGGTATAGAATCTATCCCATTGGAATAAGAGTAGACTACGAAAAAGTTTATCATAATCTTGAGTTAGAACAAATTAGAAATGATAGAGAATATGTTATGGCTTTTAAAAATGGAGGCTTTGCCAAGAAAGTGCTCGCTGAGTCTATAAAAAACCTTTAAATTATGTCAAAATAATTCTTCATTAAAAACGAGTGAAAAGTCATGTAACGAATATAAAAATGGAGATTGTAATGGCGCTTGTTTGGCAGTTGAAAGTGCAGTAGAATACAATCAACGCATCGCGATTTTGTCAAGGAAAAAGACTATCCTCACGATGATTTTTTAATGATCGGAAAAGGTAGAAAAGAAGGGGAGTTCAGCTTTGTTTATATTCAAAGTCAAGTATTTAAGGGTTATGGTTATTTTGAATTAAATTATCAAATTAATACCCTAAATAAATTGACTAAAAGGATGATTTCAATAGAAGACAACTCGGATTGTAAAGCTTTAGTGATGTCATTCATCTCCAAGAAAAAATACAGAAAATTAATACCTTTGAACAAACCTAGTTTGAAAATAGTTTTTTTTCCCTAAATTCATTTTAAATAAAAAGTTTTGAAGAAAAAAAGTTGGAGACACCGTTTACATGAAATAATCTATGAAGCCGACACTCCTGCTGGAAAAGCGTTTGATCTTATTCTCCTAATATTCATTCTACTAAGTGTTATTTTAGTAGCCCTCGAAAGTGTTGATTGGATTGATCAAGAATATCACTCAGTACTCAATTTAGCGGAATGGTTTATCACAATTCTTTTTACCATTGAATACCTTACTTCGTGTCATTTCAATTAAAAAACCTTCTGTCTATATTTTTAGTTTTTACGGAATAATAGACCTTGTTTCTACCCTGCCAAAATATCTTTCATTATTTTTCTTCGGGACACAATCTTTGGTAACCTTAAGAGCTTTAAGACTTCTAAGAATATTTAGAATTTTGAAACTCACGCGCTACATAGGAGAATCAAACAGTTTAGCTAAAGCAATGTCTGCCAGTAAAACAAAAATCTTGGTTTTCATGTTTGGCGTTGTAATTCTGTGTGTGATTTTTGGATCATTAATGTACATGATTGAAAGTGACGAAAGTGGCT
>CAJJCA010000024.1 GCA_905182575.1 uncultured Flavobacteriaceae bacterium | reverse complement strand
AACTTAAAATAAATTCTTGATCTGCATTACTTTCTTCAGCTCGAAGACCAAAATTACAATGGGCAATAGAAAAATTTAAATTATTTTGAATAAATAAGTTAGCTAGGACCATGCTATCCACTCCACCACTAACAGCAACTAGGAAATTATATTGCTTCAGTGGTTTAACTTTTTGTTCAAAAACTTTAATGATTTTATGTTCCACTGAGTAAAAATAACTAAAGTTTAACCAAATAAGTATCGTATTATATTATGGTTAAGTTTTTTTTTCTCAACTTGTAGTATATAATTTATATTTTGAAAAATTCTTCTAGTGTAAATTTACCGATTGGAATAGCACTGCTTCCTATTATTTTTCTTGTATTACTTCTTAGTATAAATGTTTTTATTTATGGAGATGATTCTCTAAATGGCACAAATCAATTTATATTAATCTTATCAGGTCTTTTTGGAGCATTTTTCGTCGAGCTAGGCTTATTATTTAGCATACTAATTCCAAGCACTTCTTGGCATTACCCGAATTTTCATATATTTAAAGTCCTCAGGTTTAGGCTATAACATCTTTACAGAAACAATACGTCGACCATTTGATAATTGAAAAGATTAATTAACTATGTTATATAAAAATTATATATTTAATAATCATAATAACATATTTAATGAAGAAATCTTATCCTTTATTGCTAATCATTATAAGTTTTCTTTCGATTTTAAATTTATACAGTGCTCAAAATAAAAGTATTCTAAAACTCGAAAGCCTTAAATGCGAATACCAAATTAGCCCAAGAGGTGTTGAAAAAGAACAACCCTTTTTGAGCTGGAAAATAAAGGCTAAGGCTAAACGTAATGTCATCCAAGGTTCATATAGAGTTATTATGGTAGAATCGAAAAACGTTCCTTCGAAAAATACCGAGCTTTTTTGGGATTCGGGAGTAGCTCGCTCGAGCCAGTCGGTGAATGTAAAATACAGTGGAAAACCCCTGGAGTCGGCCAAAAAATATTATTGGAGAGTTCAGATTGAAGATAGTAAAGGCAATAAAAGTGAGTTTAGTGAATGGGCTTCGTTTGAAACTGGAATTTTAAATGAAGAGGATTGGACTGCCAAATGGATTCATACACCTACCAATGAATCAAGTAATTATCCTTTCTTAAAGTATAATTTCATGATTCAAGATACTCCTGATTATGCACCTGCTTTTGTGGCATCCGTTGGTTTTCATGAACTATACATTAATGGTAAAAAAGTAGGTGATGCAGTTCTAACTCCCTCTGTATCAGATCTAAGAAACAGGGTGCTTTATTCAAGTTATGATATTGCACCTTATTTAAAAACAGGAGAAAATAATATTGTTATTTGGCTGGCTTCGGGTTGGGCAAATTTTAAGGACAAAAATCCAATTGCAAGTTTTAATGTAGACAAAAGTCCTTTGTGTAAGGCGCAATTTAAAGTGAATAAGGGCTGGTTGTCAACAGATGGAAGTTGGAAATTTACACCCAGTAACACTTCGCATTTGGGCGAGTGGCAAAACAGTAATTTTGGAGGTGATTTTGTAGGTGATTCAGGCCGGAATATAAAATGGACACAAGACGACAATAATGAAAAGTTTTGGACTAATGTCGATGAAGTAAAATGCAACTTAAAAGTATCCTCCGATTTCATTGAACACAACAGACTGGTAAAAAAAACGAATTGCAATAGGTGTTAAGAGATTGGCTGATGGAAAGTACCAGTTTAAAATGGATAAAATTTATACTGGTTGGATAGAGGCTCTATTAAAAGGAAAGCCAGGCCAAAAAATTCAAATTTCTGCTTCATCGTGGCCCGAAAAAGAGGAAGAATTTAACCAAAGAAATATTATTATTATTGATAAATCTGGCAAAGTTTCTTTTAGTAATCGCTTTACCTACCATCAAGTGGAATATATAACCATTAGCGGAATAGATTATGAACCAGAGCTTACAGATGTTAGTGGCTATCAGGTAACAAACGATAGAGCGAGAATAGGAGATTTTGAATGTTCAAATGAACTACTCAATAAAATTTACGACTATACATCTTATACCTACGAAAGTTTATCTACAGGAGGAATGACAGTAGATTGCCCACATCGAGAAAGGCTTGGTTATGGAGGCGATGGACACAGCAGTTTGGATATAGCCCTTGATGCTTTTGATTCTCATTCTTTTTTTACAAAATGGGCGCAAGACTGGGTAGATATTCAAGATAAGAACGGTAGAATTAACCATACTGCCCCAACACTTGGTGGTGGTGGTGGGCCAGCATGGAGTGGTTTTATTATTACAATGCCTTGGGATGTATACTTAAACTATGGTGATATCCGGATTCTTGAAAATACTTTCTCGGCCGCACAAAAGTGGCTGGCATATCTTGAAAAAAATGAAAATGACAAAAGTTTACTTGATGTAGTATCTCCTGGAAAGTGGAAGTATAGTGGAGATAAGAGATGGCTGTTTTTGGGTGATTGGGCTAATCCACGTAGAAATGAGGAAAGTTTTACGTCCGAGGCGGCTCTATTTAACAACTGCTACTACGTCTATGTTTTAAAAATTGCTGCCAATATTGCCGAGATTCTGGAGATGAAAGAAACGGCATTAAAATATAGATCTAAGGCCACGGAAATAAGCGACGCAGTTAATCTTAATTTTTACAACCTCGAAAACAATACATACATTGACAGCCGGCAAACGCATTTGGTTTTGCCTTTGATTGCGGGAGTGGTTCCTGAAAAAGATATTTTGAAAGTTGAGGCAAAGCTCAAAGAAGAGATACTATTAGAACAGAATGGGCATTTTGATACCGGAATTCATGGAACCTATTTTTTAGTTAAATATCTTACAGAAAATAATCATCACGACTTATTGTATACGCTCACTAGTCAAACCACTTACCCCAGCTATGGAGAAATTATAGAACGTGGAGAGATTACATGGCCAGAATATTGGAGTGAATCCAATTCTCGGGTGCATGGCTGCTTGAATGGTATCGGCGGCTGGTTTCAACGTGGCATTTTGGGCATTCAAATCAACCCAAAAACAGTTGGGTATAAAGAATTTATTGTAAAACCTGCTTTTCATGATTCGCTTCAATGGGCAAAAGGACAACATGTCTCTTCTTTCGGAAGCATTAAAGTAAGCTGGGAAAAAACAGAAGAAAGCTACTTACTTGAATTAACAGTTCCTGAAAACACAACAGCTACTGTTTTTATTCCGGCAAAAGCAGAATCAGATATTTGGGAAAACAACAAACCCATTTCACGTTCTGAAGAAGTTCAGTTGAAGCGATTTGAAAATAATATTGCTGAATTAAAGTTAGGATCGGGTGATTATCAGTTTAAAGCGATTCGTTCAAAATAAATAAAGAAATAGACCTAGCTTTTACGCCATTTCTGAATTCAAAGGTTACAGAGATTGAGAAAATGTTAAAAATCCAGTTACCCAAGGGTAGGACCAATAGTGAACAGCATTTGACTGAATTAAAAAATATTATAGCGATCTGAAAAGAAGAAATTATAACTCCCGAGATATTGATAGTTGGTGGAACGCCCTCCTTTGCAAAGGGAGAAAGACTTGTGGAACCTTATAAAGTAAAAGAAGAAAGTATAACTACTGAGATATTGGTAGTTGGTGGAGGAACTACAGGTACGATCGCAGCGATTCAATCTGGTCGGGCTGGAGCAGAAACGATCTTGATTGAAAGCGGAAGTCAGTTAGGCGGAACTACCACCACCGGTGGAGTCTCCTTTCCAGGGATATTTCATGCTTGGGGAAAACAAATTATTGGCGGTATCGGTTGGGAGTTGGTGATGGATTGTGTGGAGTTGAATGGAGATAAATTGCCGAATTTCTCAAAGATTCCGGATAGCCATTGGAAACATCAGGTAACCATAAACGCTCCCTTGTACACCTTACTTGCCGAGGAGAAATGTTTGGAGGCAGGTGTAAAGATTCGTTATTATGAAACTCCAACACACATTGAATTTAAAGAAGGGAAATGGATAGTGGAGACGGTTGGAAAAGGTACAAAGACATCGATTGTCTGCAACCAAATAATTGATTGTACTGGGAATGCATTGATTGCTTCCATGGCCGGTTATGACGTGTTGAGAGAAGAAGATACACAACCAGGATCCTTGATCTTTAGATTGGGAGGGTATAAATATGATGCACTGGATTTAACCAAAATTCCAAAAAAACACCACCGTATTTTGAGACAGAATATGCTCGAAAATTCGAAAAGAGAAAGTCGTGAGCACACCTATGTTCCTTATAGTTATGTGTATGTTCCTGGGGCGGATTCTACCACCTCAGAAGGTCATACCATCGCAAATAATGAAGGAAGAAATACCTTGCTAAATTTAGTTCGTAAACTGAAGACTTTTCCAGGTTGTGAGAATTTAAAACTCGTAGATTTAAAAACGGAGACGGCCGTACGAGAAACCTATCGAATAGATGGTTTGTATAAAATGAACAAGGATGATTATACTTCAGGAAAGGTATTTGACGATGCTGTTTCGCATTCCTTTTATCCAATAGATTTGCATAGAGACGGAAAATCTATTTATCAAGAATTTTTAAAACCAGATATAGTAGCAAGTATTCCGTTACGATCTTTAATCCCGAAACGAAGCCAGAACTTTTTGGTGGCGGGTCGTTGCGTGAGTAGTGATCGATTAGCAAATTCTGCACTGAGAGTACAAGCCTCTTGTATGGGTATGGGACAAGCGGCGGCCGTGGCAGCGGTATTAGCCAGTAAACAAGGAATCTCTCCAGCAGAAGTGGATATTAATGAAATCAAAAACTTGCTGAAAAAGCACGGAGCGATTATTCCCAAGCAAGTATAGATCTTTATAATATGATTAAGGTTCGTTATTTTGGTGTTGTAATTGTTGGCTTGATAGGACTTATACTGATTTTTTTTCAAGAAAAGCACCCAATTAAATATATGCAAGTCGCTACGATTGAAAGTAGTCCTGCTGGCGAACCATCTATTGTTGTGACCTTTAAAGATTCGGTTACCAATGAAACTATTTATTTGCGAAAAACTAAGGATAATATACCGCTACATTACTTTAAAAAAGTAATAGGAGAAGTTTGTTATGATGACGAATGCAGGTTGTTAGATATTGTTGTTTATTGGAATATTACAGGTCGGTATTTGGGGTTTGAACTGCCAAAAGGTGAGTTTTTAAGTAAATATGATCACGACCCGTTTTCTGAAAATGAATACCAACGATTACACACATTATTGGCAGATTCATCAATCCCCTTGGATGCGGTATCCTTTGAAAAACTGGTAGAGCAACCCAAAAATGATGAAGGAGTTGTTGATGCCGTTTCTGGAGCGACTTCAAAAAGTGTAGCTGATATGGTGGTAAAAGGTGCTGCCTATACCACGTATAAGTTGTGGAATATCGTAAACGGCCCAACAATGGATATCGTGTCAGAACTCACCGAAAAACAGTTAACACCAACATTGATACATCGTATTTTACAAAGTTCAGATAATAACGATAAGCTCTGGGCTTTGAATAGAATTGATACTACTACAGAACTGACATTAGATTTAGAGGCGTCACTTTTAGAAATCATTTCTTCCGATGATTTCTATTTGGCTTATAGTGCCATTCACGCCATAGATCCGGTTCATTTAAATGCTAGCGATTTACAAGAGCGTTTATTTTCAATATATGCGAATGTGAATCACAGTATTCAAAAGGAATTGTTGAAAAAGTTGATGCAGTCGCCATTTCTGAGCTCAGAGGTTGTAGGTGCATCCAGAGATTTGTTAATTCAATTAAATGGTCAGCAATTAAACGACCTGTTAAAACTGTAAGCTAAACAAGGCGTAAATGAGCTTGAAACATTTAAATCTGTGCCAAAAATTCTGGAAAATGAAAACAAATATATTTCAGAAAAGGCCTATAAATTTTTAATCAAAATCCTATATTTGGTTAATAAATATAAGCGTTTGAAGGTCTATGAAAACCCCCTAATTGGACTTATGGGTTTGAAGAGGGGATAGAGAATAGCAGGGATTAGGCTATATACCCATTTCACCAGCACATCCCTAAAGGAAAACAGATTTATTTTGAAAAATGAATTAACACTTAAGTTTTGATTTTATATATATTGTGTTACTTTTAAAATTCAAATATTTTTAATACTAAAATGGAAGAACTTACAATAATTGCGCCTAAATATTTTGAAGTTGTTAATTCAATTAATACCGTTTGGGTAGCTTTATGTGCAGCTCTAATTTTTTTTATGGAGGCTGGATTTGCTATTTTAGAGGCTGGTTTTGTACGATCTAAAAATGCAATGAGTATCATCGCAAAAGTCATCATTGACATTATCTTTGGAGGGATTGCTTTTTTTATTTTTGGATTTGGAATCGCTTATGGTTCATCTAATGGATGGATTTCATTTGATCTTGGAATAACTGATGCTGATTTAGGATTAGGATTAACAATATCTAATCAATTATTTTGGTTTATTCAACTCGGTTTTGCTATTGCCTGCATATCAATTGTATCTGGCGCTTTGGCGGAACGCATGAAGCTTTGGTCTTATGCGCTGCTTGTAATAATATTCTGTTCAATCATGTATCCAATTGTTGCCAATTGGGTTTGGAATCCAAACGGCTGGTTGGCCTTGAGAGGGTTTAATGATTTTGCTGGATCGGCAGCAGTTCATACAATGGGCGGGATTGCAGCACTAGCAGCTGCTATAGTTTTAGGGCCAAGGTTGGGTAAATACAATAAAAACGGGTCTACTAATATCATCCCAGGGCATAATCTCCCTCTTGCTGCAACTGGTGGCTTTATATTATGGTTTGGATGGTTTGGATTCAATCCAGGGTCTACTTTGGCAGCTGTCGGAAATTGGGAGTTAATTGGTGTTGTTGTTGTTAATACATTTTTAGCCTCAGCTGGTGGGGGTATTTCGGCTATGATATACACTTACTTTTCTTATGGTAAGATAGATATCACTATGGTAATAAATGGAATTCTAGCAGGTCTTGTCGCTATAACAGCAGGATGCAATGTTGTTGATCCTCTTTCGGCCATAGTTATTGGTATTTTTGCTGGTGTACTTGTTGATTTAGGAGTCATTTATATAGATAAGCTAAAAATAGACGATCCAGTTGGTGCAATTGCAGTCCACGGGATTAATGGCATCTTTGGTACGATTGCAGTGGGTCTGTTTGCTTCAAACGAAGGCCTGTTTTTTGGAGGTGGTGTCTCTCTTTTAGTAACTCAATGTATCGGCGTGTTAACCATAGCGATCTTTTCTTTTGTAGTTACTTTTATTATAATGAAATTATTAAAAAATACCATAGGCGTTAGAGTTTCAAGAGAGGACGAAATAGCCGGAATAGACTCAGCTTCTTTTGGTGTTAAATCCTATTCAACCTATGAATAGTTAAATTAAATAATATGAAAAAAATTGAAGCAATTATTAGACCGTCAAAACTAAGAAACGTTCAAGAGGGTTTAAGAAGTATTGACATCCCTTGTTTAACAGTAATTTCAGCCTCTGGAAGTGGTTTGCAAAAAAGTTATACAAAAATATATAGAGGCACTAAAGATTCACTTGCACTTCAAAACAGAATAATGATAATTTGCGTTGTTAGTGATAAAAATCTAGAAAGGTGTGTTGATATTATTCTTGATTGTGGATCTAACGGAGAGGTTGGAGACGGAAAAATATTTATCTATAACGTTGAGGATGCGATACGAATGAGTACCAGAGTAAGGGGTGATAACGCCATTCACTAATACCTGCTTTTTGTTAACCCTTTTTTATAAGGGAGTGCATGAGAGAGTTAAAATATTGATTTAAGCTACCAATTACTATATAAAACACCAAGGGTTTGTCTATATACCCATTTCACCAGCGAATCTCCAAAAAGAAAACAGATTTATTTTGAAGGGGCGGGGTGTTGAATTGAGAGTTTTAGGTTGGGTTTTTTAGCTTTTTGCTAGTTAATACTGCTAGCCTCTTACTAGCTCATCACTAAAATATCTACTAGTTATCCATTTAACAAATGATACATATAAAAAAGCGCTTAGAAACGCTTCCTCATTTGACTAATCGTTTGACAGAGGCGTTCTCAATTACTTTAATTGAGGCTCTTTTTTCTCTCTTAAGGCTTGTAGGGTATAGAAATCAGCAATTTGCTGAGCAAAATCTAAACTGTCTTTACCAATATAATTTAAAAGCATCTTTTCTGAACTGTGAGCGGATATACTCATTATTAAAGGAGTTGGAAGTGCTCCATAGAGGTTTGTGCAGAAAGAACGTCTGCAAACGTGTGAAGCCATTAGTTCCCATTTTGGATAAGTGCCACTTACTTTGGCTTTATTTTTTTATATTTTTGGTAATACATAAATTGATAATCCTAATTGATGGAGGAAAAAAAAGAGTGGTGTGTTTATATTGTTGTATGTTCAGATGGAAGCATGTACACTGGAATTACAACAGATCCAGAAAGAAGAATCATTGAACATAATGATTCAAAAAAGGGGGCTAAGTATACAAGAAATCGAAGACCTGTTAATTTAGTGTATTCTGAAATACTTCCCGATAGATCTTCTGCATCAAAACGAGAATATTATATCAAGAAATTGTCAAGGACAGAGAAACTAAAATTAATTGACCCTTAATGGCTCTTGCAATATTCGCAAAAACTTCGATCGACTTAATGACTTCTTTTTTATAGTTCAAACACTCCTACTATCGTGTTGGTTTACCTTATATTTATTCAATAGAAAGAACTATGAAATTAAACTTATTGTCTTGTTTTGCTCAGCGGCCCGACAGAAGAGCCATAATAAAATGTATTGCAGAAATTTCTTCTAACATTAACGAAACTTTATCTAAAGAACTAACCGATATTCTTTTGGAAGGAGACACTATTGGAATTGAGATAGAAGATAAAAGTTCTGGTTCTGCTTTAAGAGCTTTGCGGAAATTAAATATTGACTATGAATTTAAAGCATAAATCATCAATGAAACTCCTTAATACTATTGTAGATATACAGGAATCCTTCTTTAAATTTTGGGGTTCGATACTTTTGACCATCAAACTCTATTTTTTCCTCCATTATCGAACTCATCAACTTATTCTTAACTAAAACATCAGCTTGTTTAAAAAACGACTCTAGATTCTTAAATAAACTTTAGGTGATTTTGGAAACCGCTGCTGATTATTCATTTTTGGAGGAAACCTAATGCCTACTAATAATACTTATTAATTTGATACAGCATATTTCTGTAACAACTCTAATGAAGCATATTGAAGTGTTTTTTCATGCGTTGCTTCCAAAATAATATTTGGAGCTTTACCCGCTTTTTCGGCTTCTAGCCAACGCGAAACACATAAGCACCATTTGTCACCGGGTTTCAATCCTGGAAATTGCCAATGGGGTATTGGTGTCATTAAATTATTGCCCTTTGATGCCGAATAGTCTAAGAACTCTTGCGTGACCAGTGCACAAACCGTATGTGTTCCAGAGTCTTGCGAAATTGTTCTACACAGGCCATCTCTAAAATAACCGGTAGCAGGATTGGTGCAGCAGGAGAGGAGGGGGTTTCCGAAAATATTTTGTTCCATAACTCAAAATTATTAAAAGTAAAAGTGATTCCACTCATAAACAATACTATTTAATGAAATTATATTTTAGTGTCTTAGCGTTACAGGCAGTTTCTAAGTCTAAAAGTCAGACGGTGGATTAGTACGGAGGGACGAGCTGTTTTTTAATTATAATCCGAGAATATGAGATAATTTTTTTGTATTATATTGCATACCGGAACAGAACAGTATGGATGCATCACTTATTTCTTTTAACATTAATCACCAAAGCGATATTCCTAAATATCAGCAAATCGTGAACGCGATCAACAATGCAATCGGGAAAAATATTTTACAAAAAGGAGGCGTCTTGCCCTCTGTAAATAGAATATGTAAAATAAACCAATTGTCCAGGGATACGGTTTTCAAGGCCTATTCATACTCAAGGAAAATGGCGTGATTGATTCTGTCCCAAACAAGGGCTATTATGTGGCTAATGAAACTAAAAAAGTACTTCTCTTGCTCGATACGTTTAAGGCCTATAAAGAAGTGTTATACCATTCTTTTATTAATAATTTACCCGAAAATATTATAGCTGACGTTCAATTTCATCACTATAACATTGATAATTTTAAAACCATAATAAACAACAGTATTGGGAAATATTATAAATATATCGTAATGAATTTTGACGATGATAACCTCCCTGAAATAATTTCAAAAATCAGTAATGACAAATTGTTGTTGATCGATTGGAATGTACATTCAAATTCAGAAAACAATTATTTGTTTCAAGATTTTGGTAAGTCTTTTTCCAGATCCTTGGAAGGGGCTACAGGGCTTTTTGGGAAGTACAAGGAAATACATTTCCTGTACCCTTCTTTTACCAATCATCTCAAGGAAACAATTACTTTTTTTAAGAAGTATTGTAAAGCTTTTAATTTTAATTTTAAAATAATTTAAGCTTTCAAAAGAATTTAATATTGAAAAAAAAATTGCTTATATCAGTGTGAGTGATCGAATGTTGGGCATGTTTTTAGAGCAGTGCAGGAATAAGAATTTTGAACCAGGAGTGGAGGTGGGTTTTCTCTCCTATAATGAAACTCCAATGAAGAAATTTATTTATAAGGGCATCTCGGTTATTTCAACAAATTTTAATGAATTGGGTACCAAAGCAGCGGAATTCATCACACAGGAAAAGCCAATGCAAAGTTATATCGAAACACAATTAATAATAAGAGAATCATTATAAACCATGTATTACATAGGATTTGATATCGGAAGTTCCTCAGTAAAAGTTGCACTTGTCGACGCTCTTAGCGGAAATAAAATCATTGCGCTTCATGAACCTCATCAGGAAATGGCCATCACTGCCCTCCAATCGGATTGGGCAGAACAAGACCCCAATTCTTGGTGGGAATATGTTTGTAAAGCAACAAAAAGGGTGATCAGGGAAGCAAACGTGTCGGCAAAAGAAATTTCTGGAATTGGTATTTCCTATCAAATGCACGGTTTGGTTGTGGTTGACAAAGCAGGAGTACCCCTGAGGGATTCCATCATTTGGTGTGACAGCAGGGCAGTCAACATTGGCAACAAAGCTTTTGAAGATTTAGGAGAAGAAAAATGCGCTTCTAATTTATTGAACTCTCGCAGACACACTAATTGAAGTTAAAATGGGTAAAGGATAACGAGTCAGAATTGTACGAAAAAATTTATAAGTACATGCTCCCCGGAGATTATATCGCATACAAACTAACGGGAGAGATGAATACGACTAAGAACGGTTTGTCGGAAGGAATTCTTTGGGATTACAAAGAAGATAAGGTCGCAGATTGGTTGCTGGATTATTATGGAATCAATCCTTCCCTGACTCCCACCATTGTCCAAAACTTCACCAATCAAGGTGAGGTAGATGAGAAAGGGAGTCAAGAATCGGGTATTCCCATTGGAACTCCTGTGATTTATAGGGCTGGAGATCAACCCAATAATGCACTTTCATTAAATATTCTCAAACCCGGGGAAGTTGCTGCAACGGGAGGAACCTCGGGAGTGATCTATGCCGTTACGGACATTTTAAAATCAAAAGAATCTTCAAGGATTAATAATTTTGCCCACGTAAATTACACCCCTAAAAGTACAAACGTAGGGAAGTTACTCTGTATTAATGGAGCAGGAATTATGTACCGTTGGTTGCGAAATAATATAGGAGAGGAGTCCTATGAAGCCATGAATAAAAGAGCCTCAAAAGTCGCTGTGGGTTCAGATGGGGTGGTGGTGATTCCTTTTGGTAACGGAGCAGAGCGGATGTTAAACAGTATGAATATAGGGACTCATTTCATTAATTTAAACTTAAACCGACACAGCAGTTCCCAATTGTGTAGGGCGGCTTTGGAAGGGATTGCGTTTTCATTTGTTTATGGGATGGAAATTTTAAAAGATGACAATGCCAAAATCAATGTCATCAGGGCAGGAAATGACAATCTTTTCCGATCAGAAATTTTCTCGAATACCCTAGCTACTTTAATTGGTCATGAAATTGAAATATACAACACCACAGGTTCCGTTGGAGCTGCAAGGGCTTGTGGGTTGACCGATGGCGACTTTGAGAAGTTTGGGAATAACATCACAAAAAATGATCATGTAATGACCTTTATGCCTTTAAAAAATAAGGAACCTTATGAGATGGCTTATCAGCATTGGAAAATGGAATTAGAAAAATTTTTGAATAGATAATAATTAAACACAATTAATAATATGGCAATTATAGGAAACAAAGAATATTTTAAAGGAATCGGAACAATACAATTTGAGGGAAAAGAATCGGACAATCCCATGGCTTTTAAATACTATAACCCAGATAAAATCGTCGCTGGAAAAACAATGCGCGAACATTTCAAATTCGCCATCGCCTATTGGCATACTTTCTGTGGAACAGGTGCAGATCCATTTGGTCCTGGAACACAAAACTTTGCATGGGATCAGTCAAATGACCCCATTCAGGCGGGAAAAGACAAAGCAGATGCCGCCTTTGAGTTTATTTCTAAAATGGGATTTGATTATTTCTGTTTTCATGATTTCGATTTGGTTAAAGAAGGGGCCACTTTTGCAGAATCAGAAAAAAGATTGGCTACCATTACGGATTATATAAAAGAGAAAAAAGCAGCTTCTGGTATCAAATTACTTTGGGGAACGGCCAATTGTTTTTCTAATCCTCGTTACATGAATGGTGCGGCTACTAATCCGGATTTTGATGTGGTTGCAAGAGCGGGAGGTCAAATAAAATTGGCATTAGATGCAACCATCAAACTGGGAGGCGAAAACTATGTTTTCTGGGGAGGTAGAGAAGGTTATATGTCGTTGTTAAATACCGATATGGGACGTGAGTTAGACCATATGGGTCAGTTTTTAACCATGGCCAGAGATTATGCAAGAGCTCAAGGGTTTAAAGGAAACTTTTTTATTGAACCAAAACCAATGGAACCGATGAAGCATCAATATGATTTTGATGCAGCAACAGCAATTGGATTTTTAAAAGAATACGGTCTTGAAAAAGACTTTAAAATGAACATAGAAGTCAACCACGCAACCCTTGCACAGCACACCATGCAACATGAATTGGCAGTGGCTGCAAAATCGGGAATGCTTGGCAGTATTGATGCCAACAGGGGGGATTATCAAAATGGATGGGATACCGACCAATTTCCCAACAACATCCAGGAGACGACAGAGGCGATGTTGGTTTTCTTAAAAGCAGGAGGTCTTCAAGGAGGTGGAATTAACTTCGATGCCAAAATCAGAAGAAACTCAACGGATCTAGCGGATGTATTCCATGCTCATATTGGAGGAGCAGATACTTTTGCTAGAGGGTTGTTGATCGCAGACAAAATAATTAATTCTTCTCCTTATGAGAAATTAAGAAAAGACCGTTATGAATCTTTTGATTCAGGAAAGGGAAAAGCTTTTGAAGCAGGACAACTTTCGATGGAAGATTTATATAAAATTGCTAAAGAAAATGGTGAATTGTCATTGAAGAGCGGCAAGCAGGAATTATTTGAAAACATAATTAACCAATACATTTAATCATGAGGCAAAATAAAGTCTTTATCTATGGAGTAACCCTTGTTGCTACCATGGGAGGCTTGCTATTTGGGTATGACACCGCGGTTATTTCTGGCGCTGAAAAATCAATTCAAGCTTTTTTAATTGACAGTCAAGGGTTGAGCTCTTTTTTACACGGAGTCACGGTTTCATCGGCATTAATTGGCTGTATAGTTGGTGGGGCAATATCTGGATTTATGTCCTCAGCATATGGGAGGAAAAACGCCCTTATTATCGCCGGAGTTTTATTCTTTTTGTCTGCTTTAGGATCTGGAAATCCAGAGTTTCTTTTTTTTAATAAAGGGGAACCTTCTGTGGGAGTGCTTTGGATGTTTAACTTCTATCGTGTCATTGGTGGTGTTGGTGTTGGTTTGGCTTCGGCTGTTTGTCCAATGTATATTGGTGAAATTGCACCGGCAGCAATTAGAGGGAGATTGGTTTCTCTGAATCAATTTGCCATTATTTTCGGAATGCTGATTGTGTATTTTGTGAATTGGGGAATTGCAGATGGACAAACCATAGAATGGATAAATGAAATTGGTTGGAGAAGAATGTTTTTATCAGAAGCGCTTCCAGCAGCGGTGTTTATTTCATTAATGTTTTTAGTTCCAGAATCGCCAAGATACTTGGCCTTGAAACAAAAAGACACCGAAGCCCTTTCAATACTCACACGTGTTAATGGTGTCGAAAAAGCAAAACAAATTCTTGAAGACATCAAGAGCACAGTAGAAACTTCTAAGGTGAAATTATATTCTTACGGGAAGGCTGTTCTAATTATTGGTATTTTATTGTCTGTTTTCCAGCAATTTGTGGGCATCAACGTCGCACTTTATTATGCCCCTCGGATATTCGAAAGCATGGGAGCTGCAAAGGATGCTTCGATGTTACAAACAATTATTATGGGTCTGGTGAATGTTGTATTCACCGTTGTAGCCATTTTAACAGTTGATAAATGGGGAAGAAAACCATTGTTAATTGTTGGTTCGATTGGAATGGCCATTGGGATGATTGCAATTTCAACCTTGGCTTTTTTAGACATCATCGGGACGACAACACTTGGTCTTTATTATCATCTATACCGCTTCTTTTATGATGAGTTGGGGCCCTATCTGTTGGGTGCTCATTTCAGAGATATTTCCTAATAAAATTAGAAGTCAAGCAGTTGCAATTGCTGTTGCTGCTCAATGGGCTGCTAACTTTTTTATTTCCTCAACCTACCCACCAATGATGGAATTCAGCAACGGAGGAACTTATTTGTTTTATGGGGTAATGAGTATTCTTTCTGCCCTATTTGTATGGAAGTATGTTCCGGAAACAAAAGGGAAAACTTTAGAAGAAATGGAAGGACTTTGGAAATAATAATAATTTATAACACGAATTGATTAGAAACACTTTTCATTGGATAAAATTTTTAAAACAACTAAACGTTATTGTCAATAAGAGGATCATACAAAAAGTAATTTATTATATATAATGACCTAAGAGTCAAGTAAATTATCCATGATGTTTAGAATGAAGCCCCTTCTTTTCTAATGTTTCATTTAATTTAAAAGTAGGGAAATCAGTAGGCTAAAACTTCTCTTTATATGTGCGATTTTGAGTGTTCTTTCTGTTATATTTGCAAGCAAATTAGTTCCTTAAGTTCAAGCATATAAAAATAATTATAATTAAGCGTATTTAATAATGAACAATAAAATAGACCAACAGTCAGCGGACAACATCAGAGCACTAGCTGTAGCAATGGTGGAAAAAGCAAAATCAGGACATCCAGGAGGACCAATGGGAGGCGCAGATTTTATGCACATTCTTTATTCAGAGTTCTTTAATTATGACCCTTCGGATATGAGCTGGCCTTTTAGAGATCGGTTTTATATGGATGCTGGTCATTTGTCTACTTTGATGTACGCACAATATTACCTTTTGGGGAATTATGAAAAAGAGGATGTTGCTAGTTTCAGACAGTGGGGTTCTAAGACGCCAGGACATCCAGAAGTCGATGTTTCAAGAGGGATAGAAAACACCTCTGGGCCGCTGGGTCAAGGACACACAATGGGAATTGGCGCAGCAATTGGCGCTAAGTTTTTACAAGCCAGATTTGGAGATTGGATGAATCATAAGATCTATGGTTTTATTTCGGATGGTGGAATTCAGGAAGAAATTTCTCAAGGAGCAGGAAGAATTGCTGGTCATTTAGGATTAAGTAATTTTATTATGTTCTTTGATTCTAACGACATTCAGTTGTCAACTTCTACGGATGAGGTTACCACTGAGGACACAGGAATGAAGTATGAAGCATGGGGCTGGAAAGTTGTTACCATTGATGGTCACGACCACGAAGAAATAAGAAAAGCATTGGCTGATGCGAATAACGAAACCGAAAAACCAACCCTGATAATTGGTAAGACAATTATGGGAAAAGGTTGCGTTACTGCCGAAGATAAAATGTTTGAAGGCGAATGTGAGTTACATGGTCAGCCCATTGGAAACACAGGAGCAGATTACACAAAAACCTTATTAAATTTAGGAGCAAATACGGAAAGTCCATTTGACATATTTGACGATGTGGGTGCTTTCTATAAAAATTTAATAAAAGAAAAAACAGCAAAGCCGCTGAAAAGAAAACTGAAATCAATGCTTGGAGACAAGAGAACAAAGCGCTTTCAGATAAGTTAGATTTTTTCTTATCAGGAAAACTCCCAGAACTAGATTTCGAATCTATTGCTCATAAAGACGGGTTAGCGACAAGAGCTGCCTCTTCTGGAGTATTGGGTTATTTGGCTGAAAATGTAGAAAACATGATTGTGTCTTCTGCGGATTTATCTAATAGTGACAAAACAGATGGCTTTTTAAAGAAAACCCATGCACTTCAAAAGGGTGATTTTACGGGCTCCTTTTTACAAGCAGGAGTTGCTGAACTGACCATGGCGTGTATCGCAAATGGTCATTGCCTTACAGATGGCGAATAATTCCAGACGTGGCTACTTTTTTTGTTTTTTCTGACTATATGAAGCCTGCCATTCGATTGAGTGGGATTCAGGAGTTAGGTGTTAAGTTTGTTTGGACACACGATGCTTTTCGAGTTGGAGAAGACGGACCAACACACCAGCCTGTTGAGCAAGAAGCTCAAATACGTTTACTAGAGAAATTAAAAAATCACAGTGGAAAACCGAGTTTCTTGGCTTTGCGACCTGCGGATTCAGCAGAAACAAGTGTCGCTTGGAAGATGGCATTAGAAAACACGAACACCCCAACGGGATTAATTTTGTCTCGTCAAGGTATCAAGGATATTCCAGCAAAAGGAGGTTCGAGATATCAAGAAGCTTTGGCTGCTGAAAAAGGAGGGTATTTGGTTAAAGAAGTAGAAAACCCTGATGTGGTTTTAATTGCCAATGGATCGGAAGTAGCGACATTGATTGAAGCTGCGAAATTATTGGAGGAAAACGAGAATTTAAAAGTTAATATTGCTTCCGTTATTTCGGAGGGTGTTTTTAGACTTCAGTCAAAAGAATATCAAGACAGTGTGATTCCTAAAAACAAACCACTTTTTGGTTTGACGGCAGGTTTACCTGTAAACTTAGAAGGTTTGGTCGGAGATAAAGGCAAAGTTTTTGGGCTGGAACACTTTGGTTATTCTGCACCTGCCACTGTCCTAGATGATAAGTTTGGATTCACAGGTGATAAGGTGAGCCAACAGGTTTTGGCGTACCTTAAAACTGTTTAAAATAAATTGTGTTTTTACAAATAAAAAAATCCTTTTATAAAAATTTACAAAGGGATTTTTTAGTGTTTATACTCTACAATTATTCCATTTTAAAAATAAGGGGTTGGGGAATTCAATATCATATTTCTTAGCATCAAGGAGTGCCACTTCGTTATCTATTTCCTCGTGGGCATAATCCCACAATCCAATGGTTTTATTTCCCTCACTATAGGCCCGTTTTCCAAAATAGACTTTAGAAAATATTGTAGGTAGAATTCACTAAAGTAGCTTTGGGAATACCAATCAAATTTTCACTTGAAATTTCACCCCCATTATAAATACATGCCATCAGGTACTGATCGGAATTATTGTTTGTATGTTAAAATTATAGAAAAATTTAAAGGCGGAACTATTAGATTTTCATTTAGATATTAAAAGGAATTGTAATCTTAATTTAAACCTCTATACTATTCGATTAATTCTAAAGTAGCAACAACAGGGTGATGGTCAGAAGCCCATCCCTCCAAAGGTGTTTTTTTGTATAAATGTTTGGCACTTTTAACTTCTATTTTTTTTGTAAATACATAATCAATCCGATGTCCTACATTTTTAAGTTTCCAAAACCATTTGTTGTTCCATAAAAAGGATCCGTTTTAGGGAGGGCTCCTTGGGCATCATGAAAGTTTTTTTGGAGTAACTCAATTGAGGAGGTTTCTGGGGTTAAGTTAAAATCACCTGTGAGAATAACGGGGTGTTTTTCGGTATTCAGACGGTTTATTGTTTTGATAATTAGTTCAGTAGATTTTTCTCTTGCCAAGTGACCTCGGTGATCGAAATGCGTGTTGAAGACCGAATCAGCATCATTTTCTTTGTTTTTAAATAAACCATAAGTGCAAATCCGTTCCATTGATGCGTCCCAGCCCACAGAAATCGTATCAGGTGTTTCAGACAGCCAAAAAGTATTGGATTTCAAAACCTGATGTTTTTTTCTATCGTAAAAAATGGGGCTGTATTCTCCTTTGGTTTTTCCGTCATCACGACCAACTCCTATATAATCATAACCGCTTAGGGCTTCCTGCAAATCCATCAATTGTGGATGTTTGACTTCTTGCATCCCTATGAAATTTGGCGCTTCATTTAGGATTAATTGACCCACTGTCTCTCTGCGGTTTTCCCAAATATTTATCCCGTCATTTGGATTGTTATAGCGGATATTATAAGAAATAACTTTAATTTCTTTTGCACATGAAAGGATTCAAAATGCTGTAGTAAGAAGAGTTTTTTCATCAGTTTTTTATTAAAGATATAAAATATTACGGTTTTAAAATTCATTAATTTAAAGTATTTTATTTTTAATAATTTCATTTTTGTATATTTAATTTCATAAATCAGTTAATAGAATCAACCATGAAAAGTTTCATTATTTCAATTTCCTTTGTTTTATCCTTTATAATTAATTCTTCCGCGCAATCAAAAATATCTACAACAATTAAGACAGAAGCATTGGTTCCGAAATTTAACCTTCCAGATCTCTTGATTTCTGAAAATGGAAGTCAGATTAACACCAAAGAAACTTGGGAGCAAATTCGCCGACCGGAGATACTTGAGCTCTTTACAAATCAGGTATATGGAAAAGTACCGGGAAAATTAACTTTTAATAAATCAGAGGTTTTGGATTATAGCGAGGAAGCTCTGGAAAATAAAGCCATACGAAAACAAGTTGCCTTACATTTTAAAAAGGGATCAAAATCGATTACAATGATCGTTCTGATGTACCTCCCCAAAAGGGTTAAAAATGCTCCTGTTTTCTTGGGATATAATTTTTCCGGAAATCATGCGGTCCATGCTGATCCTTCAATTTTGATAAGTGGCAAAAAAGTCGCGCAACTAAGCCCTGACGAATTGGCCAAGTTACAGCCCGATTTTAGAGGAAAAAGAAACTCTAGGTGGCAAGCGGATAAAATTGTTGCAGCAGGTTACGGTCTTGTAACCCTAGATTACGGGAACGTTGATCCAGATAAAAACGATTTTTCAGACGGAATTCACGCTCTTTTTTATAAACAAAATCAAACAAATACAAACCTCACCAATGGGGATCATTAGCGGCTTGGGCTTGGGGAATGTCTCGGGTGATGGATTATTTCGAAACGGAAAATTTGGTCGATGAAAATAGCGTTATTCTTTTTGGACATTCAAGATTGGGTAAAACGGCCCTTTGGGCTGGCGCTTCAGATTCCCGATTTAGTATTGTAATTTCAAACAATTCGGGTTGTGGAGGTGCTGCTCTTTCTCGGCGAAGATTTGGTGAAAAAGTTTCGGACATTAACACCAATTTTCCCCATTGGTTTGCAAAAAACTTTCATCAGTACAATGAAAATGAATCGGCTTTGCCAATTGATCAGCACATGTTAATTGCCTTGATTGCCCCCAGACCTGTTTACGTCGCAAGTGCCAGCCTCGATCCATGGGCAGATCCGAATGGAGAATTTTTAAGCGCGAAAGCAGCTACGTCAGTTTATGAGCTTTATGGGAAAAAGGGAATTGAAGTTGATCAGCAACCTGCTGTTAACACTCCCATTCACAATATGATTGGATATCATTTAAGAGAAGGGAAACACAATGTGACAGCTTACGATTGGGATCAGTATCTCCGCATGATGGATTATATTTAAACTAAACCTTTTTAGTCTATCACGGCAGTTCCCCACCAATCATATATTTGGGATGTATTCTTTGTTAAGCATGAAGGATCTTTTTTCTTCTAGTTTTTCTTTCAATTTTAACTTGTATCCCTCCAGCCATTCTTTCTCTTTTTCAGGATCATGCAATGGGTCAACAACAGGGATTTTAGCCTGTGTAGCTTCTAACCATTGATCAAGTTTTTTTATTAAATCTGTCGCAATTCTAGGGTTATCTAAAATGATGTCATCTTTTTCTCCGATATCTTTATTTAAGTCATACATCTCGTAAAACCCAGTTTCCCAGTATTTAATAAGTTTCCATTTTCCTTCTCGAATAATCGAACTGGGATCTCCCCCTTGGTTTCCATAATGCGGATAATGCCAAAATAAAGGTCTGTCCATAAAAGGTTCATTTTTTAATAATGGCACTAGGCTTTTCCCATCAAGATCCAAAGTATTCTCTATGCCTGCCAGTTCCAATAAAGTTGGAAATAAGTCCATTCCTGAAACAGCAGTATCAATTTTTTTAACAAGGCCCTTCAGTTGAGGCGCTTTAATAAAAAAAGGAACGCGCGTTCCTGCCTCCCATTGATAACCTTTTCCACCTCTCAAGGGACGATTGCTGGTAGAGAAATTGTCTCCAGCGGCGACCCCTCCATTGTCTGACACAAAAACCACTATCGTATTGTCTTCCAAGTTGAGTTCATCAAGGGTATTGAGAACCTGTCCTATAGCTTCGTCTGTCTGTTCGATTAAGCCAGCATAGACCGGGTTGTCCTGTTTGATTCGGATGGGGAGTCTACGTTCCATTTTGAATCCCTCTTCAGAAACACCTTGATTTTCAGCTTTCTTTCTATACTTTTCCCACCTTTCTTGTGTGGTTTGAATGGGGGAATGTACCGCATAAAAGGAAAGATAGGCAAGAAAGGGTTTGTCTTTATTAGTACTTATAAAACTTGAAGTTTCCTTGGCCAGCTTCATCGACAAACTCATTCCGGCCTCTTCTAGTTGGTCTTCTATGTAGGGGTTATTAAAGGGAGAAAAATACCTCCCTGAAGCGGGGCTTCCTTTTCTAAAACCTCCAACATTAATGTCAAAACCATGATCAGTTGGAAGTGACTTTTCTTCTTTAGATCCCAAATGCCATTTCCCAGAAAAAAAAGTTTTGTATCCATTTTCTTTTAAAGCCTCAGGTAGCGTAGTCATTTTGTGCGGGAGATACTTCACATAATCGCTTGGCAACAACTTTGTGTGTCTTCCAACAGACCTCCAGTCGGTTCCATATTTCGCACCAATCCAATCTGTAATCCCATGAACTGTTGGGTAAAACCCAGTCAATAAACTCGCGCGAGATGGACTGCAAACAGAAGCGCCAGCATACCCATTTGTAAAAATAAAACCTTCATTCGCGATCCGATCAATGTTTGGGGTTTCATAATAATTACTCCCCATTACGCTGAGGTCATGGTTGCCCAAATCATCAACAACAATGAAAAGAAAATTTGGTTTTTGTTCAGAAAAGCTACAACTAACAAGCACTAGCAATAGAGTTGAATATAAAACAGATTTCATTTTTTTAATTTATTTACGATAAGTTCTTACACTTTCAATTACGACAGAACTTAATATAATCAATCCTCCAATAATAGTTGTCTTTTCTGGAAATTCTTTTAAAACAAGCATGCCGATTAGGATGCCATAAACAGGCTGAATACTACTGATGATGCTCGCCGCAGTTATTGAAAAATTTTTAAAACTATAAAGGAAAAGTGTGTGTCCGGTTGCTGTGGTTAAAAACGATAAAATTAAAAAATGCCGGGAGTGCTTCTTGAAACCCTGAGGTGTCATAAACAAAAAAGGATGGGATCAATAAAAAAGAGACAACAATCAATTGATAGGACATCAAGATTGAACCTTTATACTCTTTAACTTTAGCTTTCATCAAGACATTGCGAACGGAATAACACAAGGCCGAAAAGACTCCAAATCCGATGGCTTTTAAATGAGTATTTTCGAAACTAAATTCTGGAACTAGAAAATAGATACCGATCAAAACCAGCAGACCTAAAAAGATATTTGATTTGTCAAATTTACTTTTAAGGATTATAGGTTCCAAAAAAGAGGTGATTACAGGATAAGTAAATACGGAAAGCATTCCTATGGCCACATTAGAAAGCTTGAGCGAATAGAAATAAGTGATCCAGTGAATACCCATAAGTATGCCGCTTATAAAAACAACTTTCCTGTCTTCTTTTTTTATTATAAAACTTAACTTTTTCCATTTGCAAAAACAATACAAAGCAAAGCCACCAATTAATGCCCTAGAGGCTATTATGACCGGTACGGGCAGGTCAATGTGCCTTCCCAGTGTTCCTGAGGTACTGATGAGCAACACCGCGAAATTGAGCTGAAAAAGGTGTTGGAGAGAATTATTTTTTGGCATTAAACCAGATTGTAAAATTCTTCCCATCCTTTTCTAGGAGCAGGACCTTTAAGTAAATTATTGGCGATAGTATTGTTGGTTATTGTTTTTGTTTCTCTGTCAAATTCTAAGGGTTCATTGACTTGTTGCGCAATGGTACCAAGACAAAATAATTGACTAAGTGGCGCTGAAACTTCAAAAGGAGACAAACATTTTTCCATTCCTCTGGAAGCGTTCATGAAATTCATAAAGTGATTGGTGTCACTCTTGAAATATTCAGGTAAATCCTTCTTAATGTCTATTCCATTTTCGTTTGGAATCACAGAGAGGGTTCTGTGGTGAGAACCTCCTTTAAAGGTGAGGTCTTTACCATAGATAACCTTCCCAGCTCTCAGCCCTTTGGGTTGAACCATTCCCTTTTTAGTCTTTGCAGTTTTGTCAATTTCAATATCACCATAATTTTCGGGTACTTCGGGAATATTGTCAGTTCCGTCATACCAAGTGACTTTAACCTCTGGCATTTCCCCTCTTTTTGGGAAGTCAAACTCAAGAGTAGAAGAGGTAGGATAAAAGAGGTTATTGTGACCCGTGAGTCCTATCGGTTTTATTTTACTTGGAAGTCCAAGGTCGAGAAATTGATGAAACCCATCCATTACATGAGCGCCCCAGTCCCCGAGAGCTCCATTGCCATATTCGTACCAACACCTCCACTGACCATCGATCAGATCAGGATGGTAGTCGTGATCCGGATAAGCCATTAACCAAGTGTCCCAGTCGAAGTTTTTCGGTAGTTTTTGTCCTTTTGGAAAAGTCTTCATGTTGGTGTCCCAACCATGCCAGCGTCTTTTCCCATTCATGTGGGCAGTGATCTTGGTTACGTCCTTGATGACTCCATTTTCAACCCAAGATTTGAATTGATAATAATTATCTTGACAATGCCCTTGATTTCCCATTTGGGTGGCAACGCCATATTTTTTTGCAGCCTTTATTAGTAACTCAGATTCTTGAAAAGTTCGCGTTAACGGTTTTTCAACATAAACGTGTTTTCCAAGTGACATCGCCAGTATGGTGATTGGAAAGTGAGAAAAATCAGGAGTACCGACACTCACTGCATCTATTTTTCCTTCCATTTCTTCAAACATTTTTCTGAAATCAGTATAACGAGTAGCATTTGGGTGCGCGCCTAAAGATTTTTGAGATTTTTCACCATCCAAATTGACGTCACACAATGCTACAACATTTGCTGCACCAGTTGCATATAGGTCACGAATTACGGCACCACCTCTATTTCCGATTCCACAACAAGCAAGATTTACTTTATCGCTGGGCGCAACAACCGCTTTTTGAATTATTTGACCAGCGGCATCTCTAACTTCTTTCTTAGAAAAGAGCACATGACTAGGTATGAACATCATGGATCCTATGGACACCCCAGTTTTTTTTAAGAAAATTCCTTCGATTGCTATTCCCGAATTCTGTTTATTGTTTTTTGATTTCATTTTAAATAATATTTATTCGAATATAATAAAAAACATTATAATCTCTTTTTGATATTGCTAAACATGAAATATTTTAACATTAAACTTTTCACGAGTCTTAAGGTCTATTTTAGACTAAAACTAACTCAAATTAAATTGCTGTGAAAAAAATAATTTTATTCTTTTTTATTTTTACATTTTCAATAACCGCTCAAGAGTTTCAGGGCAAAGCCTACTATATGTCTAAGACAATTTTAAATACTGATTTCATTAAAAATATACCCCTAGAAAGAAGGAAGTCAGGTTACTCATCAAGAATGGAAGTCAATGCCAGATAAATATTATCCTTGGATTGAAGGAGACACTTTTGAACTTTTTGAAGAAGAAGTTCAGTTAGAGTCCACAAAAGGAAATCAAAGATGGAGTATGTTTTCTTCTTTGATGTCAAATGCAGGAACAGTATATAGAGATATTCTGTCCAATACTTTTATAAGGAAACAGGAGCTTTTAGGTAAAATATTTTTAATTAAAGACACCCTGACTAAAAGTAAATGGACAATGACAGGGCAGGACAAAAAAAATTGGTATTTATACTTGTTATAATGCAACTCAAGAAGTAGAGTCTGAAGTGAGGGTAATGCAATTCGGTAGGTCTTCACAAAGAGCGTCAGAGGATAAGGATGGTCCTAAGAAAACTAAAATAACGACCCTAAGTGCTTGGTTTACTCCTGAAATCCCAGTAGCAACGGGTCCTAGTTTTTATAGTGGTTTACCGGGTTTAATTCTAGAGGTTAGCGATGATAACACAACAATTTTATGCACAAAAGTTGTTCTCAATCCCAAAGAAAAGATAAAGATCAAGGCGCCTAAAAAAGGAACTGTAGTCAACAACAAAGAGTTTAAGAAAATCCGAGAAGATAAGATCAAAGAGATGAGGGAGCAGTTTGGAAGGGGCAGAAGACAAGGAGGAGGTAACCGAATCAGAATTCAAAATTAAACATGAAACTCAAGCCAGTATTTACAATTATATTTCTTGCTTTTTTTTCTTTTTCATTTTCGCAAAATATAGATTTTGAAGGAGTAATTACGGATGCTTTTGGCAACACAATATTGGGAGCCAA
Organism: uncultured Flavobacteriaceae bacterium; assembly: GCA_905182575.1. GTDB lineage: Bacteria > Bacteroidota > Bacteroidia > Flavobacteriales > Flavobacteriaceae > UBA8316. Next base: position 3,001 of record CAJJCA010000024.1, on the reverse strand, counting down.
CATCATCGCTGTTGAAAAAAACACCCAAATACAAGGCGCGGAATTTCCAATGACTCAGGATATTTTAGATTAACCCTCAAGAAAGACACGGATTATGATATCAAAATTTCGTTCATTGGTTTTCAGCAAATCTCTTTTGTTTTAAACAAAACAGCAGATTTCAAAAAAGACTTTAAACTAGAACAACAAGCGGAAGCTCTAGATGAAGTGGAGTTGGTCTACGAAATGCCGGTGACAATAAGGGGAGACACTATCATCTACAACGCGGATTCATTTAATACTGGAACTGAGAGGAAGTTAGGAGATGTTTTAAAAAATATGCCAGGGATTGAGATTAATGACGATGGAAGGATAGAGGTAGAGGGGAAGGAGGTGACTAAAATCACTGTAGAGGGGAAAGATTTTTTTGATGGAGACTCGAAATTAGCAACTCAAAATCTTCCTGCTAATGTGGTTGGCAAGGTACAGGTGTTGCGAAATTTTTCAGAGGTGGATCAATTAAGAAGTGTTACCAACAATGAGGATAATATTGCTATTAACATTAGTTTAAAGTCTGGGAAAGACAAGTTTTGGTTTGGAGAAATAACTGCAGGAGCAGGTAACGAAGATCGTTTTATTGTTGCTCCAAAATTATTTTATTACGCCAAAGACATGAGCATGAGTATATTGGGTAATTCGAATAATATTGGCGATCCACCACTTTCTAGGAGAGACTTTTATAGGTTTCGGAGGAGGATTCGGAAATCTTAATGCCAGAACAGGAACTTCGATAGATATCAATTCGGATGATGCGGGGCTTTCGAGCTTACAAAATAATCGAGCAAAATCAATCGATGCTCAATTGGGAGCCTACAATTTTAGTATTTCACCAAATGAGGCATGGGAAATAAGTGGTTTTGCAATCTTGGCGAAAACAAAAAATCAACTTGAAAATAAAGTAACAAGAACTTACACGGCCTCAGACGCTGTTGAAGAAACATCAGATTTTATTTTCCAAGAAAACGAACAGCAACTCTATAAGTTTACCACAAAGTATCAATCGAATGAAAACTTACAATTAAAATTTTTCTGCTAATTAAGTCCTCTCGTCAGAATGAATTGACAGATTTAACATCAATTTCAGGGAGAGGAACGAATCAAGTTATGGACCAGATTGATGAGCTGAAATCTCAGAATCCATCCTCTGTAAATCAAGAGTTAAAGGCTTATTATACCCTAAATGAAGATCACATCTTTTCTTTTGAGGCGCAACACCTGTCTCAAAAAAGAAGATCCATTTTATAGTGCAGCAAGGGGAGTCCAGCCTTTCGTTAATATTTTGCCTTTAAACACCAATCAATCTCGTTTTAATATCAATCAAAATCGAGAGATCAAACCAATAAAATTGAAGGGAAGTTGGACTACTTTTATATTCTTACGCCAAAATCAAATCTTAATTTCACTTTTGGAATAACGGATGTGAATCAAGATTTTAATTCAAGTATTTTTCAGGTTTATGACAATAAATCTGAAAAATATTTTAATGAATCAAAAACTCTCAGAATTTTAAATTTCGAGATATTTATGTAGCGATGCATTACCGTTTCATCACTGGGATTTTCACCTTTGACCCAGGAGTTACATTGCATTCCTATAAAACAGCAACAAACCAACTGGGAAAACTTATTTCAAATGACTTTGCTTTTTTTAGACCAGATTTTAGGGTCTTGGTGAAGTTTAAAGCTTCTGAAACTTTGGGTTTAATTATAGAGCGACTACTCAATTTACGGACGTTAATAATTTAGCAAAGGGATATATATTTAATAATTATAATTCATTTTTTCAAGGAAACCCAAGTCTAGAGGCTGCCAAAGTATATAATTATAGTCTCAATTATCAAAGCATCAATATTTTTACTTTTACCAATATTTTTGCCAGATTAAATTATTCTGAAAGAAGTAATTCGATACAAAATAAAACTTTAATTAGTGGGATAAACAGTGTTAGATCAGCCGAAAATTCCAATATACCACGAGAATCTTACAGTGCATCTGGTAGAATCGATAAAAGATTTAAAAATTTTAAAAGTGGGCTTAATATCAATTTTAATTATAGTGATTTCAACAACTTGATCAATGGGTTCCCTACAGAATCGAGTAGTTTTAATCAAAGCTATAGATTTAATATTGCTACCAATTTCAGAACGAAACCAAATATCGAAATTGGTTATTCTTACAACAAAAGGGATTACAATACGGGGGAAAATAACAATTTTTTTTACACAGATTCTCCATATGTAAGAGTAGATGCCTATTTTGCAAAAGGTTTCGTTTTTAACGCAAAATACACTTATAATTACTACAGAAATGAACAACAGATCTTAAACGAATATCGTTTTTTGGAAGCAGATTTGGTGTATTCCAAAAGCGGATCTCAATGGGAGTTTGGAGTTGGGGTTACGAATCTTTTTGATGATCGGCAAATAAACCGAGATAGTTTTAATCAGTTCTTTTCTTCTACTCGATCTTATGTTATTCAGCCGAGATATACGGTTTTTAAAATCAATTATGACATTAGAACCATTGGAGGTTCTAAAAAATAAAAATGATTTAAACGGTGTTTCATCTTCCAAACTTTCAATTCAAAATTATTTTCTTAGGTTAAATAGATATCAATTCTTGCGACAGTTTAAATGTCATTGTTTGAAAACACTTTAGATGAATTTATTTAGTTGTATTTTTATTAAGTTTTTAATCTAATACATTTGATTAAACAGAATTTAAAAATACAAACTAATAAGTTTTTCATGTTGAGAAATGTTTTTTCATTACTCTTGTTTTTTTCCATGTGGATTTCTTTTTCGCAGGCAATACCTCCCATAATAAAATACGATATTCAGCAAAGTGGTGCTGGAAATCAAAATTGGATGATATCTCAAGACAGCCAGGGAAAGATTTACTCTGCAAATAATAAAGGCTTATTAACATTTAATGGATCCCAATGGGAGCTTAACCCTAGTCCA
>CAJJCA010000023.1 GCA_905182575.1 uncultured Flavobacteriaceae bacterium | reverse complement strand
CCAAAACAGTCAGATCAATATGTTTACCCCGGATCATAGAAAAGCTAACAGCAGAGTCGAAAAAGCTCGCACCGGGCATCGTGGTGATGGTTTGTTTCCCTGCGTTGATTAAATCCGCATCCTCTTCTCCTTCAAAAGGGAATTGACCCATCCCCATGACACCATTTTCGCTTTGGAATTCAATTGCAATCCCTGGAGGAACATGATTGGCAACAAGCGTAGGAATTCCAATCCCAAGATTAACGTAAAATCCATTTTTCAGTTCCTGTGCAATTCGTTTTGCAATTGTGTCTTTGTCGAGTGCCATTTTTATTTACTTCTAACGGTTCTTTGTTCAATTCTTTTCTCAAATTTCGCTCCCTGAAATATTCGATTAACAAAAATCCCCGGAATATGAATTTGGTTGGGATCTAAACTTCCCGCGGGAACGAGTTCTTCTACTTCCGCGATGGTGATTTTTCCAGCACCACACATTGCAGGATTGAAGTTTCTTGCTGTTCCTTTAAAAATTAGATTCCCAGCTTCGTCTCCTTTCCAAGCTTTTACAATTGAAAAATCAGCTTCATATGCAGTTTCTAAGACATGCATTTTTCCTTTAAACTCTCGAGTTTCTTTACCTTCTGCAACTTCAGTTCCACATCCCGCAGGCGTGTAAAATGCCGGGATTCCTGCTTGTGCTGCCCGACATCTTTCAGCGAGTGTTCCTTGTGGGGTTAATTCGACCTCAAGTTCTCCAGAAAGCATTTGTCTTTCAAACTCAGCATTTTCTCCTACATAGGAAGCAATCATTTTCTTGATCTGCTTTTTTTGAAGTAATAAGCCCAAACCAAAGTCGTCGACTCCTGCATTGTTTGAAATACAAGTGAGATTCTTAACTCCAATTTCAACTAACGCTCCTATACTATTTTCGGGAATTCCACAAAGGCCAAACCCACCGAGCATCAGTGTCATTCCGTCTTCGACGCCCTCTAAGGCGGCGGCAACATTTCTGACTTCCTTGTTAATCATAACAATTGAAATTTTTCTATATGACCAAATTTAATAATATAAATCAACTAAAGTTATGAGTAAATCAAAAAGAATTAAAGATATTGGAGTAAAAAAATATAGGTTTCAATTTTTTCTTTACTTTTTGCGATCCTAGTGGTCAACCTCATTAGTGAAATAATCATGAAATAAGTTTCAGTTAACTTCCTATACAATTTGATAAGTGTAAAAATTAGATTTAGTTTACTAATTGATCCTTAAAATGGATAACATACGATTCCATGGTTAAGGAAATTAAATCCTCAAATGGGAAAAAGTTTTATTTAATTCTTTTCTTAATTTGGACACTACCTTTTGGAACTTTTTTGTGTATTTCTATACTTTTCGCAAGGTTGTTTCCGGGCTTTAAAAAAAAGGATTAACAACAACCTGGTTTTCTTTAAATAGTTATTTTAAATAATCTAGGAGAATTCTTTCCTTTGGCTTCGCTCGTAACCCAAAAGGTATCTTGATTGATGATTTTAATGGCTTCAATTTGTGCTCGATCAACAGGGATTTTGTGTTTTATGAATTGTAGCTCTTCAAGCTTTTTTGAATTGAAATTCGGTAAAGTATAAATAAACTGTTCCCCTTCTTTATTATAGGCTACCAGTACAAATAGCTTTAAACGGTCATTATAATCGGCACCTGTGATCAGAGAATTTACAGGAAGTGATCTTTTAGGTTTTAAAGAATAACTTCCTTCTTTTTTTGGAATGAAATAAAGTTCGGTTGTAAATGTCATTCGATTTTTAGAAAACAAAACCAATGATTTTGGAAGTGCCGCAATTGCCTCTACATCATAGGGATGCTTCTTTCGTTTTTCGAAGTTTTTTTGATTTTTATATTTGATTTTAATCTCTCCTACCAAGTCGAAATTTTTATCTGGATCAACCATTAAAATCTTTAGTTTCTTTCGACTGCCATTATTGTTTCCAGTATCAGAAATATAAATTAGATCTTCATCTCTTGTGAGATCTTCCCAATCTTTATTTTTTGCATTTGGGATTAGATAATTTTCTAGCAATTCTCCGGCTTCAGAAAACAAATAAAGTATTGGTTTTCCCCCACGATCATTATGGGTAAGAAAATTACCTTCAAAATATTCCAATCCAGAAGTTTCATAAACCTGAACAGGAAGTTCAACAACCTTTTCGACGGTCTGTGCAACTGCCAGATTTAGACAAGCTAAGGTGACCAAGAGGGTTTTTAAATAGTAAAATGATTTAGGGTAAACAGTCATAAAGCTTATTTATTATCTACCAAAATCGTCTTGTACCCGCACAATATCCTCCTCATCCGATGGATTATTAGGATCAGTGTGTTGCCAAATTTCAGCAATAATCGCAAAATTGTCCAAACCGATTAGGCGGTGTCTTTCTCCTTGTTTCAGTCGGATTTGATCTCCTTCATTGAAAATCTCAATTTCATTTTGGTTATCGTTTTCAGAACGAATAATACCCACTTTCCCCATGTAAACTCTCCATATTTCTGCGCGTCGGTGATGGTATTGCCAAGACAGTCTAGAGTCAGCATTAACCATTAAAATCTTAGGACTTAATTTCCCTCCAATTTTTAGGGTATTCACATCTAAACCTTCGAAAAACTGATCTGAGAATTTTTGAGATTGCTTTTCTGCGATCACTAAAAACCCGCCCCAGGGTCTTTCAAAATCTTTTGATTCAATTTCATACCCAAAGGATTCGATGTGCTCTTTTGTATTTATAAATTTCTCCATCTATTTGATTCTGCTACAAAGATAAAACAGGAATGCAAGTAAAATATTACTGCATCCCTGTTTTATTAATAATTTATTTTAAAATTAACTTATTTTAAATTGGAAGCTCCCAACCTTGTCTGTATATTTTTGTGACAAATTGATTTGCTTCATCAAGGTTTGTTAATCCTCATGTTTCCACCATCCCAAAGGAGTTTTTTTCTTCCGTAGTATTGGAAGTTATTTCTTCCTTTCCCATTGGATTTTCTTAAAGAGTGACTTCTTAAGGCCAAGTTACCCATAAGAACGGTTTCCGTAAATGGACCCGCATAATCAAATGAAGAGGTAAGATTTTTGTGTTCAGGACTGTTAAATCCAGCTTTACAGGCTTCGGTCCAAGTTTGCGAGTGAATAGTACTTACATCACCTTGGTTTGAAGTATCAAAAACTACTGGTTTTTCACCTTTTACATAAAGCGTGGGCATGTTTCCATAAATTTCTGAGGTAATGACTCCATTGTCTCCAATCATCATAATCCCGCTAGATTTACCGTTTTCAAAGCCCATAATAAATTCTTCACTAATCTCTTCTGGTATTGTAGGGGTAAGACCACCGTCCATCCAAATTAACTTTATTCCATCTTTATTGTAGGGAGTATTGTCATAGCCTATAGTAACCATTGATGAAATTGGACATCCTTCTGGTGTGTATTCAGGAACCCACATTTTTTTAAAAACGTTGGTAGCAGTACATTCAACACTGGTTGGAAATCCTAATTTTAAAGTCTTGTAGGGAAGGTCTAGCGTGTGACATCCAATGTCTCCCAGCGCTCCTGTTCCATATTCCCAAAAACCTCTCCAATCAAATGGGTGAAGTCCTGGCGCATAGGGTTTTGTTTTTGAAGTACCCAACCAAAGATCCCAATCAAGTGATTTGGGCTTTTCAGCTGCGTTAGATAAAGGATGATCCACCCCTTGAGGCCAAACAGGACGATTCGTCCAAGCATAAATGGTATGAATTTTACCCACTTTGTTTTTGTCGACCCACTCTTGTACTTTAGGAACTCCGGCTCCAGACCCTCCTTGGTTTCCCATTTGAGTTACCACTTTATTTTGTTGTGCAGTTTTAGTCAATAAACGAGCCTCAGCGATGGTATGCGTTAACGGCTTTTGAACATAAACGTGAATGCCTTGGTTCATACAATCGTAAGCAATTTTAGCGTGATTATGGTCGGGCGTAGAGATCGTAATGGCATCAATTCCTTTTTCTTTGGCGAGCATGACGCGATAGTCTGAGTACTGGGTTGCATTAGAATGAGCCGTATAGCTACTTGCGGCTCTTGCAGAATCTACATCACAAAGTGCAACGACTCTGTTTTTTCCGTTTAAGTAAGCATTTTTTATATCTGAGGTTCCTTTTCCCCCAGATCCTATAGCCGCTAAAGCGAGCTGATCACTAGGTGCAGTATAACCTGTCCCTCCAAGTACATGGCGAGGAACGATAAAACTCCTGTTCCGATGAGGCCAGATTTTTTTATAAATTCTCGTCTAGATTTTGATTTTTTGTTTTTCATGATGTTCAATATGTTTACTCTAAAGATGTATGTGTAGATAAATGTAAATATTTTTTTAATTTTAATTACTACTATTCATTAAAACTTATACGCAGCTGATAAATTTCTTTTTTCCATGTTTATGGAATATATTTTGAATGTCTACCGCTTTTCTGTTTTCCATACTAAAATCAATTCCTACTCTTAAAAATTCTTCAGCTAGTAAAGGAATATCAAATTTATTAGAATTGAATCCTGCTAAATCACAATTGTGAATAAGTTCAGATATTTCCACAGCCAATTGATCAAAAGTAGGTTCGTTTGCTATTTTTTCACTTTCCAAATGTTTTTGAAAAAGTCTATGATCACATCATCATCCTTAACATTATAGCTGTGTTTTGAAATGTCTTTACCATAAAAGTAAATCAACGAAGCCAACCAAACTCCCATTATTAATGGCATTGTTTTTTTTATAAAATGACAGCAAGCTGGGCAGAATACGAACCTTATATTTTGAGATGCTATTTAAAGCAATCGATTGGAGCTGATGAACAGTAAAAGGATTAGAAAATCTTTCCAAGACTTGCGCTGCATATTCCGTAAGCTCATCTTTATCAAAATCAATGCTAGGAATAATTTCATTTTTAAGAGTTTCAAATAAATTATAAAATAAAATCATCCGAAAGCGCAGCGGAAACTGTTTCAACCCCTTTAAGTAGACCGATAGGCACCATCGCCGTATGGCAGCCATTTAGGATGCGGACCTTTCGCGTTCGATAATTTCCAAGATCTTTTACCACTTTTACATCAATCTCACTTAATTGATCGGCTGGAAAAATATCTAGGAGTTTTCGATTTCCCTCGATTACCCATAAAAAAAAAGGTTCGCAAGTCACGATTAAATTATCCTCAAAGGACAAGTCTTGTTGGTAAAAAGCTAAATTGTCTTTTGGGAATCCAGGAACAATTCGATCAACTAAGGTGTTGTAAAAATGATTTTTCATCACCCAATTTTTAAAACCTATTTCCAACCCCCATTGATCGATAATATTTAGAAGAATGATTTTAAGAGTGTCTCCATTTTTTTCAATTAATTCACAAGGAATGATGTGTAAGACTTTATCATTAGCGCCATTAAACTTTTCAAACCTTCTTAACAAGAAAAGCACAAGTTTGGCCGGGAACGAATTTGGAGGTTGCATTTCCATTTGGTCAGTATCAATTTGCTGAATCCCAGCCTCTGTGGTATTTGAAAATACGAATTTTAAATTTTCATTTTCTGCCAGTGACAGGTATTTTTCAAAATCTTGATAAGGGTCGACCAATTGATCAATACAATTGATCAGATGACTTTTTCGAACGCTTTTGCCATTTGAAATCCCTTCAGAATAAACATGATATTTACCATTTTGATCTGCTAGATTTTTTATCATTCCCTGGGCGATGGGTTGAACGACATCAACTTTCCCTTGAAACGAAGTTTGCTCGTTTAAAAGCTGAATACAATAATCGACAAAGGCTCTCATGAAATTTCCTTCGCCAAATTGAACACTATCAGCGGGTCTGTTTTTATCAATTTTATTTGTCATCTTGAAATAAATATATTTATAAAATGTTTCAGGTTTCAACTCTTGATTTATTTAAATTTAAAAATTAATTATTTTTTATGAATTTAAATTTATTATACGTATCTTTTAGAAATTTTAAAATTTAATAGATTAATTTTAAAAATCTATTTTAAATACCAAAATGAAAAACTTAATTCTTTTTGCTCTGATTACGCTAAATTTTGCATGCGTCAAGGACAAGGAATGTGTCGTTATTACTGATAAACAAGAAATGAACGGAGGATATTATTTTTTCTTCCATCAAAATCAAGTTTATTCAGGGAATTCCTCCCAATTGTTACAATCTGATCTTAATTCTAACGGATATGCTTCGGGATCAGTTGATGAAAATATTTTTATAGAAAATAATATAGGAGATGAATATTGCTTTTGATTGATCCGATCAATAATGAATTTATATTTAATTAGATTGTAATCAAATAAGCTAAGTGAAAATTATTATAGCTTCCAAAGTAAAAGCTTTTATTGGCTTTCTTTTTATTCAGATGACTTATGCCCAATTCCAATCGGAAGGAGAACTTTCGATTGAAAAAGGTATTCTTCAACTCGAAACAACTTTCTTGAATCAGTCTAAAGGAGCTGGCGCTGAGAAAATAGATTATCAGCAACTTCCAAATAATCTTTTAAGATACGGGGTGTCCAATAATACCGAAATACGTTTGGTGATAAATTTAGAAGGGACTCAGCAAGATTCAGGTCAAGGATTTACACCCATAGGAAATACTAATACAAGCTTTACTGGAGTTTATGACGGAGCAGATTATTTTATAAATAACTTGACTATAAATAGGGTATATTCAAATAATATTGGTTTTTTTGGGTTCTTAATTGGTTCTCACTCAAAATATAAATTCAAAGTTCAGTTCACTTCCAACTTTGGCTATACTCATTTTAGCAATGGGATGGGATATTATAATTATACGGCAGTGGCAGTTTTGAATATCTCAAACAAATTTTCCCTGTTTGTTGAGCCTTATGGAGTTTTTGATGCTAAATCAAATTCGGCGTCAAACATAGATTTTGGATTTTCTTATTTCTTATCAAACCTTCAGTTTGATTTTGCTATCGGAACGGGAATTGATAACAAGATGATCCATCAGGGAATGGTAATCACCTGGCGTCCCATAAGAAAAGCAGTAAAATAATCACAGACCAATTAAGTTGCGGACAATTGTTGACTAATAAAATTAAGTAGCTCCGACAGGAATCGAACCTGTATCTAAAGTTTAGGAAACTTTTATTCTATCCGTTGAACTACGGAGCTGTTTAGAAACACCTAAAGTGAAATCATTCATTTTAAAAAAACTCGTCTTAATGCAATGTTTCTAGCTTGCAAAGCTAATATAAGGACGTTATATTTTTAGTTATAATCGGAATCTTTTACTATTTTGCTAAAAATTATATAAAAAATATTATGGAAAAAATAATTTTTAAAGTTACTTTTTTTTCTCTTATTATTTTTTATTTCTTGTTCTCTCACGGAAAAGTATCAAGGGACAGATAAAAAATTTGAGGCTGAAGTTTCAAAGCTGGAAGCCCTAAAAGAGTTTGAAGAAAAAAAGGATTACATCCTTTTTGTTGGAAGTTCAAGCATCAGGCGGTGGGATAAGTTAGCAGAAAACATGCAGCCTTATGATGCAGTTAAGCGAGGTTATGGAGGTGCACATTTTTACGACTTAATCCATTTCACCGAACGTCTGGTTGCACCACATAAAAATGCAAGAGCAATGGTTTGTTTTGTTGCAAATGACATTACGGGTAAAGACAACGATTTAACCCCTCGGGAGGTGAAAAATTTATTCAAACTGTTTACCCGCCAAGTTCACTCCCTATTTCCAAAACTTCCAATTTTTTTCATAGAAATAACTCCTACTCCAAAAAGATGGCAAGTATGGGATCAAACTTCTACCGCAAATGATTTGATTCAAAATTATACCAATAAAACCCAGAACATTCACTTCATCTCAACAAGAGATCAATTTATAGGAAAAAACAGATTACCAGTTTCGGAATACTTTGTTAAGGACAGTCTTCACCTGAGTCAAAAAGGCTATGACAAATGGTCTGAGATAATTAAATCCAAACTTGATTACACTTTAAATTAAAGATTCAAATGATTTTATCAATTTCAAACAGAGGTTATTTTAGGTTAAAAACTACAATATTTCTATTGGGCTTTCTTATACTTGTTCCCATTATTGCGCAAGGGCAATCAAGGAAAGAACAAGTTTCGAGTCTTAAAAATAAAAAGGTGGTCTATGTCTGGGGGGGGTGGAAGAATCACCATCCAGAAAAAACAGTCGATTTATTTGTTCCTTGGCTAAGGTCAGAAGGAGCAATAGTTGAGGTTTTCAATACACTCGAGGTTTATGCAGATGCTGCGGTGATGGAACAAGCGGATCTCATTATACAGCAATGGACCATGGGAGAAATGACCAAAAATCAATCCAAGGGCTTACAAAACGCAATACTCAATGGAACTGGAATGGCAGGGTGGCATGGAGGAACAGGAGATTCTTTTCGAGGAAATTTAAATTATCAATACATGATTGGTGGGCAATTTGTTTCCCATCCTGGCGGAAAGTCTGAATATATAGTTAAAATTATCGATCGAAAAGATCCAATCACAAAAGGCCTGAAAGATTTTTATGTCAAAAACACCGAACAATATTATATGTTAATGGATCCAAATGTTAAAGTACTTGCAACTTCAAAGTTTACAAAAGCAAGTTATTTAAAAAAGGGTTCTAAAAAAAGTGAGAATGTTAGTCACTGGAAGTGTTGTGCCTGTGGTTTGGAAAAAGAATTTCGGAAAAGGTAGGATTTTCTATAATTCAATTGGCCATAATATTGAAGATTTTGATGTTCCGGAAATAATGGAAATACAAAAGCGAGGAATTCGTTGGGCTGCGGAAAGTAAATATAAGGCCAAAGAAGACTTAATTTCCCCAGTGCACAAGTATTAAAGTGGTTCAGAATTTAAAAAAAAGCAACTTTATAATTTAAGTACAATATTGAAAAAGTTAATTTAGTTTTAAATATGAAAAATAATTAAGCGAATATTTATAAATTTAAAAAAATAACAAAAACGAATTATGAATAAAAAACTATTTAATGCGAGTTGTTTTGCTTTAATCACAACCGCGATGACTTTCGCCGTACGTGCAAAAATCGAATTGGTCTTTAGGGAAGACTATGGTCTAACCCTAGAGGATATTGGAATTGCTTTTGGTCCTGCATTTTATGGATTTACCTTGGCGATGATCATAGGGGGATTCATGGTCGATCTTTTTGGAATGAAAAAGATCATGAATATTGCCTTCATCACACATTTGGGAGGAATTATATTGACCCTTTTTGCAAGAGATTTCACGTTATTGTTTTTAGGAACCTTACTTATTGGAATTGGAAACGGTATGGTCGAAGCAGCTTGTAATCCATTAATTGCAACCTTATACCCAAATGAAAAAACAAAAATGCTGAATCGTTTTCATGTATGGTTTCCTGGAGGAATCGTCATCGGAAGTGTCTTGGGCTTTTTGATTGTTGACATTATGGGACTCAGTTGGATGGTATTGGTAGGAACTCTATTTATTCCACTCGCGATTTATGTCTACCTTTTTGCAGGACAAAAATTTCCACCGACGGATCGGGTAACCAGTGGTGTTACTTATAATGAAATGTTGAAAGCAAGTTTTGCTAATCCTTTGTTTTGGTTCATTGGGTTCTGTATGCTTCTCACCGCCTCTACAGAGCTGGCGACTACCCAAAGGATCTCTTCATTATTAGAAAAAACAGTTTCAAATCCAATTTTAGTATTGGCTTTTATCAACGGGATTATGATGGTAGGAAGACTATTTGCCGGAGATATTGTTCATAAATTAAGCATTACCAAAATGTTATTTTTCTATCAATATTTTCATTTTTAGGACTTCTTTGGCTTTCATCGGCAACTGGTGCCTCCTCATTTCTAGCTGCTGGAGTTTTTGCCATTGGTGTGTGTTATTTTTGGCCAACCATGTTGTCTTTTGTTGCTGAAAAAATTCCCGATAGTGGCGCATTAGGGCTTTCTCTTATGGGAGGTTTAGGAATGTTTTCTGTTTCTATTGTCCTTTGGGTAATGGGGTCGATGATGGATTTAGACGCTTCTGGTGCAGACACATTGTATACCCTTTCGATACTCCCTGTTATTCTAATTGTACTTTTTGGAATAAGAGCATTGTATGAAAACAAGCAAGCCAAGGCTGCTTAATTATATGATTTTAAATTAATTAAATGGGAAAGTAAACCACTTTCCCATTTTTTATCTAACACCTTTATCACTTTTTTCAAATGAAATATTTATTTTTCTTTATTGCTGTTGCCACTGCAATGGGACAAGTTAAATTTGAACCCGAACATACTGAAGTCTGGGAACCCAAACCAGCAAAAATAACGCCTGGGATAAATACAGCTCCGCCATCCGATGCCATTGTTCTTGTTTGACGGAACGGACCTATCACTTTGGGAGGGAGAGGAGGGAAATCCAGCATCTTGGACCCTAAATGATGATCAATCCGTAACGGTTAAACCGAAGTCTGGTGGAATTCAAACCAAAGCCGAATTTGGCTCAATTCAATTACACATAGAATGGAAGTCCCCTGAAATCGTAAAAGGAGAAGGACAAGGGAGGGGCAATAGCGGTGTCTTTTTTCAAAAGGCATATGAAGTACAAGTATTGGATAGCTATGAAAGCGTGACCTATTCTAATGGACAGGCTTCGTCTGTTTATAAGCAACATATCCCATTGGTCAACGCCACCTTACCTCCTGGAAAATGGCAAACATATGACATCGTTTTTAACGAGCCGAAGTATGAAGCGGATGGAAAACGAATTAAGAAAGGAACTTTAACCGTTTTTCACAATGGTGTTTTGGTTCAAAATAATGTTGAAATTCAAGGGAAGAGTACCTACAGAGGTTTTCCCAAATTGAGAGACATTAATCTACCCAAAAAACTTTATTTACAAGATCATGGTGATCTGGTGAGTTACCGAAACATATGGCTGCGTAAACTTTAGAAATCTAGCAAAAATCCTTCTTTAAAGAAGGATTTTTTGTTTTATAAAATGTTGATTTAAATCAATTGATTTTATCTTAAAAATAAAGTATTCCATTCATTTAAAATGGATTATAGATTTATAAAAACATATTTCATTTCAGTCGCAATCTGGAGGGATCGTTCATCATACATCTTTGCTTCTTTTGGAGTATCGTCAAAAGCCTTGGGATCCTCAAATCGTCCTCTTCTTTTTTCAGCACCGGGAATAAAAGGACAATTTTCATCTGCATGGTCGCAAGTCATGATGGCAGCAAATCCTTTCTCAGGATTTGATACATCGTCATATTTTTTAGAAAAAAGAATCAAAGGCGCCCTTTCCGTGTGATAGCTGATTGAGTATTTTGGGTTTTCTCCTCCAGAATGTTTAATGTCAAATCCCATTCTCTCAATTGAAGCGATGGTTCTTTCGTTACAAGCGGTAATTTCGACACCTCCCGAAAAGCTATTTATTTCAACGCCATAATGCGTTGCAATTACTTTTGCCCAAAGTTGTGAAAACTGACTTCTACGAGAATTATGAGTACAGATAAAGTTTAAGTTGACGTCATGTTTTAAAGCTATTTTTTCTGTGATATAGTCAATCAAGGATTGGAGTAGAATTTTTCGATCTTCAGGGATTGACTCAGCAGTAAGCGAATCAATAATAGAAACAAGAGCGGGTTTCATCATTTATATAATTTATTTTTTAACCAAAATGCAACTTTAACTAAAAGTATCAATGCAGGAACTTCGACCAGCGGACCAATCACACCGGCAAATGCCTGCCCACTGTTGACGCCAAACACACCAATTGCGACAGCAATGGCCAACTCGAAATTGTTTCCTGCAGCCGTAAATGCAATCGAAGCATTGGTTGAATAATCAGCTCCTAAAACTTTACCCGCAATAAAGCTAAAGATAAACATGATTGCAAAATAAAGACTTAAAGGTAGAGCAATCCTCAGTACATCGAGAGGAAGCGCGACAATGTCTTGTCCTTTTAGACTAAACATAACCACGATTGTGAACAAAAGCGAGATCAGAGTGAGTGGTGAAATCTTTGGGGTAAAAGTTTCTTCATACCAAGTTTCCCCTTTTCTCGATATCAGAATTTTCCTTGTTAGGAATCCAGCCAGGAACGGAATGCCTAAATAAATGAACACGCTTTTTGCAATTTCACCAATAGAAATATCAATTAATTGACCTTCCAATCCAAAATAAGGCGGTAAAATAGCCATAAATAAATAGGCGTAAAAGCTAAAAAAAAGGACTTGAAACACACTGTTCATAGCAACCAAACCGGCAGCATATTCTCGATTTCCTCCAGCCAATTCGTTCCAAACCATCACCATGGCAATACAACGCGCCAGTCCTATTAGGATCAAACCGATCATGTATTCAGGATAATCAGACAGAAAAGTAATTGCCAAAAAGAACATTAATATTGGTCCTAAAATCCAATTTAATAGGAGCGAAATGGAAAGTATTTTTGTGTTTTTAAAAACAGCTTTTATTCTGTTGTATTTTACTTTTGCGAAAGGGGGATACATCATCAAAATAAGCCCAATGGCCAACGGAATGTTGGTTGTCCCTTTTGAAAAAGAATTGATGAATCCAGCACTTTCGGGAATTAAGTTGCCTATGGAGACTCCCAAAGCCATCGCTAGAAAAATCCATAAGGTTAAATTTCGATCAAGAAAACTCAACTTTTTCCGTTCATGAGCTGGGGCGCATTTAGAAGGACTTAATTCCATAGATTAGCAACATTAATTGATGATGTTTTTTATTTTTCAAAGATTTTCTATAGTCTTCCGATTAAAGATTGTGTAACATTACTTTTTAATTTAAAGTTTAGGTTAAGTATTAAAAGAAAATTATTTTTGACATAATTTTTTTAATAACAAGTGTTCAAATAAAACATTTTTTTGAAGCGATTTAAGGTTTTTTCTATATTCATTCTTCTTTTTTATTCATTGAGTATCATTGGACAAGACAGTGTTTTATATGAGCCATTCGAGTTAAATATGTTTAAAGCTGAAGCCGTTAATTTATTAAAGAAAAACAGAAAGCGGTTTAAAAGTATACCCTTGGGATCGGGCAATATATTTTCTTTAAGAAAAGGCTCCTTAAATTTTGAAGCAGGAAAACTTTATAGCATAACCATTTGGAGTAAAAAGAACCTTGATTTAAGAAAAGCAGAGGCTTATCTAAAAAACACCAGAAAGCATTTAGAATCAAAAGGATTTGTAATGGTTTATGCACAAGAATATTGGGACAAGCCTCTGCAACGCGACAAAAACAAGCCTTGTATTCGATTTGTGAATAAAGAAAAAAACATCTTACTCGACTTCGAGTCCAGAGGTCAAGGTAACGTCTACAATGTCTTTTTGAACTATTATAATTTGACTTGGTTCAACAACAAAGCGAAGCGGGTCAGATAGGCTAAAGATCAATGCTTAGACCCAAACCTAACAATTCTCGAATCTGTAATTTATTGACAAGATCATCGTCATACTGAATGTGAAGGATCAGATTGCTTGAAATCCTTTCATTGACTTTCAAATTAAATTGCGCATTCCAGTCAAAGTCAATATTTTGCATTTTTTCGAGATAATTGACATAGAAGTTAAACTTGTTGTTCATCGTTATGTTGTCCATAATTTCAGTTTTAAAATGCCCAGTAAACGAAGCACCAATCGAAACTTTACTTGTCTTCCCACTTTCCACGCCAAAGTATTTTTGACCTGGAGCCAGGTTTTCGGTGTATGCTTTTCCTACAAAAATCCCCCTCGAAGCCAAGGGGGATAAGTTTACCCATATATCGTCACTTTTTTTAAAATACCAACCCAGTCCAATTTGGACAACTGTTGGCGAAAAAATCCGAGAGATCTTCTCTTTTTTATCGTCTCCGTCTTCCACAAAATATCGATAACCGGGTAACAACTGTGTTTTAAAATTAAGATAAGCCGAATAATTCCAGTACTGATTGATTTGACTTCCCACCAGTGAATTTACCTCAAAACGATCATCTGCTTTTCTGAAAAAGGAATTACTGGAGAGATAGGTAGTACCCACTGATACCATCAGATTGGTATCCCAAACCAATCCCTTTCTGTTAGAATAATTTAAATTATAATCTACAGCCAACAAGCCACTCAAAGAACTTTCTCCTCCTGAAATCCAATTTTCAAAATAAGCCTGATTAAAAGTGAAATTTGTCGTTCCCGAGTATTTCATCCTTTTGCCATCTTCTTCCGATTGGATAATTACATCATAAGGAATTAAGGAATCGATCATTGCAGTGTCCTCTTGTGAGAAGACATTAAGAGTCAAAAAAACAAGTGCCAGGTTTAAAAATGATTTATTCAATTGATTGGGTCTTAATAGATTATTTTTAGTAAAGTTATTACATTAATAAATATTATAATAATTACAATGTATTTTAGGATTTAATTTACGATGATTCAATATGGAAAACAAGCAGCTTATTCTTGTCAAAAGACCCAAAGGATTTCCAGAGCAAGACAACTGGGAGTATAAAACCGAAGCAGTTGCCCCACTTGAAGAGGGACAAATGTTGGTTGAACAGCAATTTGTTTCACTAGACCCAGCAATGCGCGGATGGATGAATGAAACCCGTTCATACATTCCTCCAATCAAAATAGGTGAGGTGATGCGCGCAGGAACTGTAGGAAAAGTAATCGAAACAAAAGGAACTACTCGCTTTAAGAAAGATGATTATTTGGTCGGTTGGGGTGGCGTTCAGCAATATGTAATAACCAATGGCGAGGGGTATCAAAAAGTAGCACCAGAATTGGCGGATTTGACGACCTATTTAGGGGTATTGGGATTGACCGGATTGACAGCCTATTTTGGAATTCTAGAAGTTGCCGCACTAAAAAAGGGTGAGGTGGTATTGGTCTCTGGGTGCTGCAGGTGCTGTGGGAAGTGTGGTGGGTCAAATTGCCAAAATCAAGGGGTGTAAAGTCATTGGGATCGCAGGAGGAAAAAACAAGTGTGATTATCTCAAAAATGAACTGGGCTTTGATGCTGCAATTGATTATAAAAATGAAAGTCTTCGAAAAGAGATTAAGAGAAATTGTCCTGACGGGGAGATATTTATTTTGACAATGTGGGCGGAGAAACCTTAGATCATGCGCTGGCCAACCTCAGAATAAATGCACGTATTGTGATTTGTGGAGCAATATCACAATACAATTCACAGCAAGTAGAGGGCCCAAAAAATTATTTTATCGTTGTTAGTAAATCGTGCTAGTATGAAAGGAATGGTCGTGTTTGATTATGAAGCGCAATATGATCAGGCGAGGATACAAATGTCGAAGTGGATAAAAGAGGGCAAGCTCAAAACCAAAGAGGATGTTTACGAAGGTATTGATAATTTTCATGAGGTATTCTTAAAGCTTTTTAGTGGGGATAAACTCGGGAAGTTGGTTCTAAAAATAATTAAATAATTTTTTTATAGCTGCTGGTCTAGTTGTTTAATTTTATATTGAAAATTAAGCAGTAGCTAATTTTTTTTCTTCATTTAATACTTTTATTTCTAATGATAACTTTTCCCTTTGTTGTTAATGCTCACAGTGGTTTGCATAGAGAATCTAATGAAAAAGTATGGCAATTAGAAAACTCAAAAACCTCCTTCAGAGGTAATTTAATCTTAGTGCTGCCTTGTCCTAAACCTGACCATGTAATCCTAACGGAGGAACTACGGACTATTACATAACTTCATATGCATTGAATCAGACACCGGCTTCATTGCCGACAGAGAGTTCTTTGGAGATTGACTATGACAAGTTGGTAGAGGCCATAGCAACGGTTACTGTAATTGACAGCATCCAGATTGCTTATAAATCAGTTTCATCAAATTAATGAATTGACTTTTTAGGGTTTTTTATTTAAACTTAAAAATGAATTATTTAATAATTAACCATTTGTTTTGAAAGCTTCAGATCAGTATCAATGGTGATCGATGCTGTATTATTTAAATAAATCTGTTGGGTCTTATTTTCAGGTAAATGAATCCCTTCCAAAGAGATATTTCTTGCATCATCGAAAACAAAAGCAGGCCTAAAGTCAACGTCTTCAAGTTTAAAATTAATATTTTTAAAGGTCACGCCTTTGGCATGGCGAACATACATCCCCCAAGCAGGCAGCTCGCCAAACATTGAAAATTCAGGATAACTTTCTTTTTTTTCTGGGACTTGCTGCAAACGGCTCAAAGGAACATAGGCCATTCCTTTTGAGGCACGACCGGGATAGGTAATTGTAATGTTTTCTAGGGTAACATTTTCGATTTCGTGACCTGGGGATTCCAACGATACTTGAAGGGAAAGGATTGTGGAAAAAATTGACTTCAGGTCCTCTTAAATCATAGTCAATGTCCGGTCGCGAAAAAGGAACTTGAACGGTTATGTTTTTTAGGGTTATGTTTTTAATGCTCCCTGGTTTTTCTCCACTTCTGTGTCCCAAACGGATGAATATTGGATTGCCTGTATTGACAGCATTAATGTCAGAAACCAAGACGTTTTCAATGACGCCGCCATCGACAGATTCAATTGCAATTGCGGATCTAAAAGTGTCATAGACTTCAATGTTTTTAACGACAACATTTGTAAAACCACCATGACTTGCCGTACCAAATTTTATTGCACTTGCACTGGATCGCACTTTACAGTTGGCAATTAAAACCTGATCATTAATATGATCTGGTGAATGCGATTTTAAACAAATTCCGTCATCAGCAGCATTGACAAAACTGTTGGTGATTCTAACATTGGTACAGTCTACAATGTCCATGCCGTCATTGTTCCAATAGTCGGTACTGTTTACGGTTATGTTGTCTATCTCCAAGTTTTCGCACTGTTCATAGGTTTGAACCCAAGAGGAACCGTGTTGTATGGTAACTCCAGATACTTTGACGTCCTTGCAACGCGTAAAATTAATTATTTCAACCCGATGAAATTCATGGGGTCGCATTCTCTTGTAGTTATAATTGGGATCAATAAACGCTTTGGTGTGATGTAAACTGTCAAGGGCTAGTGCCAGTTCACGCCCTTGTCCATCAATCGTTCCTTTTCCTGTTATTGAAAAAGAAGAGACATTGTCTGCAATCAGTAAGGCTTTATTCCCACTCAATTTTCGGTATTGATAAGGGTCTACAGTTCCTAATAAAACAGCGTCTTCTTCGAAATGAACTTCAACCCCAGACTTTAGTTCGATTGTACCAGACAAGAAATTACCTTTTGGAAAAATGACTTTTCCGTTTTTGAGGGAAGCGGCCTTGTCAATCGCTTTCTGAATGGATTTAGTATTGAGTGTTTTTCCATCCCCTATAGCCCCAAATTGTTCAATAGAGACGGCTTTTGAGCTTTGCCCTATGACGAGAGTGGTGGTAATGAAAAATATAAAAATTGGTTTGTAAAATGGTTTCATGCTTGGTTTTTTAAATTTGAATAGAATAAATAATTAATCACAAATAATTATGGAAATTGATTTGCTGGGGGTAGGTCTATAGGCAAGGCACACGGCACATTTTTGATTCTCCGGACTTTTATTTACAATAAAATCAAATGTTTCTCCTTCTTCAATTCCACTTGGAAAATCACAAACGTTTTGTAAAGCAAACACGTCATTATAAACAGTGCCTGTCATTCCATCGACCCATTCGCTTTCTATTAGATCTTTATCAATTTCACCGCTAACAAGCTGAATGGTGTAGTTCAAACAAATCCCTTTGACGGTCAGTTTTCCTCCAAGTAAATTTTCACTACAATCGCTATTGTTCTCTTCATTTGAACATTGCATAAATGCAAACATTATTAATAGAAAAGAGAGTAATTTTTTCATTTATTTTAAAAAAAAATATAAAGTAAGTGGTCCTTTTATGATTAAAATTCATCTTGAAATAAACTTTTTTTAAATTTCATTAAATGATCATTTTTGTCCAAAAACACTAAAAAACAGACAAAATTGATCAGAAAACGTCAAAAAAAAGAAAAAAATCAAAAAAAGATATTAAAAAATACTGAGAACTGTTGAGATGTTATTGTTAAAATCAATCCTTTCCCCCAATTTTTTACCCAATAACAACCTTCCAATAGGACTTTGTGGTGAAATACAATAACAGCGCTCATCCTCCAGTTTACATTCACCTATTGAAATGGCAATATAGTAGTTTGCTTTATTGGTTATTACCAACGAACCGACGCCTACAATGACTGAAGAATGATTGTTTTTTAAGGCTAATATTTTTCTGTAATTGGTTTCAGTTTCTGCCAATTGTATCCCTAATTTTTCTCGCTCTAATTGAATCATTGCACGTCCTGTTTCGTGCTTGTCTCCCGCACTACTTTTACTTTCAGAATCTAAAGCCTCGGATAGCCCTTGTATTCTTTTTTCAAAACCTTTTAATTTTTCGAGCAAATTGGCAACACAATAATTGTAAATCTCTTCTTTATCCATTTTTAATAAAAATACCCTCCTTTATGGAGGGTTCAAAATAAATCTATTTTTCTTCATTCAAACACTCTTGATTGAAAATATTTTTAATCTTAGGAAGTGACTATTCAGCAGCTTCTTCTGCAATAACTGCTTCGTCAGCAGTAACGGCTATCATCATTCCGCTAGCATCGAAAAAGTCACCTGATTCGTAAACCTTACCTTCTTTTGCATTAAAGTAGTGGTAAGAATCTAAGGAAAAGCTCTAGCGGTTAAGCATTACTAACTCCTTTCCAAGTACCGTAAACTCTAACGCTACCATCTGCCTTAAGGGTTTCTTCATCAACACCCGGAAGCCATCTCGCGTCATTAAAAGAAACATCCGAAAAGTTTGACATATAGAAATTCCCTTGCTCTAAAACTTTTTCATATCCAACGATTCCAGCTCCATACATTGGAGATTGGTGCTCAATATTTTCGGCAGTCATCGAATTGAATAGCTCAAAATCTGTTGGTGACTCATAAGTTGAAATGTATTTTTTTGAAAAACTATTTGTACTTTTTAAGTAAGTTGTTCCAATAACCTCACCTGTAATAGCAATTAATAAATAATTTTTCATTTTTTTGTTTTATATAGTTATCCCCTAAGATGAGACTTAATTCTTGATTTCCAATTTTTTATATGTCATGTAAAAAATATTGTCTTCTTTTTAGTTGCCTCATTTGTTCTTCTTTTCACTAACATTTATTTTAATTAAAAATTTATAAATTGTTAATGCCTTAAATAAAACTTAACCTATGATGTTAAATTCTTTTTCGATTGTTGATGGACCTAAGCTTATTTTCACGACCCACACTTCAGTAATTTATCGGATAATTATTTTTAAAAAATGGACAATGACAGGATAAGCCCACAATCAGCTGTATAATTTTTTATTGCCAATTAAAGATTTGCTTGAGATATTGCCTTCAAATAATTTTAATCACTTTCATGAGCGTTATGATAAAATGAATAATGATTTAAAGAAATTTAAAACAGAAATTTTAAAAAAGTAATAATTGATGAAAAAGCAATACTGTTCCTTTTATAGGAAATAGAAATAAAAAACACAGAACATTATATAAAACAAATGGCAGATCAAACACAGTTAATACCAGGAAACACCTTGCTTAACAACTCTCCTGAATAAAGAAGGGCTCTAGCGGTTAAAATGACGAGATTAATTATTAAAATTATCCAACCAGATGCTGAAATGCGAGAAAAGTTAAGACCTAAATACGCCAATGATGCTGCGATGTTAATCGCTATAGGTCAAACCTTAGCTACGGAGTTTGCAACAATCGCCAAAGCCAATGATTGTAAGAAATAAGAAGTTAAATAAAGAGCGAGCTATCCGAGTTGTTTATTTAACAATAATGGGTTGCGTCCAAGCTTGCTCAAGTTCTCCCTTTAAATAGGGGTTTTCTTTTAAAACATTAGAGTTTATTTTTGCTCTAACAATGAGGTCGTTTTTTTCAAAAACATATTCGGCAGCAGTGCCTTTAACTCTTTTTAATTCTTCCATGTTTTCACTGCCTTCTCGATAGCCCATAAAAATGATTTCATAAGCAACATCCTTTTTTGAATCAACCTCAATAGAAAATTTTTTCTTGGTTGCATTCACCTTTTTTAAAGAAATCCCAGAAGAGGAATAAAAATCTCCCGCCTCCATTGCTTCAATCAGACTTGCTGGATCTAATTTCTTTGAATTAACCATTACCCATCCTCTTCCTGTGTTACTATGATCAGAAGATTTGACATGGTACTTGTGGCTGTCGTCAGTAGCAATTCCAAGAAGCAACGGCTTCTTCTCATTGTAATAAGAAATATTGATCAGGTCCCACATGGTTTCTATACCATAGTGCGTTTCATCTCCCTCGTTGTGCACAGCAGGATGACCGTTGTAGAGTTCAAAAAACCTTTCTCCTTTTAATTTTTTTAGATCCTCAGTATTGATCCCATAACCAAAGTTGGGGTGGTTGATGTGCGCAAACATCGGGACATTCAATTTTTTTCTTTGGGCATGAACAGCGTCCAAAGTTTGTTGCATCACTTCATAAACGGAATTCGCTTTGATGGGGTCAATTTTTTCTTGAATGTTTGTAACATTACCTATGGACAGGCTTTTTCCCAAAAGAGGAAGTTACCTCTTCGGACCGGATAATTAGAAACGAATCCTGGGCATCAAGTTTTAGATTTATACTCCTCAAAAGTTTTTAGTCGAACAGAAGTTCCACTGGAATCAATTTTTGATTCTACCCAGTCGCCAAACCTTTTTTGATATTTTTCTAGCGTATTATTTTTTTTGTCTGATTCTTTTAATTTGTACCATTTGTCTCCTGTAGCAATTGTATTATGGTCAGAGAGCGCAATGAATTGGTAGTCGTTGTCTTTGTACCATTGAATGATCATTTCGGGGAAGTCATCTCCATCACTCCAAAAAGAATGGGTGTGTAGATTTCCTTTTTGCCAATGCTGTTCTGGGACAGCTGTATCACATGAAAAAAGTAATACAAAAATAAATGAGATTGAAGCGAAACTTAAATATTTTAAGAAAGACATAATTTTAATAGAATAAAGGTTTTGGTTAAAACTACAAAAAATTTAATAACGGGAAACACCAGCAAAAGCAGCAAATCTGTTTTAAACATAAACAGATATCAGAAAAAAAAGTAAGGATTGAGTCTTGAGTTTCAGGGATTACTATTTTAAAATGAATTTATCTTTAATTGAATGACATGCTTCCCAGGAGTGAGTCTTATGGATTCTAGAGCAGCAGGAATTTTTTGACCATTATGAATCAAGTCTTTTCCTTTCCATATCATTGAGTGAAAACTCAGCTAACATATTCCCTGGGATTTCGATTTCATAGGTTTGCAGCCTTTTCCCGACGTAAGTATACTTCCCTTTGATGGTTCCTCTGACCGTTGGAACTGCTATCTCACTAGATTTTAATTCACTCATTTGAGGTTTAATACTTGCGATCGAAAAACCTGCTGTTTTTGGTTTAATTCCCCATAATCCTCTTGGGATTGCGTTGGCTGGTACAGCTCCCCATGCGTGGTTCCAGTCCAAGTTATTTTTAAATTTCAAGTCCCAAGCTTCTAAAGTAATCGTAGATCCAACACGAATCATATTGTACCAACTCCTCTCTTCGATACTTGATAATAATTTTAGGGCGTAATCTGCTTCCCCAACATTATAGAGTCCGTCCATTAAAAATTGAGAACCATAGACACTACAGGCCATCCCTCGAGATTTAATAAATTCTACGACAGAATTTAAATGCGCTTCAGGAACCATGCCGAATGCCAAAGGCATCATGTTGGCATGTAATGAGGCATGGTCGGTGCCTATCCCGTCAACATAAATACCACGATCTTTATCAAACATGTTTTCATTGAACGCTTTTTTGACTTTAGCAGCTCTTAATTCAAATTCTAAAACCTCCTTTGTTTTTCCTAATATTTTTGCAAACTCAGCCATGATCTTCATGTTCTCATAAAAAAAGGCATTGATTACCGTATTGTAGGGTTGGAAAACAAAACCATCCCGTTCTCCCAAATTGTTTGGGTCGCCTCCCCAACCCGCAGACGGCCAATCAACGATGTCAGTAAGTGGTTTTTTATAACCTTTTTTGAATCCTAACTTATACATGAATTCTGGAGTTACTTTTTCCGAAGTGATCAACCCCGCTTCATTAGTTAGCTCAAAAAGTGTTTTATGTTTTAATTGCTCGTAATACTTTTCAATAAGTTCGGTATTGCCCGTATACATATAATCAGCATAGAACATTAAGGCCACATGTTGTTGCCACTCTGTTGGCCAAGTTGGATGTTCCATAAAATATTCAATGGTGCGTCTGCCAATAGCATACTCTCTGTCGGTGGTATAGTGGCTGAGTTGATTTAGATAGGCATCTGCTTCATAAGGAATTCGCTCCCGATCTCCATCCACATACAAACCGTTAAAAGTGGTTGCTTTTATGGAGTATTTACATAAATCCCAAACTTGATTTAAAATTTCGTTATCACTTTTAAACTTACTGGCATTTTCATCCCAATAAGTATGATGGGCCAACTGTTCAATGTCATTTGCAGAAATGGCTGCTTGGGCACCCTCGATTTCTACATACCGAAATGGCATCAAAACAGGAAACCCTTTTGGCAACGCAATGGCCTTATTGGGTGTTGTATTTTTTTTGTCTGGTTTTATAGCGAGTTGATATTTTGTTTTTCCTGGTATTACTTCAACTCCAATTTCTTGATAACGAATATGGCTTTTATGGAAGGGAGTTCTGTTAATGTTTTCACCTTTTAGTTCTTCCCCAATTCTTACTGTTAAGGTATGTGGTGTTTTTGCAATGTAGTTAAAATTGATTGTAGCAAAAGCGGCTTTACCAAAATCCATAAAATAAAAATCACCACGATTTTGAAAACTTACAGGTTTAATTTTACTGACAACAAATTTATTTTCAGAGGAAATCATATAATTCTCTTGCTTCCCAGTTGTAAATTTTTGAGCCGCTGAATAGTCAACCAAACGATTTTCTTCGTCCCAGATCCGAACTTTCCAATAATAAGTTTTGTTAACCTCTAATGGTGCTCCATTATATTCGACATTTGTAGAGGCCAATGATCGTATTTGTTTGCTGTCCCAAACGTCACCATTATTTGTATCGATATTGGCCTGACTAGAAGCTACTAAAATTTGATATGCCGATTGGAATTTAGATCCCAAAGGCACAGTCCAGCCAAACTCTGGTTTTAAATCAATGATCGCAACATTTTCATCCGGTGCTCTGATCAGTTCTAATGTTAAATCGGTGGGAGCAGATCGGTATTCATTACTGTTTTTTGCAATTAATTTTTCCAATTTTGCGAAGTTTGTCTGCAACTACTTTATGCTTTTTCTTTCCGATGAGATTATTAATTTCTTTTGGATCCCTCTTCAAATCATAAAGCTCCTCAATGGTTTTGTCGTTAACATATCTAAAATATTTCCAATCTTTAGTTCGCACCCCTTCACTGGGCGGAATTTCACTAAAATCCCAAAGGTGTTCAATGAGAATGGTGTCTCGATTGATTGTATTCGTTTCATTTCTCACCAAGGGCATCAAGTTTTTTCCTTGCCATGTTTCCGGGATTGTTATCCCTGCAATTGTCGCAATGGTGGAAGGCACATCAATATTTAATACCATCTCATCAATAGCTCGATTTTTGGTCACCCTCGGATCGTAAATGATCAGTGGGACTCGAATCGAGTTGTCATACATTAACCACTTTCCAGCCATTTGGCGGTCTCCTAAAAAATAGCCATTATCTCCCATGACAATAATTACGGTGTTTTTGTCTAAACCTTTTTCTTTTAGTTTTTTTCGAATTTTAGCAATTTCTAAATCTATTCCAGAAATCATCCGATAATAGCCTTTTAAGCTGCGTTGATATTTTTCTGGGTGTCATAACGCCAAGTCCAACGCAAACGATTAAATCCCTTCCTTACGATCTCAGGCAATGCTTTGAAGTACTGGTCAGCGCCCAATGCAGGAGCAGGGATTGTTTTGTCAGTTAATAATTCTTCGGTCGTATTTTGCCAGAAATATTGCGCTTCAGCTGGATCATGCGCATGCGGTGCGCTAAAACTTAAAGACAAGCAAAACGGTTTTTTATTTTCAGTATTAGAGTCAACTAAAGTCGAGTGCCTTTTGACCGGTATACCTTGTTAAGTGAACGGTGTCTTTACCAATTGTTTTATAATAATATCCTCTTTTATCCTTGTATTTATTATTTCTATCATACGATTCGTATTGATCAAACTGTTTGTCTAAATCGTTGTATCGCACACCATATTTTCCATAAAAACCGGTATGATAACCATTTTCTTTAAGGAGTGTAGGGTACGAATTAGCCATATATTCCTCACGTATATTTCCGGTTTGAAAATTAAAATTATGTGCGCGTTCATGTAAGCCCGTTAAAATACTTGCCCGACTTGCAGCACAAATAGGAGTGGTCACAATCGCGTACTTAAAATAAGTGCCTGACTTTGCCAGATCATCCATTTCTGGGGTTTCAACAAACTTATTTCCTGCATAACCAACCGCATCAAAGCGTTGATCGTCAGTGAGGATGAAAATAACATTCGGTTTTTCGGTCTTGATTTTTTGTTGAGCACTAAGGCTGCTTAAGCCATAGAAAGTGCTTAATAGTCCGAAGTAATAGACTGCGGATGATCCATAGATATAGTTTAATTAATAGAATATTTAATTTCTCTAAATTAAAAAAAATAAATAAGATTTGTTTTTAGATCTGTTTATTGTGAATTAAGTTAAAAATATCAGCACAGGCTGGAAGAGAATTTAATTGGCCCTATTTGAACTTTTTTTGTCAGGAATTCTACCGTAATTACCCGATCCATCATAATCTAGTGTGTCGTCTTGAAGCGGTTTTTTGCTGATCATTGACCGATTGCTTCGAATCCATAAACACTCCAGCGACAAACAGCGCAAAAACAACAATTCCGAAACCAAAAATTATTAAAACACTCATTTTTTAATTTGTTTAAGATATCCACCAGCAGCTAAAATTGAAGGAACCCAAATCCCAACGTAAAGCCCTTCGTCATTCTGCCCGCTGAACCAAAGATAAATTGAAAACAGAAAGCTTAAAAAAGCGGCGCCTAATATCAAATAGTCTGAATTTTTCATTGTCTTGGTTTTATCTGTAAATATAACAAATGTTATAACAAGTGCTTTCAACCTATAAAAGTTAGACCTTAAGTTGCGATTAAACATGCACTTGGAGAAGCGCCTCATTTTGTTCGGGCCTAAAGTCGGATTCATTGACCCAAACGTGATCTAATTTTTCACCTTTAAAAAATCGCTCATAGAACCTGATTTGTTTTGGCAAGAATGGGTAATTATCAAACACATCCCCTTTTCCCAAAATCCCTCGGGTCTTCTTGCTCAATAAGGTTTTGAGTTAGGAGATTGGACCAGAGATTTTTTTGTTCCTCAAAACGAGGATCAGCGGCCACGTTTTTCCATGCAGTAGGGATCTGATTTTAAATCATAAAACTCTTCAGCTGTTCTTCTCCCAAAAGACAATTCCCAGAGGTGATGATTTTCAGTCTGATAAGCATCTAGAATTTCGTGTTTTAGTGGGGCTGCCGTCACAGTCTAAATAGCCAGTTTCTGGCCTACCTGTAGGCCATCTGTCGGGCTTAAAGTTTTTAAAAGAAGCAGAATTCGTCCGAAATAATTCCCCTGATGGGATAGCCCTCATCATTGGGTCTCCCAGTATCATGTCGTTCTTTCCCCACCAAGACATAGTCGCGGTTATCCTGGATACGCGACCCTCTTTTTCAGATTCAAATATGGGAAATAAACTTTTTCCTGTAATGGGTTGCATTCCGCTTATCTGTTCCTCGATACCTGCCGCTTCTAAAAAAGTGGCTGCAAAATCAATATTACTCACATAATCTGAGATGGTCCTCCCAGGTTTGTTGATTCCATCTGCCCACATGATCGCCAAGGGCATGTGCGTAGAAAAAGGATATTCTTGTGCCTTACTTCTTGGGAAAGGCATCCCGTTGTCAGAAGTAACGATGATCAGAGTGTTTTCCAACATTCCTTTTTCCTCAAGAACTTTAAGTATACTGTCCCAGGTGCTGGTCAAAGTATTCAATTTCAAAGGCATAGTCCAGCATGTCATTTCGAATGGTTTCATTGTCCATCCAATAGTCAGGAACCTTGTCGATATCAGCCAGTTTTTTATTTCCTTTCTTCACTCCCGATTGGAACTCATAAGCACGATGAGGTTCAATACCGCCATACCAAAAAGCAAAAGGTTCATCGGAAGTGTGTCATTCAAAAACAACTCGAAATTCCCGAGCATAATCAATGTTGCTGATTTTGTTCGTAGGGGGCGTGGTTTTTAGGGAGGAATAGTTGGTCCCGATCAGTTCTCTGAGGCTGTCCGTTTAGTTTTTTCAATGACACCGGGTGCCCACCCTTTTGCAGTTCTGCCGGTGCTGTATCCGGCAGTCTTTGAGAGCAACAGAAACAGTTTTGAATTTATTCGGGAAATAACCGACATGACTGGCCGCTTCTTCCAGTTGCCAAGAATTTCTTCCAGTGAGAATTGCTGACCTTGAAGGCGCACATTTGGCATTGCAAGTATAGGCATTCATAAAGAGTAGACCTGCATTTGCAATGCGGTCAAAATTGGGAGTTTTCACCCAATCGGCCCCATAAGCCCCAGCATGAGGGAAGGACTGATCATCGGCAATACAAATTAATATATTGGGCCTTTTAAGCTCTTCTTTTTTGGCGCAGGAGATTATATTTATCAATAGAAATAGACAAATACAGTATCTGTTTTAATGTAATCATTGTTTTTTTCTTTAATTCGATAAAGGTGGTTATAATCTATCACACAAACAAAGGCAAGCCTTCACTTAATTCATTAGTAGCTTATCTCATTCTTGGTAAAGCGTATTGTAATCCCAGAACTTACAGAAGATGAAATGACTTTGGTTTAAATGAAAATACTTTTTTAATGCCATTCCCAAATGATTATAACAGCTTCACTATTTTCCATTTTAATTGAATCTATTTTATTAGGAAACTCCTAGCTCTATTAATTATATTTTATGGTATTTGATGATATAATTAAAAATTAATCCAGTAGTTTACTTTTAAGGTAAGGTTCCATCCGGTCTCTACTTTAGGGACACTTATCTCGTTGCTATTAAAAACTAAGAAAATATCTGAGGCAGGTTTATATCTCCATTGAAATCGTGAATTAAAATTCCATAGCCCCAATTGTTCATTGTATTGAAAGAGATTGGAAAAAAAAATGTTATTTGTTAGTGTTAGGTTTGATTTAAGTCCTAGCAGCCAAAATGAATTTGTATTCCATGGTGCTGGAAGTTTAATTTGATTATAATTAACCAAGGAGCTTAATTCTAAATAGGGCTGAAAGCGATAGCCAAATTCTCCTAGAAATGCATTGCGTTTTCCATTGTCATAGTATCCTCCGGTGATTACTTCAGCAGAGTAAGTAAAACGCTTTTGAGGCTTTGCATCATATGAAATAGTGAAGCTATTCCACTGGTGTTTTGTACCCGAAGCAAGTTTTGATATTAGGGTTTGTAGGGGATCAAAATCAGAAAGTAATTCGATATGTTGTGTGCGTATTCCCAAAGTAAATCTACTTCTATCTTTGAAATTAAATAAATAATCAAACTGTTGTGTCTGATCTTTTTTATCAAAATCGGTATCAAAATAATATGTTCTTCTAACACGAGGTCCGAGGGAGAGTAACGGGATATCCTTTTTTGTGTAATATAAATAACCTCCAGTTGCTTGAAGTTTTATGTAATTATTTCTAGGAATAAAACCTACTTCTGCGCTATAATCGCCACTGATATATTCTTGTTGAATGCACCAATTCCAACGTGTGGATTGATATCCAATATGCGAAGCAAAAACTTCTCCTTGTTCTGAGGCTATTGGGCTTAATGATCTAAGAAATAAAAGTTTCCCATTCCGGAAATTATCGGCTGAAAAATAATTATATTCTAATCCTATATTTCGATTGTATTTAGAAGCGTTGTTTTGGTTTTCATTCAGACCTATAGCTTGTTTGTTTACAAAAATAGCACTGATGTCAGATCGATCAAACACTTTGCGTTGAAGGGTAACCACTCCAAAGTTTTCTGCAGCAAAGTTGAGCGCTTCATCTTGACGGGTTTGAATATCCATAAGTCCAATCCGCCAATTCTCATCTAGATTTCCACTTAATCGAACCCCAGCTTGGATGGGTGAATTTAATCCTATTCGCCTTGAAAAGAAAGGACGAATGGAGCGGTATCCGAAATTAGAAAATAAGTCTGCATTTTCTAAAAAAAATTGTCTTCTTTCAGGGAAAAAGAGTTCAAAACGATCCAAATTAGTAACCTGTTGATCTACTTCTGATTGAGAAAAATCAGGATTTATGGTAACATCTAAGTTTAATGCAGAAGTAAGGCTGTATTTTAAATCTCCTCCCACTTTAAAATCGTTATTTGGAGTTGCTTTATTTTTACTACTTAGGTTATTGGATAAATAGGGGATAAGGGAAATATTTCTACTCTGTTTAGGTGGGGGAGTTTTCCATACCAATGAACCTGTATAGGCTAAGGTAATCGATGGAAATTGTCTAGGAACAGGAGCCCAACTTGATTTTTCACTGGCTTTTAAGTCTAGCCTACTGAAGTTAATT
>CAJJCA010000022.1 GCA_905182575.1 uncultured Flavobacteriaceae bacterium | reverse complement strand
CCAAAGAATTAGGTATTTCAGAGAGAACACTTTATCGTAAAATCAAACAATTTGACCTTCAAGACTTAGAAGATGAATAGCATTAAAAATCAATTTATTTCTTTAATACTGCTGGTCTTCACTTTTGGCTGTGGTATCTATTCTTTTACCGGAGCCTCTATACCGGCAGGAGCAAAATCTTTTCAAGTGGATTATTTTGAAAATCAAGCAGGTAGTAGGCCTGGGTCTACGGTTGAACCGGGAGTAGATCGAGATTTTACATTAGAACTTCAAGATCTAATATTAAATCAAACCAACTTGAATCTGGTCTCCTCTAATGGAGACTTAGTTTATGAAGGGGAAATTGTTGAATACAGCGTTACTCCAATGACCTCAACTGCTAATTTAACTGCTGCTCAAAACAGATTGACAGTTACCGTAAATCTGCGCTATACCAATATAAATAATGAGGAAGACGACTTTGAAAGTCGTTTCTCTTTCTTTTATGATTTCCCAGCAGAACAACAGTTATATGACATCAAAGGAGCTGCTCACGATGAAATTTTCGAACGTTTGACTCAAAATATTTTCAATGCCACACTGGCTAAATGGTAAGTATGGCAAAGGAAGTAGACTTTTTTAAAATCATCAATAATTTTGATCCCCTCAATGATCAAACCTTAACTGATCTGAAAAACATAACAGAAGAGTTCCCCTATTTCCAATCCTCTCATGTGTTTTATGCAAAGGCGCTTAAATTCAGGGACGATCAGGACTACCAAAAAGTTTTGAATAAAACAGCCATACTGTCAAGCAACAGAAGCATATTAAAAATTGCCATCGAAAGCCGGGTTAAGCTTGAGGCTAAACCTGTTAAATTGAAAACAGCCAAACAAAAAGCTGTGCCTACAAAAACAAAAACAGGAAAACCTATTGTCAAAAAAGAAGCTCCGAAACCGGTCGAAGTTAAAATTGAAAAAACAAATAGCGCTGAAATTGAATTGAGTTTTACGGACTGGATAATCTTTACTGAGGAAAAGGGAATTCAGACAACGATTGAAAAAAGCCCATTGAGTGACAAGTTCTCTATCATTAATCGTTTTATTGAAAATGACCCAAAAATATCGCCCGTAACACAAGAGGAATGAACTCGAAAAAGCCAAAAAACAAAGGGAAACCGCCGAAACCTTGGCCAAGGTTTTTGTCAAACAAAAAAAATACGGAAAAGCAATAAGGGCCTACAAAATATTAAGTTTGAAATATCCGGAAAAAAATGTTTTCTTTGCAGGGCAAATAAAAGAAATAAAACGTTTGCAAAAACAATAACAACTTGACTTGATATGAGCACTTTTTCAATATTTATTGGATTAATAATTTTCGTTTGTTTTTTACTAATACTAGTAGTAATGGTTCAAAATCCTAAAGGCGGAGGACTCTCTTCTTCTTTTGGAGCTGGAGCACAACAAATGGGTGGCGTCCAAAAAACCTCAGATTTTTTAGATCGAAGTACTTGGGTTTTAGCTACACTTTTATTGGTTCTTATCTTACTTTCGAACATCTCTTTAACTTCTGACAACGCGCCTGCCGATTCTCGCTTGATTCAAGACAATGCAGTTGAGGAAGTTATTCCTGAAGCAATTCCTGAAGTGATTCCTGAAATACCAGTGGCGACGCCTGAACAATAGTGACTTATGTCATGCTGTCAGTTCTTTGTTAATTAAACAACAATTTGTCACACAATAATTGGTTGGCACGATTTGTGGGAATTTAATTATAAATAAAAAATTAATCAAATGAGTAAACTAAATATTCAACCGCTAGCGGATAGAATTTTAATTGAATCTGCTGCTGCAGAAACAAAAACTTCTTCGGGTATAATCATCCCTGATACCGCAAAAGAGAAGCCTCAAAGAGGAATTGTAGTCGCTGTTGGTCCTGGGACTAAGGAAAACCCTGTAACATTAAAAACTGGCGACAAAGTTTTATACGGGAAATATTCTGGAACTGAACTTCAGCACGAAGGAAACGATTATTTAATTATGAGAGAAGCCGATATTCTCGCTATTGTTTAACAAAAAATAACACACAAACTAAGATGGCTAAAAAAATAGAATTTGATTTAGATGCTCGCGACGGAATTAAACGAGGCGTTGATGCACTAGCAAATGCAGTAAAAGTAACCCTTGGACCAAAAGGAAGAAACGTAATTATAGGGAAATCCTTTGGAGCACCACAAGTAACTAAGGATGGGGTGACTGTAGCAAAAGAAATTGAACTATTGTCTGACCCACTTGAAAATATGGGCGCTCAGATGGTGAAAGAAGTTGCCTCTAAAACCAATGATTTAGCTGGTGATGGTACAACAACTGCTACCATTCTTGCACAAGCGATTGTAAAAGAAGGTTTGAAAAATGTTGCTGCTGGTGCAAACCCATTAGACCTTAAAAGAGGAATTGACAAAGCTGTTGGTTCTATAGTAGAAGCCCTTACAAAACAATCAGTGGAAGTTGGAAGTGCTTCTGATAAAATAAAGCAAGTTGCTAGCATTTCTGCGAACAATGACAGCACCATCGGAAGTCTGATTACTGAGGCTTTTGAGAAAGTTGGAAAAGAAGGTGTAATAACTGTAGAAGAAGCAAAAGGAACTGACACCTATGTTGATGTTGTTGAGGGAATGCAATTTGATCGTGGATATTTGTCTCCTTACTTTGTAACAGATTCTGAAAAAATGGAAGCTGATCTAGAAACCCCTTACATTTTATTATACGACAAGAAAATTTCTTCAATGAAAGATTTACTTCCAGTACTAGAGCCTGTTGCTCAAACTGGAAAACCTTTGTTAATCATTGCAGAAGATGTTGATGGTGAGGCTCTAGCTACTCTTGTAGTAAACAAACTTCGTGGTGCCTTAAAAATCGCTGCTGTAAAAGCACCTGGTTTTGGAGACCGAAGAAAAGCAATGCTTGAAGACATCGCCATCTTAACAGGAGGTACTGTTATTTCTGAGGAGCGAGGTTTTTCTCTAGAAAACACAACCATTGAAATTCGTACCGCTGAAAAAGTGACCATCGACAAAGACAATACAACTGTTGTTAACGGCGCTGGTGAGACAGCTGAAATTCAAGCTCGCGTTAACCAAATTAAAGCTCAAATTGAAACGACTACTTCTGAATATGACAGAGAGAAGCTTCAAGAGCGTTTGGCTAAGCTTTCTGGTGGTGTTGCCGTACTTTATGTTGGTGCACCTTCAGAAGTTGAAATGAAAGAAAAGAAAGATCGTGTAGATGATGCACTTCACGCAACTCGTGCCGCAGTAGAAGAAGGTATTGTCGCTGGTGGAGGTGTTGCTTTATTAAAACACAAGAAAGTTTGTCTAAATTAAAACCAGACAATGCTGACGAAGCTACTGGTATTCAAATCATACACAAAGCAATTGAAGCTCCTTTAAGAATTATCGTTGAAAACTCTGGAGGCGAAGGTTCTGTTGTCATTTCTAAAGTGCTTGAGGGTAACGAAAATTTTGGATACAATGCTAAGGATGGAACTTTTGTTGACATGCTTAAAGAAGGGATTATTGATCCTAAAAAAGTAACACGTGTAGCACTCGAAAATGCTGCCTCTGTTGCTGGAATGATTCTTACTACAGAATGTGCTTTAGTAGACATTAAGGAAGATGCTCCTGCAATGCCACCAATGGGAGGTGGCGGAATGCCCGGAATGATGTAATTCCGTTTTAGTATTAAAAAAAACCTGCTTTTTTTTAAAGCAGGTTTTTTTACGTCTATTCTTTTCTAATGTATTGACAACAAAGAGGTAATGCATCATAAACTGCAAGCGAAGAAAAACTCTTTTCGGTATCATGTCCAATCGCTGAAATTGATTTGTGAATGCTGTCTAAATGAACTTTTC
The DNA here is from genome assembly GCA_905182575.1 of uncultured Flavobacteriaceae bacterium. Lineage (GTDB taxonomy): Bacteria > Bacteroidota > Bacteroidia > Flavobacteriales > Flavobacteriaceae > UBA8316. The sequence goes on along the minus strand of CAJJCA010000022.1, from coordinate 17,728 downwards.
TTTGATCATAAATAATAGTAATCACATTAGATGGAATGTCCCAGTTTACCATTTTAACCCCCTTAACTGATAAGGCTGCTTTTTCGATTCTTTTTTGACAAGCATCACAATTTCCAACAACTGTAAATTCAGTTTTCACATTTTTTTTTGATTTCTCTTGTGCATGTATTCCCAAGGGAAGTAGCATTAAGATTAAAAATAATTTTTTCATAAATATAAATTTAATGGTTATGGATTAATTTTAAAACGCAAACCTGCGTATATCATGTTTCCAAAGACGGGTGCATAGACTTGTGAGGCATCGAAATCAGGTCCAAATGGGTTTTCCCCACCAATAATGGGATTGGTTTGTCTATAGTTTCCAATGTTTTCTCCTCCCAGATAAACTTCGAAAGTTTCAGAAAAAACCCTGGTCAATTGTGAATTCCAAAGTGAGTAATTTGGAGAATAGCTATTTGCTTTATCCCTAGTCGTTTCAACCAATCTTTGGGTTCCAACCAAATGATATGTCAAATCCCATCTCCATTGTTGGTCTTTAGCTGTCATGTTAGATTCAAAACCAACGTTGGCGAAAAATCGATTTCTTGCTTGCAAGGGTTTTCGTAAAGATCCACTTTTATAATCTAATTTAACATCATAATTCTTATAGGCTGTTCGAAAATTCCAGTAGGTTATGAGTAAAGTCTACTTCAAACTGAAAACTTTTTGCACTGCTATTCCCTGTTAAATTATAAAAAGAAATCTCTTCTGACTTTTCCCAATCAACAACAACTTGATCTACAAAATCTGTGATATAATAATCGGCTGAGACCGTTAAATCATCTGATCCTATTTTAAAAGATTTACTAAGACTTAGTCCATAATTCCAAGCTTTTTCTGGTCTTAAACCATAAATCTGGCCTCCCGAACTGGTTATGTTAATTTTTCTATTGGTTGCAAATAAAGTTTGATTTTCAGCAAATATATTTGCAGATTTTCGACCGCTTCCAGTTGACAATCGGATAACAAATTTTTCGAGGGGCAAATACTTAAGGTGAAAACGGGGGGTGACAAAAGTTCCCAGTCTGTTGTGAACATCAATTCTAATACCTCCTATCCAGCTAAAGTTTTCATTATTATCATGTGAGAATTCAAAGAAAGCGCCAACATTTTGGTCTGTTCTTAAGTAATTGAAATTATTTACTTGCTCGTCATATTCATCATGACTAAAATTAATCCCAGACTTGAACTTATTGAGTGTATTCCCAATGATGGAATTAAATAAAATATTGGTGTAAAAACTTTTATGATTAATGTCATAAATACGCAGTCCATAGTAAGAATCTTGATCATGATTACTATAGGCACTTTGAAAACCAAAACTTTGATAGGGAAGTTCAGGAAAAACATAACCCAGTTTGAAAGAAGCATCAAATCGGTTAGTTTTAATTTCGCTCCCCCAATTTGTTGTCTTTCCGCTGTCTAAGTGGGGTTCAAAATTAACTGTCCCTCCTATTTTCTGATCATTCATCCATCGCCAACTCAAAAAACTTACCCAACCTTTTTCAGGAAAAATATATTGCCAACGGTTCATGATGTTGATCTGCTGTGCAAGCGGTTGGTCCAAAAAACCATCCTTATTTCTGTCGTTTTTTTCCTTTCTTTGATTCCCGTGTAGGTATAACCCTAAATGTAAACGATCGCTCAGCTTCCTATTGAAATGTGAATTTAATTCGAATCGACCATTACCTGAGCCAAAAAGGTTAAGGAAAAAAGGAACATCTGTTAATGGTTTTGTTAACTCTGTATTTATCTCTCCCGCGATGCTTTCAAATCCATGGGTAACACTCCCAGCGCCTTTACTGATTTGTATACTTTCGATCCATGTTCCTGGTGTAAATGTCAATCCATAGGCCTGAGAAGCCCCCCGAACCATTGGAATATTTTCTTCAGAAATCAGTAAATAGGGACTCGAAAGCCCCAACATTTTGATCTGCTTGGTTCCTGTCAAAGCATCCGAAAAGTTTACATCGATGGCAGGATTGGTTTCAAAGCTTTCTGAAAGATTACAACAAGCTGCCTTGAGCAATTCGGCGCTACTAACTTTTATAATGTTTTGTACTTCAATAAAGGATTTCTGTAAAGATTTTCTGCGTTGAATAAGCGTAACCTCCTCCAATTCGTCTTCATTATCTGGGATTAAGAAATGATCAAGTCTTTCGTTAGAATTCACAATCAGGGTATCTGTTTTAAATCCTAAATGACTAATTATTAAAACATTACTAACTACATCTCTTTCTAAGGCAAACCCACCCTGCTCATCACTCACCGTTCCTTTTGAGATATTTTCCCAATAAAGGTTTGCACCCGCTACAGGGATGATTTTATTGTTTTCTTTATACTTAATTGTTCCGGAAAGATTGTCCTGCGAAAAAGTTACAATCCAACTTAGGCACAAAATCACGACCTGTATTTTCACGATTTATTTTTCAACTTTTAAACAAAATTAGTTAATTAACATTGAAACGCTCATGATCAACATAATAAAATTTTCAATTAAAGTCGCTTCAGACATGGGAAGCTTCAAAGCTGTACCGAGGCAAGCGCATGAAATTTTATTTTTCTTTAATAAAGAAAGTAAAACGCCAATAGTAGTCATCGACAATACAATCAACGTAACCCACAAGGCGATGTCTAATTTCCAGCGCATTAAAAAAAGAACACCAGGGACTGTTTCTAAAAACGGATAAACTTTGGCATACAGAAGACTTTTTTTTGCCAAAGGATCGTATTGGGCAAAAGATGCTGGAAATCCATTGTAATCAAGGAACTTGAAAAAACTAAAAACGATAAAAAACAAACCCATAAAATCAAACATGAATCCTTCGATGGTTAATAATTCTTTTTGAAGATAAAAGGTTCCAGCGATAAGGTAGCCGAAAATCAAAAACAAAGGAAACAACAGTCTCCATTTGGATTCAGAAGATTCAGTACCGCTATCAAAACTTTTATTTTCAATGACCATTTCAGCTTTATATTTTGGATTTAGATGCTCGTTAATTAAATTCAACGATATTTTTTGAGTCACTTCTAAATCCGTAATACCTGAGTTTAAATCAATTTTGGTGACATTAATTTCTTTAAAAAAAGACAGCTTTTCAAGGACGCTACTTTTGCAATTTCCGCAAGTCATCCCACTTATTTTTAATATTTGATTCATTTAAATTGAATTGAAATTGGGCGAATTAAAATATTAATAAAAAGATAGATTCTCTTTGATGTTTTTTAATATTTTTGCTTAAAACAACATTCGAGCTATATTTAACTAAAGTACTTAAAAAGCTATTAATTTTTTAATAATTTTAAACTAAACATATAGTTCATCCAAATGCCATCTTGCAATTATCCTAGATGTGTCCGTTTTTTTAAACAATTTAGCCTTAATAAAAGCTAAGAAAAAAATAAAGTAAAATATATGAGCCAAAAGAAAATTTCTTCCGCACTAATCTCTGTTTTTGATAAAACTGGATTGGCACCAATTATTCATAAATTGAATAAAATGGGAGTAACGTTTTATTCGACTGGAGGAACCGAAAGTTTCATCCGCGATTTGGGATATGACGTTGTGGCTGTAGAAGATGTAACGGGCTATCCTTCAATTCTAGGAGGAAGAGTGAAAACACTTCATCCTAAAATATTTGGCGGTATTCTTAACCGACAGGAAGAACCCAAGGATATTGAAGCTCTTGAGGCTTATGAGATTCCTCAAATTGATCTTGTGATTGTTGACCTCTATCCTTTTGAAGACACAGTAGCTACCGGGGCATCGGAAGAGGAGATTGTAGAGAAAATTGATATTGGAGGAATTGCTTTAATTCGTGCAGCTGCAAAAAACTTTAAAGACGTAATCTGTGTTTCTGACAAGAATGATTATGATGAATTTTTAAATTTAATAACGACAAAAGATGGAAGTCCAGAACTGAGCGATAGAAAATATTTTTCTGCCAAAGCATTCCAAACTTCTTCTCACTATGATTCGGCGATTTTCAATTATTTTAACGAAGAAAAAACGGTTCTTAAATTAAGTATTAAAGAATCTAAACGATTGCGCTATGGAGAGAATCCTCATCAGGAGGGTTACTTTTTTGGACCATTGGGGGACTTACTGGAGCAAGTTCACGGAAAAGAAATTTCCTACAACAACCTTCTTGACATTGATGCTGCCGTTAATTTAATTGTTGAATTCTATGATGAAGATCCCACTTTTGCGATCTTAAAGCATAACAATGCTTGTGGATTTGCTCAAAGGAAAACCTTAAAACAAGCTTATGTTGACGCCTTAGCCGGTGATCCTGTATCTGCTTTTGGAGGAGTGTTGATTTCTAACAAAGAAATTGATGCTGAAACAGCTACCGAAATTCATTCGCTGTTCTGTGAAGTAGTAATTGCGCCTTCCTTTAGCGATGAAGCGCTCAGTATCCTAAAACAAAAAAAGAATCGTATTTTACTCATTCAAAAAGGAACTGAATTGCCTTCCTCGACCGTTAGAAGCTGTTTAAATGGCATGCTACAGCAAGAAAGAGACAATAAAACAGATGCAGTTAATGATTTGAACATGATCACTGAACTTAAACCTTCACAGGATCAAATCGACGATCTTCTTTTTGCCTCTAAAATATGTAAACACACGAAATCAAACACAATTGTATTGGTCAAAAACAAGCAGCTATTGGCTTCAGGAACTGGACAAACTTCACGTGTAGATGCCTTAAATCATTCGATTGAAAAGGCGAATCATTTCAAGTTTGACCTTAATGATTCGGTCATGGCAAGTGATGCTTTTTTCCCTTTTCCGGATTGTGTCGAAATCGCATACAACGCTGGAATAAGATCTGTTTTACAGCCAGGCGGTTCAATTAAAGATCAACTTTCAATCGATTTTTGTAACGAAAACAAATTGTCAATGGTGTTGACAGGAACACGTCATTTTAAGCATTAATTTTTATACCTTTAACAAAAACGAATGAAAAACTTCATGGGCTTTCTGACTGAAGAAATCGCGATTGATCTTGGAACCGCAAATACCCTAATTATTCACAATGATAAAGTTGTTGTGGATAGCCCTTCTATCGTTGCAATTGATCGAACTACTGGCAAAATAATTGCCATTGGTAATGAAGCAAGCATGATGCAGGGTAAAACTCATGAAAACATAAAAACCATCCGACCTCTTAAGGATGGTGTCATTGCTGACTTTAATGCTTCTGAGCAAATGATCAATACGTTGATTAAAAGCATACCCACACTTAAAAATAGATTTTTTACGCCTTCCTTACGGATTGTGATTTGCATTCCTTCTGGCATAACAGAAGTAGAAATGCGAGCGGTTAAGGAATCTGCTGAACGAGTAAACGGAAAAGAAGTTTATTTAATTCACGAACCGATGGCAGCGGCCATTGGAATTGGAATTGACATCATGCAACCAAAGGGAAACATGATCGTAGATATCGGAGGAGGGACTACCGAAATCGCAGTTATTGCACTTTCAGGAATTGTTTGCGATAAATCTGTTAAAATTGCTGGTGATGTTTTTACGAATGACATCATTAACTTCATGCGAAGCAAACACAACCTTTATATTGGAGAACGAACTGCTGAAAAAATAAAGATCATGATTGGTGCTGTCATAGAGGATCTTGAAAACCCTCCGGAAGACATGTCTGTCCAAGGTCGTGACTTAGTGACGGGAAAGCCAAAACAAGACCATGGTATCCTACATTGAAATTGCAAAAGCACTTGATAAATCTATCATTAGAATTGAAGACGCTATTATGGAGGCGCTTTCTCAAACTCCACCTGAGTTAGCTGCTGACATTTATAATACTGGAATATATTTAGCCGGGGGCGGTGCCCTCCTAAGAGGACTAGATGTGCGCCTTTCCAGGAAAACTGATTTACCAGTTTATATCGCAGAGGATCCGCTACAAGCTGTTGTTAGGGGAACTGGAATTACTTTAAAAAACCTTGACCGTTTTAAAAATATTTTGATTAAATAAATACTTTATGCGGCAGATTTTCAATGCCCTGTTGAAGTACAAAAACACCTCCCTTTTTCTGGGGCTGTTGTTTATTTCCTTCTTAATCGTAAACCAACGAAGCTTTTATCACAAGAGTGTTTTTAGCGCAATAGGTCTAGGTATTTCATCTAATTTATACAGTGTCTCAAAAGGTGTTTCTGACTACTTCAAACTGAAGAAAATTAACGGAGATCTTGTTAAAGAAAATAATAAGCTTAAAGCTTTAGAGCTCATTTATTTCCAGAATCAAATTCTTAAACAAAAAACACTTGATACTTTTAATTTTGAAGTAACAAGTGCCAAAATTATTAAGAATAGCTTTAATAAAGCCAATAATTATTTGATCATCAACAAAGGGTATGAAGATGGTGTGATTGAAGACATGGGGGTCATTTCAACCGATGGAGTCATTGGGGTTGTCAATGAAACAAGAGCTCATCATTCGAGCGTGATTTCTATTTTACATCAAGAAGATAAAAGTAAATGTTAGCTTTAAGAAAAATGGAGCTTATGGTTCACTTTCATGGCCTGGTATTCATCCTAAAAAAATGACACTGGATGACATTTCCACCATCAATTCGGTTTCTGTTGGGGACACAATTGTGACTGGAGGAATGTCGGCTTATTTTCCTTTCGGAATACCAATCGGTGTTGTTTCTAAATTTGTTCAACCCAAGACGGAAGGTTATTATCAGATCGAGGTGGATTTGTTTAGTAATTTGACCCAAAAAGAATTTGCATATGTCATCAAAAATAAAGATTTGGACGAAATAAAAAAATTGACCAACGATGTTTCAAAGTAACACAAAGTCTTTTCTTCAATTTATCTTACTGATTTTATTGCAGGCTTTCTTGTTAAATAACGTAAATTTATTTGGCTTCCTCAACCCCTATATTTATCTACTCTTTTTCATCACTTATCGTTTTGACAATAACCCTACATTACTTATTTTGATTGGATTTGTCATGGGGTTTCTTCTAGATTTACTTTCACAAGGTGCCGGAGGACATTCCTGCAATGTCACTTACAATAGCTTTTTTAAGGCCTTATATCATTCAATTTTCATTTGGGGTTAACTCTGACATTTCAATGGGTATGGTTAGGGGCACCTCCTTGTCCAATCGATTGCTCTATTTAGCAATGATGGTATTTATTCATCATCTGATTTTATTTATTGTGGTTTACTTTAATCTTAAAAGTATTTCCGTGATTTTTAAATACACTTTCTTTACAACCATTTTTTCATTTATCTTGTTGTGGATATCCTTAGGTTTTTTCAAAACGAGACATGATTAGAAAATATTTTTTAATAGGAGTCACTCTGATAACCTCCTTAGTTTTTGTTTTTAAACTCGTCAGCCTTCAGTTGATCAATTCCTCCTACAAACTTCTTTCTGACAATAATGCAGTAGTCGAAAAACTTATTTTTCCCGAAAGAGGATACATCTATGACAGGAATCAAAAACTAATGGTTTCAAATCAACCTGTTTATGACTTAATGCTTATCCCAGAAAACTTAAAGGTATTTGACACACTTGAATTGTGTCAAATGATCGGCATTGAAAAAACTGAGTTAGAAGTCAAATTAAAGCAAGCGAAAAGATTCTCAGTAAAATTACCTTCAATAATTGTGAGTCAAGTATCCAAAAAAGACCATGCTTCAATTCAAGAAAAAATATGGAAGTTTAAGGGGTTTTACTTACAGAAAAAGTCAATTAGAAAATATCAAGATCCAATAGCAGCAAATCTTTTAGGATATGTCAGTGAGGTAAGTAAAAAGGATCTTAAAAAAAATCATTATTATACCCTTGGGGAACTCATCGGGAGGCAAGGAGTTGAAGAATTTTATGAAAGTCAACTTAGAGGGGTTAAAGGAAAAAAGTTTTTTCAAAAAGATCGTTTTAATAGAATCATTGGATCTTATGAAGACGGAAAGTATGACGAAGAATCAAAAGGCGCAAAAAATCTGACCCTTTCAATAGATTCTGAACTTCAGAAATATGGAGAATTGCTCATGCAAAATAAAAGAGGGGGTATTGTATCAATAGAACCTAAAACTGGAGAAGTGCTCACTTTGATTTCCGCCCCTGGTTATGATCCGAATTTATTGCTAGGCAGAGAGAGATCTGAAAATTATCGAAAACTAGCGTTGGACACCTTGGCAAAGCCACTATTTGATCGCGGTCTTCAAGCGCAGTATCCTCCTGGATCTCCATTCAAAACATTAAACGCTTTGATTGCACTTCAAGAAAAAGTAATTACTCCAAACACCACTTATTTATGCAATCATGGTCATTCCTATGCAAGAGGAATGTTTATGGAATGTCACTGTGCTTATGGCTCCCAGAATAATCTTATAAAAGGGATTTATAAATCTTGCAATACCTATTTCGCGAACACTTACAGAAAAATCATTGATGAAGCAGGCGAAAGCACTGCAGGCGGAATGGATATTTGGAATAAGCATGTTAAGAGTTTTGGGTTGGGTAATTTTTTAGGGTACGACCTTCCCACAGGAAAAAAAGGTTTTATCCCTGATGCTTCTTATTATGATTTTTGGTACAAAAACGGCAAATGGAGATCTGCTACTGTTGTTTCAAATGCAATTGGTCAAGGGGAAATTTTAACCACACCCATTCAAATGGCCAATTTCACTGCAGCAATTGCCAACAGAGGTTATTTCTACACCCCACATTTTGTGAAATCTATAAGTGGAGACCTTCTCCCTAAAAACTATTCAAAAAATACTACATCAATAGACTCCATTCATTTTGAAACCGTCATTGAAGGGATGCACAAAGTCGTGGAAATAGGAACTGCTAGAATTGCAAAAATCCCAGGAATAGCCGTTTGTGGTAAAACTGGAACCGTTGAGAACTTTGTTAAAATTGATGGCGTAAAAACCCAACTTACAGATCATTCTATGTTTATTGCTTTTGCGCCAAAAGATGATCCTAAAATTGCCATCGCCGTTTTTGTAGAAAATGGATATTGGGGAGGACGATGGGCAGCTCCTATTGCAAGTTTGATGATTGAGAAATATCTAAATAAAGAAATTAAACGAAAGTGGCTCGAGACCCGAATGATAGAAGGAACCCTATTAGAAGAGTACAAAAAGCCCTATTCAGGAAAACCATTTAGTGTCAATGAATAATAACATTATAGCGCGTCTTGATTGGTTGTTGATTCTGATGTATATTATATTGGTCACTTTTGGTATTACCAACGTGTATTCCTCTACCTATAATGATGCCGTAACCTCTATTTTCGATTTGACTCAACCGGTAGGGAAACAAATTGTTTTTCTTGGCTTGAGTTTGTTTATTGGAGGTTTAATTCTGGCCATTAATGTTAAGTTTTTTGAACAGTTTGCAATGCTGAGCTATATCGTAGGAATTCTATTATTGATCGGGCTTTTTGTTTTTGGCAAAACCATTTCGGGGGCAACCTCCTGGTATTCCTTTGGCGGAACGAGTCTGCAACCCTCTGAATTAGTGAAAGTTGCCACGGCGCTGATCATCGCCAAATCGATGGGTTTATTTCAAACCGACTTAAAAAAACCTACTACCTTATTATTGGTGGTTTTTTATTGCTGCCAGCCTTTCTTATCGTTTTACAGCCAGACCCAGGTTCTGCTCTAATTTTTGGAGCTTTTTTCTTTCCGCTTTTTCGCGAAGGTTTAAATTACTTTTATTTGTTTCTGCTTCTCGGTCTGGTTTGTTTGTTTTTAATCACCTTAAGTTTTCAAATCGGAATTACGATTATAATCATTATGGCTGTAATCGCTGTTTTATTTTATTTTATTAAAAAATTAAGACGGAAAGTTAAGGTTTGGCCCTTTTTATTGATTCTCGTTATATCCATTGGTTTTTCTTATTCAGTTGACTTTATTTTTAATAATATTTTTGAGCAAAGACATCGAGACAGAATCAATATCGTATTGGGAAAGGAAACAGACACAAAAGGCATTGGATACAACATCAATCAATCGAAAATAGCAATTGGTTCTGGTGTTGCCTGGTAAAGGCTTTTTAAAAGGAACTCAAAGCTACTTAGATTTTGTGCCAGAACAACACACGGATTATATTTTCAGTACTATCGGAGAGGAATGGGGATTCCTAGGTAGTTTTTTCTTGATATTTCTTTTTTGCGGATTAATTATGCGAATTATTTTAAGTGCTGAAAAGCAAGTCAGTAAGTTTAAATATTCTTTTCCTATGGCGTAGCAAGTCTTATTTTCGTCCATTTTCTAATTAACATTGGAATGTCTTTGGGTATGGTTCCAACCATCGGGATCCCACTTCCCTTTATCAGCTATGGTGGATCCAGTCTTCTCGCCTTTAGCATCCTGATTTTTATCCACTTGAACCTCGATGCCAATAGGTTAAACGAGTGGTAATATTAATTTTTGACGTCTAGGAAATCCCTCAGACTGTTACCCAAAGTCATAAAGGCCAAAACCAAACTCATAATGGCCAAACCTGGAAGAATCGCCAAATAGGGCTTTCCCAAAAGCAGATAACGAAAATGATCTTTGACCATGCCTCCCCAGCTGGGCGTTGGCGGTTGCGCACCAATACCTAAAAAGCTAAGACCGCTTTCTATTAGAATAGCACTGGCAAAATTTGCAGCAGAAATAACAATAATCGGGGCGATGACCATGGGTAAAACATGATTTATCAAAACCCTTTGATTGGAATAGCCCAACGCCTGTGCTGCCTGAACATATGTTTTCTCTTTTACTGCCAATACCTGACCCCTAACGACTCGCGCCACTTCAACCCACATCGTTAGACCTACTGCAATAAAAACTTGCCAAAAACCTTTTCCTAAAGCAAGCGTAATAGCAATAACCATAAGTAAAGTAGGGATTGACCATACGACATTGATCAGCCAAACGATTACTTTGTCCACATAACCTCCAAAATAACCTGCGATATCTTAAAAACCCCAATGAAAAGTGAAATGAAAACTGCAACAAACCCTATCGACAAGGATATTCTTGTTCCGATAATCAAACGACTCAATAGATCTCTACCGTATTTGTCGGTTCCCAAATAAAAGGTCTTTTCTACAATATTTTCTGATTAACACAATATTAGTAGCAAATGGTTGTGAAAGCCTGTCTTTTGGAATTAACTCATAATAATCTTTTGGCATTCCGTTGGGTTGAATTTCAATTCCTTCGTTAATGACCTTAAAATCCTGAATTGGAATTTCTACTGAAGAATCAATATTACCATAAAAAAAACTAGTGCTTGGATTAGATAAATTTTGACCTGTTAATAAAACCATTTTTGATTTAAAACCAGGAGGCTTGGAATGAATGGAAAGGTGCATTTGATTTGCATTTGTCGTACTGTCTGGCGCAATTTGATAGGCGAAAAATGCTATAAGTATTAAAAAAAATATATAGGCAAAGCTAACAGTAGCCCAAGGATCTCTAAAAAATTCTAATCGAGAGTGTTTTTTTGAGCCGCTCAATTGTGATTTATTATTTTTTGTTTTGAGCTACCTTTTTTGAGGCCTCTAAATTTAGATTTAAATCCCCTAAAACGTTTACGGCTTCATTGATATAAAAATCTTTCTCAAGATTTTCAACCCAGCGATCTCTTCTTTCTTTTATTTCATCGTTGACCTCGACACCTGGTTCTGGCAACCATTCAAATGAAAGGTCAGAATCAAAATCATTTAAAGTCTTGAACGGGATGAATATTCAAACGATTCAGCACAAGCTTTAAATAAACTTCATAATTAAGAGTATAGTCATAATCATCCTGTTGTAACTGAACCCACTTGGCCTGCTCATCGACAAGCTTTATGAAGGAATTAGAAGCCAGTCTTTGGCTGCTTTCAGACAACGCGTAATCATAATTAAATTGATTTGGCCAAGGCTTATATTTTGCGGGTTTAATCTGATCCCAAGTCAAAGGATTCTCTTGATCCTTTTCCCCTAGATCAACATAGGCATAGCGGTCTAAAATTACAATATCGCTCTTGACTCCCTCGAGTTGGGTAGATCCTCCGTTTATTCTGTAGAACTTATCCGTTGTTAATTTAACCGCACCAAGATCGCCATGGGTACTCCCCGAAATAATCCGGTTAAGATCAATAACATTTTGAACTGTTCCTTTTCCAAAAGTTTGTTTACTACCAATAACAATCGCTCGCTTGTAATCTTGAAGCGCAGCGGCTAAAATTTCTGAGGCTGAGGCTGAAAATTCATTTACCAAAATAACTAAGGAATTTCCTTGACATTGGATCTACATCTTTTAACACCTCTTTTCTTCCCCCAGTACTTTTTACTTGAACGACTGGACCTTCATCAATAAAAAACCCTGTCATTTCAACAACTGTTTTTAAAGAGCCGCCACCATTGTTTCTGAGGTCGAGTATTATCCCTTCTACATTTCTTTGTTTAAGTTGTTCTAATTCTTTTTTAACATCACTATCTTCTCTTTCCATTGTCTTTGAAATCAATATAAAACTTAGGCAGTTCTATGAGTCCATAAAGCTTTTCGTTTTTATTTATTAAAGATGATTTAGCATAAGATTCTTCTATTTCGACGATATCTCTTGTGATAACAACCTCTTCGATTAACCCATCGACGCGCTTGACCGTAAGAAAAACCTGAGTCCCTTTAGGACCTTTGATTAGCTTTACAGCATCGCCAAGACGCATGGACCCGATTTCAACCGGTTCGCCATCTTTCTGAGCTACTTTTAATATGATGTCACCCGCCTCGAGCAATTTGTCTTTCCATATCTCATTTGCAAATTTCAATGATTTTAACTTCTTGATTTTTTTTCTGAAGTCGCGCACCAATACCTTCGAATTTTCCTGAAATATTTTGATCGAATCTTTCCTTCTCTTCAGGCGGAAAATAATTACTGTGGGGATCATATTCTAATGTAATAGAATTGACATAAATTGAAAACCAATCCTTTCGCTGAATCTCGCCAATCACTTCAAAACTATTTTCAATATCCTCCCTAGTTTTTTGCCTTGCCTCTTCCTCGATAATGACTTTAGACCTTATTTGATAAGTGCTGTCTTCTTCTTTCTTTGTAATCTCACTCTCCATCTTGCTAGAATAGGAATCCAGTGTGGAAAACTTGAAACGCTTTCTCCAAACACTTTTGAGCTCATTTAGTGTTGATGCATAGGACATCTTCTTAAAGTCCAATTTTAATATTTTCTAGTTTATCAAAATCAAAAGGTTTTTCTAACAATTCTCCATAAAACCCCTTTACTTGTTCCATTCTGGACATTAATCTCTTGTGGGTTAGATCAAAAAAAGTAATGTCTGATGCTTTAATTTGATCATCAAGCTCTTTCTTATATCTATTGAAATTATTGATGTCGGATTGAAGGAAAAATCGATGTTGTCCGTCAATGCCTTCAATATAATTACGAAAAACATTTTCAGAAAACTCATCGTTGATTTCCTTAGGACTGAAGTGACCACGCTCAAGTACATAGGCGATAACCTCAATCAAAAGCTTATCCTTTTCTGGATTGGGAATGCCAACAGAAAAATTAAGTAATAACAATAAAGACAAAAACCCTACAAAGAGGGAACCAACAAACCTCATTTCAATTTTGTTTAGAATATAAATATAACCAAAAACCCGTTTATTATGGGGAATTCCTTTTAAAAATTTTTGTTAAAAGTAAAATGATAATAGGGTGTGTTTTATTTAGTAAATTTACAATGTATTTAAACAACATGAAAAAAAAGCCGCTTATACTTGTTACAAATGACGACGGGATAACTGCCCCCGGGATTCGAAAACTGATCGAAGTGATGAACGAGATTGGAGAAGTTGTAGTCGTTGCTCCAGATAGTCCTCAGTCGGCAATGGGTCATGCCATAACTATAAACTCCACTTTGCATTGTACCGAAATGAACGTTAGTGATTTAGGAATTGAAGAGTATAGCTGTTCAGGAACTCCTGCGATTGTGTAAAGCTTGCCGTTAATGAAATACTCGATAGAAAGCCAGATTTATGTGTTTCGGGAATTAATCACGGATCGAATTCCTCTATTAATGTAATTTATTCAGGGACAATGAGTGCGGCATGTGGAAGCAGGAATCGAAGGGATACCAGCCATTGGGTTTTCGCTTAATGGATTATCGATGGAATGCAGACTTTGATGCATGTAAGGAGATTCATGTAAAACAAATAACACTTGAGGCGCTTCTGGAAAGGAAAATTCCGCCGAGATGTTGTCCTCAATGTAAATTTTCCAAAATTAAAAGAAAAAGAAATTAAGGGCATCAAGATTTGTCGCCAAGCCAAATGCCTCTTGGGTGGAGGAATTTGACAAAAGGAACCAAGCCCATGGGGTAGGGATTACTATTGGCTAACGGGTGAAGTTCATGTCAATAACGATAAAGGAGAAGACACGGACGAATGGGCCTTGGCAAATGGATACATCTCTGTTGTTCCAACGCAATTCGAGTTTGACCTTACAGCACACCATGCCATTCAAGAGACTTAAACACTTGGGAATTTGAAAAATAAACAAACACTAAATGGAGTTATCGCAGGACTTTTATTGAGTCTTAGTTGTATGATATTTGCTGTTCTATTCTTGTACGACGGTCCGTTGGAGGATGGAATTGCTTTTCTTTATGAGAGAAAAAAGCTGGGGGGTCTTATCAGTGTTAGTTCGTTGATCAATCTTCCTGTTTTCTTTTTAGCCATTCGAAAAAATAAAATCAATTTTGCAAAAGGACTCGTGATCATTTCTATTATAATTGTCTGTATCCTTGTTGAATTAAAATTCATTTAACTTGTGAATATCCTAAAAAATAACTAATTAAAGTGAAGTATGGATACTAATTGCAGGCGAAGCCTCCGGAGACCTTCATGGGGCAAGGTTGATAGAAGCGATCCTTAAGAAAGATCCCGAAGCAAATATTCGCTGTTGGGGGGGGGACTTAATGGAACAGGCTGGTGCTGATTTGGTTAAACACTATAGTGAACTCGCTTTTTCATGGGGTTTTGGGAAGTCGGTCACGACATCTATGGGTGATCTCTAAATAACATATAAGATTCTGCAAAACAGACATACTCGATATTTAAACCCGATGTTATTATCATATACATCGACTATCCTGGATTTAATCTTAAGAATTGCAAAATGGGCAAAGATAAATGGGTTTAAAAACCACTATTATATCTGTCCACAAATTTGGGCTTGGAAAGAAAACAGGATTCATCAAATCAAAAGAGACATTGACGCAGCAGTATGCCATATTGCCTTTTGAGCAAAAGTACTTTAAAGAAAAGCACGATTATCCTGTAAGTTTTGTTGGAAATCCCCTTTTTGACACCATCATAAAAAGGAAGAAATCGACCACCTTTTACAGTAAAAAAAAATCGGTAATCCAAAAAGACCTATCGTAGCACTTTGATGCCAGGAAGCAGGAAAGCAAGAAATTAAAAAAATGCTCCCCATATTTGTGAAAGTGGCTCAACTTTTCTCTGACCATGAATTCATAATTGCTGGAGCCCCTGGAATTGACAGAAGATTGGTATGATCCTTACCTACTTGAATACCAACATAAGCGTAGTCAAAAATCAAACTTATGACTTGCTTGAAGTCGCAGAAGCTGCACTGGTTTCAAGCGGAACGGCAACACTAGAGGCCGCTATTTTCAAAGTGCCCCCAATTGGTTTGTTACCGAAGTAGTTTCATTAGTTATCAAATTGCTATTCGTTTGGTAAAGCTCAAATACATTTCGTTGGTAAATTTGATTCTTGACAAGGAAATTGTTACAGAATTGATCCAAGACCATTTTAACGTAAAAGAAGTTTCAAATCACCTTCAATTTTTACTGTCTAAAGAAGGGCAAAAAAAGTTAAAAAGCAATTACGAAAAGCTTTTTACTGTTTTAGGAAAGGAAGGCGCTAGTGAAAAAACTGCTGGGTTAATTATAAAAGCAATTAGAGCGTAAAAGCGTTTTTATAATTTTCATTTTAAATCTTGTAAGAACAATTCCTAAAGGGAGAATCATTCAAGGTGTTTTGGTTGTCTCTTTGCTTTGGGCCTTTGCATTCTTCACAGGAGGCAGTGCGTCAGTGATTAGGGCCGTAACAATGTTTTCGGCATTTTCGATTGCCAAGTATTCAAAAAGAATCACCAATTCATTTCATTTACTCGTGGTTTCTTTTTTTCTGTTGTTGATCGCGTATCCCCCTTTTTTATTCCAATTGGGATTTCAAATGAGCTACTTGGCCGTATTTGGAATCTTGTGGATTCACCCCCTACTCCAAAAGTTATGGAAACCAAAATTTTGGTTATTGAAAAGGTTTCTGGCAATTGACCACTGTTAGCATCGCTACTCAGTTTGCCGTTGCACCATTAAGCATCTATACCTTTCATTAGTTTCTAGGCCTATTTCAAATTAGTTATCCTTTCTTTGTTTCGTGTGTTTTGATAAGAAGCATATTCTTTATTCTTTTATTAATGATTGATCGCCTACCTGAAGCCATTGTATTAATCTATGACGAAATTTTAAGAACAATGAATAAATCGATCTACTGGATAGCAAGAAAAGAAAATTTTATTTTTGAAAATATTACGTTTTCAGGGCTCCTATTGGTAATGAGCTATGCGTTAGTTTTTTGGATAAAAAAAGTAGACAAAAAAATATAATTCATTTACTATACGGGCTACTTGCACTTCAAACACTTATCTTAATATAAAACTACAACACTTCTAAGATCTATGATTTTTGAATCTTTTATAAGAATAGGGAAACCATTGTAGCGCACCACCACCAGTCGAACTTATACCTCTATACGAGAGATTCTATATAAATAAAAACTGACTTAATTGCTGATTTTTCAAATTAAAATTATTTAAAGAAAGTTGATGTTGAAGAATTTAAAAATAAAATTTATAAAAGATGAATTCAGGCTGTTAATTGTTGATGAAAATGGAGTTTGTGATGTCCCCGAAGTGAATCCCTCCCATTTAATGCTGATTAATAATCCTAAAATAAATTTGGAACGTGTCTTAGAAAGACAGGAGTTAAAAGCAGTGATTGTTGATGCAAGCAACGGCCCTTGGAATACAGAATTATGGGAGAAAAGCTGTAAAAAGCACAACGTCGAGCTGATTGATATTCGTAAAGACAGTGCTTATAAAATTAGCCTCTAAACCTAGGAATAAAGCTTTTCTTATACTTTTCAAAGTCTTCTGGCTTGGAGAAAATCATATAATCTCCTTGCTTAATCATCTTTAAAAAGAGTTCAATTTGTTGTGGCTTTTGATAACCGACCAAAGGCATAATCAGATCATTGGTTTCACTCATGAAAATCAAAGAAGGATAGCCCCTTATGCCTAAATATTGTGTAAATTGATGTGTGGCATTCCTTCCTTTTTTCTCAGGATCATAGTTTGGATTTGAAAATTCATTTCCAGAATAAGTGATCGATTCATTTCCTTCCGCATTAAATTTAACGGCATAGTAGTGCTTTGATATATAAGCGGCAACGTCTCTGTTTTGAAATGTATTTTTATCCATGAGCTTACAAGGTCCACACCAGTCGGTGTAGACGTCAATCATGATTTTCTTAGGTTTTACTTTCTGAGCTACGATTGCTTCGGCTAAAGTCATCCATTGAATGGATTGGGCTGAAAGAGAATTGAAAC
>CAJJCA010000021.1 GCA_905182575.1 uncultured Flavobacteriaceae bacterium | reverse complement strand
TGTTGCTTAAATCTTCTAACTGAATAGAGTGAAATAGCCAAACTTGTTCCTTGGCTCTACTTGCAGCCACATTGAAACGCCTTTCATCTTGGGGTTTAACTAATGCCTGACCTATTGTGATTATGAGCGGTTACTAGGCTTAAAAAGATAATATCCCTTTCATCTCCTTGAAAGGAAGCCGAATTTCCACAAACAATTTTTCGATTATGAAATTCTTTTTCTCCAATCCTATTTATGGTTAAGTTTTCAATTAAGTCAGATTGTTTATTGCCCTGGAGGGTGATAATCCCAAATGTTTTACCATTGTAGCTTTCGTCACATATCAAATTTTCAATAGTATTTACAATTTCATTTGCCTCAGGTTCATTAATGATTGCGGAGGCTCTTCCCCTCGGTGTATCCGCTTTTGCAAAAAACAGATTCTAATGGTTCAAGTCTTTTCTGTGAATATTGTTTTAGTGGATAAAGTCCATTTCCATCAGGCGCATAAAAATTTCTGTTTGAAAATTCAATTATTTCAGGCATACACCTGAAATGCTCTCTTAAAACCGTTATCTCCATCACAAAAGAGTTTGGCGTGGTCAAAAAAACTGAATTCAGGCCCATAAAAGTCAGAGTGAGGAATTCCATTTAAATGGCGTTTTATATGAGGGCTTCATTGTATCAGTATTTACACCTATATATTCAGGAGAAGTTTGTTTATCATCACCTACAATTATGACTTTTTTAGAAATATAAAATAGAAATAGTGCGTCAGGCCCTAATTGACTTGCTTCATCAATAATTACATAATCATACATCTCCTGTTCAGGTTGAATTGTTTCTGCAACCTTATAAAGAGGCATAATCCAACAGGGAATAGAATCTTTACACTGCTGCATATGCTTTTGAGCGATTTTCCTAAACTTCAAAGCTTTTTTCCCTTTACCTGTTTTGCCAATTTTCTTAACCGCCGATACCCATGCCGTTCAATTCTTGTCTTAAGGATCGGTTTTCTTGTAATCCGTCAACAACATGATACCATGCTTTTTTGGATGCAAGTTTTGCAATTAGTTTTTGTTCTTTTTTCTCCAACTCACTAAGGTCTCTGATAAGTAGTTTTTCGTTTTTATCCGTCAACTTTTTAAGTTCACTCTCAGCATGGCGACAAAAAATTGCAGGATTTGAGCTTTTCTAAATCAGTTTCTAAAAAAGAACCTTTTTCAACCGTTTCTAGAATCTTAGGGATATTATTACTTAAGTCTGATTTAAGTTTTTGAAATCTCTCGAAATTAAATTTATCCTTAGCTAACTGCTCAATTTTGTCAATAGTCTTAGCGAAAGCTGCGTGATCAGATTTAGCGTAAGATTCAAAAAATATTTCTCTAACTGGCCACAGTAGAGGTGTTTTCAGGAATCAGATGAATAATTGAAACATCTAGAAGTGTTTTAATTGCAGCTATCTGAATTGACAATTGGTTAAACTCAGCTTGTTTTATTTTACTCTATTAAGTCAGCCTTGTCATCAAGGGTTAATTTTGAGATTTGAGTACTTCTTCTATTTTATCTGTCAGCCCACTTATGTCTTCTACTAACCCGTTGAGTGTTATGACCTCAGAATTAATATTTTTAAAAAATCATTAATTTCTTATAAATGGAATCAACATCAGGAACTTTTTTCTTCCATATATCTGCTAAGTCATCGAAGTCTTGCGTAAACGAAATATCAGTTAATACATCAATAAACTCCTCTTTTGTATCGCAAGGACTCCCATTAATTGTCACAGCTTCTATGAAATAAAGTTTTTCTTTAATTTGTTTGGATCAAGAATGGTCTTTCCCAAGAAAAAGAAACCCCTGATAATTGATGACCGTCTTATTAAATAAGTAAAAAGTGTTTGGGCATCATTTTTTAATTGCTTTAAGCTCTTGTCCGCTTGGGTATTTAATTTCAATATTTTTATCAATTTGGCGGACATCATGTTCTTCAGTACGCGAAATTATTGATTTAGTTTCTTCTGTTTTTTCATTCCATAATTTAGAATTTCCAACAATGATTAGATCTGCAAAATCAATTTGAATCTTTTCTACAGAATTATTTAAACCCTTGTAGCTCTTTTAATTCTTGAATAATCTCAGTGATAGACGAGCACTTAATTTTCTCTGGATTTTCGTCTAAGTTATATTCGGTTTTTACTTTCTGACTTAGTGTGGAAGTAATCAGACATCAGCTTGGTTGGAGGAAGTCGATTTAGTTCAGGAATTGAATAGCTAAAATCCTCTTCATCTATCTCATTATATTGCTTATTAAGAGCAATAAAAGTCTTCAGATCTTCAATTATTTCGGTATTTCCTATGTCGCAGAAATCATCTTCGTACCAGTCAAAATTCGCCAGGTCTCTTTCAATATTTTGAGCTATCTCAGCTAAAGTTCCTTTATATTCCTTGTTAATTTCTTGATTACGTGTAGCCTTTTCTTTTATGGCTACTAGTTTATATTCGCTTTCCGCGATTGATTGTCTAGTTACTTTTAATTCAGTCTCATATTTATCAATGAGACGTTTGTAAGTAGATAAACTAGCACTTGAAAGCTCTTCATTTATTGAATTTACACTTGATTGTAAATCTTGAACAGAAGATGAGTCGCCGCTCAATAAGTTGACTGTTAAGTCCTGAAACTCTTCCGGGAGTTTTTCTTTCAAAACTTCCAAAGCCCTCTTGGTGTAGGCCGTAACAAGCACCTTTTTACCGTTAGCAAGCAGGTGACAAATTAGGTTTGCAATTGTATGTGACTTTCCTGTTCCTGGAGGTCCCTGAACACGGCCCATTATTATTGTTTTTAGCTTTCTCTATTATCTCAATTTGTTCATCATTGAACTCTTTTGGGAAAAAGATGGGCTCAACATTTGTTCTATTATTTGAATTTATGTCATTGTCAATATCGTTTTCAAATTCCGAATCAACTCCAATGACCTCATTCATTGTAGGAATTTCAATTGATGCCCCTTTATTTTCGATATTTTCTATAATCGTATCGTACAAAGAGGTTAAGCTTCTTGTATTCCTTTTTCTTAATAAAAGTGCAGGTGAATACGAAACAATAGGCATTGAGTTAGTGGTTGAGGGTTTGTCAATTAGTGATTTATAGCTTCCTTCTGGTGAAAAACGTTCTGCAAATATTTGAAGGACATTATCTGTGTCTATTTCATCAAAAACGGTTTCTACATTTTTTTCTTTGAAATAGTTTTGAACGGCTTTTTCTGCATCAATTATATTTTGTGACTCAAACTGATCGTTCAAGTCTAAAATGGAATCTGTTTCTATTTGTGGCGTGGATTCTAAATTTGGAGTAATTAGTATTTCGGATTTTTTTTGAGAGTATTCAAAGTTGATATCTACTCGTTGGGTTAAAATATGTCTAAATATCTTTGGACTCGAATCATTTTCCTTAAAATTTAATAATCCTACACCAATAACCAATTCATATTCCTCTCCAAATTGTTCTGTTTTATTAAAAATCCTAAATAGGGTTTTATACACTGAATTGAGCTTTTCGTATTCAATATTTTTGATGTTGTAAACCTTATCCTTCGTGTTGAAGTCAATTAAATCATCAATCCAATTTTGCTCAATATAATCCTGTAGTTCTTTATTTACCTCCAGGAGTGTATGTAATTCAATTGTTTCCCCATTAACCTCAACAGATTCTTTTAGTTCTGGTAAGGCGTCCTCATTAAATAAAGTTGCTCTATCTATCCATAACTCCAAACTTTCTGAAAGCTTATTGAATTCGGGTTTTTCAGGTCCTTTGGGTTTTCTTATTTTCAGCCAATACTCATTGTTTGAATCAAAGCCTGATCTAATTATATTTTCAAATAGTTCATTTTCTGGAATATTATTTAGCCAAAACTTTTCGGGATATTGGGTTTCCTGAGCTTCAATGTCTCGGACTGATTTGGCTCTCAACTTCGAGAATTCTCTTAGATAATTGAATATTTGTAAATACTTCCCCTTTTTCAAAATGACTTTTTTTTAGGTGTAAATAGTTGTTTTTTTCTTGTCTTTGTTTTCCATTATATGTTCTTTATAAAATTCTTGAACATATTTTTTTTTCATCTCTATTCGGATAGTCAAGAGTTTTTAAACCTTTTACTGGAGGATTTGAATTAAAGTAATCAAAAAACTCATTAGACATAGCATTCGCGTCATTTGGCTTTGCATTACCAAATTTTCCATTAAAATATGGCAATATTTCATTTAATACATCATCATTAACGAGGGTAGAAGATGCATTATCAAAATAAGTTGGAAAAGATTTTTTAAGTGACCCCGAAAGTGATTTATTCATATCTAAATATAAAAAAAATTAAACTTGATTTAAAAACAGCTACTCTGCCTTCAAATAATCAACCAAGATATATTACATTGATTTGTTTACCTATAATAATTTTACACCTTTTATTATATAGTAATACTACTTTCAGTGTTATTTATTGTCCTTAAAAAGAAAATGTTTGTCAGCGTGTCTAGGCATTCCTTTTACTTTATTTAATTCTCGATATTTTTTGGGATTGGCTGTCTTGAATTCAAGGTCAACTAAATGCGAGTGGGCTTTTGGGTCTGTAATCTTATTTCTAACTAGTTTAATATTTATATATTTTTCAAGAAATGGAATCATAAATTTATACGAACGCTTTTTATTGTCGAAAAATTCATTGTCATAATCTAGGACTTTTTTTATATCAACAAACTTTCTTAGCTCATTATAAAGTCTTTGATTTTTTGTCATTTTTTGATGATTTTAACATTGTTAACTTCTTTATTAATTCTTGATTTTCTCAGAGTATTGAAGTCTAAAGCTTTGGTCTTGTAAATTAAATAATCTTCCACTGAATTAAAACAAGGTGGAGTTTTAAAATCATCAAAAGGTAAATAAAATTTAATCTCACCTTTATTATCAACTAAGTCTTGGAATAAAAAATACTCTACATAATTATCGTAGGATTCAAACAGATCAAAGAAGTCCTTATATTTGAATAAAGTGCTATAAAGAGGACTTGGAGATTTTTATAAAACCTTTTTATACATTCTAAGGTTAAATCAAATCTATCGTCAATTAACCTAACAACCCCTCTAGCCATATTGATAGTCTGCCCATTATTTATCTTGTTCTTAGGGAAAATACTGTACGAAGCAATATTACTCCCTTGAAGAAACATTTCATTTACCTCATCAGGGATTTGTTCTGTAATGTGTTTTTTCCTTTTGTGACTTCTATAAGAATTCGTTATGGCGTCACTACCAAATACAAAATAACCTAATTCAGATTTGTGATATAAGTAATTCTTAGATAATTCCGGGTCATCGTCGTTAAGATTAAATATTTTGCCATTTGGGAGTGATTTACTCCATAAAATTTTATGGTATCTTTTTAAAGTCGGGCTTTTTGCATCAGGGTCCTGACCTTCTTTAACTTCAGTGAAAAAATTAAAATTTACATCGATCATACAATCTGTTTTAAAAAACTTAAGATACGTATTATTCCAAAAAAGGGGGTAAATCCTAACCTAACTCTTTCATCTCAGGTAATTTTGACTTAGAAAGAAGTATTAGTTTGTCTATATACCCATTTCACCAGCGTATCCCCAAAAGGAAAGTAGATTTATTTTGAAGGGGTGGGGTGTTGAATTGAGAGTTTTAGGCTGGATTTTTTGGGGTTTTCACTTCAAATGGCTCCCTAGTGCCGTATTGCATAGAATCGTAGCCAAAAAAGTTGCCAGAATTAAAATAAAAAACCGTAACGTCATGTAAAATCAAGTGAGTTAACAAGGAGTCTTAAAGTACTCGAGGCGGGACTTGAACCCGCACGACCGCAATGGTCATTGGATTTTAAGTCCAACGTGTCTACCAATTCCACCACTCGAGCAGGACTTAAATACTATTGAGCGAAAGACGGGATTTGAACCCGCGACCCCCACCTTGGCAAGGTGATGCTCTACCGCTGAGCTACTTTCGCTAGTGGCAGGCAAATTTATAAAAATTATTAGTCTATTTTTAAATTAAAAGAGATTTATTTTTTAGAATTTCCCAGCATCCTTTTTATCTCATTTAATTTCATCAACGCCTCAATGGGAGTAAGGGTATCGATGTCCAAATTATTAATTTCATTTCTTAAGTTTTCTAGGAGTGGATCATCCAGATTAAAAAAGCTCAGTTGCATTTCCTCCTTATCCGTTTTTAATTGATCAGCACGGGCTTCTACTCCATGCGATTTCTCTAATAATTTGAGTTTTTGGGCGGCTGTTTTAACAACAAATTGTGGCATTCCAGCCATCCGGGCAACATGAATTCCAAAACTATGCGCACTGCCTCCGGGAACCAATTTTCTTAAAAAAAGCACCTTATCTTTTAGTTCCTTTACTGAAACATTAAAGTTCTTGATGCGATTAAAGGCGTGGTGCATCTCGTTCAGTTCGTGATAGTGGGTCGCAAAAAGCACTTTGGCGCGCGAAGGGTGTTCGTGTAAGTATTCGGCAATCGCCCAAGCAATCGAAATCC
Organism: uncultured Flavobacteriaceae bacterium; assembly: GCA_905182575.1. Lineage (GTDB taxonomy): Bacteria > Bacteroidota > Bacteroidia > Flavobacteriales > Flavobacteriaceae > UBA8316. The sequence goes on along the minus strand of CAJJCA010000021.1, from coordinate 40,345 downwards.
CATCGTAGGTACTCGTCCCTCTTCCAATTTCGTCCAACAGCACCAAACTGTTTTCAGTAATATTGTTAAGAATAGAAGCCGTTTCATTCATTTCTACCATAAAAGTAGACTCGCCCATCGAAATATTATCACTCGCCCCAACACGAGTAAATATCTTGTCCACTACGCCTGTTTTCATAGCAGCGGCTGGAATAAAAGAACCCATTTGTGCCATCAAGACCAACAAAGCGGTTTGTCTTAAAATTGCAGATTTCCCAGACATGTTAGGCCCAGTAATCATTATAATTTGTTGTTGCTCGCGGTTGAGTAACAAATCATTATCAATAAAAGGTTTGTCAGGAGGCAATTGATGTTCAATAACGGGATGTCGACCTGCATTTATCTCTAGGGCAGTGCTTTTAGAAAACTGAGGCCTTGCGTAATTATTTTTAAGGGCTAAAGCCGAAAAACACCACAACACATCCAAACGGGCCAAAAGGCGGGCATTGGTTTTAAGCGGGTTTAATTCCAACTGAAGTGCCATCAACAAATCTTGATACAAAGCACCCTCTATGCTTCTTATTTTTTCTTCTGCACCTAAAATTTTAGATTCATACTCCTTTAACTCTTCAGTAATATAACGCTCAGCATTGACCAAGGTTTGTTTTCTGATCCAATCTTCGGGAACTTTGTCCTTATGGGTATTTCTAACCTCAATATAATATCCGAAAACATTATTAAAGGCGATTTTTAAGGAAGGAATTTTCGAGCGTTCGGTCTCCCGAGCCAGCATGTCATCCAAATGGGTTTTACCCGATTGTAATAAATCACGAAGCTCATCCAATTCCTCAGAAACTCCTTGGGCAATAACTTCTCCTTTGTTTAATAAGACCGGCGCGTCTTCCTTGAGCGTGGATTGAATTAATTCAATAACTTTCTTGTTTTCTAAAAAACCTTTACCAAACGTTTTTAGTACCTTATCCTCTTGCTCTGACAAATAAGATCTTATTTCCGCAATTTCTCCCAAAGAATTTCCCAATTGCACCAAGGCTCTTGGACTTATTTTTAAGGTTGCAATTTTAGAAATAATCCGCTCAATGTCGACCATTTTTCTTAAACGATCAGACAGGGTTTCAAATGCATTATCATCTTTAAAAAGTGCATCAACAATATCTAGGCGCTCTTCAATTTGCTTAAGATCTCTTAGTGGAAATGCCAGCCAATGCTTGAGCATTCGGCCACCCATGGAAGTAAGCGTTTGATCTAAAACGTCAATCAAGGCAACACCTCCAGGGTTGTTGGATTGAAACAATTCGAGATTGCGAACCGTAAACCGATCCATCCATACATATTCAGACTCAAAAATCCGTCGGATGGAAGTGATGTGAGGCAGTTTATTGTGGTGGGCTTCTGACAGATAATGCAAAATTGCTCCGGCAGCAATAACACCGGCATCCAAATCTTGGACTCCAAAACCTTGCAGTCCAGAAGTTTTAAAATGGTCTGTCAATTTTTGATTGGCAAAGGTCTGCTCGAACACCCAATCTTCTAAATAGAAAATATTGTAGTGCGAACCCATTTGTTCCGCAAAGATTTTCTTGGAAGGCTTGGCAACCAATACTTCCGTAGGAGAAAAATTTTGAAGCAACTGCTCAATCTGAACTGCACTGCCTTCTGACACCCAATAATCACCTGTAGAAATGTCTAAAAAAGAAATTCCAATATTTTTCTTTCCAAAACAAAGCGCTGCTAGGAAATTGTTTTTTTTATGTTCTAAGACTTCATCATTCAAAGCAACACCGGGAGTCACCAATTCAGTCACCCCTCTTTTGACTATTGTTTTAGTCATTTTGGGATCCTCGAGCTGATCACAAATCGCAACCCGACATCCTGCTCTTACCAATTTTGGCAAATAGGTGTTCAAGGAATGGTGTGGAAAACCAGCAAGTTCAGTTTCACTGGAACTTCCCGCCCCTCTTTTGGTAAGGATAATTCCAAGAATCTTAGAGGCCCTCACTGCGTCTTGCCCAAAAGTCTCATAAAAATCTCCAACACGAAATAACAGCAAGGCATCAGGGATATTTCACCTTGATCTGGTTGTACTGTTTCATTAAAGGGGTCACTTTGCTCGACTTCGCCACGCAGTTATGGGTTTATGCGAATGTAATTATTCTATAAAAACTTATGAAATAAATAAGTACAGATTACTTAAATTAAAATAGAATGAAAATCAGGAGACTTAATTTCTTATTTTTGATCCAATGCGAAAGTTAAAAAACAGTGAGTTAAATCGAAAGTCAATTGAAGAGTTTAAAAAAGTTGCAAGTGATCTTTTATTAGTTATTAATCGTAGGATATTAGAAGTCTAAATAACATTGGTTCCGTATTTAGAACTGCCGATGCTTTTATGATTGAAAAGATTCATCTCTGTGGGATCACGGCTACTCCACCCCACCGAGACATTCAGAAAACTGCATTGGGTGCGACAGCATCCGTTGCCTGGGAGTATCATGAGGAAATAGATCTACTTATCGCTTCGTTGAAAGAAAAAGAGGTGCAATTGTTCGCGATCGAACAAGCTGAAGCTTCTCTATCTTTAGAAAAGTTCACACCCATCAAAGGGGTTAAGTATGCTTTTATTCTGGGGAATGAGGTTAAGGGCGTAACACAAAATACGGTGAATCAATGTGAAGGTGTGATCGAAATCCCTCAAGAAGGTACCAAGCATTCTCTAAATATTTCTGTTGCGACTGGAGTTGTAGTTTGGGATTTCTATAGCAAGGTCAAGCAACTTTAACTATTATTCTTTAACACTTAATTCTTCTCCTAATCTTTTCGGAATACTTTTATCGGAAGCCTAATATTCTAAAATAGATTTTTCTAATTTTGGATCTGGCATTTCTTGCTCAATTTCAGCCATGGGGAATAAGATAAAATTACGAAGCGCTAATCGAGGATGGGGAACAGTTAGAAATTCAGTTGATATAATTTGATCCGCATAAAAAAGCACATCCAAATCAATGGAACGAGAGGTGTATTTTAATTCAGATGAACGTACCCTTCCCATTGAAATTTCAATTTCTAAAAGCTGGGTAAGCAATTCCTCAGCTGAAAGTTCTGTGTGGACACACAAACAAGCGTTTAAAAAATCGGGGCCTTCAAAACCCCAAGCTGGGGTTTCATAAATGGAAGAAGCTCTTTTAATTGCACCCACTTTCTTTTGAATTTCGAGCATTGCCTTGTGAAGGTTTTCTATTCGAACTCCTTGATTGCATCCCAAAGAAATATAGGTTGTAGTCATTTTAATCATTGGCGGCAAATTTCGTAAAACAAAACAACAAAGCCTATCTTTGTGACTAAATTTGAGAAGAATATGAGTTTTTTTAAAAGTTTTTTCGCTTCGTTCTTAGGAAGTCTTGTTGCCTTGGGAATTATTTTGATTTTCTTTTTTATGGGAATCGCAGCTATAGCAACCGCTGCAACAATCAGTTCGAGTGCACCGATTAATCTCGAAGAAAACAGTGTTGTAAGTCTCGATTTAAACAAAGTAATCAATGATCGTGCACCTCAATTAAATCCATTTGAAGAATCCTTAGATCTTAATCCAAATGTTACCGGAATTAATCAAATCATCGGAAGCATAAACAACGCAAAGTCCAACCCAAAGATCAAAGGAATCAGCCTCAAAGCTGGATTCTCAAGTGCTGGATGGGCACAGGCGCGTGAGATCAGAAAAACATTAATTGATTTTAAATCCTCTGGGAAGTTTATTTATGCCTATGCTGATTTTCTTACCCAAAAGGGATACTACTTATCATCGGTTGCTGACAGTATTTTTATTAATCCTCTTGGGAGAATGGAGATCAAAGGTCTTTCCTCTGAAGTACTTTTTTATAATAAATTTCAAAACGAATATGGTATCAAAATGGAAGTCATTCGCCATGGTAAATACAAAAGTGCGGTAGAGCCTTTTCTTCAGGATAAAATGAGTGAAGAAAACCGGATGCAGATAAAGTCATTAATAACTTCCATCTGGGGAACCTTTCGCGAAGAAGTTGCTGAAAGTAGAAACATTAGCCCCGTAAAGTTAGATGAGATTGCGGAAAATTTATTGGTTAACGATGCTAATGAAGCGCTGCAAAACGGAATCATTGACGGCATCATTCACGAAGATGAATACCTAAATCGGATCAAGGATGCGATTGCATTAGACCATTCCAGCGAAATTAACAGCATTGATTCTGAAAAACTTGATGGTCAAATCACCCCTTATAATAAGCAAGTAAATGATCGTATTGCAATTTTATATGCTCAGGGAAACATCATGTATGGTGAGGGAAGCGAAACAGTTATTGGACAAAAAGTATTTTTAGAGGCAATTAAGGAAATAAATGAAAATGAAAACATAAAGGGGATGGTTCTCAGGATTAATTCTCCCGGTGGAGATGCGCTGACCTCTGAAATAATTTTGAATTCGCTTAAACAATTAGATTCTTTAAAACCGATTGTAGTTTCTATGGGAAATGTTGCTGCTTCGGGAGGATATTATATTGCATCAAATGCGGATAAGATTTTTGCTGACCCAATGACCATCACAGGGTCGATTGGTGTTTTTGCTGCTGGTGATTTAACAGGGGTTGGCAGATAAGCTTGGAATCAATGCCGAACAAGTCAGTACCCACCGAAATGCAATGGGATACAGCGTGTTTGAACCTTTACAAGAAGGATACAGAAAAACGACAAAGGCGGCTATCGAAAAGATTTATGAGAAATTTAAATCTCATGTTGCTGAAGGAAGATCAATGAATCTCGAACAAGTTGAAGAGATCGCACAAGGTCGAGTTTGGTCCGGAAAAGAAGCTCTGGAAATTGGACTGGTTGATGCGCTTGGTGGTTTGCAAGCTGCCATTAAATCGGCTGCATCATTGGCTGAAATAACAACTTATAATGTTATTGAATTTCCTAAAATAAAACAAGATTTGGGGAGCATGCTGTCAGGTGTACTTCCACTTATTAAAACTAAAATATTTAATAATCCTCTTGAAAAATTCACTTCAACTTACCTCGACTTTAATAAATTAGACGGGATTCAAACAAGAATTCCCTACCATTTAAAAATTGAATAAATGAAGGTTATAAAACAAGAACTTGCAGCCAAGATTTACCTCTACCTTGGTGCCTATTTATCACTTCTTTAGTAGTTTCAAATTTAATTTTTCAAAAATTCTTCTATTGGTATCCTTTCGATATGGAGATTTTTGGAATAAAACTTTTTGAACTTTCTGTGGGGATTCTTCCCTATCCATTGACGTTTTTGATTACGGATTTAATTTCAGAAATTTATGGGAAGAAAAAGGCAAATCAAGTCGTTATCGCTGGAATTTTTGCTTCCTTTTTCTCGATGGGTATTGTTCTTTTAGCAGGTGCAGTTCCTGTAATGGAAAATTCACCTTTAAGTAATAATGATTTTGAAAAAGTTTTTTCATTGTCTCCTTTGGCTGTGTTGGCCTCAATGTTGGCCTATCTAGCCGCCCAATTTGTTGACATTAGAATTTATCACTTTTGGAAAAAATTCACCAAAGGAAAACATTTGTGGTTGCGGAATAACTTTTCCACTTTTGCTTCTCAATTCTTAGACACTTTCACCGTCATTTCATTGTTGTGCCTCTTCGAAATACTCCCCTGGGATTTGTTCTTTGGATTGGTGCTCTCTGGTTTTATATTTAAAGTACTCGTTGCTGCTTTTGACACCCCACTGCTCTACCTATTTGTTTGGCTTTTTAAAAGAAAATTTAATCTCAAAGAAGGCGAAGAACTTCTCATTTGATAAACATATAAATGGAAAATAATCAAACCGTAACCCGAATCAATAAATACCTCAGTGAAATAGGCTACTGCTCAAGAAGAGAGGCTGACAGACTGATTGCTGACGGTCGAGTACTGGTCAATGGTGAGCCTGTTGAAATGGGCTTAAAAGTAAGCGCGGAGGATAAAATCGTAGTTAACGGCGAAGCAATAAGTAATCCCAAAAACAAACTCGTTTATATTGCTTTTAATAAGCCCAAAGGAATTGTTTGCACCACGGACACCCGTGTTGAAAAAGACAACATCATAGACTACATCAACTATTCAAAAAGGATTTTCCCCATTGGAAGACTTGACAAAGCGAGTGAAGGGTTGATTTTCTTGACCAATGATGGAGACATTGTCAATAAGATTTTAAGGGCAAGGAATAATCATGAGAAGGAATACATTGTTACCGTAAACAAACCCATCACCAAAGAGTTCCTCCATAAAATGTCTAACGGTGTTCCTATCTTGGATACGGTCACCAAGAAATGCTTTGTAAAACAAACCCATAAAAATGAGTTTAAAATCATACTCACCCAAGGATTGAACCGTCAGATTAGAAGGATGTGTGAGTACCTAGATTATCGTGTGACAGAATTGATAAGGGTAAGGATTATGAATGTAAACTTGGATTTAAAAGTAGGAAAATGGCGCTATCTTTCAGCAAAGGAGTTCAAAGATTTAAATGAATTACTGAGTGATTCCTCAAAAATATAGATAAAAATTAAGTGATTTCAATCTTGACTTTTGTCCCTTCATTTGATCGAATGTTATAAACCGTCTGATCTTCAAAAATCAAATATTGTCCTTTGATTCCTTTTAAAACTCCTGAATAAAAATTTTCTTTTTCAAGGTTAAGGCTTTTTACTTTTTCTGGATATTGAAGTACTGGAAACTCAAGCTTAATTATTTTAGGATCGGCTATGATATAAGGTTTTAAATCTTTTGGAAGGTAATCTACTGCCTTGATGGATGGCTTCACTCCAATCAATGGGTTCAAAATCATTCTGAAGCATTTTTCTCCAATTGGTTTTGTCAGACAAAATTGTCTTTAAAGCCACCTCTCCAACTCCCGCCAAGTAGCGATTGGGAACACTCAAAATACTAACCGCTTCATGGGCTCCTTGATCAATCCAACGCGTAGGGATTTGATTATCCCTAGTGACTCCTACTTTTAGATGACTGCTCAGCGAAAGGTAAACAAGATGGGGTTGCAGTTGGACTTTCTTCTCAAATTCCAAGTCCCTATCAACTATTCCCAGATGAGCTTTACTCAGTTCTGGCCGCATGATCCAATCACCGGCAGCCGGTTGCTCAAAAAAACAGTTTTTACAAAATCCCTGTCTAAAAATCGGCTTTTCAACCTTACAGCTTATGCACTCTGTACCATCAAAACTGAGCGATATCGTTCGGTTTAGATATTGGTTGAATGCAATGAAATCATTTTCTAAATTAAGAAAGTACTTAATTGGACTTCCTTCCTCAGTTATCATTTTTCTTAAAACACCTTGAAACATTATTGCTAAAAGTTTTACTATTTTTACATTATAAAGATACCATTTCTTATGCCAATCCCCTTATTCAATTCTGTAGCATCTTGGTTTCTCAAAAAACGTATTCACCAAATGGAGCTTTTTATGAAGTATCCAAACGAGGTACAACAAGAGCTCCTTCAAGGCCTATTAAGATGGGCTCATAAAACAGAATATGGAATCGAACATGAATTCGCTTCCATTAAAAATTATTCAGATTTCAAGAACCGATTGCCCATCGTTAGCTATGAGGACATTTATCCTGAAATAGAAAGGTGTCGACAAGGGGAGCAAAATATTTTCTGCCCAAGTCCCATCAAGTGGTTTGCCAAATCAAGTGGAACCAGCAATGCAAAAAGCAAGTTTATCCCAATCAGTACGGAGTCCCTAGAAAACTGTCATTACAAGGCTGGGAAAGACATGCTGTCGATTTATTTCAACAATAATGAAGAGGCTCAGATTCTTTCTGGTAAATGTTTGCGTCTGGGCGGAAGTAATGAACTTTATCAAAATACTGACTCTTATTTTGGTGACTTGTCCGCCATCATCATAGATAATTTACCTTTTTGGGCTGAACTGGGAAGCACCCCAAGCCAAAAAGTGTCTCTAATGTCTGAATGGGAAACCAAAATGGAGGCGATAATTCAAGAATCCATTAGTGAAAAAGTAACAAGTCTTGCTGGTATTCCTTCTTGGATGCTTGTTTTACTTCAAAATGTGTTGGCCAAAACAGGAAAAGCCAATATCAATGAGGTTTGGCCTGATATTGAAGTTTACTTTCACGGTGGGGTGAGCTTTCAACCTTATCAAAGTCAGTTTGAGAAAATAATGAATCATAAGGAAATGAACTATTATGAGATCTTTAACGCTTCCGAAGGCTTTTTCGGAATTCAAGATCGAAACGATTCTAATGAATTATTATTGATGCTGGATTATGGGATTTTTTATGAATTTATCCCTGTTAAATCCGAAATCTCAAGCGAAGCTGAAGCAATTATACCCTTAAGTGAAGTTGCGTTAAACACAAATTATGCTATGGTAATCACCACCAATTCTGGGCTTTGGAGGTACAAAATTGGTGACACCGTCAAGTTCACTGGCTTGAGTCCCTATAGAATTCAAGTTACAGGAAGGACAAAGAGCCACATCAATGTTTTTGGAGAGGAATTGATGGTAGATAATGCGGAAGTGGCATTGAGCAAGGCTGCTAAGGTGATGGAGGTTGAGGTGATTGACTTTACGGCAGGACCTATATTTATGGAGGATGATAAAAAAGGGGGACACGAGTGGTTGATTGAATTTAAAGAAGCTTTAATATTTGCTTTGTTTCACGCAACTACTTGATCAATTTTTAAAAGAAGAAAATTCAGATTATGAAGCAAAAAGATATAAAAAAATAACCCTTGAAATACCAAAAGTTCATGCGGTAAAAAAAGGTTTGTTCTACCAATGGTTGTTCAAAGAATAAAAAATTAGGCGGGCAACACAAAGTACCGCGTTTATCTAACAATCGAGTTTTATTAGAAGAACTATTAAAAATTAATTATTAGGAAACTACTTTTAAAGCGGGGTGTATCACCTTGCCTATTTTTTCTTCAGCGTAGGCTTTTGTTATTTTTAATTCTTTAACTTCTGACTCAGGAAGCTCAAACATTGCATCGCTCAAAATCCCCTCACAAAGAGAACGGAGACCCCTTGCCCCTAGATTATAATCCAGTGCTTTTTCTACAATAAAATCCAAGGCACCTTGCGTAAAGCTCAATTTGATTCCGTCCATTTCAAAAAGGCGAACATATTGTTTAACCAGAGCATTTTTTGGAACAGTTAAGATAGAGTTTAAAGTTTCTTTATCTAAAGGACTCATATAAGTCAGTACTGGCAAGCGTCCAATAATTTCAGGAATCAATCCGAAAGAACGAATGTCTTTTGGCGTGACATATTGCAAAATATTTTCAGTATCAACTTTTTTAGATTCCTTACTTGTGTTGTAACCAATGGCTTGAAGATTCAATCGTTTATTGATACTCCTATTGATTCCGTCAAAAGCTCCTCCTGCAATAAAAAGAATGTTAGACGTGTCTACTTCAATAAATTTCTGATCTGGGTGCTTTCTCCCCCCTTTTGGCGGAACATTCACAATGGTTCCCTCTAAAAGCTTCAACAGGGCTTGCTGAACTCCTTCTCCAGAAACATCTCTAGTGATTGAAGGATTATCACCTTTACGAGCAATTTTATCAATCTCATCAATGAAAACAATTCCATTTTGAGCGCGATCTACGTCATAGTCAGCGGCTTGCAACAAACGCGTTAAGATACTCTCAACATCCTCACCAACATATCCCGCTTCAGTCAAAACCGTTGCATCGACAATGGATAGTGGAACATTTAAAAACCTAGAAATGGTTTGTGCTAAAAGCGTTTTTCCAGTTCCAGTTTGTCCAACCAAAAGAATGTTACTCTTCTGAATTTCAACGTCATTTTTTTGATTGGCTTGACTGATCCTTTTGTAATGGTTGTACACCGCAACAGAAAGCACTTTCTTAGCCGGTTCTTGCCCAATCACATATTCATCTAAAAAAGCTTTTAACTTTTTTGGTGGATGCAACTCAATGTCAGCTTTAGAAATCGTGGTCATTTCAGTCGTTTCCTCCTGAACAATTCCATGTGCTTGAACAATACATTTATCACAAATATGAGCATCAAGACCAGCAATCAACAATTGAGTCTCTGGTTTGGCACGTCCACAAAATGAACAGTTTAACTCCTCTTTACTCATAATTTAAACAATAAAATTCTTAGTTTCTAGGAAGAAAGTACTTCGTCAATCATTCCGTAAGCTTTCGCTTCGTCAGCTTTCATCCAATAGTCACGATCACTGTTTTGGTTAACTTTTTCAATTTTCTGTCCTGAATGTTTTGCTATAATTTCGTACAATTCATCTTTCAGTTTTAAGATTTCACGTGCAGTGATTTCTATATCAGATGCTTGTCCTTGCGCACCTCCAAGAGGTTGATGAATCATTACCCTAGAATGTGGTAATGCAGAACGCTTTCCATCTTGACCAGCACAAAGCAACACAGCTCCCATTGAGGCAGCAATTCCTGTGCAAATTGTTGCTACATCTGGTGTGATAAATTGCATGGTATCGTAAATCCCCAATCCTGCATAAACTCCACCACCTGGAGAGTTAATATACATTTGAATATCTCGTTTGGCATCCGTACTCTGTAAGAATAAAAGCTGCGCCTGAATTATATTGGCTACCGTATCGTCAATCGCTGTTCCTAAAAACATAATACGATCCATCATCAGACGTGAAAAAACATCCATTTGGGCGACATTCATCTGTCTTTCCTCGATGATGTAAGGCGTCATGCTGCTTACAATCTTATCATAGTACATGGCGCTTATGCCGTGGTGCTTGGTTGCGTACTTTTTAAACTCTTTTCCGTAATCCATCTTTATATCGTTGTAACTAGTTTGTTAAAAGTAATAAAAAAACTTAGGCCTTACCGTAAGCTTCTTTTACAAAAGCGTCGAAAGTGACTTTTTTCTCTTTCAATGGAGCATTTGCTTTAAAGAAATCCAAAAGTTTATTGCTCATCAATTGATCAGATATTCTTCGGGTTTCTTCTTGGTTTGACATCACTCTTGCAACAATTCCGTCAAGCTCTTCCTCTGGTGGAGCAGGCTGACCATATTGTGCCATTTGAAGGGTGATCATTTCTTTGGCGTAATCTTTTAATTCTTCGAATTTAATTTGAAGATCATGCTTCATAATTAATTTTCCTTCAATCAATTGGTAACGAATTCCTTTCTCAGAACGCTCGTATTCTTCCTCGGCTCGAACTGCAGTAAGGGGTTCTTTGCCTGAGTTTTGCATCCATTTTTTAAGGAATTCTGCAGGTAAATCAAAAGAAGTATTATCAATTAAATATTCCGTAACATCATTCAATAGTTTTTGCTCTGATTGCTGTTGGAATTGTTTTTCAATGCCTTCTTTAATTTTTTCTTTCATTTCAGCTTCTGATTTAACAGTCCCTGGTCCAAAAAGTTTATCAAAAAGTTCTTGATTCAATTCTGCCAATTCTCTTTCGTTGATCTCCTTGATTTCAATTGCTATGTAGCCTTCAATCTCTTTGAGCTTATCTTCAGCAACCCCCAAGAGTCTTGCCGCAGTTGCATCTTCCTTGAAAAGCTTCTTGAAAGCCAAAGAAAGTTTGGAACCAACCGTTGCTTTTTTTAATTCCTCAAGATTACTTTTTACCTGTGATTTGAGTTAAATTAAAGGTAGCAGTTACTTCTATTTCAGCTGCTTCATTTTTTAACACTGCATTAATTTCAAAATCATCTTTTGGATTTTCATGAGGAATCAATTTACCATGTTGCTTTTGATAATTATCAATTGTTCATTGATCATCTTATCGTCCGCGGTGATTTGATAATGTGTGATTTTCTTTTTTCCAGAAAGGTCAACTTCAAATGCAGGGGACAGCCCTAATTCAAAATCAAAAGAAAGAGTTTCAGCAGTCCAATCTAGTACTTCTTTCATCACAGGAAGTGGATTCCCGAGGATGTCTATTTTTTCTTCTTTTAAATATTTCTCTAAATTTTCTTGCAATAATTTATTGACCTCCTCTGCTGTAACGGCAGTCTCATATTGCTTTTTGATTAATCCCATAGGGACATGACCTTTTCTAAAACCAGGGATGTTGGCTTGTTTTCTGTAGTCACCCAATACAATATCGACTTTTTCAGAAAAATCTTTTCGATCGATATCAATTGTTAATAAGGCATTTAGGGCATCATTATCTTTACGTGAAATTTTCATTGAGAATAGCTAAAATTAGGGCGCAAAAATAAGCTTTTTTAAGCTTCCTTACAAGTCTTGAGCGAACATACTGTTTAAAGAATAAAATTTATTTTTCAGCAGATTGAGACTGCTCAGAATATTGGAACAATTGATCAAAAATAGGTCTGTTCACTTTAAACACTGTCCCATGTCTCGTTCCTTCGGGAAAACTAATTTGATCAGAAATATCTTCCCAATTTTTCAGGTCAGTTGAAAGGACTGCCCCCATATTTTCCCTTGTGTACTCATCATAATAGACAATCCAACCTTCAGGAGTTTCAATCGCAGAAGGCCCTTCAACCCAATCATCAGTGATGGGTTCCGAAGCTTGTGAGTATGCCCCTAAAAGATTTTTGCTTGTCGCAATTCTGATATTTTTTTCCGGTTTGGGGTATTTAGTTTCGTTTTTTAAAAATAAATAATAACGCGAATCAATTTTTTGAATTGTTCCGTCAATTACATTAAACCCTTGATCAAAAAATAACTTGGTGTCACTAAAACTTTGAAAATCATTGGTTGTGACGTAATACATCCGATGGTTTTTGTTGTCTTGGGGTAGATCGGTTTTGGGAAATCGCCCAGGAATTGTGGTCGACCAATAAATAAGATATTGACCAGAAGTATCGTCATAAAATAATTCAGGTGCCCAACAATTTAAGGCGTCAGCTTCATGCTCCATAACGGGGATCAATTTTTGCTCCGACCAATGGATCAGATCTGTTGAATTTGCATAACCAATGCTCTTTTCTCCCCATCCAATGGTCCAAACCATATGAAATTTATTGTCTGGCCCTTCAATTATGCAAGGATCTCTCATTAATTTATTTTTTCCCAATTCAGGTGTAATAAAAGATTGATTGCCCTTTAATGCTTCCCATTTTAAAGCGTCAAAGCTGTAGGCCAAATGAAGTCCATCTTGACCGTTTTTCTTAAAAAAAGAATACAAATAGACCTCTGGAGCTAAAGCATTACATCCTGAAAAAGATTATTAATAACAATGGATAAATAAAATTTTTAGAAAAAGTGTGCATTAAGTTTTTCATATATATATATTTGAATAATAAAAGTAATTATTAATACTCATAAATTTAGTTTACCTAGTTGTTTTAAAAAAAACAGAAGTGTTTGATTAAACAAAAAAAATAATTTACATTTGCAGTACTAGAATTAATAACCCGGTAGTCGAGAACTTCCATAAATTAATATGATATGCCAGTAAGAATAAGATTACAAAGACACGGTAAAAAAGGAAAACCTTTTTATTGGATCGTAGCAGCAGATGCTCGCTCAAAAAGAGACGGTCGTTACCTAGAAAAATTAGGCGTTTACAATCCCAACACAAATCCCGCAACAGTTGAAGTCGATCTTGACGGTTCTGTTAAGTGGTTAGAAAGTGGGGCACAGCCTTCTGATACTGCTCGTACTTTACTTTCCTACAGAGGTGTACTTCTAAAGCATCACTTGAATGGTGGTGTGAAAAAAGGAGCACTTACCCAAGAGGATGCAGACAATAAGCTAGCCGCTTGGTTAGAAGAAAAACAAGCTAAAATTCAAGCTAAAGTTGATGGACTAAGCAAAGACAAAGCCAGTTCAAGCGCTAAGAAACTTCAAGCAGAAACTGAGATTCGAGAAAAAAGAATCTCTGATGCACTTGCTGCAGATGCTGCCGTTGAAGAAGCTGCCGCTGCTGAATTGGAAGCAACTAAAGCCGCTGAAGCTGAAAAAGCTGCTGCCGAAGCTCCTGTTGCTGAAGAAGCTCCTGCCGAAGAAGTAGTTGCTGAAGCTACCGAAGCACCAGTTGTAGAAGAAGCTCCTGCAGTAACCGAAGAAGCTCCTGCAAAAGAAGAGAGCGCTGAAGCTAAAGACAAAGAATAATATTTCTTTCTCCAAAAAATCATGCTAAAAGAAGAATGCTTCTTTTTAGGTACTATTGTTGGCAAGTACAGTTTCAAAGGTGAAATCCTTGCCAAAGTTGATAGTGACAACCCTGAAATATATACTAATTTGGAATCAATCTTTGTGGAGACACCACACGGATTGGTTCCTTATTTTATTCTTAACAATCAACTCCACAAGACTTCCTTGTTAAGACTAAAATTTGAAGGGATAGCCTCTGAAACAGACGCGGATCTTTTAATCAAAAAAGACCTCTACCTCCCACTTACAATGCTCCCACCTTTGGAAGGAAATCAATTCTATTATCATGAAGTCAATGATTTCATGGCATTTGATCAGGAGAAACAAGAAATTGGCAGAATCAAAAATGTTAATGATTCTGGACCTCAAGCCCTTTTTGTTATTGACTCAAACGGTATAGAGATTTTAATCCCAGTACATGATAGTTTTATAAAAAATCTAGATCGAAAATCCAAGGAGATTCACCTTGATCTACCTGACGGCTTATTGGATATTTTTAAATAAGTCCCGGGCCGCTTTTCTCTAAAAATCTATAACAAAGCCAAAAGAAGGAATGGGAATTGCGGTGTCTCCCTCAGCATTGACTTGAACTAACGATTTAGGGCTTATCAATGACCCATTTTCATCTCTATTGAGTCCGTACTCATCTGGACGGGGATTGGCGTTGGCGAGAAAGTTTTGAACTTCAAAATAAAAGTTTAATGAATATGCTTTAAAGTTCCACTTTTTATCGAATCTTATGTCTGCTACCGCGAAAGGATCAAGATAAACATTTCCCAAACTTTGATAATCCAAAATAATTCTAGGATAAGATGCTAATGTCGCATTCATATCTGTTAGAACATATGGCGTTTTTCCGGCAAATCTGAACCTTGCACTCACTTCCCAATTTCGCTTCAACTTATATCCTCCTGAAAAGGAAATTAAATGACGACTGTCCCAAACTGAGGGAAGGTAGTTTCCAGAGACATCTGTAAATTGACTATAAAAAAAAGTGTAGGCGAAAACACCATAAAATTTCTTACTTAGCTTTTGTTGGTATAAAGCTTCAAATCCATAGGTTTTTCCTTTACCATTGGTTGTGATTTCTTCGTTTCCCAGAACCTCAAAACCACCGCCTTTATTGGCCAGTGAAACACCATCGATTACAGAAATCGGGTATTGATCGTATTTTTTATAAAAACCTTCAAGAGTAATCCTTGAGGCTTTGCCTGGAGTAAACTCTATGCCTGTTACGAAGTGAACACTTTTGGTGTATTTACTGTCTTTATTTGAAAATTCTCCATTATTATTTTGAAATCCAAGCATGGTATAGGTGGGCATTTTAAAGTATCTCCCAACAGAGGCATTTAATTTCCATTGCTGGTCTGCCGTCAAATTATAAGAAAAAGAAAGCCTAGGCGGTCTGTGAGTGAATGGATGACCCCCTGGAAAAGGTGTCTGTATCAGCTCTTAAACCAAAAGAAACTCCCAATCGATTGTTGGCAAAAGTTCGTTCCGCCTTTCCAAAAAATCCATATTTTATGAAATTAATAATAGTGCTATAATCTGTATTTTCAAATAAATCATTCGTATTGTTCCCATAATCTGATTGCTGAACATTGAAACCTCCTGCTATTTTCCAATCCGTTAAGTAGTGAAGGGTCTGAAAACGTAGTTTTGTTTCTTGCTCATAAGAGTCATTTTGAAACAGTAAACCTGACTTTTGCGTATTATCTTTATAACGAGAAAAAATATTTTGTAATCGATTAGAACTGATCGCGGTAGTCATTTTGTTTTCCATTTTTAAATTTCTTTTTCCACGAAATACCCATTGTTCTTGTTTGTTGCTGGATAATCGGAACTTGATCAATGGCTGCTTGCTGCTCTTTATCAAAATCATCAGGTGATTTAACCGAGAAATCATCTATAGATCCAATTCCTAAAAAAGTGAGGGTATTATAAGCATCAACTTCATGATTTAATTTCCACTGAAAATCCCAATAATCTGGACGAATAGGAAGCCCAATTAATTCGAAAAGAAACTGAAGATAACTCCTTCTCACAGAGAACAATAGTGTTGTTGGAGAAGGTTTACTTTTGTCTTTTCGGAACAAAGGGCCTTCAAGAGTTAATGCGGCTTCGCTAGCGCCAAATCTAAAGTTTCCGCCGAATCGTTCTGCATTTCCCTCTCGTTGTTCAAATGACAATACCCCCAGATAAAGGGTTGTCGTATTCCGCTCCAAAAGCTGAGCTTGAAAGCGAAACTTCTCTCACAAAAGAGACGTTGAGCAGCCCTACTGGACCTCCACTACTTCCTTGGGTACTGAAGTGATTTATGTTTGGAATTTCGATGCCATCTAAATAATAAACCGATTCGTTTGGAGCACCTCCACGAATAATGATGTCATTTCTAAAACCACCTATAGAAGGAGAAATACCGGGCATACTTTGAATCACTTTGGTAATATCATTGTTCCCTCCAGGATAGGTTTCAATCTCCACTGCAGAAAAGGTTTGCGTAGAAAGTGGTGTTTCTATACTGGTTCTAAAAGGGCTTTGAAGCACAACAACTTCATCCAACTCATTGGAGGATTCTTCCAACAATACCTGAAGCGAAGGTGTTCCAAATGTTTTAACGATTATATTATAGACGGTTTGCGTCTGATAACCCAAATAACTCACCGTAATATTATAGGATTTTGTAGGGACATCCTCTAAACTAAAGTAACCATCGGCATCTGAAGCAATTCCCATGGTGGTGTCTTCGAGAATAATTATTGCACCTTCAAGTGGGAGTTGGGTTTGCTTATCTAAAATTTTTCCTGTTAATTTTCCTGAGTTCTGGGCAATCGAAAAAACGGAATTTAATAGTAGTACTAAAATTAAAAAACAGCGCATTTTTTTTGCTAAATTAATCATAATGATAGCTTTAAACTCATAAATTGTTTACTATTTTTAATCAAAAGTTAAACTAAAACTAACTATATTTGATAAAAAAAATATCAATGGAAAACAAAAGACGTGATTTTTTGAAAACAGCCTGTGCTCCTGTTGCTTTATCAATGTTTGGAATTTCAGTTTTAGAGGCTTGTAGTTCTGGAGATGACACCTCACTTCCAGCTAATGATACTTCATCATCGGATGATAAAACCTCCACAACAGCGACTATTGATTTGAGTAGTTCCAGTTTTTCTAGCCTTTCTGACATCGGTGGTTGGAAAAATTACCTCGAGAAAGACTTATTATTACTAAGGATTAGTGAGACGGAAATAAGAGCTTTTAGTAATGTATGTCCCCATCAAGGAACACAAAACAAATGGTCACATGGCAACGGTAAGTTCACGTGTTCTCAGCACGGAAGATCATTTGACGATGGTTGCTCAGGCAGTTTGATTTGCTATACTGCAAAGATTGAAGGAGAAACATTAACCGTTACCATTATTTAAAAAAAATTATTTTTTCTTTTCTTCCTCGTCTTTCTTCATCACCAATCCCTCATTTTTAACTTTTTTTTCTGGAGCAATTGAGTTTTAATAGAATCCTTCTTTTCGTTATTAAGGTCAAAATCTTCTCTCAAACCCTCCAAGCTCTCTTCACTAATCTGCTCTTGATCTGGGGCCTGAAGAAGTTTATCTTTAACTTCGAAATAAGCTTTTTGAGTTTGTTTACGCATGATCTCTTTAGCTGCATTTAGATTGAAATAAACATCCGCTAATTTTATTGTTGGCAATGTAATTTTCTTTTTTAACCTTGTCCCAACGAACAAAAATAAATCCTCCTGTTACGCTGTCCAATTTAACCCTAAACACCCTTGCTTTGTTAGGAAGTGTTTGGTAAATCTGGATGCCTTCGGGAACATATCCTGCAATATCCAATAAGTCTTCAACAAAAAAACGCTGGCCTTCTGCCGAAGGATCGCTAATTGGTTCAATATAATCATCTCTATATACTTGACTAAAAAGGAATGTTTGAATCCCAAAAAAAAATAAAAAAAAATAAAAACAAAACTTCATATAATCAATGACTTATCTTAATCTGTAACATCATATTTCTACCTTGTTCATCAGCATAATAACGTAATCTATTGAGATAATTTCTGTAGGATGAGTTAAAGATATTCTCAAAGATAAGAGATAAACTCACTTTGTCAGAAAAAAATGGATAAGGGCCCCAGTGCAACTCAGCTCCAAAAAGATGATAACTCCTTGGAGGAGTACTTATATCAACAAGCTTATTCAATCTTACTCCATTTTCAACAACAGAAGTTTCAAAATTATGATTTGGAAATTGATTTTGATTTAAAGTAATTTTATTAGAAACGATCATAAAAAATGATTTAAATTTTGGTATTGAAAATTGAATAAAGTTAGTCGATGTAAAAGGGGGTATATTAATTAAAGGGGCTTTACTTGTTCTTTCAAATCCTTCAATCCAGGAAGAACTATTTCTAAGTTTAATACTATTATTTAAACTAAAAGAAAAGTCTAAATCCACCCCCCTTATTGTAGAATTTACAGCTCTATACTCCCAAACCGGAAAAGAACCTCTTATAGTGTATTCGATACCAGTAGGCTCAATAATAATATAATTTTGACCATTTGTTAAATATGGACTAATGTTGTATGTGAAATTTCCAATCTCTTTTTCGAAATTTACTAAAAATTTTTGTGTTGTTTCACTTCTTAAAAAAGGATTGCCATATTCAATAGTCGCCAGTGAATGATGAAGTCCATCACTAAACATTTCTGCAATGTCAGGAGCACGTTCGGTATGGAATAAATTTAAACTTAAATTTAACCTGTTTGATAGAGCAAATTTTACTCCAGTATTTATAGATAGATTATTAAAAATTAACCTTTGCTCTACTAGCTTTTGATTTAAAACCTCATTAATTACAAAAGCACCCAGCTTGTCTTGATAATTTCCCTCATTCCATCGCTTATTTTTGTAGTATTTTTTTGTGTGATTATTTTGATGACTAAAACGGAATCCAAATCCAAGACTAAAATTATTCGATGGAGTTAAACCGGCAGTAAAATATGTTCCTAACTCTGTTTTAAGATAATCAGGTATGAGTCGTCTTGTTCCTGTGTCTGGGTTAGAATAATTATCCTGAATTTGAAAAAATACACCTGAGTCTAGTGACCAATTTGATTTCTCCCATTGATAGTTAGAAAGTAAATCGTGAGTATTTAATGTTATATCAATGGCAGGCTTGTTTTTTAATTCTCCCCTTCTAACATCATACTCCTTTCGATTATTTCTTTGCCAACTGTATTTAGCATTTAACTTACCATTTGACTTATATCTTTTAGAATATTGAATACCTGTTGTATAATGCTTATTTACCTGTTTTGGTAGATCTATTTGATGATCAAAGGGCTTGATAATTGTGGGTTTAGCTAAGTCAATAGCGTAAACTAAATCATTAACATTTCCTATATGTGAACTTCTTAGTATGCCAATTTCTTGACTGAAATAACTGAAATTTGTTTTCCATTGTCTAAGAATTTTATTTTTTCCAAATGATAATGAGATGTTATTTTCGTTGGTGCCAGAATTTGAAAGTATATATTTTGGAGCAGAAAAATCACCAATCCTTTTAATCATTGCTTGAGCTTTAAAATAATTTCCATTACTATAGGATTTAGTCCATGAACTCACAATATTTAAACCACGACCATTACTAATTCCACTTAAAATTGATTTACCATACAACGAATCATTAATCTTTGGAAGCTTATTTTCGAGTACTATAACTCCGCCAGGAGTATCACCTGAGTACTTTAACACCCCTGCTCCCTTGACTAAAAGAATTTCTTCAAAAGCATTTTGATCAATATTAGGAGCATGATCTTGCCCCCATTGTTGATTTTCTATCTGTACACCATCATAAATTATACCTACACGACTCCCAAACATGCCATGAATCATGGGTTTAGATATCACATTTCCTGTAGTCAAGATGTTTACTCCACTAATTTGCTCTAAAGCTTTCGCCAATCCACTTCCACTATACCGATCTTTTTGTAAACCCGAAAGTAGATAGTTATGAGCTGTGGATGAAAGTTCTTTTATTTTACTCTCCTCCACTATTACTTCATTTAGAGATTCAATGTGGTGTTCTAAATAAAACTTTTTAAAAACTGATTTATTTAAATTTAATTCTTGATATAAATCTTCACAGTTGAGGTGAGAAATTTTTAAATTAATCTTTCCTGAACATTGGTTTTTAAGTTTAAAAAAACCATTATAGTCTGTAAAAGCAGTTTGATCATTATCAAGAACTCGAACAACTGCTAAACTGATTGGGGAGTCATCATGTAAATCTAAAATTTGCCCCTCAAATTGCAAATCACACTTTTGACAGTAACAAAAGCCTGCGGCCAAAATTGATAAGCTGGCCGCAGTTTTTGAAACACTATAAGACTTATTCATTAAATATTTTTGAGATTTAAGATTACTTATAATGTGAAGTAAAATTTCTTTTAACATGCACTTCAAACTCAATTTCAAAATCGGTTGCACCACCAAAATCAGTTCTAGTATTTCCAGTTTTTGAAGTGGGCTCATGGATAAGGTATCCCACAACATCACCAGAAGTTTCACCAGTTGTAGTCCAAGTTGTTTTATTAAATAATGGATTACCGTTACTATCTAAAGTATCATCGGAAGCAGATTTAATTGAAAAACCACTTAATTCATCAGTGATTGCATAAAAAATTTGATGCTCGTCCTTCTCCTCTATGACCTCTAGAGTAATGTTTTCAATGTTATTTGGATCAGTATCATTATAAATAAACATTGATACGTTATAACTTGAATTGGCTTCTAGTTCAATCTCAGTATGTTCACCATCATGATCGTCATCTTTTTCTTCCTCATGATCGTCATGATCATGACCCTCAACTTCAAAATTATATTTGATGATCTCAGAAGAACCTACCTTACTCACCTCCAGAGTAACCAAAGTGATTACTTCTTCCTCATTTGCAGGGACAGGATCTTCATCCTTAGAACAAGCGAAAATTAAAATAAATAGAAATAGGGCAGTAATAGGTTTTGTATGTAAATTTTTAAACATAGTTTTAATTTTTATTAATAGAGAAGATGTTATCCGACTTATTTATAAGTCGAATAGAGTATTTAATCACGGATAAAAATCAAACTTGAGGTGGCCCCCTGAGTAAGTTTCTCAGTATTTTTTTCGAGGGAAATCTTAGATAAAGATGCGAAAAAACATGTTTTGGATTGTATGGCGTCAAGGCCCTAAAACCAGTTAAAGATAAATTAAGTTGTGGAGTAAAATTATATTCTAAAATATCACAATCAAAATCAATTGCATGAATGTGTGTCGTAAAATCAGAACAAGTTTTGTGTTTATGGTCTTCAAACAAATGAGAAAAGGATCCCAAATAAGGCAACATCAAAATTGATGTCAATAAAATTGTGAAAAAAGTATTTTTCAGCTTACGATCCATAAAACTGTTTATCTTAAAAGCTCCTTTAAACAAAGATAGATGTTAATCTTTAATTTTGCATATTTGTGATTAAAATAAAATATAAATGGCAAAAACATATTCCTATATATTTTTAATCTCAACATTTCTATTGTTGATTGGATGTAAATCTAACGTGAAAAAATCACAATCAGTTTCAGGTGAAAAGCCAGAGGGTATGGTTTGGATTTCAGGAGGAAAATTCAAGATGGGTAGCGAAGGACCCCAAGCCAGAGCCGATGAATCTCCAGTTCACGAAGTTAATCTGAATGGTTATTGGATCGATCAAACAGAGGTAACCAATGCTCAGTTTGCTGTCTTTGTTGAGGCGACGGACTATGAAACAACTGCCGAAAAAGATGTTGATTGGGAATTAATGAAGGTGCAATTACCTCCCGATACTCCAAAGCCTCACGACTCATTACTTCAAGCTTCCTCTTTGGTTTTTAAAACGACAAATGGTCCTGTAGAACTTAGATAATTACAGCGCCTGGTGGGAATGGAAACCCAAAGCCAGCTGGAGACACCCCAAAGGAAAAGGGAGTGATATCTTAGGAAAGGAGAATCACCCTGTGGTTCATGTTTCTTGGGACGACGCGAATGCTTACGCCAAATGGGCTGGAAAAAGATTGCCTACAGAAGCCGAATGGGAATGGGCTGCCCGAGGCGGCCTGAAAGACAAAATCTATCCATGGGGAGATGAGCACATTTCGACAGGTGCTGTTAAAGCAAATAGCTGGGAAGGTAGTTTTCCCTATGACAATGCCGTCAAAGATTTGTTTTTTTATTCGGCCCCAGTAAAATCATATGAGCCAAATCCATATGGGCTTTATGACATGGCAGGAAATGTCTGGGAATGGTGTTCGGATTGGTACAATTTTGACTATTACAAAGAATTAAATAGTGGGAAAGTCAAGAACCCTCAAGGTCCCGAAGAGAGCTATGACCCTTACAATCCTTATATTGATCAGCGGGTAATTCGTGGCGGTTCCTTTTTGTGTAATGATGATTATTGTGCCGGATACAGGGTGGCTTCTAGAATGAAATCCTCCCCCGACACTGGCTCCCAGCATACTGGATTCCGTTGTGTGAAACCATTATAGATTTAATTATAAATACTTATTTAAGGCTTGGGGTTTAAAAAATTTGAAGCCTGACATGGTTTGTCAGTATTGATGTAATCCACTCCGAATTGCGCAAAAGTTTTCCATGCTTTTTCCGTATCTGGTGTCGCCCAAAACCTAAAGGGTTTACCATAAGAATGTGCCTTTTGGATTACTTCTTTTATTCTTACCTGATCTTCAGCACTTAAATCCGACAAACCATTCCAATTTGAAAACTCCCTTAAACTAAGGCTTATTAATCCCACTTTATCTAAAATGTTTTGATCGGTAATTTTAATTAATTTTTGGTAATCAAATTTTATATAATTGGGATAATTAGGATAATCCACAATTTTGGGCTGACTCCCAGAGATGACAATTAAAACTAATGGGTTACTGGTAATGTCTGGATATTTTTTTAAAATTAGAGCGAGTCGGTCGATTGTTTCATAGGGAGCTGTCTTAATATCAATTAGTAACTGAAGGGCTTGTTTGTAAAGATTTAATGAAAGTAAATCACGAATCGGATTCAGGTAAAGACTTTCAATAGTCCTGTTTTCGATGATCTCATTTTCATGATGGGCAACCATTAAATCGTTGTCTTTGAGAAAAACATCTACTTCAATCGAATCAAGACCACAACCATAAGCCAGCCAAAAAGGAATGTTTTGATGATAATCATTATGAGAGTGAATTTTTTGCTGTCCTGCTAGTTGATTAAACACCAATAAGCATAAAGCACTGATAATTATAACATTATTCTTACACATTGTCTTGGTTCTATTAAGGTTTAAAAAATAGTTTTGTTAAAAATAAGGCAAAACTATCGTTTGATTTTATTAGTCGTAAAAGTTAAACGATTTGAGAGATGAAATATCAAGAACAAGGTCTAGATTTAGGTTTAGAATTTTTTTTATACCTGTTCTAGGCAACATTAAATTTCAAAATATTTTAGGTGTAAAATAAAAAAAGGCTTCACATTTATGTGGAGCCTTTTGTACCTTGGGTGGGAATCGAACCCACACTCCCGAAAGAACTGGATTTTGAATCCAGCGCGTCTACCAATTCCGCCACCAAGGCTTGAGGGCAGCAAAACTAATAAAATAAATGAAGTTTCGTTCTAAATTATTAAAGAATAAGCTTTAATGACTTAAATTTATTTCTAAATTTGCAAACCTGAAAAATAGGAAACATTGGAAACTCCAGTAAAAATATTTAGTTGTACTCAATCTAAGGAATTATCAAAATCCATTTCTGAGCATTTTGGCCAAGAATTAGGAAACGTTAATTTCTCCCATTATAGTGATGGTGAATTTCAACCCTCATTTGAGGAGTCTGTTCGTGGTGCAAGAATCTTTATCATTGGTTCTACCCACCCTTCTTCGGACAATCTCATGGAAATGCTTCTGATGTTAGACGCAGCCAAGAGGGCCTCTGCAAGACACATTACTGCTGTAATACCCTATTTCGGATGGGCGCGTCAAGACAGAAAAGACAAACCTAGGGTTCCGATAGGAGCAAAATTGATCGCTAAGTTATTAGAGGCTGCAGGTGCAACCCGCATAATGACTATGGACCTTCATGCGGATCAGATTCAAGGATTTTTTGAAAAACCTGTAGATCATTTATTTGCTTCTTCAATTTTCATTCCTCACCTAAAAAAAATGAATTTGGACAACCTTACGGTTGCTTCACCAGACATGGGGGGTTCGAAAAGAGCTTATGCTTATTCAAAATTCTTAGCCTCTGACGTTGTCATCTGTTACAAACAAAGGGCAAAAGCCAATGTCATTTCGCACATGGAATTAATTGGCGATGTGACTGGCAAAAATGTTGTCCTTGTCGATGACATGGTTGACACCGCAGGAACGCTTACAAAAGCAGCTGATTTGATGATGGAAAGAGGTGCACTGTCAGTGAGAGCAATTTGTACGCACGCACTCCTTTCGGGTGACGCTTACGAAAAAATTGAAAATTCAAAATTGGAAGAACTTATTGTTACAGACTCTATTCCTCCAAAAAAAGAAAGTAAAAAAGTAAAAGTGTTGAGTTGTGCGAAGCTTTTCGCTGAAATCATGTACAACGTGCATCACAACAAATCAATAAGTGAAAAATACATAATTTAATTTTTAATCAATAACTATAATGAAATCTATTACAATTAACGGATCTAAAAGAGAAAGCGTAGGCAAGAAAGCTACAAAGGCCTTACGTAATGCTGAGATGGTTCCTTGCGTGATTTATGGAGGGGGAGAGCCACTTCATTTTTCTGCAAAAGAACTTGATTTCAGCAAATTAGTTTACACGCCTAATGCGCACACAGTTTTGCTCGTTTTGGATAATGACACCAAAATAAACGCAATTCTACAGGACATTCAATTTCATCCTGTTTCTGACAAAATCCTTCATGTTGACTTTTATCAATTGTTTGATGACAAAGAAATCTCCATGAATATTCCATTGAACTTTGAAGGTGCTGCACCCGGGGTTCTTATTAGTGGTGGAGTTTTGAGCTTAAACAAGAGAAAGTTAAGAGTTCGTTCCTTGCCAGCAAATCTACCGGATTTTATCACGGTTGATATTTCTAAACTAGAACTAGGGAACAAGATTACTTCTTCCGAACTTCAAAATGATGCTTTTACAATTCTTCACCCAGACAATACGGTTGTTTGCCAGGTAAGAACTTCTCGTGCTTCTGT
The DNA here is from genome assembly GCA_905182575.1 of uncultured Flavobacteriaceae bacterium. Classification (GTDB taxonomy): domain Bacteria; phylum Bacteroidota; class Bacteroidia; order Flavobacteriales; family Flavobacteriaceae; genus UBA8316. Next base: position 14,932 of record CAJJCA010000021.1, on the reverse strand, counting down.
TAAAACAGAAGATGAAGAAGCTGCTGAAGCTGCTGCGGAAGGTGCTACAGAAGAAAGTGGAGAAGCTGCTGCTGCTGAATAAATTAAAATTGTTTTCAATTTAAAAAAAAGCATCTCGTATATTGGGATGCTTTTTTTAATTTTATAGGATGTTATACAAATGGTTCTTCAGAAAATCAAAACCTGTTGATATGAATAAGTATTTAATTGTGGGGTTAGGAAATATTGGAAGTGAGTACAACAACACCCGTCACAACATAGGTTTCAAAGTTATTGATGAATTAAGCGATCAATTTGAAGTTGAAATGACCGAAGCTAAACTCGGGCAAAAAGGAAGTAAGAATCATAAAGGTAAAAAATTAATTTTTTTAAAGCCCTCTACATCTTATGAATCTAAGTGGAAAAGCGGTTAGATATTGGGCGCTTAAAGAAAATATTCCTCTAGAGAATATATTAATCATTACCGATGACTTACATCTACCCATTGGAGACTTAAGACTCAAAGGCAAGGGCAGTGACGGAGGACACAACGGTCTCAAAGACATCCAAGCTCAGTTGAACACCCCCGTTTATGCGAGGTTACGTTTCGGAATAAAAAGTGAAAACCCAACCTTCAATCAGGTCGATTTTGTTTTAGGAAAATTTTCGCCGGAAGAGCTAACTTCCATAGCGCCAGTCATTAAAAGGAGTATTGAAATTATTTTTTCCTTTTCATTCGCTGGGCTCGAAAATACAATGAACAACTTTAATGGAAAAAAAGATTAAGGTTCTGTCTTAAAAACATTTATTTGAGAATTGGACCCGTTCTCAATCTGATCTCGAGTATAAATTTTCCAATAATAATAAGTGTCACTTTCTAGAGTAATACTTACAAAGGAATTGGTCAACCTACTGCTATTTAAAGTTAAACTTTCTGGATCTTCCCCTAAATAAAAGTCATAGGATACGATGTCTCCGTCCAAGTCTAACCCTTCCCATCTAAAAGTAAATTCTCCATTCTCAAGACTCACTTGTTCGTTTGTATTAGGACTAATCAGCTTGGCTGGAAAAGGAAGATGGGATTCTTCTTGAACTCCTTCAAGGTAAAAAGACCAAACTTCGCTTTTGGCAACTTCCTCAGTGCGTTCAGATTTTGAAATCACCCACCACGAATAAGGACGCCCACTTTTTAAAACTGTACTTTCAGAGACTCGAAATGTTACCTCTAAGGTCTGCGTTCCAGTGGTCAAATCCTGAATTACAAGTTGATAGGAATCAGAATTTAAAGCCAACTCCCAGTCAAAAGTCACTTGACTCCTAGCTGCGTCAATTGGCAAGGCAGTCGTACAAGAGTTATTGTTTTCAGGCCCAATTAAAACAGCAGCTTCAGGAAGAGGAATTACTTCTTTCTTGCAACCCAAGATTAAAATTAATAATAGAAAATAGGGTTTTAAATTCACAGCTTTAACAATTTTAAATTTTCGTAAACGCCCCCTTTTTTAATCACAATGAAATAAAGTCCTGATGCTTGACCGTCAAGAGGAATTTGATATGCCCGCTCCAATTCAGAAAGTTGCAAATCAGTTTCATTAAGTAAAGTACCATCCGTTTTATAAAGTAATATTTTCACCTGGTTTTCTTTTCCGCCCACCAAAACATTCACAACATCTCGCGCTGGATTAGGGTATAAGCTCGATTGATCAGAGAGATATATTTCTCGCTTAACACTTCCTTGACAAGACAATTCAGTAGTGACTTCGATCGTAGACAAGCCCTCTTCCAGAGAAAAGTCGTGTCTGCCAGAGCTCAGTGAATACTGTTGATTATTGATTTTAAGGTTGTATTTTGAAGCACCTTCCAATTCGACACTAACGGATTTCTTTGCTACATTTAACTGGGTCTGAACACTAAGCGGATCGGGGGCATTTATTGTCGTAATAAAACATCTCTCAAAATTAGGATCTTCAATTGCTGTTATGCAAACACTATAATCTCCGACAGGAATATTGCTGATCATGATTTCATTTTGAGCGCTGAAAGAAGATTCAGCCTTTTGACCATTAGATCCAATAACGCTCAAGTTATAACTAAACTGCGCTGTTGCATTAACGGTTATTTCTCCGTTTCTTTTACCAATGCAAGTCACATCTTTTTTAGAAATCGTAAAGTTTCCTTGAGAATTTATATCACAAACATCGCCAATCCCATTTCCATCACTGTCCAATTGATCTGTATTTGCAGTATTGGGACAATTGTCATCGATGTCTGCGATCATGTCAAGATCAGAATCCGACAAGACATCTCCTTTATAACAGACTGCTATGGAGAAATCTTTGAGGAAACCCGAAACCCCATCAAAGTTGTCTTCAATAATCAGCCTCCACCTTCCGTTTAGATTTTTACCTCTCAGAGACGAAAGACTTTCAAAAGGTCGATAGGAACCTGTAAATGGTGGGATTGCAAAAATAATAGGATTTTCAGCTTCTTGATCAAAAATAGTATTGGTATAATCGTTTAAGCTTTCCCCTAAATTTTGGGAAAGTTTTATTAGTGTATTGTCAGGTGTTAAAAGGTGAATCGAAATATCACCAATATAAGTGTGATCTATTGAAACATGAACATTTAAATCTTCAATTATGGCCAAATCAACAATGTTAATATCTACATTCGTTACTCCACTGAAATTATTAGAATCTTTGATCCTGAGGGGCAGATCAGCAGCAGCATAAGTGTTGCAATTGACAATAATGGTGCTGAACTTATTCGTGGTGAAATCACTTTCCTCGCAGGAATTAATTGATTTTACCCTCCAATAATAATCCGTTGCAAAAGCCAAATTGTTTAAAGTAAAACTTGTAAGCGATGTGTTTTTAGTTAAGATTATATCTTCAAAATCTTCGCTTTTGGATAGTTCAAGCCTATAAGAATTAACATTGATGTCTTTTGTCCAACTTAAAATAATTGTTCGACCAACCTCGGCTGTTTGATCCGACGGAAGCGACAATTGAACGGGATCAATACTTTCATTTCTAACCATTAACTCCAAGGGAATCGTTCTTGAGGCGCTTGCGCCAACTGCAACTAAATTAAATATAAAATCTTGAGAACCAATAGCATTAAGCCCAGACAACTGAATACTTCCTGTACTTCCAGTTGCTGAAATATTGGTTGGATTTAATTGAGCCACAACTCCAGCTGGTAAGTCCGCAAGGCTTAAACTCACAGCCTCATTAAATCCGGAAAAGGTTTTGTATTCAAAATTATATGTTACAATATTTTGATTACAAACCTCATGTGAATGGGTATCTAAAGAGATCACAAAAGGCATTTCTTTGATTTCAATGTCCTGAGTGTTAACGGTAAAATAAATTGAATTGTTAGGGATAATTTTAATTCTAGCCTGATTGGTGGTTATAGTATCCGGAACGATGATGTGAGCGATTCCATCATTTAGCGTACCCGAAACTAAGGTAGTTGGAAAAGTTTGACCGCCATCAGTTGACAAAAGAATGTTTACAGTTTGAGTATTGATAGGCGCTACATCAGTATTGGCTACCTCCCATGCTATTTGTTCCCTTGCGCCAGCTTCCCATATTACTCCATTTTCATTTTGAGAGGTAATCATGAAAGGTCCCGCAGCTGCATTTACAGTAAGCACTCGAGTATCAAAACTTACTTGTCCTTGTTGACCAATTGTTTGCGCATATCGGTCTCTTACACTAAGTCCCCATGTCAGTCTTCTTTCTACATTTGAAACTGTTTCCCACGCTTGATTGACACTGGGATTATTCTGGGTAAGATTGCCCGTCAAAACAGATTCCATTCTAGGTATTGTTCTTGTTGGACTTAGACTAGGAGGCAAAGAACGTGCTTGAGGGCCAACAGGTCTGTTGGGTCCAAAGTTGTCATGACTTACTTGACCTTTGTCTAATTGCTCCCAGCAATAATGAAGTGGAGCTCCTTCAGGATCTTCAGCAGTGGCGATCAACTCATAAGCTGTGCCACTGGGTATTGTCAAATTTGGCCCTGCCTCAATTACAGGAGCTTGATTTTCATTCGTTGAAGAAGTAAAACAAGTATTAGACTCAATATAGCTTAATACGTCTTGAATGCTGTAATAATGAAAATATGGATCACTGTGACGGGCAACATTATCTGACCCAGTAATCCCCGCATAACCCATGATGGTAGTTCCACTCCCAGGCTCTGCACTTTTACTTCCATTTTCGTAGGTGTAGGAATAAGTATGAAAAGCTCCAAATTGATGCCCTATTTCATGAGCAACAAAATCTATATCAAAATAATCATTCATGAAAGGATCAGAATTAGAACCTTGAAAAGGGTGAGATGAAAAAGCGCTTCCTTTCTTCCCTTCCTTACAAACATTTCCAACTGACCCAGCGTCACCGTTACCACTTCCTGAGAAAGCAAAAAGATGTCCTAAATCATAATTTTCAGAACCAATAACCTCATCTAGCGTGGATTGTAATTCACTGTTTAAATTACTCGTGTAGGGATCGGTATCGGAGTCTGGATAAATCAAACTAACATCAGAAACCAATTCTAAATGAATTCCAAAATCATTTTCAAAAACTTCATTTACTCTATGGATAGTGCTTACTACTGCTGCATATGCATCTTCTTCATTTGTTCCGTTTTCAGGATCATCATCTCCCCAAAACTTGGTATACCCACCCGAACCTGAAACTGCAATTCTAAATGATTTTAAATCGTTTATTTTTTCTTCATAAATATTATCTTCTTTTGACTTCCTCTACTGTATTCTCAATTTCACTTGCTGTCTTACAACTAAATGAAGCAGCATGTTTTTGAGAACGAGGATAAGAAAAATAAGTATTTTCTAATTTCCTTAAAGGCTGAATAAAATGATGCTTTCCATCAGCGAGCATGATCCACGCATTTAATCCCATGGCCGAATAGGAAACCCTCGCCTTAACATTGGGACGAGATTTACTCCTGCCAATAAAAGTCTTAATATCAGGGTGTATTTTTTGAAGTTTTGGGGAAAGTACGGGAGAATTTAAGAGAATAAACTCCTCTTCAATTCCATTTTCATTGGGAATCGTCAGTAAGATCTGACCTGAGGAAGTTCTCGTTTTTTTAGATTTTGAACTAGAAATTTCAGTTTTCAACTGCTGTTGGTCAAATTTAAAAAACCTCCAACTCTCTTCTTTTACTTCAAGCGTTTGCTCAATTTCCTCAACAGATGCCTTGGTCCAATACTTTTGAGCGTTAACAGATACTCCACAGAAAATAAAAAATATAAAGTAGGAAAGCCAAGTTAGGCAGGAGTTGAATTTATTTTTTTTAATGTTTCTATTTTTAATTGTTGCTTTAAAAGTTTGTGCAATTTAACCGTACTTTTGCTTACTTGACAAAATTATTAATGCAAGTAGTTCAAAACATAGGAAACTATTCCGCTCAAAACGCCTCAATTCTAACCATTGGAACCTTCGATGGTGTTCATATTGGTCATCAAAAATTATCAATGATTTAGTGAAAGTTGCAAAAAAAAATAATTTATGTTCAATTGTCCTTACTTTCTTTCCTCATCCTCGAATGGTTCTTCAGAAAGACAGTGATTTAAAGATGATTGACACCCTTGAAGAAAAACAGCAATTTTTAGAAAAAATGGGCGTCGACGTGCTCATAGTTCATCCTTTTTCAAAAGCTTTTTCTCGATTGACAGCCCTCGAATTCACCCGTGATCTTCTGGTAAATCAATTAAGAATCTCTCAATTAGTCATTGGGTACGATCATCGGTTTGGGAGAAACAGAGAAGCAACTATTGATGATTTAAAGTCTTTTGGTTTGGATTATAATTTCACTGTAGATGAGATTCCTTCTCAAGACATCGAATCGATAGCAGTTAGCTCTACTAGAGTTCGAAATGCCTTAAATAATGGTGACTTAAAAGCCGCCAATCAATTTCTGGGACGACCTTTCGGTCTAACAGGAACAGTCGTTAAAGGAGATGGAATTGGAAAAAAGTTTGGATTTCCAACCGCCAACATTCAAGTCAAACAAGATTATAAACTACGGCCTCAAAACGGCGTTTACCTTGTAAGAAGTGAACTAACAGGAATCGAGTTTTTTGGGATGATGAACATCGGAATGCGCCCAACGGTTTCAGGAAAAACGACACAGACCGAAATTCATTTTTTTAATTTAAAATTTAAATCTCTACGATCTAGAAATATCTCTTGAAGTTTTAGAAAAAATACGAGAAGAAGTTAAATTCAACTCGACAAATGAAAAGTGAGCAATTAAAAAAAGATCGCATTAATTGTGAGAAAATCATTGCCGAATACAAGTAAAAAATGAGAAAATCAAAAGCATTCTTATACCTTTGTAACACTAAAATTTAAGTCATGTTACCGCTCATCTACATTCGAGAAAATCAAAAGGCCCTAAAACAAGGTCTTGCCAAAAGAAACTTTGCTCAACCTGAACTCATCGACAAGATCATTGAATTAGATCAATCGCGAAGGGCTTTACAAGCTGAGTTAGATGAAGTTTTGGCGAAAAGCAACAAGCTGGCCAAAGAAATTGGTTCTTTATTTAAGACAGGAAAGGCAGAAGAAGCCAACGTCTTAAAAAAAGAAACCATAACACTCAAGCAGCTTTCAAAAATCTACAAGTTGGACTTCAAGAGGCTGAAAAAGCTTTGATGGAAGTGCGAACTCAAGATTCCGAATGTACCACATGAAAGTGTTCCTAGCGGTAATTCTGAAGAAGATAACGAAGAAATATTTCAATCGGGAACAATTCCTGAATTAGAGGAAGCTGCACTCCCCCACTGGGAATTGGCCACGAAATATGACATTATAAATTTTGAATTAGGAAATAAAATAACAGGGGCTGGATTTCCAGTTTACAAAGGAAAAGGTGCTAGGTTGCAACGCGCTTTAATTCAATATTTTTTAGATAAAAATACTGGTGCTGGTTACACAGAATACCAAGTCCCACATTTGGTAAACGAAGCATCGGGTTTTGGGACGGGTCAATTGCCCGATAAGGAAGGTCAGATGTATCATGTACAAAATGATGGACTTTATTTAATTCCAACTGCTGAAGTTCCTTTGACCAATATGTTTAGAGATCAGCTACTTAATGTAGGAGATTTGCCCATTTGTTTGACAGGATACACCCCTTGCTTTAGAAGAGAAGCAGGAAGTTATGGTGCTCACGTGAGAGGACTTAACAGACTTCACCAATTTGATAAAGTAGAAATTGTTCGACTTGAAGAACCTAAAAACTCAATGGCGGCTTTGGATAAAATGGTGGAACATGTAAAAGAAATATTAAAAGAACTAGAACTTCCTTACCGAGTTTTAAGACTTTGCGGAGGCGATCTTGGTTTTACTGCCTCATTGACTTATGATTTTGAAATCTATTCGGCCGCTCAAAAAAGATGGTTAGAAATAAGCTCAATATCTACTTTCAACGGCTTCCAAGCAGAACGATTACAGTTGAGATATAAAGACAAAGAAGGCAAAAAACAACCCGTTCACACCTTAAATGGAAGCGCACTGGCGTTGCCAAGAGTTGTCGCTGGATTATTAGAAAACTTTCAAACAAAAGATGGAATTCGAATCCCAAAAGCACTTGTTCCTTACACTGGTTTTGATCTCATTAATTAACCCATGATTCTTTACAATGTTACCAATCACGTAGCGCCAGAAATTGAAGGTCAATGGCTGGAATGGCTCAACAAAACACACCTCCCAGAAATGATGGCTACTGGTGTTTTTGCCTCAGCTTTGGTGTTGAGGGTTTATGATGGATTTGAAGCAGCAGAAAAAGTTTATGCTATCCAATATTCCGCCAATAACCATGATGATCTTGATCGTTTTTTGAAAGAAAATAAACAAAAGTTAAAATTACAATCGCTAAAATTATTTGGAGAAAATGTATTACAATTTAGCACCCAGCTTGAAGTTCTAAGTCAACATTCATGAAAGACGTATTTGCAAAAAAAAGATTAGGACAGCATTTTTTAACCGATTTAAATATCGCTCAAAAAATAGCGGATCAATTGGATTTTGTAGACTACGATAAAGTTTTGGAAATTGGCCCTGGCATGGGGGTTTTGACCCAATTTTTAAATTTAAAAAAAGGAACTTTAGATCTCATTGAAATTGACCAAGAATCCGTAATCTATCTTCATCAAAAATTTCCTGAGCTTAAAAATCACATTCACCTTGGTGATATTTTAAAAATAGATTTAACCACTATTTTTCCTTCAGGAGATTTTGCAATCATTGGAAATTTCCCTTACAACATCTCCAGTCAGATTTTGTTTAAAACTCTTAGAAAACAGAGTTCGTATTCCTTTTTTTTGCGGAATGTTTCAAAAGGAAGTAGCACTCAGAATTTGTGGAAATCCTGGAAATAAAACCTACGGAATCCTTTCTGTCTTAAGTCAAGTCTACTACGAGACAAACTATCTCTTTGATGTTCCCCCCAATGTGTTTTCACCTCCGCCTAAAGTAAATTCAGGAGTAATTGCATTGAGACGAAAAGAAAATTTAGTGATTGATTTTGATGAAAAACTATTGTTTAGAGTGGTCAAAACAGGTTTTCAACAAGCGTCGGAAAACGCTAAGAAACAGTCTAAAAAGTCTGGATATTCCTAAAACTATTTTAGAAGATAGTATCTTTGACCTAAGACCCGAAAGGTTATCAAGTGATCAGTTCATCGAATTGACAAAATTAATAGGCAATGCAAAGGTTTGAAATCAACAAAACAGTAATTGATTCTATTCAAGAACTCATTGAAAAGGGTGCTGATGCCAAACTACGTGTTAAACTCAAAGACTTTCATTATGCCGATATTGCCGAAATAATTTACGAACTTTCTACTGACCAAGGGATCTATCTTATCAAGCTTTTGGACAGTGAAAAAACAGCAGAAGCACTTGCAGAGGTTGATGAAGATACTCGAGAGCGAATTCTTGAAAAACTATCCGTCAAAGAAATTGCAGAGGAAATATCAGAGTTAGATTCGGATGATGCAGCAGATTTGATGGCTGAATTATCTGAAGAACGCCAAGAGCGGGTGATGTCCGAAATAAGTGACACCAGCCATGTGGATGATATTCGCGAGTTGCTTGCTTATGATGAAAACACTGCGGGAGGCCTCATGGCAAAAGAGATGGTCGTTGTACAAGAGGGGCTAAGTGTCTTAAAATGCCTCAACGCGATGCGGGCTCAAGCCGAAGAAGTCACACGGGTTCACTCCATTTACGTTGTGGATGATAAGAACAGACTCAAAGGCAGGCTCTCTCTTAAGGATTTAATTACAGCCAATTCCAAGGCCATTGTAAAAGACGTTTACATCCCTAAAGTAGATTTTGTCACCGCTGATGTTTCTGGTGAAGAAGTGGCTAAAATCATGACCAAATATGATCTGGAAGCCATTCCGGTTGTCAATGATAAAAAAGGCTTATGGGTAGAATTACTATTGATGATATTGTTGATTTAATAAAAGAAGAGGCAGAAAAAGATTATCAATTGGCCGCCGGTCTTTCCAATGATGTAGAGGCAGATGACACCATATTTCAACTAACAAGAGCAAGACTTCCTTGGCTTTTTTTGGGATTACTCGGTGGCTTGGGAAGTGTTTTTATTTTAAAAGATTTTGAAGCCGTAATGGAAAATCCCGAGTTGCGGAATCTGTTTTTCTACACGCCTCTAATTGCTGCAATGGCAGGAAATGTTGGCGTACAATCTTCGGCAATTATTGTCCAAGGTCTTGCCAATGATGTGGTCAAAGGATCGTTGTTATCCTTGCTCATCAAAGAAGTGAGTCTAAGCTTGATCAACGGATTTGCTTTGGCGGTCATCCTAATCATCTTTGGACTCATCATCAATCAAGACATAAAAAGCGCCTTTTTATCGCTGGTTCCATGATGGGCGTCATTATCATCGCCGCATTAATTGGCACGTTTATTCCAATTTTTTTAAACAAAAAGGGAATCGATCCGGCCATTGCAACTGGTCCATTCATAACCACTTGTAATGATATTTTTGGTATTTTCTTATTTTTCTATATCGCCAAAATATTTTTAGGTTTTTAAATAAAATCCAACATGAAAGTCTTACACGTCGATGAAAATCATCCTGCCCTAGTCGAAGGTTTAAAAAAATTAGGCTTTCAAAATGACTTGGCCTATAAAGATAATCTAACGTCAATACTCGCAAAAATCGATCAATATGATGGCTTAATCATCCGAAGTAGATTTCCTGTAAACGAGGCTTTTTTGTTAAATGCTAAAAAACTAAAATTCATAGGACGCATCGGAGCAGGATTGGAAAATATAGACATTGATGCTTTGAAAAAGCACAACATTCATCTGGTTAATTCCCCCGAAGGAAATCGAAATGCAGTGGGAGAACACACCCTTGGAATGTTATTAAACTTATTCAACAAACTCCTCCCCGCTCATCAATCTGTTCAAAGCGGAAAATGGGAAAGAGAGCAACACCGTGGGGAAGAATTATCAGGAAAAACCATTGGCATCATTGGCTATGGAAATATGGGTAAAAGCTTTTCAAAAAAACTTTCAGGATTTGAGGTTAATGTTCTTTGCCATGACCTTCTTCCCAACGTTGGTGATGAAAATGCCCAACAGCTTGCTCTGGAGGACCTCCAAGAAAAATGTCAGGTGATCAGCCTTCACACGCCCGAAACTCCTTTGACTCAAAACATAATTGACGCTGCCTTTATTGATAAAATGAAAAATCCATTTTGGTTGTTAAATACCGCAAGAGGATCTGCAGTTGCATCTGAGGCGCTTGTAGAAGGACTAAAAACGGGGAAGATTTTAGGTGCAGGATTGGACGTCTTGGCTTATGAAAGCAAATCGTTTTCTACCGTTTTCAAAAACGATCAATTGCCCGATGCTTTGGCTTATTTGATTGCTGCAAAAAATGTAATCCTCAGTCCCCATGTCGCCGGATGGACTGTTGAAAGTCATTTGTTGCTTGCCACAACAATTTTAGAAAAAATTAAAAAAATCTACTTCTAGTTTTTCTTCCTAATTATCTTTAATTACAAACTGAGCGGTTTTTAAGGTACGCTGCTCTAACAATACTTTTGCATCTCTATTTTTAATGAAATTAATTGCAGGTTTATCGAAATGTCTAATGGTGTAAAGGGAAACCTCATCAACGACCTTCACTTTAAATTTTGAAGCCAAAGCCTCTAACAGGCCCTCCAACTTATCATATTTATTATAAATGCAAATCGAAAAGCTAATCGCGGAATTTTGAATCATCTCTACCCGCATTTGAAATTTATGTAAAAGAGCAAATATTTCACTAATATTTTCTTCCACAATAAAAGAAAAATCTAAGGAGGAGAGTTTCAAAAGGGTTTGATTTTTTCTTCAATATAAAGCAAGGAACCAATGGCTCTAAAGTTTTGCCTTTAGATACCGAAGTTCCGTCATCTGCTGGATTTTCAAATGACTTAACAAACAAAGGGATTTCTTTTCGCTGAAGGGGCTGAAGCGTTTTGGGATGGATAACAGAAGCTCCATAATATGCCAATTCAATCGCTTCACGATAAGAAATTTGACGTAACAATTGGGTGTCTTTAAACACCCGAGGATCAGCATTTAAAACCCCAGGGACATCTTTCCAAATGGTAACCGATTCCGCATCAAGGGCATAGGCAAAAATTGCAGCACTATAGTCAGAGCCTTCTCGTCCCAAGGTAGTCGTAAGTCCCTCGGAATCACTTCCAATAAAACCTTGAGAAATCAGGGTTGAATTGCCGTCGGCAGCTTTTAAAATTGATTTTTGAGTTGCCTCCCAATCCAGATTGGCATCGCGATAATAGCTGTCAGTTTTTATGCATTTTCTGGCATCTAACCAGCGATTTTTAATCCCTTGAGAGGTTATATAATTGCTGATAATCGTCGTAGAAACCAATTCTCCTAAACTAACGACTTGATCATAAATTAAACTGTAATCTTTAGTTTTATTATTATTTAAAAAAATAATAATCTCCTCAAATAATTGGTTAATATTTTCTTTGGTTTGGGCGGAGTCCTGCTGAAAAAGTTCGGCTATGATTTGGTAATGATTTTGTTTTATCTTCTCAAGATATTCAAGATACCGTGGGGTCTCATCAAAATAGTTCTTCACTACTTCCTCTAAGGCATTTGTGGTTTTTCCCATTGCAGAAACGACAATCAAGGTTTCTGAAAAGCCTGTGTGTTTTAAAACACTTAAAATATTAATTACTCCAGCAGCATCTTTTACAGAAGCGCCACCAAATTTGAATACTCTCATTTATTTTCTAATATATAGTTCTTAATGCTTGATCGATCCATCTGGACAATATTCCAATCTGACAATACTTTTGCGCCGCTTTTCTCATAAAACTGAATTGCAGTGGTATTCCAGTCGAGCACAACCCACTCTACCCGATCGACCCCAAGGGAATCAGCATGAGAAAGAAAAGCTTTATAAAGCTTTGTGCCAATTCCTTTTCCTTTCATTTTTTCAGTCACAACAAGATCTTCCAGATGCAGTGTAGCTCCTTTCCAAGTAGAATATCGCGGATAAAAAAAGTGCGATTGCGATGATTTTTCTTTTGAAAACTGCCACAAAACAGCTGAACAAAGGATTTGCACCAAACCCATCCTCTTCAATGTTTTTTTTATCTAAAATAAGTGCGTCTGGTTCTTGTTCAAAAGTTGCCAACTCTTGAATTAACGCTAAAATTCCCTCAGCATCAGCCTTTACTGCTTTTCTGATTTCTACGTCCATAATAAATAGATTGCAAATGTAATTATCGTAAAAAGGTAATTTCCATTTTGTTATATTTTATCACATTTTCATACTTTAATGTAAAAAACATAAAAAGTCTTATGGTTTTAGGACAACCAGCCAATGACTTTTTCAAAAAACAGTTTTGGCTGCTCGGCATGAAGCCAATGCCCTGCATCAGGAATTCCAATAATTTCAGATTGGGGAAAATGTTCCAAAATCAGTTCTCCATCGATTGCTTCTTTTACATAATTAGAATTTTCTCCAATTATGAATAAAGTCGGTTTAGAATAATTAGCTTCAGAATCGAGGGCAGCTCCCAATTGTTCTCCACAATTTTTTAAAACGGCTACATTCATCCTAAATCCTAATTTATCGGGAGTAATCCAATATAAATTTTTCAATAGAAATTGTCGCGTAGTCTGTCATCAGAAATATATTTTTTTAATTGGATATCTGCTGTATTTCTTGTTTTAACAATATCAAAATCGATACTGCTCAAACCCTCTAAAATTGATTGGTGGTGGGGCTTATAGTATTTAGGAGCAATATCTGCTACGATTAGTTTTGAAACGAGTTGGGGGTAAAGTGCGGCAAAAAGCATGGCCGTTTTTCCACCCATAGAATGCCCCAACAAAATCACTGATTTCAAATTATGATGATGGACATAATTGTACAAATCCTTCACAAGTTCTCCATAAGAGAACTGATCGCTCCAAAAGCTTCTGCCATGATTTCTATGGTCAATCAAGTGCACTCTAAAGCCTTTTGCCGCAAAGTTTTGCGCTTGTCTTTTCCAATTGTCGCTCATCCCCAAAAACCCGTGTAAAATAAGTAATTCTTTTCCTGAGTCTCCTATGATATTTGAGTGTAAAAGACTCATTTAACTAGTTTCTGCAGGTACATCGGGATGACATTTTCAAAGCCCAAGTATAAGGATTCACTCACCAAAGCGTGCCCAATGGAAACTTCTAACAGTTGGGGAATATTTCTTGAGAAAAAAGCTATGTTTTCTAGACTTAAGTCATGCCCCGCGTTGATTCCTATGCCCAAATCATTTGCGCAAATAGCAGCGCTCAAATAGGGAGCAATCGCATGGATCTGGGTTTCTCAGGTAGTGTTCTGCAAAAAACTCTGTATAAAGCTCTATCCGATCGGCTCCTGTTTTTTCAGCTCCTTTTACCATCTCCTCAACAGGATCAACGAAAATTGAGGTTCTTATGTCCAAACTTTTAAATTCTTGAATTACTTCACTTAAAAAGTCTTTATGTTTTACCGTATCCCAACCCGCGTTTGAGGTGATCGCATCCTCTCCATCTGGAACTAATGTAACCTGAGTAGGTCTAATTTGCTTGACAAGTTCAATGAATTTTGGATTTGGGTTTCCTTCAATATTAAATTCTGTATGAACAACTTCAGGCAGTGCTTTTGCATCTGCATAGCGAATATGGCGCTCGTCTGGTCTTGGATGAATCGTGATTCCTTGTGCTCCATATGCTTGAAGATCCGCCGCAACTTTAAGTAAATTAGGGACATTGCCTCCTCTTGAATTCCTAAGAGTTGCAATTTTATTAATATTTACGCTTAATTTGGTCATTACTTTTACAATAAGGTGTAAAATTACAAACTTATGATGGCTTGATCTAAATTTTAATTATCAAAAGGTCTTCCAGATAAAGTTTTGTAATTTTACATCGAAATAACAGACCAATGAATATTGCAATCTATTGTGCTTTTGACACCCCCGCTACCATAGAGTATGCTAAAGCGACCATTGCATATCTTGAAAAAGAGGGACACCCGCTCAGCTTGGATAAAAGATTAATCAACCATCTTACGGAAAAACCAAAAACATACGATGTCTTTAATCCTGAAGGAACCATCGATTCAAGAATCGACTTTTTGTTTTCTATCGGAGGGGACGGCACCTTGCTTCGCTCCATTACTTTTGTAAAAGACAGTCAAATTCCTATTTTAGGAATCAACACGGGTCGTTTAGGTTTTCTGACCAGTCTTCAGAAGGAAGTCTTTGAATGAAGGACTTAATAAATTTTTTCAAAAAAAATACAAATTGGTTCAACGGTCTTTGTTGTCCCTCCAACTTTCTTCTTCGGTAGATTCGATTCAAGAGTTTCCCTATGCCCTCAAT
>CAJJCA010000020.1 GCA_905182575.1 uncultured Flavobacteriaceae bacterium | reverse complement strand
CTAATATGGGTAGTATGTTTAATAGTGCAACAAGCTTTAATCAAGATATTGGAAACTGGAATACTTCTAATGTGACTAATATGGGAGGGATGTTTTTTGATGCTATTTCTTTTAATCAAAACATAGGCTCTTGGAATACTGCAGCAGTTACTAATATGAACCAAATGTTTGATATGGCAACTTACTTCAACAATGGTGGTAACAGTAATATTAACAATTGGGATACTTCGAGTGTTACTAATATGGATGGTATGTTTGCTTATGCAAAAGCCTTTAATCAAGATATTGGAAACTGGAATACTTCTAGTGTTAATACTATGGGAGGGATGTTTAGTGGAGCTTCTGCATTCAATCAAAACCTAACAGGTTGGTGTGTTTCAAATATTTCATCTGAACCTTCAGATTTTGCAGGTAATACTTTAGCTTTAACGAATGACAACAAACCCATTTGGGGAACTTGTGGTCCATCAGTAACTTTTATTTCAATTCCAACTGAAGAGACTGTAGCGCTAGGAACAATAGTCGGTACGATCTCAACCTCTAATTTAAATGATTCAGAAATCACCCTTAGTATTCAAGATGAATTAAGTCTTTTTGCTTTGGAAGGAAATAACATCATTTTGGCTGGAGAACTTGATTTTGAAACGCTTCAATCTCATACGGTTACTGTTACTGCAGTAAATGAAATTGGCACTTCAATTTTAAGAGTTGAAATAAAAGTCATTGATGTCCCAAACACCGCCTATGAGGCTAGTTTTTATGTGTCAGTGTTTAAGGTTGATGGAAAAACAAGATCTGACATAACGACTAAAGGTTATAAAAGGTTTCATAACCCATTTAATCGTGGTGTTGGAAAATGGAAAATTAGGAAAAAAATAACGGGAGGAGCAGATGCAAAACTATTTGTAATCAAAGTCCCACCTCCAGTTTCTAAGAGAAGAGATGAGGAACCTGAAGAATACTTGGCCTTTATAGATCCACCGAGCTTTGACAATCCAATGGATCACAATAAGGACAATGTTTATGAGGTCGATGTGGAGTATTTCAACACAGAAGATGGAGCCCCCGAAATCGCTGTCCCGGTTACCCAATTCCAGCTTCAGGTTGCAGAAGGAACCAATACAATTTTAGAGTTACAATCCAGATTGGCGCTTCCAACTGATGACTCAGATGGTGACGGTATTCCAGATGTCGATGACAACAGTCCTTTGATATCAAATCCAAATCAAACAGATCTCGATGGAGATGGTATTGGTGATGTATCTGATGACTTTGACCAAGATGGGGTATGGAATCCAAGTGATGATTGTACTGAAACTCCATTAGGAAGAAGAGTAGGTCCTGATGGATGTGAAATATTCTATTTATTGCCTGAAAATTTCAAGCTCTATAAAACCGAAAAATGTCCAGGTAAAAATTCTATTACTATAAAATTTGACAACGTTTTACCTGTTTATAATATTGATATTACCGGCGCAATTAACGAACAACAAACCTATCAGGGAAGTAATTGGAATCTGAATGATTTATCGGGTGGTACCTATAAATTATGTATTACTGTCGAGGGGGTGAAAAGCAGTGAGTTTGAGCGTTGTTTTGAGGTTACTATAAATGATGCGGATCCGCTCACTGTTTATGCTTCAAAAAATCAGGACCAAGAACTTGTCACCTATCAGCTTTCTGGCGGAAAGGTATATGACCTTATTCATAACGGAGTCAGAACTCAAAGTGCTCGTTCTTCTCAAAGTGTACAACTTAAAAAAGGAGTCAATACCGTAAAAATATCAACAGGACTTGAATGCCAAGGCGTTTTTGAAGAACAATATTTTGTGTCTGAAAACATCGCCTATTCTCCGAATCCTTTCAATGAAAAACTTAATCTTTTCATTGGAGGAACTGACACTGAAGTTAAAATTGAAATTTTCTCAACCGAAGGGCGTTTAATCAATTCATTGATTGGAAACTTAAGCCTGAATAATAGAAGTACGAGTGTCAACACTCAAAATTTAAATATGGGAAGCTATATTATTAAGCTTACTGGAAAAACAGTGAAACAATCCTTTATCGCATTAAAAAAATAAGTACATGAAAAATTATTTTTATTTACTGATTATAATATTATCATTCTCTTGCTCTAAAGATGCGGCTGAGGTAAGTGATCCTACAAGTTTTGAATTAATATTTCCTGCCAATAATGAGACCTGTCTGGAAGGATCTAAAATAAATGATACCCAAAAAGAAATTATTTTTCAATGGGGAGGCAGTACCAATGCAACAAGCTATTCTCTTGACATTATAAACTTAACAACAATTGGCCTATGGGGTTGAAGAGTAATTAGGTTATATACCCATTTCACAAACACATCCCAAAAGGAAAATAGACTTATTTTAAAGGGGTGGGGTGTTGAATTGAGAGTTTTAGGTTGGATTTTTTTTTGATTTTAACTGTCTCAGGACTGCCAGAAATCGGTGATTTTGTTATCTTTGAATGTCTAATTCACTGAAAAGAATAGACTCAAAAAGCTAGGGCTCTTAAGGAAAAACCCCTCGATTTCTCGAAGGGTTCTGTTGGGTGGAAGACCGGTTTCGAACCGGCGACCTCTAGAACCACAATCTAGCGCTCTAACCAACTGAGCTACAACCACCGTTTAAGTTTGCAAATTTATAATTTTTTAACATATAATTACAGCAAGACATCAAAATTTTCTACTGTAATAGAACGCTCTACTGTAAAGCCCTCAGCAGCAGCTATAAAGGACAAACGACCAAGGTTTTTAGCACGATATTCTATGCTATTAAGGAAGTTCTTACTGCTTATTGGTGTCCTAGCTTCATTGGAATCCTCGTCATAGAACTGACTTTTAAATGCCCTGACAGCTTCCATCTTAATATTAAGATAGTCTGAGATATCTACTACAAAATCAGGCTGAATTTCTTCCCATTGAATATAATGAAACACCTGCTTGCTATTTTTCCTTTGAGTAATTTTATTATTTTTTGTTTCAATCTTTTTTAATCCGCTTAAAAAGCAAGCATTACTAATCAATTCACTCGAACACGCATGATCTATGTGTCGATCTTTTATGGCATTACACAATACTATATCAGGTTGATAGGTACGAATTGCTTGAATTACTTTTAACTGATGTGATTCATCGTTAAATATAAATGCGTCTCGAAATCCAAGATTCTCCCTGAAATCTACACCTAAAATCCTAGCCGCTTGTTCAGCCTCCTGACTTCTTACTAAATCCGTGCCTCTGGTCCCCATCTCCCCTTTAGTTAGGTCAATGATGCCAACTTTCTTTCCTTGAGCAACTGCCTTTGCTATGGTAGCTCCACATCCCAATTCAACATCGTCCGGGATGGGCGCCAAAAGCTAAAATATCAAGTTTCATTATTTATAATTAAATCAATGGTTATTTTGTGCCTTCTATCCAACAAATTACTTCCTCACTCTGTGGAAGTTTTTTCGGAGGTATTATCTTTTCGATTTTTCCTGATTCGCCAATTAAGTATTTTTGAAAGTTCCACTTCACACTTGAATCTTTATATCCATTCTTTTTAACCTGAGTTAAAAACTTATAGATTGGATGCATACTGCTTCCCGTTAACTGATATTTTACTCATCATGGGAAAAGTGACACCATAATTTTTTTCACAAAAGCTTAAAATCTTCTCATCTGAACCCGGTTCTTGCCATAAAAAGTTATTGGCTGGGAAACCGACGATCACAAATCCAGAATCTTTATATTTATCATAAAGCTCTTGTAGACCTTTATACTGGGGTGTTAAACCACATTTAGATGCGGTATTGACAACCATTATTTTCTTTCCCTTCAATTCCTGAAAATCAAACTTATTTCCTTCTATATCGTTAACAGTAAATTGGTAAATCGTATTCTTCATAATATCCGAGTTTTGACTAATTCCTGTTTGAAAAGAAATCATTAATAAAAAAATTGCACCCTTTTTCATAGTTCTTTTTTAAGCATCATAAAATCTATTGGTTAAATCTCCTTAGAAATGAAATCAATGAATTTCTACGGAAAGGTTAACTTCAAGCAGTCTTTTACATAGCGGTTCTAATTCATCATAAGATCCAGTTTTCACACCACACTTTCCTGAAAAGTGAACCAAATAGGCACATTGTTCCGCTTGCTCGAAGGTGTGGTCACAAACAATCACTAAAGTTTCAATCACATGCTCAAAGCTATTAACATCATCATTAAATAAAATGATTTCATGTTGATTTTCTTCTTGTGTAAGGATTTCAAAATCTGGTTCGTTTTCTATTTTTGGCTTCTTAATATTCATTGTTTAGAGAAACTGGCGGCTACCCAATTATTTTCTTCAAAATTACGAATAAATTTTAAGTGTACAGAAGCACAACACTCCTGTATGGAATTTAAGTCTTTATTAAAGAAGCCACTCATAATTAAATGTCCTCCGGTATTTAAATTTGCTGCATAATCACTAATTTGAACCAATAACACATTCCTGTTAATGTTGGCCAATATGAGGTCATAGGAAGCTCCTTTCGGAACCCAGCTTCCTTTTAAAACTTACTATGTTCTTGGACTGATTTAACTTTAAATTCTCATTGGTGTTTTCAACGCACCACTGATCAAAATCAACTGCAAGAACACTTTTAGCTCCTTTTTTATCTGCCAAAATCGCGAGAACCCCCGTTCCGGTACCCATGTCAAGTACTGTCTTTTCCGTACAATCTGTTTCTAGTAAAAAAGACATTATCATAAAAGTTGTTTGATGATGACCCGTACCAAAACTCATTTTCGGGCGTAATGATCAGGTCATATTTGGCTTCAACTTTTTCATGAAAATGGGCGCGAATTATGCAATCAGATCCAATTTTCATTGGTTTAAAGTTCTTTTCCCATGTCTCATTCCAGTTTTGAGGTTGAATTTCACTCACTACCCAACTGACTTGAATGTCTTTATTTTTAAATAAAGACAACTGATTTAGGAGTCCAAGATCGAATACTGATTTTTGAATATAACTATGAAATCCCAAATCTGTATCTTCAAAACTTTCAAAACCTATTTCCCCAAGCTTAGCAATTAACACATTACGCCAGGGAGTAATTGGGGAGATATTAAAATTTAATTTTAAATAAATTATTCACATTAAGTGGATTGAAAAATTGCTTTAAAATCATTTGCGTTTAAAGCAGCACCTCCTATCAAACCTCCATCAACATCTGTTTGTGAGAAAATTGAAGCCGCATTACCCGGCTTAACACTTCCCCCGTAGAGAATTGATACACTTTCAGCCAAATTTTTGTCATACTTTTCAGCAATAATTTTACGGATATAAGCATGCATTTCTTGCGCCTGTTCTGGACTTGCAGTTTCTCCGGTTCCAATCGCCCAAACGGGTTCGTAGGCCATAAATAATTTTTGACCAAGCATATTTTTTCCACTCAATAATGCAATTTCCAATTGACTTTTAACTACTTCAAAATGCTTCTCTGCTTTTCTTTGATCCAATTCTTCTCCAAAACAAAAAATGATTTCCATGTCGTGCTCAAGAGCAGTAACAACTTTTTCTTTTAATGAAAGGTCTGTTTCATTATAATAAGCTCTTCTTTCAGAATGCCCTAAAATCACTTGATTGATTCCGATGCTATTTAGCATGCTTGCAGAAATCTCTCCAGTAAAAGCTCCCGAAGAAGCAGCATTCATATTTTGAGCAACCACTTCCAAAGAGGTTCCTTCGGTCAAGGCTTCTGCTTGAACAAGATGGGTAAATGCCGGAGCAATCATCACCCTAACGTCTGACGGGATTGGATCAGAAAGCAAAGCTTCGATCAGTTGAGCGGTTTCATGCTTGTCATTGTTCAATTTCCAGTTTCCTGCTACGATTTTTTTTCTCATGTTTTTATTAATTTAGTTTTACTTGTGGATCGAGCTTAATGTAGATAAGATCTACTAAAATATTTATGATTATAAATAAGGTTGAAATGGTCAAAACAGCACCAATTATTACTGGAATATCAAGTGTGTTCAATGCGGTTACGATTTCTTTTCCCAGCCCTTTCCATCCAAAAATATATTCTACAAAAACAGCTCCGGAAAGCAAAGAGGCAAACCACCCAGAAACTACGGTTACTACAGGATTTAATGCATTTTTAATTCCGTGATTAAAAACCACATTAAACCGAGATAAACCTTTTGCATATGCTGTTCTAATATAATTTTGAGATAATACTTTTAAAAGTGAATTTCTCATCATTTGGGAAATAACGGCAACAGGCCTAATCCCTAAAACAAATGCGGGAAGTATTAAGTTTTTAAACATCAAGTGCCGTTCTTCTCCAAAATCGTCTAACTCAAAAAGGCTGCCCGTCATATTAAGATGGGTCAAACGATTTAGTACAAAGCCAAACAACCAAGAAAAGATTATCGCACTAAAAAAAGAAGGAACACTCATACCTAAAGTACTGATCAATTGGAGCCATCGATCTATCCATGTGTCTTTGTTTAAGGTGGCAATGACACCAAAAATTATTCCTAAAAAAATAGCAATAAAAATTGATGATAGAGCCAGTATAATAGTATTAGGGAGGGTTTCAAAGATAATAGAAGAAACATTTTTACCGCGTTTTTGATATGAGCTTCTTAAATAGGGTGCTTTAATCGCAATTGAAAATATTGAATTATCAAGGATTTTAAATCCTGTGTATTTTTTATCCAAAAAATAAGAAAAATCTTCTTTTTCGCTGGAGTGGTAGGAGATTATTGAAAGATCATTGAGATACAAAAAATATTGTTTAGCAACAGGAAGATCAAACCCAAATTTTTTCTTAACCAATTCCATTTGAGCACTGTCTTCTTTTTGATCGAGCATCATCTGTGCAGGATCACCCGGAAGCACGTTAAAAAGGAAAAAAACAATACTAACGACTCCGAAAAGTGTTAATAAAGCATAAAAAAACTTGGAAAGCAAAGGATAAAACATAACTGCTATTCAAAAGCTTTAAGGTGAATCAACGCGAAAACTGCATAATTAACGATGTCTTGATAATTAGCATCAATTCCTTCGCTAACCAAAGTCTTTCCAGAGTTTTCTTCAATTTGTTTAACCCGCATCAATTTCTGCAAGATTAAATCCGTCAAAGAACTGACCCGCATGTCCCGCCAAGCTTCACCATAATCGTGATTCTTAGCCAACATCAGATCAAAAGTTAGCTTGAGGTGCTTCTCATAATTTAACAAGGCAGCCTCCTGATCAAGATCGGGGCTTTCTGAAATCCCCAAATCAATCTGGATCAATGCCATGATTGAATAATTAATAATCCCCACAAATTCGGGAATTTCCCCTTCATCAACTTTTCGAGTTGTATTGATTTGCAAGCCTCTAATGCGTTGCGCCTTAATATATATTTGATCGGTTAATGAGGGAAGTCGAAGAATTCTCCATGCACTACCATAGTCTTGCATTTTCTTTTTGAAGAGTGACTTACAGTTGTCAATTACCCTGTGATATTGAAGTTGGGTAGTATCCATTTATATTGTAAAATTTAATGTAAATTTCGATAAATTTTTTAACTCCTTGAGGGCTTAAGGAAAAAGTTATTCAAAACTATTAAAATAAATCCATGACCCTAAACTGCAATGGTCAACTTATCGATCTAAATACTCCTAAAATAATGGGGATTCTCAATCTTACTCCAGACTCTTTTTATGATGGGGGAAAATATATTGATGTCGAAAATGCTTTAAGGAAAACAGAGGAAATGTTGCTTGACGGTGCTACTTTTATTGACATTGGGGCTTGTAGTTCAAAACCAGGTGCCGAAGAAATCTCTGAAGAAGAAGAGTCAAGACGGTTGTTTCCAGTACTCGAGAAGCTTGTGCGTAAATTTCCTCATGCACTTTTTTCAATTGACACTTGCAGAAGTCAAATCGCCGATGAAAGTTTGAAAATTGGTGCCTGCATGATCAATGACATCTCAGGAGGAAAATTCGATTCTAAACTCATGAAAGTTGTTGGAAAGCACTGTGTCCCTTATGTTTTAATGCACATGAAAGGTAATCTAAAGAACATGCAGGCCAATCCAAAATATGATGATATCATTCAAGAGATGCTTTATTATTTCTCAGAAAAAGTACAAGAAGCTTATGGGCATGGCATCAACGACATAATCATTGATCCAGGGTTTGGATTTGGAAAAAATATTGAAGGATAATTATGAGATTTTAAAAAATTTAAAATTATTTCATACTTTAAATCAAGAATTACCATATAATTTCCAGAAAGTCGATGATCTATAAAAAACTAAACATCAAGCCCGAACAGGCTTTAAACGGCAGTAGCGTATTGCATTCAGTAGCTTTGTTAAAAGGTGCTCAAATTTTAAGAGTCCATGATGTGAAGGAAGCCAAAGAATGTGTCGATTTATTGGAAACCCTACATTAGTTTCCTAATTTTACAAAAAGCCAATCCCTTGAGTAGATTTGATTTTCTCGATATTTCCTTCACAGATGTTTTAGACATACTGCTGGTAGCACTATTGTTATATTACTTGTACAAACTTCTTAAAGTGTAGTTGACTGTCCAATACGGTTATCAAAGAATCTACAACCTGGATTTAGAATAGCACCGTACAAACTGTTAAGTAGAATCTTTTTAACAAGTTGTCTTTTTGCCCAATACTCTTCTTCAATAGGATTTTTTGCTTTGATTGCATCACGCATCAGAAAATTTCTTTTACTCATTGGCTCTTCTAACTTTGCTTCAAAAAGAAATGTCATTCGTTATTTTAATTTTTTCAATCAAAATCAAGGAATTATTAAGATCGATTTAACGGCCTTACTTAGTGCCGCTGAAAAGATGGCAAACGAAAAAACAGGAGCCATCATCGTATTAGAAAGAGGAAATAATCTTGATTTTATAAAAAATACTGTTGATCAAGCCAATATTGAGTTGAGTGCCCAAATACTTGAAACCATATTTTTCAAGAGCGTTAGGTTCACGATGGCGCGATTATCATAAAAGACAATCAAATCATTGCTACCAGAGTAGTGCTTCCCGTTTCAGATTCAACAGCTATACCTTTAAAGTTTGGCTTGAGACACAGAGCTGGTTTTGGGATTTCTGAAAAAACAGATGCTTTGGTGATTGTTGTTTCTGAGCAATCCGGTAAGATATCTTATATAAAAGATGGAGGTTTTTGTAAGTTTAAAAACACTGAAGATCTGAGAAGAATGATAACAGAAGACCTTTCTATTTTCTAAAATAATTAAACAACTGAGGCTAAAAATTGAATTTTATGAAGCTGGGAATAGTGTCCTCTTCATTTGCTAACAATTCCTTGTGTGTCCCAATTTCAACGATATTTCCTTTTTCCATAACAACAATACGGTCTGCATTTTTAATTGTTGACAGTCGATGAGCTATTAATATCGAAGTTTTTCCTTTTGTTATTTTCTTTGTTGCACTTTTAATCATTTCTTTCTGTATCAAGATTTGAAGTTGCTTCATCCAAAATGAGAATGCTTGGATTTGACAGATAAACTCTTAAAAAAGATATCAATTGGCGTTGACCTGAAGACAACATCACCCCTCTTTCCTTAACATTGTATTGATATCCTCCCGGAAGCGAGAGGATAAAATCGTGAACCCCGATTTCCTTGGCTGCATAATAAACATCTTCTTCATCGATATCGGTGTCATAAAGCGTAATGTTATTGTAAATCGTGTCTGCAAAAAGAAAAACATCTTGGAGCACAATTCCGATGTGTTTTCGCAGCCCGTTTAAAGAGAAATCTTTAATGGAATTTTTATCTAATAAAATTGAGCCTTCATCAAACTCATAAAAGCGAGAAAGCAAATTTATAATGGTTGACTTTCCTGCCCCGGTTGCACCTACAACAGCAATTTTTTCCCCTGGTTTTATTTCTAGGTTGATGCCATGAAGAACTTCTTCTCCCGTTATATAGGAAAATCTAAGGTTTTTTATACTAATACCCCCATCGATTTTATCCGGATTCAAAGTCCCAAGGTCTTCTATTTGACTTTCAGTTCTTAATATTTTAAAAATCCTATCCGCTGCAACCATTCCCATTTGAAGGGTGTTAAATTATCTGCAATGTGACGCAATGGCCTGAAAAGCATTTGAGACATTTGAATAAACAAAAAGATTTGACCTAAGGTTATGGCGCCACCAGCTGCCACGTTGAGACCGCCAAACCAGACCAATAACCCGATGGTAAGGGAAGATGCGATTTCAGCAACAGGGAAAAAGATGGAATTAAACCAAACCGTTTTGAGCCATGCTTTTTTATGCTTCTCATTTATACTTTTAAAGTTTTGATTTTCGATTTTTCTCTGCAATCAATTGAACAATTTGCATTCCACTAATTCTTTCTTGAACAAAAGAATTGAGGTTGGCCACTTGCAGCCTTACTTCTTCAAAAGCTATTTTCATTGACTTCTGAAACAAACGGGTCGCATATAAGATCAATGGAAGAATTGAAAAAACAATTAATGATAATTTCCAATTGACTAACAGCATGACAACGACAACCAATCCCATTTTCAGAAAGTCAGCGATGATCATAAAGAGTCCTTGCGAAAAAATACTAGCAATTGTTTCCACATCATTTATGGCCCTAGTAACCAACATACCAATCGCAGATTTGTCAAAATAAGACATTTTAAATCCTATTATTTTTTTATATAATGTTCATTCTCAAGTCGCGAATCACATTCTGACCCAACCAGTTAGCGAAATAAACAAATAGAAACTGAAAAACAACTTCTAGAATAAGGGCGACAAGCATTAAACTTATAATCAAAAGCATACCATTGTAATCCTTCGGTCGAATGTAGTCGTCCACAGCAACTTTTAGCAAATAAGGGGAAAGTGTTGAGAAAATTGAAAGAAGAATTGCTGCTCCCATAACAAAATAATAAATCCCTTTGTAAGGTTTAACATAATGCATCAATTCTAAAAATATCTTTAAATCAAAAATTTTCCCTTTTTCTTTATTCATTTTATAAAAATATACTTTTTGGATAGGTGATTTTGGTTAAAAACAAACCTTTTGCAGGAACCGATAGGCCCGCTTCACTTCTGTTTTTACTTTCTATTATTTTTCTAAAATCATTTAAGTCTTTTTTTTTCAATCCAATTTCTAAAAGTGTTCCCACGATGGCTCGCACCATATTTCTTAAAAAACGATCGGCCGAAATATTAAAGACATAATGAGAGCCTTTCAATGTCCACTCTGCATGAATTATTTTACAAAGAAAAGTTTTTACATCTGTTTTTTTTCTTTGAAAAACATTCAAAGTCTTCATATTCAAACAAGATTTTCGCTGCTTGATTCATCAATTCAATATCAGGAATGGATCTAATATGATAATGACGATGTGCTTCAAAAGGGTCCTTTTCGGTACACATGTGATATTCATAGGAACGCTCTATGGCGTCAAAACGTGCATGAGCATCGTTATTTACTTTAAAAAGATGTTTTACCGCGATGTCTCTAG
Organism: uncultured Flavobacteriaceae bacterium; assembly: GCA_905182575.1. Classification (GTDB taxonomy): domain Bacteria; phylum Bacteroidota; class Bacteroidia; order Flavobacteriales; family Flavobacteriaceae; genus UBA8316. Next base: position 11,422 of record CAJJCA010000020.1, on the reverse strand, counting down.
GAAGGTAACTGTTCAATTGGTAGACAAGCTGTTTTTCCTTCTTTCATATCAAGTTCAGCATCAAAATGTGCAATCATTTGTTTGGCGTGAACTCCTGTATCAGTCCTTCCTGCTCCAAAAACAAGGGTCTCTTTTCTTGTTGTTGCAAACAAAGCCTCTTCAATCACTTGCTGAACACTGGTTACGTTGGCTGGCGCTGCCAACCATGATAGTGTCTCCTAAATAGGAGAAATCGAGAAAATACCTAGACTGACTCATTAATTATTATTCCGATCAAAGATATTGATTTTAATCCTTTTAATAAATCTAAAATTAAAATGCTAATAAAATTTATATTTGACATCAATTAGATGACACTAAAAAAAACAAATATTTAATTTTTAAACATTGAAAAAAATATTATTAATATCTGACACGCACGGGCATTTGGATGATGTCATTTTAAAATACGTTAAACAAGCAGATGAAGTATGGCATGCTGGAGATATAGGAATTGCTAGTGTTACAGATGAGCTGGCAAAATTGAAACCACTACGGGCTGTTTATGGAAATATCGATGGTCATGAACTGAGAAGTATATTTAAAGAAGACTTGAGATTTAATTGTGAAGGTGTCGAAGTATTTATGACTCATATTGGAGGATATCCTGAGAGTTACAACTCCAGAGTAAGAAAATTGCTTCAAACGGAAAGACCTAAGCTATTCATTTGTGGGCATTCACATATTTTAAAAGTAATGTCCGATAAAAAGCTGGGGATACTTCATATGAATCCGGGGGCAGCTGGGGTCTATGGGTTTCACAAAATAAGAACTATGCTGAGATTTACTCTTGACAAAGGAAAAATCGAAAACCTAGAGAGTAGTTGAACTCGGTGCTAGAGGAAAAATTTAACGAATACGGTCGAAGAGAACGAATGAGGTTATCATCTTTTTTGATTCCTTTATTTGCAAAAAGAATTAGTAAAATACTTGATGACGGAACCAACAACCACAAATCCTCATTACTAAATCCTTCCCAAAAAGCAAATGATATTGAGAGTATAATTAGTACCACCCAATGAAGAAAGAGTTGAATTCGATTCAATAGCAATTGAATTTTTCTCTTTTTAAAAAAGAAGATCGCCGTTAAAACAAGCAAAGCTGAAAAAGATAGGTAGAGAATGAAATCGTCAGAAACACATGTCATGATAGAATATTTAAGAACTTTTGGGATAGCTAAACAAGCTTGGGCAACTCCAAATAAGAACAATATTAGGACTAAAAAAACAGTTTGAACTCTTTGAATCATTTACTTAAATTTATCACAAAAATAAGTTTTTTTAAAAACAATGTTGGTTTAAAATAAAATTTGTAATATTGTCCTGTAGCAATACTAATCTTCGCTACCCACAGACCATATTTTCGATATTATATTAATCATTTATTCTTACCGTAATTAATACTTTCGTATGTACGAAATAGCAACGCTAAAAAGTAAAAAACTTTCAGATTTACAGGAAATTGCCAAAACTCTCGGAGTTAAAAGAATGGCAGGCTTAAAAAAACTAGAGCTGATCTATCAAATCATAGACATTGCAGCAATTAAAGCTGTCGCCGAAGAAAAGGAGACCGATCCTATAATTTCTAAGAAACCAGAGGCTAAACATGTCAAAAAAATAGCACCCTTAAAAGCAAAGGTCAAACCTGAGAAAAAAAAGCCCGGAGAAGCCATAGAACAAAAAACTGCTAATCCACAAGAACAAAGGTCAAAGCCAGTTCAAGGGAATAACAACGCAGACAAGAACAATCCTAACATCCACAATAATAATAGTAACGCCAGTAACAACAATCCAAACAACCTCAAAAATAAGAATAACAATAATAACCAAAAACGAAAAAGAGAAGAGGTTAATCACAATAGAGATAATAGAAATCGTTATCGTGAGCCTGATTTTGAATTTGAGGGAATTATTGATACCGAGGGAGTTTTAGACATGATGCCTGAAGGGTATGGATTTTTAAGATCTTCGGATTTTAATTACCTATCCTCTCCTGATGATGTTTATGTATCTCAATCTCAAGTTAAGTTTTTTGGACTGAAAACAGGAGATACTGTTCTTGGGACTGTTCGTCCACCAAAGGAAGGAGAAAAATACTTTCCTCTTATCAAAGTAAATAAAATTAATGGGCTAGACCCCAAAGTAGTGCGTGATCCTTTTCCATCACCACTATTAGTATTATTTACTGATGAAAAATTCAATATTGCAGACAAACAAAGCACTGTTTCAACACGAATCATTGACTTGTTCTCTCCTATTGGAAAAGGACAGAGAGGAATGATTGTTTCCCAGCCCAAAACTGGTAAAACAATGCTTTTAAAGGATATTGCAAATGCAATTGCTGCAAACCACCCTGAAGTTTATCAATTGATATTATTAATTGATGAAAGACCTGAGGAAGTAACTGATATGCGAAAGAAGTTGACGGAGAGGTAGTTGCTTCAACTTTTGACGAACCTGCCGAGCGACATGTGAAAGTTGCTGAAATTGTACTTGAAAAAGCCAAAAGAATGGTTGAATGTGGACATGACGTTGTCATTCTACTCGATTCTATAACTCGATTAGCAAGAGCATACAATACGGTACAACCTGCCTCTGGTAAGATTTTGAGTGGAGGAGTTGATGCAAATGCACTTCACAAGCCCAAAAGATTCTTTGGAGCGGCAAGAAATATAGAAGGAGGAGGATCTTTATCAATCATTGCAACCGCTTTGACAGACACTGGATCGAAAATGGATGAAGTAATCTTTGAAGAATTTAAAGGTACGGGTAACATGGAGCTTCAGTTAGATAGAAGAATCGCTAACAGAAGGATTTTTCCTGCCATAGACCTCGTTTCATCAAGCACTCGAAGAGATGACATGTTATTAGATGAAAAGACCTTACAACGCATGTGGATCATGAGAAAGTATTTGGCGGACATGAATCCAGTAGAAGCAATGGAATTTGTAAATGATCGCTTTAGGAAAACTAAAAACAACGAAGAATTTCTGATTTCAATGAATTCATAATAAAAAAAGCTTTCCATTTCGGAAAGCTTTTTTTTTGATATAGTGTTACTTACTAAAATAAATAGATAACAATTAAAACATATAAAAATAAAAATTACCTAGAGTTACAACCCTAGAGATATGATATATTTTCTTAAAAACCAATTAAGGTTATTTATGACCAGTCGTTAACTACAATTAAAGTTTCTCAACAAACTTCGCCAACTTTGATTTGATATTTGCAGCCTTGTTAGAGTGAATAATATTCTTCTTAGCTAATTTATCAACCAAAGAAACAACAGTTGGAAATTGAATTAAGGCTTCTTTCTTATCGGAAGTGCCTCTTAGTTTTCGAATTGCGTTACGTGTTGTTTTGTGTTGAAAACGATTGCGTAGACGTTTCTTGTCGTTAGAACGAATTCTTTTTAATGCGGATTTGTGATTTGCCATTTGTAATGTTTTAAATCTGTAGCCCGTAGGGGAGTCGAACCCCTCTTTCTAGGATGAAAACCTAACGTCCTAACCGATAGACGAACGGGCCATTATTTTCAGTTGGCAAATTTAGAAGAAAAAAATTATTAAACAACCGAAAACAACACCAATTTTAATTATTTATTTTTTGGTCATTCTTGATTTTTTAAAGCGGTTGATCTTGTTTACCTAAAATTTCCTAAATTTTGTATATAATAAATTGAAGTATCAAATGAAAAATCTACTTCACCTGTCTTTAACATTATTATTCACTAGTCTACCCTTTGCCCAACAAGACTATGAAACCGAACGAAAACACACCAATAAAGATTGACTTTTTTAATAATTAATTATTCACCTTCAGAAATCTTACTATACTTCTGTACTACCCTTATAAATTAGAGGTTTTGTATTATAAAAACCCTGATTGGTGAGACTTGCATCAGTTCAATTGGTGAAAAGGAATTCTTTCAAATCATTGTTGATGGAAAGTCAAGTTTTTAATCACTGCTTAAAAAAACATGCGAGCAAGAAACCGAATGGAGGGCTTCAATTCTAAGTTTATATCCTACCGAGGTAAAGTCCTAGCGAAAGGAGAGTTAGTACTCTTAGAGCCTATCGGGAATCACAACAGGGCACCTCAATACTTGAAGCAAGGTGTAAAAAGCCAAAACACCTAATGAAATTTGTTGAGAAATGAGCAAATGCACTCCCAAATTTTGGTTATGGTAGATTTGACATTAAGATTAAAAACTGGGAAACCTTTGAATAAAAAAAGGAATTAGAATGATTGAAGTTAATGGTTTAAATTCCAAACTCATTCATATTTACAATCCAATTACAATATTTTTATGGCTTATAAAGACCTGTTTATTCGCATGAAAGTCATTCAACAAATTGTCTTTTATAAAATGAAAAATAATGCCTCACCCCAACCTTCCTTGAGTTTTACAATTAAACAAAAACTTTTTTATAAAGATATATTAGCGGACAAACGCTACAATTACCAACTTTAACTTTTTAATATGCTTTTGCGAAAAGAACGCGCTGAACAGAAGGTTTTCCTGAATAAACACAAACACCATCTTCTTTATCGCCTTCCAAAGGGATACACCTGATGGTTGCCTTAGTCGCTTTTTTAATTGCTTCTTCTGTCGCTGAAGTTCCATCCCAATGGGCAGAAATAAATCCAGTTTTAATAGACAATACTGATTGAAATTCTTCAAAATTATCAACCGTTGTTATGTGCTCTTCTCTAAAGTTTAAAGCTTTGATGTATAAACGATCTTGAATCTCTTTTAGCGTTTTTTTGATATGGTCACTGATTCCTTCCAAAGGAACTGATGATTTTTCTAGCGTATCCCGCCTTGCCATTTCGACAACGTTATTCTCAAGATCACGTGGTCCAATGGCAATTCTAATGGGCACGCCTTTTAATTCATAATCATTAAACTTATATCCAGGCTTAAAATTATCACAGTTATCATATTTCACAGAGATTCCCTGACTAACTAGCGATTCCTTGAGTGGAATTGCAACTTTAGAAATTTCGTCCAATTGGTCATCTCCTTTGAATATCGGCACAATAACGACTTGAATTGGCGCGAGATTTGGAGGCAATACCAAGCCCTTGTCATCACTGTGAGTCATAATTAAAGCCCCCATCAAACGAGTTGAAACCCCCCATGAAGATGCCCAAACATATTCTAGTTTTCCTTCTTTCGTGGCAAACTTTACATCAAATGCCTTTGCAAAGTTTTGACCTAAAAAATGTGAAGTTCCTGCTTGAAGTGCTTTACCATCTTGCATCAATGCTTCAATACAATAGGTTTCTTCTGCTCCAGCAAAACGTTCACTTTCAGTTTTTAACCCCTGTATTACGGGAATTGCCATAAATTTTTTTAGAAAATCAGCATACAAGCCATTGATCAATAAGGTTTCTTCCAACGCCTCCGCTTTTGTAGCATGAGCAGTATGTCCTTCCTGCCATAAAAATTCGGCGGTTCTTAAAAATAATCTTGTTCTCATTTCCCAACGAACAACATTTGCCCATTGATTAATAAGTATCGGAAGGTCTCTATAAGATTGAATCCAATTTTTATAAGTACTCCATATGATTGCTTCGCTGGTAGGGCGCACAACCAGTTCTTCTTCTAGTTTTGCCTCTGGATCAACAATCAATTTTCCATTATTATCAGGGTCGTTCTTCAATCGATAATGTGTAACTACGGCACATTCTTTTGCAAAACCTTCTGCATTTTTTTCTTCTGCTTCGAATAAACTTTTTGGAACGAACAAAGGGAAGTAAGCGTTTTCATGCCCTGTAGCTTTGAACATTTTATCTAACTCGGCTTGCATTTTCTCCCATATCGCAAAGCCATAAGGTTTTATAACCATACAACCTCTGACAGCAGAAGTTTCGGCCAAGTCTGCCATTACAACAAGTTCGTTATACCATTTAGAATAGTCTTCGCTGCGTGATGTTAATTTTTTCCCCATAAGAAGTTTGGCACAGATTTTGTTTTTAAAATGATTAATCTAATGATGCACAAAACTACTATTTTTTCTGTCATTCATTAAAAAATCTGTCAACTATGAAAACAATAAAAAATTTAAATCCGTTTAATAAATTAATTGCTTTTTCTCTTGTATTGACATTTCTATCCTGTGGAAGCTATCAAGGGTCTTCTTACTATGCCACTGATGGGATTTATGGCAGTTCATCGGTTGAAAGACCTGAAGTGCGTCCAGAAACTCAAAACACTAAAAATGGTGATAAATATCAGAACTATTTTAGTAATATAGCAGATGATTATTCTTCTATAGATGATGGGCAGGATTATGCTTACACAGATACTGAAAACTATTCTAGTCAAACCAATACTGGTAATGTTCAAGTAAACTCTCAAGCACCATGGGGTGCAAGTACGAATAGAACAGAAGTTTATTTAGTCAATAACAATCCGTGGAATGGTTTTTACGGGAATAGTTTTGGTTTTGGTGGTTTTTCTTACGGAGGGTTCAACAATCCTTATTGGAGTCCCTATCGACCTTATGATTTTTATAGAGGATATTACCGTGGTCCTCTTTGGGGCATTGGTTTCTACTCTCCCTTCAGAAACTTTGGATATGGTTTTAATTATTATGCTCCTTATCACAGGTTTAATCGATACAGAAATTATGCTTATAACCGACCTTATTCAAGGTATGGTTTGAATAGAGGCTATTCAAGATATTCTCGTTCCAAAACCTCCAGAGGTGGGAGGTCTTCTCAAACTGTTGCTAGGTTGAATCGATCAACTAATCGTTCAACAACCAGCAGACAAACGTCAGGTGTCAGCACCAGAGTTTCTGGCGCTAACAAAATAGTTCATTATAATGCAGGTAGGTCTTCTCAAAATCGTGTAAGAACTTCTGATGTTACTTCCCAAGCGGCTAATAATCGTCAACCAAACACCGTACGAACCTCTACCTCCACCCCAAAAAAGGTGATTTATACCCCCTCCAGCGGAGGAGTAAGGTCTGCGGCCAATAGACCAGCGACAACAACTAAAAAGTCAAACTCAAGTGGTAATCAAAACTACAATGCTGGCAGAAGTAGCGCCAATACTAGCAGCTATAAATCGACCAATTACAATTCCCGAAGAAGTTCTTCTTCCCCCTCCTACAGTTCTGGGAGAAGCAGCAGTAGTAGCTCAAGTGGTCGGGGAAGTAGTAGAAGTAGTGGAAGAAGCTCAAGAGGTCGTTAATTAATCTCAAATTTCAAAACATGAAAACTAAAAACATATTAATTGTTTTAACGCTATTCTTATATACAAACCTGACTTTAGGACAGTACATAGAAGACGCATTGCGATACGCTCGTCCCCAGTTAAAAGGAACGGCAAGGTTTGTAGCCCTTGGAGGGGCTTTTAATGCCCTCGGAGGTGACATGTCTGCCATAAGTGAGAATCCTGCTGCTGCCGCTGTCTTTTTACACTCAGAATTGGGCGTTTCCTTAAATTATACTAAAAACCAAATTGATGCTGGTTATTTTAATAATTTTAGAAATATCAATTCAGGAGCAACCAACATCGACCAATTTGGAATTGTTTTTGTCATGACCAATGGAAGTAGTGATTTTTCAAAATTGAGTTTTGCTTATAATTTTAAAGGAGACCAACGTTTTGATTCTAAATTTAATGCTTATGGGGTCAATCCAAGTAAAGGGATAGATGATTATTTTTTATCCTTTGCACAAGGAGTTCGGTTTGTTAATATTGACTTAGCAGTTGGTGAAGGAGTTTCTAATGTCTATCAATACCTCGGAGACAACATCGGTTTCGATGCCCAACAAGCATTTTTGGGCTATCAATCCTTCATCATAAATCCATTGCGTGAGGTCTCCAACAACACAGACTATAATTCAGCTAGTAATCCTCAAAATAAACAGTTTAAATCACAATTTTTTTGTGACTGAGTCGGGTGCAAATAAAAAACATAGTTTTACCATCAGTACCCAATACAGGGATAATTTGTATTTAGGAATGAATATAAACAGTTATAACAGCGAATTTAAAAGAACTGATTACTTGCGTGAAAACAATTATGGAGTTGGTTCAGACTTCATTGAAACTGAGTTTGAAAATGAGCTCTCAACCCTAGCAGATGGATTTTCTATTCAACTAGGAGCAATCTACAAACCTTCTCCAAACATTCGCCTTGGGTTGAGTTATCAAAGCCCTACTTGGTATCGTATTCAGGAAGAACTTGTTCAATATGTTGCTACTTATAGAGAAGACAGTAGTGACGAGGTCGATCCTCAAATAATTAACCTCTATGAATACAACGTCAAAACTCCTTCAAAACTTTCTACAGGATTGGCCTACATATTTGGCAGAAAAGGATTAATCAGTTTTGAATACAATCTGGTTAACTTTCAAAACATTGAGTTTGACACCCAACAAGGAAATGATGATTATATTAATCTAAACAAAGAAATTAAATCCACCCTAAAAAAGGCAGCAACTTATCGTATTGGAGGAGAATATCGCATAGAAGAATTAAGTTTAAGAGGCGGATATTTCTCTCATCAGAACCTCAATAAAACAACACCTGATTTCAGCAAAGGATACTCCTTGGGTATTGGATATGATTTTGGCGGAAGCAACCTAAGTGCCACCTTTCTAAAACAGAAATCAGAAAGAACAGAGCTCATTTATCAAAAAGGACTTGACGATCCTATTGATCTTAAAAATGATCAGGTTCAAATAGTTGTTACCTATTCCTTAAAACTTTAATTGAAATTCTTAAGCAAGAATCGCTAAAGAGTCCATTTACCTTATTTAATTAATTCATAAATAACTATATTTGTGCCACTTAAATGCACTATGAAGACAGAAAACATGTTAATTGATAATCAAGATGATTTGGCGGACAACCACCAAGGGACATCTACAGAAACTCCTCTTAGAAAAGACGCTTTCGTTCTTAGTAATGTTGAAAAAACATTACTTATTGAAGAAAAAATTCAGGAGATCCTTGAAGTCTTAGGAATGGACCTAACAGATGACAGCATGAGCGGGACTCCTCGTAGGGTCGCCAAGATGTTTGTTAATGAGATCTTTAGTGGTTTGGATCCTAAGAACAAACCAAAATCATCAACTTTTGAGAACAAGTATAAATACGGTGAAATGTTGGTTGAGAAAAACATTACCCTCTACTCTACTTGCGAACATCATTTATTACCAATAGTTGGGAAAGCTCATTGCTTACATCTCAAGTGGAAAGTCGTGGGTCTATCTAAGATGAATAGAATTGTAGATTATTATGCCAAACGACCTCAAGTTCAAGAAAGACTTAACTCTTCAGGTTGTTAATGAACTCAAGAAAGTGTTAAAAACTGAAGATGTTGCTTGTGTGATTGATGCCAAACATTTGTGTGTTAATTCAAGAGGGATAAGCGATATTAGTAGCAGCACTGTAACTTCTGAATTTGCGGAGAAGTTTAAAGGAAAAGATGTAAAAGAGAGTTTTTAGATTACATAAAATTAGATACTGAATTTTGATTGATAGCTCGCTAGTCGTTTTCAATTCCTTGAGTGGTAAAAAAGAACCTTTTGTGCCACTGGTTGAAGGTCATGTTGGGATGTATGTTTGTGGACCAACGGTCTATAGCAATGTTCATTTGGGAAACTGCAGGACTTTTATTTCTTCTTCGATTTAATTTATCAGATATTTAAAGCACCTTGGATATAAAGTTCGTTACGTTAGAAACATTACGGATGCAGGTCATTTAGAAAATGATGAGGATGTTGGAGAAGATCGAATTTCTAAAAAAGCAAGGCTTGAAAAAATAGAGCCTATGGAAGTTGTTCAGTTTTACACTGTAGACTTTCACCGAATATTAGAAAAGTTCAACAACCTTCCCCCAGGAATAGAGCCAACAGCAACAGGTCACATCATTGAACAAATCGAATTGGTAAAAGACATTCTCAATGAGGGATTTGCCTATGAGGTTAATGGTTCTGTTTATTTTGATGTTTTAAATTCAATAAAACCACGCTTATGGAAAATTAAGTCGGAAGAAAAATTGAGGATCTCATTCACAATACCCGAACCTTGACGGGCAAAGTGATAAAAAAAACCCTAAGATTTTGCGCTCTGGAAAAAAGCAGAAGCAGAGCACATCATGCGATGGCCTTCTCCATGGAGTGATGGCTTTCCCGGATGGCACTCTGGAGTGTACGGCAATGAGCACCAAATACCTTGGGGCTTCTTTTGATATTCATGGAGGAGGAATGGACTTAAAATTTCCTCATCATGAATGTGAAATTGCCCAAGCAGAAGCAATTAATAAAAAATTTCACCCAACAGATCGTGGTAAATACCAATATGCTAACTTTAAATGGTAAAAAAATGGCTAAATCTACTGGAAATAATATTCTTCCAATGGACCTGTTTACGGGTAAGAACGAAATGTTTAAGAAACCTTATTCTCCTGAAGTGTTTCGGTTTTTCATGCTTCAAGCCCACTATACTAGCATTTTAGACATTAGCGAAGATGCTTTAAATGCTTCAGAAAAGGGTTATTATCGTTTGATGGAGGCCGTAAATAAGTTACCTGAGCTTAAACCAGCAAATGAGGACGGAGCATTTGACACAAAAGAGTGGCTCAAAAAATGTTATGCTGCAATGGATGATGATTTTAATAGCCCGCTATTAATCGCTCAGCTTTTTGATGCTGTAAAATTCATAAATCTTGTTATTCATAAAAACCATCCGATTGGCGTTTCCCAATGGGAGACTTTAAGCAAGATGATGCCTGAATTTATTCACGAGGTTTTGGGAATTGCAAAAGAACAAAAAAAAAGCTCTGATACAACACTTAAACTTACTGGTGCTGTTGATTTATTAATAAAACTCAGGAATAAAGCGAGAGAGAATAAGGACTTTGAAACTTCAGATCAAATCAGGGACCAGCTTATGGAATCTGGCATTCAATTGAAGGACGGTAAAGAGGGAACTACATTTTCAATTGATTAATTTCTTTGAAAAATGAGAAAAATTTTAATTTTTCCTTTTATAATTTTGATTAAAACCTATCAAATACTCATCTCCCCATTATTTCCCCCCAGTTGTCGGTTCACCCCTACCTGCTCTCAATATGCATTAGAAGCCTATGAAAAGACATGGTCTTTTTAAGGGTAGTTTTCTTACTATTGAAAAGGCTCTCTATGTGCCACCCATGGGGAGGAAAAGGTCATGATCCTGTTCCATAGTGAAGATTAAATATTAAAATAAAAGATTTACATTACTTTTAACCAACAAATAGATTAAAAACTAAAAATGATATTATTGAAATTTAATTGGGCTCCCAGCTCAACACTCTTCGAGATTGGAGGCTTTGGCATTCACATCTACAGTTTAATGTTCATTGTCGCT
>CAJJCA010000019.1 GCA_905182575.1 uncultured Flavobacteriaceae bacterium | reverse complement strand
TAATCCATTCCTCCATCTTCACCTATAACCATAGTAAAGAATCCCTCATCCTCATATTTTTCTTCCAATTCACTCATAAACTCATTCCAACGATTCACCATATCATAACTTCCATACCATTTCCAATTCATATCGTTTTTACAGAAAATCATTCCATCTTTCTCAACGATTTCACTCCACTTCTCTTTTGGGAATAATCTCAAAACCTTTTTCCATTTCCTCTTTTGGAACTCCACTAATAATCAAACTTCTAAAACCCATTTTAATTTCTATTTTAATTAAGTTTCTTTAAGAGGTGAAACCTTAACCTCATTACCTTACTAATATACGAACACAAGTGTGGTGGTATTAGTTTGTTTTTTTAGTGATACCACCACTTTAGTTTTATTCAAATTTTTTTAGAATTTACTCACGATTGATTCAATAATCTTTTCATTCTTTTCATCAAGAAGGTATTTTGATGTTTGAATACAACTAATAATAAATTGAGTTTCTTCTTCTGTTAATTCGTAATACATAATCTTTAATTTTAATACTGATTCTCACTTTTCAAAACGAAGGAGGAAAACCTCACCCCTCAAATACAATAACAATATACGAGTGTAAGTGTGGTAGTATTTCACTACATTTGTCTGATACCACCACATATAAATCCTTACATATGAAGAGAAAAAAAGAGTATCGTAGTAAAGGGGAGAAGTTCTTTTTAGAATATCTACCAACTGAGGTTTTTGATTCACTTAAACCAAAGGAAAGAGAGAACTATAAGAAGTATAGGGATAACCATCGTTATATGTTTAACGGAAAGGTTCAGATTAAGAAATGGGAGGAAGAAATCTCTAAACTGAAAGATAAAATCAAGAGTAAGAAACTTCAAATCAATGGTGATGATTCTAAAGGTTTAGGTGAAAGTGTAGGATGGAAAGTTAAAATGGTAAAGGGATATGAAGGTGTTCAAAAATATTCTGATGATTTTCAGTTTAATATATCTATTGGTTTTCAAGTTCGTACTTTTAAAGATTCTAAAGAATAAGGAGGATTATGAGAGTGGTAAGAAAGGAAGTAAACAAGATTTAAGAAACCAAACAACATTTAAGGGGAAACCCCGACTTTGATACACGTGTGTCTATCTTAGAACAAAAGATGTATCAAGAAATCTTCACGTAGGTAGTGAGGTTGATGTAAGAACTGAGATAAGTAATCTTTACAAAGAAGATTGGAATAAAGAACCAATTGAGTATGTAAAGGATGAACTAAGAGTTATTTACTCAACTTATGTTCGTTATCACGTATTCCATTCTAATTGGAAAGAATTCTTCAAAGGGAAACATTCCTTTTCATCAGTAATTGAGTGGAGTAAGGAGATGGGTGATAAGAGATATGAGTGGTAACAAAAAAAGAGGATTACCAACTAAATGATAACCCTCTCTCTCCGATGAAAAGTAACTAAATTACGAGTGGATAAAACTTTTCTCCCACTTCATCAAATCATCTTTATAGATGTATTTGTGTTGTGAGGATATTTGTAATAATGGAAGAGATTTAGTTTTCTTCCAAGTGTTCAGAGTTCTTTCAGTAACTCCGTAAATTTTCTTTAATTCTTCGATTGATAATCTTTCTGACATAGTTTTAATTTCCTTTTAAGTGTTAATTGTATTCTAATGATATCCATTCATCAAATCCGATTTCTCTTAACCCATTAGTAAAGATTATATCATCACAAGATAGAACCTTCTTTTTGTTTCCATTTGTGTGATTCTTGATTCGGATTTTGTTCGTAATCTCTTTTAGTAAACATATCTCCCAGCAATATATACTGTCTAATAGTTTTTCAGTTATTTTCTTACTAAATTAAATGAGTTTGATATTACATCCATAAACTCATCTAAATCATCATCAGAGAACTTTCTGAACAACCCTTTACGAAGAGTATCTACGAGTTTTCTTCCTTCTTTGTATCCTTTAGATGGTGAATTGAATTCGTTAACGGAATCATCCTCTAACTCATCTAGAATGGATTGTAATTCCTTCGTCTGATGATGTTCATAACATCACATGGTTTCAAATCTTCTTCTTCTTCATCAGAATACCCCATTTCTTTAAGAATCTCTTCTAAGTCAACCTCGTCTTCATCTTCCAACTCATCAATATCCCATTGATTTAATCACTGAAGATTGGATCTTATTTCTATCGCCTGATACTTCATAGGTAGATATTCGTGCCTACAGTTTTCAGTCAATATCCTCTTTCTTATCCCTCTGTGAGATAGGGAATCCAGATAATTCTTGGAGACGGATCCTCCGTCTGGTTTGGACTTAAGTTTTTACATTTTAAATTTATTCTTTTCATAATTTGTTTTCCTTTCTATATAAATATTAAGAAATTAGCATATAATCCTACAGGATCTAATTTCTTGTTCTCTTACCCCTAAACCATTCATCAAGTTTCTTTTTTTTCTTAGGGATTGGTTTTGAGTTCTTCTTTGATTTTTTCGTTTTTAATCTTTCTTCAACCATTTTTTCTATGGTCTTTTTACTATGTCCCTTTCTCTCTCCAACTTTGAATAATGGTTTATTAGAACTATATATTTTTGATATCATAATGTTTAATTTAAATGTATTAACCTCTAACTATATATACTTATCAGTTCGAGGTTATTAACTTCTTATTCAAACTTTTCTAACTATAACTATAATTATACTTCCAAAGAGGATACAATCCACCTTAAGGAAACTTTTTAGTTTTTCCCTAAGATGTTTCGTGATACTTCCAAGGGAGTTCACAACGGTAGTTATTCAATCTATTCCTACTCTCAACCAATCCTCTATGTAGATTACTTTGGTTTCCCACCTCCAAGTTCATCGTATCTCAACGATAGGTCTTCGGATTCCTTTTGGATTTCGTTTCTGATTTGGTATAAAGGTGTCAATCCACCAAATCCCTCATTAAATAGTTCAAACAATTTATTAAACCAACAATCAATAAATCTTACTATCTGAGTATAAGTATAACCCTGAATGGTAAAACGAAAAAAATATTGGAAAATAAGTAAAAAAACTTTCAGGTTTAAGTTATTCTACGAACTTTACACAGAAGAAATTTCTTTACACAATGTATAAACTAAACGAATATAATTTTACACATTGTGTAAAGTCTATTGATATAACATATTCAGGTCTAGTTAGTTAAATCAATGGTGTTAGTACTGGAGGTACCACTTTAAGATTACCCTTTAAGACAAAAGACGTTTTAAAGGGTTTTTTAATGCCTTTGCTTTTAATCTACTAATGTATGGTATACTTGAGCTCTGAGCTTTCCATGATCATTAATATTTTTTGCCGGTATAAGTTGCGTGAAATATACAACCAACAATTCTTCCTCAGGATCTTTTTACGTTATGCTCTAATTGAATTATAAATTATAGAATCTGAGTAATTTTCATCTATTGGATATAACATTGTACTAATAAATTTATCAGACTCTCTTTTAAAAGCATTTTTAATATTACCAGAAATTTTTAAAGAGTCTATATAATCTCCGGTTGAAAAAACATATTTGAAGTTGGATAAAATATTCCCCTCGTTATAAAACAATCAGATCATGAATAAAAAAATTCTAATTTTTCTATTGGCCTTGAGTTTCCATGGCTTTTCGCAGCAAGTGAAAGTACAAACCGAAGAAGGACTTATCTACATGGAAAACCCAGATTTGTGTACAGGTAAACATTGGACTGAGGCTGAAGGAAAACAAATGTTAGATACGTTTTCAAACCAATGGAACGATCAATTCTCGTGGGAAGAAAGAGCCGACATCATTAAAAAAACCATTATAAAGGGTATTCAATGGAATAAAATGCCTCAGATTTCAGGAAATTTTAATCCAATTATTTCTCCTAAAAAAATAATGGATGGCTATAGTGTGGAAAACATTGCCATTGAAAGTTTTCCTGGTTTTTATATCACCGGAAACCTATACCGTCCCTTGAAATCTGAAGGGAAATCCCCAGCCATATTGACTCCTCACGGTCATCTTGCAAACAAACGCTTTACTGATTATGTCCAAATAAGGAGTGCCTTTATGGCAAGAATGGGTGCGGTGGATTGAGTGATGAAATGGTCGGCTATGGAGAAAGCAATCAAATTAATCACAAAATGCCCATTGCATTGTTACTTCAAACATGGAACAGTAAGGAGAGTTTTAGATTACTTAACCGCTCTTCCAGAAGTGGACGAAGAGCAAATTGGAATGACAGGTGCTTCGGGTGGTGGCACTCAAACTTTTATTTTAACAGCCATCGACCCACGCATAAAGGTCGCAATTCCTGTTGTTCAAGTATCTGCTCACTTCTTTGGAGGATGTGTTTGTGAAAGTGGAATGCCGATTCATAAGAGCGAATTTCATCAAACCAATAATGTAGAAATAGCTGCATTGGCAGCTCCCAGACCATTATTACTAATTTCTGATGGAGATGACTGGACAAGAAACGTAGATAAAGTTGAATTTCCTTACATACAAAAAGTTTATGAGGCTTATGGCAAAGCAGAAAATGTAGAGAATGTTCACCTAGCTTTAGAAAAACATGATTACGGCTATTCTAAAAGAAAAGCGGCCTATCTTTTTTTTGAAAAACACCTTGATTTAAGCTTTAAAAATATTCCAGGAAAAGTACCCTCAATGAGAGTTTTATTAAGGTTTTAGACCGCAAAGATCTAGAGGTTTTCAACAGGGATAATCCACGCTCTGACAAAGCAATTATTGGTGATCAATTTCTTATGTCGTATTTAAATATTAAGTCTTCACTTGTAAAGGCTGATTTTTAGTTAAAAATATTAGGAGACTTTGATCAAAATTTACTCCTGCTTGTTCATAATAATTGAGCTAAATATAGCACGATGCAGGAGCAATTCACAGAAAAAATACTAAAAAAGATAGGGTAGTATAAAGTTCATCCGTATTAATTGTATATTATACACAAATAAATTTAAGCTTGGAATGAAATCATTTATTACTATATATTTTTTCTTTTTGATTTTTGCTTCATGTACAATTGAAGTTCCTCCAGAGGTTATTGCAGCTCAGGAAGAACTTCCTGAAGTCATTGATTTCAATTACCATGTCAAACCCATTTTATCAGACCGTTGCTATAGTTGTCATGGACCAGATGAAAACAGTCGAAAAGCAGGTTTAAGACTTGACATAGAATCAATCGCGTTTTCAAAATTAAATAGCGGAAAGCGTGCTATTACTCCTGGTACTACCTACAGCAGTGAACTCGCACACAGAATTTTGAGTACTGATCCTGCAGTCATAATGCCTAATCCGGATTCAAACCTTACGCTCAACAGTCGAGAAAAAGCAATTCTACTCAAATGGATAGACCAAGGGGCGGAATGGAAAGACCATTGGTCTTTTATCCCTCCTAAAAAGAAAGATCTAGATTCTAAAGCATTTCCGGGACTGACAAATCCTATTGATCAATTTGTAAAACTTAAACTTGATGAAAAAGGTTTGGGTTTTTCATCACCAGCTTCAAAAGAAACCTTGATAAGAAGGATAACATTTGACCTTACAGGCCTTCCCCCTTCCCTTGAGGAGATTAATAGTTTTGTTGAAAATCCTGATGAAAATGCTTACGAAAAATTAATCGACAGGCTCTTGTTCCACGGATGCTCACGCAGAAAGATTGACAGTGGACTGGATGGATCTCTCTCGTTATGCAGACTCCCATGGTCTTCACGCAGATGGAGCAAGAACCATGTGGCCTTGGCGAGATTGGGTGATTGATGCAATCAAATCCAACATGCCTTATGACCAGTTCGTAACTTGGCAAATCGCTGGAGACCTTTTGCCCGATGCGACAACAACCCAAAAGCTTGCAACAGCGTTTAACAGAAATACGCCCATGACTGCCGAAGGTGGTGTTGTGGATGAAGAGTGGCGTTTGAATTACGTTTTTGACAGAACAGAAACCATTAGCACTGCTTTCTTGGGGCTAACCGTGGCCTGTGCAAAATGTCATGATCATAAGTTTGATCCCATTTCCCAAAAAGATTACTATCAACTTACCTCATTTTTTAATAACATACGAGAACTGGGAATGACCGGTGATGATGGAGACTACGGCCCTCTTTTAGCGCTCCCTGACCCTGAAACCCAAAGTAAGATTGATCAGATTAACAAAGACATTAATAGTATTGAAAAAAATATTTCTTTAACCAAAAAAGATCTTGAAACTTTTTATGCCTACAAGGACGAATTACCCTCCCAAAAATCTATCGATAAAAAATTAATCGCTCACTTTCCTTTTGAAAAAACTGGAAAGAAGCCAAAGATTTATATTGATGGTAATTCAAACATAAAAGCTGCGGCAGAAGCTCCTGAAGTTGTTGAGGGAATCAGTGGAAATGCTTTAAAATTTAAGCATGATCATGACCAATTAATCATCAAAGAAACCTTAATTCCTAATTTGGAATGGAACGATGCCTTTGCTGCAAGTATTTGGATCAATACCAGTCAAAAAAAGCCGAATTTCACACAAACCATTCTGGGGTCTGCTGGTGGAAAAAACGAATTGTGGAGGGGTTGGGATTTGTACCTCGATCAAAATAATTTTTTAAATTTAAGGCTGATCAACGTCATGCCTTCCAATATGATTCACATTCAATCTGAAGATTCTATTCGAGTTAATGAATGGAATCAAATAACCTTTTCATACGATGGAAGTGGCAAATCCAATGGCATAAAACTTTTTAAAAATGGTGCTAAAATAATTATCAATTCCATAATTAATAATCTTTATAAATCTATAAAGCCTGTTAGTCCAGTTTTCCAAAAAGGATTAGTAGAAAGAACCCGTCCTTTAACGATTGGCAAAGCCAAAGAGGCTTCGACAGGAGATAACGGGTTGTTCTTAGGGAAAATGGATGATTTTAGATTTTATAAAGATAAATTAACTGCACTTGAAGTTAAAATGGTCTATGACAACACCTTATCCAAAATTGAAAAGCCCAATGAAAGGCTGATTAAAGATCACTGGGTAAATTCTGACGCTAAAATTAAAGTTTTAGAAAAAGATTTAAAAACAAAAAGGGAAGCATTCATAAAAGCATATTTTCCTGTTTTAGAAGTTATGGTGATGGAGGAGATGGAAAAACCCAGAACGACTTACCTTTATAATAGAGGCGATTATACCTCCCCTGCTTTTCCGGTGGAGACCAAAGTGCCACATGTGCTTCCTCCGATGAAAAAAGGCCTTCCTAAAAACAGGCTGGGATTGAGCCAATGGCTTTTTGATAAAGAAAATCCATTGACTGCAAGAGTTACCGTAAATCGATTTTGGCTCATGATGTTTGGGCAAGGTTTGGTGAGCACTCCAACTGATTTTGGTGTACAAGGCTCCATGCCTTCTCATCCACAACTTTTAGATTGGCTTGCGATTGATTTTGTTGAAAACAAATGGGATGTTAGGAAATTAATTAAGAAAATGGCGCTGTCAAAGACTTACCAACAACAATCAATAAGTAATGAGCGTTTAACCGAAATAGACCCTACAAATGTTTACTTGTCCAGAGCAAATAGTTCTCGTTTACCCGCTGAAATGATCAGAGACAATGCTCTCTCAGTGAGTGGCTTGATCAATAACAAATTTGGAGGAGAAAGCGTAAAACCTTACCAACCGAGTGGTCTTTGGAGAGAGAAAAATACTTTCTCTCAGTTTCTTCTTGATTATAAAGAATCGGAAGGTGAAGACTTGTATCGCCGTGGGTTGTATACTTTTATAAGAAGAACTTCCCCCCCACCTTCCATGATGGCTTTTGATGCAACTTCCAGAGAAGTTTGTACCATAAAAAGACAAACTACGTCCACACCACTTCAAGCTTTGGTTTTACTCAATGACCCTCAGTTTTTTGAGGCTTCAAGAGTTTTTGCGCAACGTATCCTTCTTGAAGCAGGAAAAACAATTGAGGAACAAATCGATTATGGTTTCCGACTAGCGACTTCTCGTCACCCTGAAAAAGAAGAAGTTGAAATTCTCAAAGAAATGTATTCTTCTCAGCTTAAATATTATAAATCAAAACCTTCAGAAGCATATAAATTGGTTAATGTAGGAGAAACACCCTACAACAGAGGGCTTAGTCTTTCTAAAACTGCGGCGATGACTTTGGTGGCCAATACCCTTTTGAATCACAATGAAACATACACGAAAAGATAGATGAATTGTAATCACGACCATTCCGATAAAAACTATAGCCGAAGAGATTTTTTAACTAAAACTTCATTAGGGTTAGGGGCGTTATCTTTGGGGAGCCTTATGAGTCCAACAGATGCCTATGGCAACAGTAACTTTCTTAATCTTTTAGACAGCAACAAACAAAAACTCCCACATTTTGCACCCAAAGCGAAACGGGTAATTTATTTATTTCAAAGTGGCGCTCCCTCTCAACTTGATCTTTTTGATTACAAACCAAAACTCAATGAGATGTTTGGTCAAGAAGTTCCAAAAAGTATTATTGGAGAACAGCGGCTGACGGGAATGTCAGCAGGACAAAATTCTTTCCCAATGGCAGGATCGCTTTTTAATTTCAAGCAGCATGGAAACAGTGGGGCTTGGATGAGTGATTTAATGCCGCACACTGCCAAAATCGTTGACGAATTGTGCTTCATAAAATCAATGCATACAGATGCGATTAATCATGATCCAGCGATGACATTGATTCAAACAGGATCGCAACTACCGGGAAGACCTTCGATAGGTTCATGGCTTAGCTATGGTCTGGGATCTGACAACAAGAACTTGCCTGAATTTGTTGTGTTGATTACAAAAGGAGAAACTGGACAACCACTATATTCTAAACTCTGGGGGAATGGATTCTTACCATCAGAACACCAAGGAGTTCAGTTTAGAGCTGGAAAAGATGCTGTTTTATATTTAGAAAATCCACCTGGTGTTTCAGCTAATATAAGAGAAGAACAACTTAAATATTTGAACAAGCTTCAACAAATTCAACATGCCGATATTGGTGATCCTGAAATTCTGGCTCGTATGTCTCAATATGAAATGGCTTTCAGAATGCAAACTTCAGTTCCTGAAGTAATGGATTTATCAGATGAACCAGAATACATCTTTGACCTTTATGGAAAAGACAGTAAAACTCCTGGTACTTTTGCAGCCAATTGTCTAATGGCGCGAAAACTTGCAGAAAAAGATGTTAAATTCATCCAGCTATATCACCAAGGTTGGGACATGCATGGCACCTTGCCTAAAAGTATTCGTAATAAATCTAGGGAAGTTGATCAAGCAACTGCAGGGTTGATTAAAGACTTAAAACAAAGAGGTCTTTTGGAAGACACTTTAGTGGTCTGGGGAGGAGAATTTGGAAGAACAAATTACTCTCAGGGTTTATTGAAACCTGACGACTATGGCAGAGATCATCACCCAAGGTGTTTTACTATTTTTATGGCAGGTGCAGGAATTAAAAAAGGAATTACGCTGGGAGCTACTGATGAATTCGGATATAATATTACTGAAAGACCTGTACATGTACACGACTTTCAGGCAACATTGATGCACCTGTTGGGCATTGACCACGAAAAACTCACTTTTAAATTTCAAGGCAGAAGGTACCGCCTGACCGATGTTAGTGGAAATGTTGTTAATGAAATTCTTTCTTAATAAGTTTATATGTTTTACGATTTATTAAATTTTTTAGGCAGCCTTCATCCACTTGTTGTTCATCTTCCCATCGGATTTGTTTTACTCACAATGATTTTTGAGTTTTTTGCTGATTCAAAAAGTATTATCCAAAACAGAATGATCTCTTTGGGCTGGCTTTTCACTTTTATAAGCAGTTTAATTGCTTCCTTGTTTGGATGGTTTCTTGGAGACAATGGTTATTATTTTGAATCTCAAATCGATATTCATCGTTGGAGTGGAATTCTATTTGTCGTTGTTTGTTTTCTCGTTTGGGTCTATAAATCATTAAATCTTCCCACAAACACTTTCCTCTCTCGGTTTAGAAATGTTATTGTAATCACACTGTTGACTGTTACTGGACATTATGGTGGTTCGATGACCCATGGAGAAGATTATTTAACTGAAAATCTCCCCGAAATAATTAAAGAAAAACTTGGAGATGATTATGAAGAAATAAGCACCATCTCATCGCGATCTATTGATTCTCTTTTTGTTTATGAAGACTTGATTCATCCCTTTTTAGAAGATAAATGCATGGCCTGTCACAATGATGAGAACACTTCTGGAGGGTTGAATATGACGGTTTTTGAGTTGCTGGTAAAAGGTGGCGAAAATGAAACTGGAATATCGAAAGGAAATGCCTACAAGAGTTCGATTTTCAGTCGGGTTGTTATGTCCCAAAGAAATGAAAAGTTTATGCCGCCAACAGGAATACCGCTTTCTTTCGATCAAACCAAAATTCTCGAGTGGTGGATAGAAGAAGGCGCTAAACTTGAGCAACCCATCACGTCGTTTAGAGAAGATGCTAAAATTCAGAAATTACTCCTCCACCTATACGAAGTGGATATTCGCGAAAAGCCTTTTCTTGAAACCTTAGTTTTGGAAGATCTCTCAGAAAACGATTTAATTTATTTAGAAAATGAAAATTTTGAGTTCCGATTTCTGTCTAATAAAAACGCTGTTTTAGATCTCAAGTTCATGGGGGAAAACATAACAAAAGAAAATCTTAAATCATTAGATAAAATAAAGGAGCATGTTGTTTGGTTGTCCATTATAGATTCTAAGTTAAGTGACGATGAAATGGCTTATTTACCCAACTTAAAAAATCTAACTCGATTAAAAATTCAGAAAAATTTTATCAGTAATAAGGGGGGTCGCATTTCTGGAAGGTCTAGATAACTTATCAGAATTGAACCTTTATGGAACCCGGATAACAGATGCATCTTTTGAAGTGTTTTCTAAAATGAAAGGACTAAAAAAACTATTCCTTTGGAAAACGCGGGTAACTAAAAAAGGAGTTGCACAATTTACTGCTCAGTACCCAAATATTGAGGTGATGGTCGGTTATTAATTTAATCCAGCTTTAGCAAATCTTCTTCATCAATTTCGTCTGGTTTTATGGACTCTATTTGCTCCACTTTACGCAGTTTGGATAACATCATTTTAGTTCTTGTTGTCACCAACTTGTTTAGCTCTTGATCTGCTTCGTTGATTTTCTTTTGCGCTTTTTCTAGCACTTCTCCAAAAGTCGAAAATTCCTTTTTTACACTCGCCAAAATTTCCCAGACCTCACTGCTCCGCTTTTGAATTGCAAGCGTTTTAAAGCCCATCTGAAGGCTATTGAGCATGGCGGCCAATGTTGTTGGACCAGTGATAATTATCTTATACTCTCTTTGTAACAGAGCAATCAATGCTGGGTGACGCGTTACCTCTGCATAAAGTCCTTCGAAAGGCAGAAACATAATTCCAAAGTCTGTTGTGTGTGGGGGATCAATGTATTTTTGAGAAATGTCTCTAGCAAATTTCTTGATGGTATTGAGCAAGTCTCTTAAAGAAGTTTCAATTGCTAATACATCCGCATTCTCATAGGCCGTTTGTAGTCTTAGATAATCTTCTTGAGGAAACTTCGCATCTATTGGAAGGTAAACCGCGCCTTCTTCAGTGTTCCGACCCGGCATCTTAATGGCAAATTCAACCAAAGCATCTGAACCTTTTTTAGTTTTTACATTGGCAGCATATTGTTCAGGGGCCAAAACTTGTTCTAATATATTTCCCAATTGAATTTCACCCAAAACACCACTGGTTTTAACATTACTTAAAACCTTTTTTAAGTCACCGACTCCGGAGGCCAAAGTTTGCATTTCTCCCAAACCTTTCTGAACTCTCAACAATTGTTGGGTAACAACTTCAAAAGATTTACCCAGTCGATCTTCAAGCGTTTTGTGTAACTTCTCATCAACCGTTTGACGCATTTTCTCCAACTTCAATTCGGTGGATTTAACAAGCTCATCTTGCTTGAGTCCCATACTTGCGAAATTTTGTTTTTGCAGTTCATTGAAAGCGTGGACATTCTTGGAAAAAGCTTCTTGAAAATCTTTTAGCGTATTCCTTAATTCCTCACGATCCTCTTTGGCCTTTTTACCTAGCGCCTCATTGAGTCTTTCAATACTTTGAGTAAATTCTATCCGATTTTCTCTAAAATTCTTAGCAAGCTCCTCTCGATTTTGATTGAATTCATGCTGAATCAGCTGCCGAAACTCTGGAATAGGATCAGTTGTTTCTTCCTTTTTTATAAAAAGCTGAAATATTAGTAGCAACAGAATCGCTGCTGAAATAAGCAATAAAACAATCTCCATTTTATAAAATAATTAGATGCAAATTAAAAATAAATCGGCCAAGACTAACGGAAGTCTACTAAAATTAATAAACATTCCTAAAGTAGTATTTTAAAGTGTCTGTTTGATTAATCCCTCTTGTGCAACAGAGGCAATCAACAGTCCATTTCTGTCAAAAATAGAGCCCCTAGAAAACCCTCTTGAATTAGAAGCACTAGGGCTATCCGCGGAATAAAGCAACCACTGATCAAAACTAAAATCACGATGAAACCACAAAGCGTGATCCAGACTGGCAAAGAAAGTCGTCCCTTTACTCAATTCTTTACGGTGGGGTAAGGTTGCGGTTCGCAATAGCCCATAGTCGGATATGTAGGCTAATAGTTGATGCTGCATGGGCATTTCGAAAGGAGTAACTTCATTTGATTTTAACCAAAAATTACTTTCTGCGGCAGTATTAACCTCACTCACAAGGTTAAACTGCTCAACGGGGCGGAATTCAATGGCTTCTGGTTTTATTTTTTTAAACATTTCATAGACTTTAGGAGAAATATTTTGTATTTCTAATTGCTCTAGATCACTCAATAGTTTCTCGGGTGGAATATAATTAGGCATTCCGTTTTGATGGTCCACCCCAGGCTGTTTTAATTGAAACGAAGCTGACATATTAAATATGGCCCGCCCCTCTTGAAAGGCAACCACTCGTCGGGTCGTAAAGTTCTTTCCATCTCTAATGATGTCTACCTCATAAGTTATGGGTAAATCTAGGTTTCCTCCCAAAATAAAATATCCGTGCATAGAATGCGCAAATCGGTCTTTGGGTACTGTTTGATAAGCCGCATGAAGAGATTGCGCCAATACCTGTCCACCAAAAACTCTTCCCCAAGGGGTTTGAAAGTTTTCTCCTTCAAATCGATTTTCATCAATTTTTTTAAGTGAAATAAGGTCGATAAGTTCTTTTAGGGTCTTCATCTTTTTTTTATCAAAGTTCTTTTTATTGAAAACATTGCAATATTTCAGATTTAAAATCAAATGAAAAAATATCTAGGATTTCAAGAGTTTTTTTCATTCCCTCCAAAAAAATATTATTTTTTTATTTTACTTAAATAACTTTCAATATGCATTTGATCCAACTCATCTGAATCACCATATTTATCTCGCATTTCAGTAAATCTTTTATGCATCATTTGTTGAACTTCTGCATATTCAGGAGTCCCGTATAGATTTTTCATTTCCTGAGGGTCAGCGAGTAGATCAAACAACTCCCATTCGTCAATATCATAATAAAAATGAATTAATTTATATCGGTCTGTTCTAACGCCATTGTGTCTTTTCACCATGTGAACAGATGGGTATTCGTAATAAGTATAATAAATGGCATCTCTCCATTCGCTTTGTTCCTTGCTGACTATTTTCCTAAAAGATTCTCCTTGTAAGTCCTCAGGAATCGGAACATTTGCATAATCTAAAAATGTTGGTGCAAAATCTAAGTTTTGAATCATTTGATTGACCTTAGTTCCTGCCTTAATTTCTTTTGGATATCGCATCAAAATTGGAGTTCTTAAAGATTCTTCATACATGAATCTTTTGTCAAACCAACCGTGTTCTCCTAAGTAAAATCCTTGATCCGAAGTATAAATCACGATAGTATTTTCTGCTAAACCATTTTCATCCAAGTAATCTAATACTTCCCCAACACCGTCATCAACGGATTGAATGGTTCTTAGATAATCTTTTAAATAACGATTGAATTTCCACAAAGCCAATTCTTTTCCTTCAAGATTGGCAGCTTTCATGGCGTCATTTTTAGGGGTATAAACTTTTAGCCACGCTTCCTTTTGTTCCGGAGTAAATCGATCTAGCTCTCGCTTAAAGCTGGTTTTGTTTCCATAAGGGTCTACTAAAAATTTAAAATCGTGACCCCAACGTCCATGACCTCCATTTCCGTGGGCAGCCTCAATCTGCTCTTCGGTCGCGGAAATTAACATTTCTTGAGCTGCAGCAGCATTTCTCCCTTTATAATCATCAAAAAAATTGGAGGGGAAATCAAAAGTTTTGTCATCAAAAAGTGTTAAATATTTTTCTTCAGACTGCCAGTTTCTGTGGGGTGCTTTTTGATGGTATAATAGTAAAAATGGCTTGTCTTTTTCTCTTTTATTTTTTAACCAATCCAGGCTTAACTCAGTTGTGATTTTGGTAACATAACCCTGAATCCGTTCCTTAATTCCATTGATAATAAAATCTGGATTATAATAATGACCCTGACCAGGCAAAACAGCAGAATAATCAAACCCCTGAGGAAGTCCGTTCAAGTGGATTTTACCAATCATTGCAGTTTGATAGCCATTGGCTTTTAAAACTTTTGCAAAATTGGGCTGGTCCCAATCAAATTTTTGAACATTGTCAACTTTTCCATTCACAAAACTGTGTTTTCCTGTCAACATTACTGCACGGCTGGGGGCACAAATTGAATTGGTGACAAAACCTTTTTCAAATAAGGCTCCTTCATTTGCGATTCGATCAATATTTGGGGTGTTATTTAGGTCATGACCATAAGCACTAATGGCCTGATAGGCATGATCATCAGACATTATAAAAACTATGTTTGGCGGTTGTTTTTCTTCACATGAAATAAGAACAAAGGTTAGAAAGATTAATAAAATATACTTTTTCATTAGTTTAGTTGGTTTTCGTTATCGCCAACAATTTATAAAATATCAAAGGAGTATTTGAGTTTTAGATCGCTTTTATTTTTAAAAAATGCAAACTATTGTTAGGCTTAGAAAAAAATATAATCATGAATTTCACTAAATTGGATTAAAATATCTAACATGAATAAAAAGATCAAATGGGGCATCGCTGGGCTTGGAAATATTGCAAAGAAATTCGCTTCTGATCTGAATTTAGTTCCCGAAGCCCAGTTGGTAGCTGTCGCTTCTAGTGACATTCATCGGGCTGAAAGTTTTAAAAGAGACTTCAATGTCGATCGGTGTTATGGTAGTTATGAGGATTTATTTGATGATCCCGAAGTTGTGGTTGTTTATGTAGCGGGGCTTAACAACCATCACAAAACGGTTGTGCTTGCTGCCATCGCAAAAGGCAAAGCGGTCTTGTGCGAAAAGCCTTTGGGCTTAAATTCTGGAGAAATTAAGCAAATGATTGCGGCGGCATATAACAATCACTGTTTTCTTATGGAAGCATTGTGGTCTCGGTTTAATCCTGCAATTCAAAAAGCAAAACAGTGGGCAGATGAGGGTGTGTTAGGACAAGTTAAATTTTTATATTCTGAATTTTCTTTTTATAAAATGGATGCGGATCCTACCCATCGCCTTATGGATTTAAATAAAGGAGGTGGAGCTTTGTATGACATCGGTATTTACCCTATTTTTTTAGCCTATTTAATCCTAGGCATGCCTGAAAAAATAAGTGCGCAATCACAGTTAGGTCCAACAGGTGTGGATGTTCAAACTTCAATGATTTTTCAATATAAAAATGCTCAAGCAGTTTTATATTGTGGAATTACTAACAATAGCAGCAACGAAGCTAAAATTTGTGGAACAGAAGCTGAAATTGTTTTACCCGGAAGATGGCACGATACGGAATTCATTACTTTAATCAGAAATGATGAAGTATCAACTACCAACTTACCTACCGTAGGAGTCGGCTATACACATGAAATCAATGAGGTCAATCAATGCATCGCCCAAAGTCTAACAGAAAGTTCACTTTGGAGTAACCAAAACGCTCTAGAACTGGCATTATTGATTGAAAAAGTCCGAGATATTAGTGGAATTAAGAACTGAATAAATCTTACTTAACCAAAAATGCCTTACTATAAGTACTGCTAGCATCGACTTCAATTTTATAGAAATATTGGCCTGAAGGTAATTTGTTATAGGGATCAACCCGAAGGGGGAGGTTGTGTTTTCCGGAGGTCAAAATATTTTTAAATACGGTCCCTACTTTTCTTCCCAATAGATCATAAACAACGATTTCTACCTGACTACTTTTATTAATATTAAGAAATAAATCAATATCATTTCCTGAATAAACTGCTGCGTGTAACGGTAAAATCGGATCATTTGTCAATTTTAAAAACTGTTCTCCATTACAACCCAAGCCCAAGCCCAAAAGATTGTACTCAGTTCCAATCATTGCCTTGCTTGATTAAGTCAGAGTCTGCACACAACCAATCCGTTAATAGCGTAGCATAAACAGATCGAAAGTCTGTACTGTTGGCCATGTTCCCTTTTTTGTCTAAAGTAATTAGACTGGGGTGATCTCCGACAAATGAAGATCCGTTGAGTGCCGGTCCAAAAAGCATAATAGGTGCAGCAGACCCATGATCTGTTCCGCTAGATCCGTTTTCTGCAACACGCCTTCCGAATTCTGAAAAAGTCATGGATAAAACTTTGTCGTCAACTCCATGGTTTTTTAAATCTGTGTAAAAAGTTTTAATGGAATCAGACAGTCTGGTCATCAGCGTTTGGTGACGTGTCGGCTGATTGGCATGGGTATCAAAACCGTTTAAAGTTACCATATAAACTTTTGAACCCAAACCTCCTTTAATAAATCGGGAAACCAAACTCAACTGAAGGTCTATGGAGTTGTCTTGATACCCACTGTATTCTTTTGAATTGTCATATGCTTCATGAATGACCGAAGCGTATCTATAGGTAGTGTTAGCAGCTTCCCTGAGAAAACTTACCTGGTTTCCGTGAAGCGAAGCCGGTGGATTACTGGTGTCAAATATAGTTCCACTTTCAGCAACTTTCTTAAGTCTTTCAGGACTGGATACTGAAAAAGCATAAGAGGTCAAATCCCCATTAAAAACTAAATTTCCTCCGTTTCCTATCTGAATAGCCAATGGTTTTTTAGGAGGGTTGATCATGTAATCCATATATTTTTCCTCATAATACCTTCCCATCCAACCTGAGGTAACTGAGCTATCCTCTGAGTTAGAAGCCCAGATTTCGGAAGACTTGAAATGTGATAAATTTTGATTTTCGTAACCCACTCCATGAACTACTTTCATTGCTCCATTTTTCCAAAGTCCATCAAGGTTTTTCATATAATTTGGAATTCCAAAATCATCGTTGAGTTTTAAGAGGCTGTTTTGTGGAATATGAATTTTAGGACGTTTGTTTGCATATGTGTCAAAATCATAGATAGGGACGATAGTATTTAAGCCATCGTTACCACCCTTTAAACGAATTAAAACCAACACTCGATCATTATCAACCTCAGCCAAAGCAGCGGTTAACATCTGAGAATCTACTACGGAAAGTGAACTACTGCCAAAAGAAATGGCACCGGCTCCTGCAACCCCCAGGGTCTTTAAAAAACCACGCCTGTCCCATTGCGCATGCTCTTCGTCATGGGCTTTACCTTTGTCTTTGTTGGCGCTGTCTTCTTTCATTTTAATTGAAATTCAGGAAGTGTTATAAAAAAACGCATCAGATCATAAACTTGTTTTGGAACCGAATCGTCATTGATACTCCATGTCCCATCCTCAAAATAATTTTCTGGAACTTCACCGATAAAAACAGCTATGGCTTCGGAGAGTTCCTCATCCTTAATTTTACAAGGACAAAACATAAAATCTTTTAAGGCGTTTACAATTACTTTAAGTTCGGTTTCCTTATTTCCAACTAATGAAATGATTAATTTCTTAAATTGATTTTTATTTTTTTTCCAATATTTTATTAATAAATAATCCGAAAATTCCCAACGTTTGGGTAAGGTTTCAGAATTGATCCAATCTTGATTTCCTTGCCATCCGGCAACGTCAACAGGAGAGAAAATTATCTGCCCCATGTCTCTACATTTGTTTCTAAATTGAACCTCTAAATCTAAAGTATCATCTAGTTTAAATCCAAGGGTTTTATGTAATCCTAACATTAAGTCGATGGGGCTTTTTATTAAAACATTACTATTTTTTTCATCAAAAAAGTGCTCGCTTTTAAACAGTTGACTGTAAACAGGGGCCAATTCAAAGTTGTTTGAAATCATAGTTGCGGCGAGTGATGAAACGATAGCTTCATCAGCTTTAGGACTAACAAAATATTTATATATTTTTTTCATAAATATATCTTGCAATAATATCTTTTTTCTCGTCAAATAAGATGTCAATTACATCATCATATCCCCAGTTACCAGATCTTCCAAAAATCGTCTTACTCCCTTTATCAAAAGTTTTTTCATTAAAAGTAATTGGGCCATATCTTACGGTTTTATTATAGCCTGTCAAAGCCCTAGAGGTTTCTGTTATGTCTTCTTGGACATAACCATTCCCTTGGCCTAAAGTAAAAAGCTCATATAATTCCCTTCCATAATTCTCATTGGGACTGGAGTTTTTATTGTCATAGCCATTAAGGTATCGTAACATTGCAGGATTTAAACCAATCTGATGAACGAAAGTTTTAAAATTACCCAGTACTTGAGTCTGCAACAAGGCATAATATTGATATAGATATGCTGGTTGATTTACATCTAAATACTCAACTACAAAATGATTACTCCAAAAGAGAACCAAGCGTTCTCTAAAAGCATTTTTTTGAAAATCAGCAAAAGCTTGTTTTTGCCAAATCGTATGATAATATCCCTTATTATTGCCAGAATCATTAAATTCTTTATTGTCCCAATACGCCCATTCTGGAGCAGTGGTTGGGGGTAAGTCGGTAGATTCTTGGAGTAATTCGTCAACTACGTCACCTGGAGTCATAAGTAGATAACGGTTAATCGAATTAAGATCAGTACAGAATCCCATCCGCCTTAATAAAAGTTTAGCTTTTTCCTTATTCCAAGGATTTGAATTTGATGGAATGAATACTTTCAAATTATTGTGTTTATTTGTTATTATCTTACCTTAATTCTATTAAATTTAGGCGAAAAATTTAATTTTTTTAAATAAAATTTTTCATGTTTTGAAATACAAATTTAAAGTGATTTAACTTATAAAAAAGAATCCACTTTTTTATAAGCAGTTATAACGGCTTGTTCGCCTTCTTTACCTTTCAATGAATTTCCGTGTTCCATTCCTAGAATACCATTAAAACCTTTAGTATGGATATGTTTAAATACATTTTTATAATTTATTTCTCCTGTAGTAGGTTCTTTTCTTCCTGGATTATCTCCTATTTGGATATAAGCGATTTCATCCCATGTAAGATCCATGTTTCGAATGATATGCCCTTCTGTTTTTTGAAGGTGATAGATGTCAAATAAAATTTTACATGCAGGACTATTAACTGCCTTACAAATCATATAAGTTTGATCAGAGCGCTGTAAATACAAGTCTGGGGAATCTGATAGTGGTTCTAAAACCATCGTTAATCCATGTGGTTCAAAAATTTCTGCTCCCCTGCGTAATGCTTCAATCACATGTCCATCTTGAACTCCAATAGGTAATCTTCTTTGATAACCTCCAGGTACAACAGTCATCCATTTTGCATTCACACGTTTAGCTACTTCGACCGCTTTTTTACAACCATCTAAGAATATATCAACATACTCTTTTTTACCTGCCGCAAGAGTGTTATTCATATTACCACCTTTGTCAACCACGAATACACCCATGCTCATATTATGTTTGGCAAGTGTTTCTCCCATTTTGGTTTGAGTTGCAATATCCCTTTTCATCATACCGTTATCTTCAAAAGCGGTAAAACCTTGATCCGCCATAAAGTTTAACTGATCAATAGGGTCATTTCCTGCATGATTTTTAAACATACCAAGATGAGGAGCATATTTTAAGTTAAAATTGTGTCCACCCACTAATCCATTTGATTCTGGAGAGTTAAAAGCGTTTACTCCTTGTATGCCAACACCTAAAATAGAGGCTGCTGCCGCGCTTTTTTTTATAAATGATCTTCTTTCCATTTAGTTGTATTTAAAAGTGATATTAGTAGAATTTTGTTTTTCCAGGAACAGGTATTTTATATCTGCCTTCACTATCTGGAAGTGTCGGTGGCGTGCTCCCCCAAGTCATCATTTCAGGCATCAGCTGTAAGTCGGAATTTAGCGCCTGATCCCAAGTAATTACTTTACCCGAGTAAGTCGCCATTCTTCCCATGATAGCCGTCAATGTGCTTTTTGCTCCATTTTCTGCATCTGCAATTACGTCTCCATTTCTAATTGAAGCAAATAATTTATCATGCTCTACTTGGTAGGGATTCCCGCCCCCTTTATTTTTCATAGAAGAAGAGGGGTTCTCGATTCCGTTATAATTATAACTAACATCACCGTCTAAGTTTTTAATGATCCCTTTTCGAGTTGAGACGGTCCCTTTAGTTCCTTGGAAATTTTCTTCAACCTTGTTCATGCATCCAGTCTGATGACGGCATTGACTAGAAATCACAGCTCCATTTGCATAGCTGAATTCTACAAAATGATGGTCAAAAATTTCTCCATGATCTATTCCATTTCTAACTTCTCTTCCTCCCATTCCTTGTGCCTCTGTTGGGTAGCCTCCTACAAACCAGTTGGCAACATCAATGTTGTGTATGTGTTGTTCAAGAATATGATCCCCACATAACCAATTAAAATAATACCAATTTCTCATCTGGTACTCTAACTCGGTCTGACCCGCTTGTCTTTCTCGAACCCAAACTCCACGTCCATTCCAGTAGACTTGACCACTCATTATTTTTCCAACTTGCCCATCTTGAATTCTTGCATACAACTCAGTATACTTCTTTTGGTAGTGACGCTGAAGTCCAACGACCACATTCAGTTTCTTTTGCTTGGCTATTTTAGCTACCTCTAGAACCTTTCTAATCCCAACAGGATCAGTTGCTAAGGGTTTTTCCATAAAAACGTGCTTGTCATTTGCAATTGCGTATTCAAAGTGATAAGGTCTAAATCCAGGAGGAGTTGTTAAAATCACAACATCAGCCATGTCTATGGCTTTTTTATAAGCATCAAATCCTGAAAATCGATGTTTTGGATTGACTTTTATTTTTTTAACACCATCAAAGTGTTCTTGAATTCCAGCTAAACTTTTTTCAATTCTATCTGGAAATGCGTCAGCCATCGCAACCAGCTCAGTATTTTCATCAGCGGTTAAAGCTTGAACAATTGCGCCACTTCCTCGACCTCCACAACCGACCAAAGCTATTTTTAGCTTCTTCTCAGCGTGGACATTTGCCATGGCTTCAAGTGGCAAAGTAGCGGAAAGAATTCCCGTGGTCGCCAACGTTGTTCGTTTTACAAAATTTCTTCTTGACAGATTTTCGTTTGATTTCATTTTTTTTGTTTTTTAATTCCAATATAATTTTTGTTCCTCGGGTGAGGGTGGAGTCTCAGGGCGCACAATTCTGAATCCAACAAAGGGAGCGTCAGTATGCCACCAAAGACTCTTTGGTATTTGAGGGTCTCTTTTCTTCCATTGTTTAGAAGAAGGTCTTCGCGCAGCACTTCTGAGTCTGCTTTCACTATCAGTCCATGCGCCACCTCTAACTGATTTCGGATAAGTTTTAGTGGGTTGAACATAAGGATTGATTGATTTTTTTCTTTTTCTTGATTTGTATTCCGTCGGAACATATTGATCTAACGTCCACTCAGAAACATTTCCGTGCATGTCGTGCAATCCAAATGGATTGGGTTTTTTGACACCAACTTTTTTATATGCTCCATTACTATTTCCATCATGCCAAGCATATTCATCCAAAAGGGAAGCATCATCGCCAAACGAATAAGCAGTTTTAGTATTAGCTCTACAAGCATATTCCCATTCGGCTTCAGTTGGTAAACGATAAAAATTACCTGTCATTGCAGAAAGCCATTTGCAAAATTTAACAGCAGCCAACTGGGTCATACAAATTGCAGGATACCCTTCTGTACCCATTCCAAAACTCATTTCTATGTAAGGTGCGGTGGCACCCGAGACACCATCCACATCAATTGCTACTTCGTTTCCTTCTGTTTTTTCTGGTTTTTTATTATCAATCTCTCTGGCGACAAATAGCTCGTATAACTCCCAAGTGATTTCATATTTTCCCATCCAAAAGGGGGCGATCTCAACTTCATGTTGTGGGCCTTCATCTCCAAAATGATTTTTCTCAGATTTTGGACTGCCCATCATAAAGCTACCTCCCGGTACATAAACCATGTCAATTTTCTCAGAAGTTCCCGGAATAGATTGTTTATAGGGCGCCTCATTTAAATCAATCGTCTGATTGAAACTTAAAAAAATAGCAAATATTATTACTGTTTTATATATCATTTAATATTTTACTTTTAAAGGCCACCCTAAAAATTGTTTTGCGTCTTTATTGGTTACATCAATATTACGAGGCCAACACTCAAATGTGACTTCATTTGAAGTGGTGTCAAATCGAATAAAACCAAAGCCAGAACCATTAGAATCGGAATCTGGATTTGCATAGGCGTGCATTGTGATTTTGTTGTTAAACCCATCTAAATATTGCCCAGTCCATGGAAGTAGATCGTTAGCATTTTTTCCGGGTTTTTCGTCTTCTGGCCACCACCAGCGGCTGTAATAATCATTAATAATAGCGGGAACTACGAATGCCCAGGGACCGTCATCAAATTCTGTTATTCCGTGCTTTATTAAGGTAGGTAAGTGTTGATCGCCAGCAATATGAATAGCTCCAGCTTTTTTTATTAACTCAAGAGCTTTGTCTCTTCCGTGTTGTGGCCATCCATTAGAGTCTAAATCAGCATGCAATCGATTACTTTGCTTCCCATGAAGGTGAGCGCCGCCACAGAAGCCAGTTGCAGAGAGCACGGCTTTCATTTTGTTTTTGATTTTTGTTTTGTGCCCATTGATTTAAGAAATTTAACTGAAGGTCCCCGAGTAGTTTCAATTCTGGAAGATTAATATCATCTGGATTATAATCTGGATTTAAAATGTGATCAGCCCTAGGACCCTGTTGAGGAATCTTTCCGTTGGGCCCAGATTTAAACTTTCTGTCTTCTATAATTGCAAAATCTATCCCTCCGATTACTAGGTTTGTGAAGTAAGAGGTTATTCCTTGCTCCAGAGGTTCTTTGTGAAATGGATCTGGCAAATGTGAGGTTTGTGCACGCTCTACCATTTTGATATATTCTGTATGAAAAAAATATCCTCCATCGTTTCCATCAGGTCTTAAGGACTTTTTCCCGTTTTCTCCCCACAAATTTCCTTGACCAATGTCATGGTCATCCGGAATGGTTATGGCAGGTCGAGTTCTAAAAACATCTCTAAACTGCAAGCCAAATTTTAACCAAGCAGCTGTATGTTCTTTGTGATCATAAGACTGATCCCCAGCAAAAAAAATCAGATCCGGGTCTAGGGCATTAATGTTATTGACATAATTTTCACGATCACCTCGGTCTTTGTTGCTATTACAGGAAAGCGCAGCTAGTTTAATTTCTTTTTTATTTATTGGGTCTTTTCGTATCAGCCCTTCAAAACTTGCAGACGGACCATGTAAAAGTTTATATCTAAAAGATTGATTCATATCCCAGTTTTCAATCCTAAATTGAGCTGACCAACCCAGTTCGTTGACTTCTTGAGTTTGTAATTGCTCCCAACGGTCATTTTGATAAATCGCCAATGTTACTGATCTCGTTTCTTTAGGATAAAGGGGGAATAGCTGGGCCGATAATTTCAATGTATTGTTAGACGTTGTATAAATACCAAAGGCAATTACTTTATCACGATCTACCTTCATGTCAATTATTTTTGATACTCCTCGTTTCCACCAATCATTTGTCGACAAGCTGTCTAATTTAGTGAAAGGAGATTTTAAATAACTTTTTTCGGATTCCTGTTGACAAGAATAAAAGAGTAAAACACTTAAAGAAAGTAATAAAAATTGGTTTATAAATTTGGGCAATATCATTTATTCTGTATTATTACAGTAAATTATTAATTAGTAAAAGATAAGTGTTTTTATTAAATTTTAAAAACTTTAAATTCTAAAAAAAAATTATTACTCCTCTACATAATATACTTTCTTCTTTACATAATACAGATGAGGTTAGGGGAAGTACTACTCTAGATTTGTTGTTTTTACTTGTATTTTTATTGCTAATTCAAAAACCCTTAAAAACTATAACCCAACCAAATATCCGATTGCAAAACTGAGGAAACCATTTTGACTTATATCCGTTTCATTTCCAATTGCTTTCGGTGCATTAATTGCGTAAGCAAATTGAAAATCCCAATTTCCATAATCCGCCTCAAAAGGGAAGCTGAATTGTGTATTAATAAGGTCAAAAACATCTGTTTCATTGACAATCGAATTGAATGAAGAAAATGAAATCTCCTCGCTAATAGTTTGTTTACTAAAAAGAAAGCTAACTTCTGGGCAAAAATCAAGTGTGAGTTTTTGACCCTCAATCAACTTTATTTTATATTCGGCATCAGCAGAGGCGTAAAAAGTACTTGAGCCGCCAAAAAGATAACCTCCCGAGCCTCTGATTTTAAAGTTTTTATCAGTGAAAGAAATGGAAGTTGATATTCTATTTGGATTCAAATCGGAGATATTAGAGAGGAAAAAACTTCTAGAAAAAATTCCTGTTAAACTTAACTTTTCAACCTTTCCAAGAAATTTAGAAAAGCCTGCGCTTAAAGAAATCAAATCCCATTGTGGATCAAGTTCACTATAACATGCCGAACCAAGACTTACAAATAAATTATTGGAACTCATAAAGGATAGACTTGGAGTAATTCCATATTGGTCAATACCAAAGTCACGACCAGCAAAATATGCTTTATCGCTGTATGAAAGAGTGTAATAAAGGTAACTCAACTTTTTAGCTTCAATGCTCAATTCTTCTGTGTTAAAAAGTTCGTTAAGAATATTGTCTAATTCTAATTCCTCTTTTTCAGTTTGAGAAAAAACAAAGCTGGCAGAAAATAAAAAGACAAAGAAAATAATTTTTCCCATTGTCTAAATATAACAAAAAGTAGAGGACAATTCATTAATCAGGCAAACCCCAATGTCTTATTTTTTTTTACCCCCACCCTTTTTTATTCGATTCTTAATATTTTGTTTTCTCTCTTTTACTTTATCTTTTTGCCCCTTCATTTCACCTTTGTATTCTTTGATTTTCTGACGTCTTTCTTTGAGATTTTTTCCGCGTTGTTTAATCGCCATTTTTTGATTGTCCGTGAGGGATTTAGTAAACTCACTTTTCAATCCTCTTATACTTTCTCTATTTTCTTTGAGTAGCGTTTTTTGGATTTCTGAAAAAGAAGACATCAATGCTTCTTGCCTTTGACTTTTTGAAAGTTCTTTGTTGGTAAGAATCGATAGTTGTTCTTTAGATAAACTTTTCTTGAATGATGCTCGGTTTTCTTTTACTAAAGTCCGTTGTGTTTTAAGCATTTCCAATTGCTTAGAGCTATATATTTTTTCACGAGGCTGAGCGGTCTCCTGAGCCACAGAAAACTGAGTCGAAATAAGACTCAAAATTAAAATTAATGAAAAATATTTTATCGTTTTCATGATCATTTTTCGTTTCTTAATTAATGATTTGAAGGACATATTCTTCTTCAAACCAATCATCAAATTCATTGTCTTCTACAAATAGAGACTCGATGGTTGTGTCGTTAGAGGCAACGATCTCCCCGGAGAATGTTATGTTTTTATCGTCGATAGAATTATCAGACTTCACCACACTGTTGTAAAGGGTTACGGTCAATAAAACCATTATAGAAGCAGCAATTGCATAGGTCCATTTGTATTGAAATAAACTTCTGACTTTAGGAGTAGTCTTTGTTTTTTTCGACTGCTGCGATTCTTTTGATAAAATAACTTTTTCAAACTTTTCAGCCCAGATTTCTTCTTTACTTTTGCCCAAAGGGATTTCAACTTTACTTAAAAAGTCATTTATTTCCTGCTCTGAATTTTTATTTTTATTCATGATGCTCGAAGATTTGTTTTAAGTGTGCTTAGTGCTTGACCCATTCTTTTTTCTATTGCCTTGTTACTCAATCCTAAACTTTCGGCAATTTCGTTATATGTTAAGCCTTCCATTTTATTCATCAACAATACGGTGCGCTGTTTCTCGGGCAATTCTGTTAGCGCCTTCTCAAATTCTTTTTTCTTTTCATTGTAAAAATCCCCATCTTCAGCTTCATTTATAATCTTAAAGTCTAAAGTATTAATGTAATTACTTTCTACCTTTTTACGTCTTAAATGGCTGATAAAATCTTCTCCAGCCATTTTATACAATAGGCTCTTAATGTTACCATTGGCTATTTCCATTTTCTTTGTCCAAACTTTCATAAAGACATTCTGGGCAATGTCACTTGACAAATCCCGATCCCCTGACCGGTAGATCAAATATCTCCTGATGGCGTCAAAATGTGCGTCGTAAACCATTTTAAACTCTTGAGCTGTCAAATTTATTTTTTTTTAATAATCCCTCTAGAGAAATCTAAAGAGATTATTGAACAATAATTAACTAATTTAAACAAAATGAACTAGATGTATTATTAAGATTTTTTCTTTTTCTTTTTCTTTTTAAGGATATTTTTAAATCGATCT
This sequence comes from uncultured Flavobacteriaceae bacterium, assembly GCA_905182575.1. Lineage (GTDB taxonomy): Bacteria > Bacteroidota > Bacteroidia > Flavobacteriales > Flavobacteriaceae > UBA8316. The sequence goes on along the minus strand of CAJJCA010000019.1, from coordinate 12,330 downwards.
CCTCTTTTAATGTCTTTCAAATCTACGGTTTCTATTTCGCCATCTTTGGTGATCTCAACCAAAGTGTCACAAGTACCGTCTCCAAAATCAGTGAGGATTGTACTCTCACCGTCCGTAGTTGTTTTTACACCTTCAACTGGTACTTTACCTCTTTTTAATTTACCATCAATATCACAATTGTAAACAAATTTTATTGGAGAAGTGATTTCCATGCTAAAGCTTACTCCTTCTGTACTTATTCCAGAAGATGAACCTGTAAGCGTGCTGTATGCTCTTACACCGTCTTCTTTGCTTGTATACCTGATCATTTCAGATGACTTTGTAGAAAAAGTACCGTCGTCATAAATCATTTTTCCACCAGAATGGGTGGTTTGAGTGGTTCTATTTCCATTTACATCTATCGTTAAAATTTCTGATCTACGGGTTCCTTCTATTTTTACATCGTTCATGTAAAAATCACTGTATTCGACTTGTCTAAAGCTTCCTACCTCATCCCGAGTTTCTGAATAGGTAATGACAATGGTTCCACGGCGAAGTTGACCTCTTTTTCCATAGCACTCGCCTGAGAATGTAACGGTTTTGATGTTGTTTTCTTCATCATCAACAACTGTTGCACACTTACCATACTTGTCCCCTTCAAAATGTTTCGGTCCTTTGTCAGCAGTTGCATCTGCACTTCTAGAGGAACTTGCAGATCGGTCTGTGAGCTCCATACTTTCAGCTACCATTTCATCAACATCCTCATTAAAAGAAAGTGAATTAATGGTTTCTAAGACAGTTGTTGTGCTTAAGTTTTCGGAAAAGCTACTTTCTGATCCTTTATCGCAAGCAATAAAAGAAGTGGCAATTAATACTAAAGTAGAAAGTTTTATTAATTTCATGATGTGTAATTTTAAATGTTATATCTATAACCCGGCTGAGGTTTTCAAAAAATTATTTAAATATTTTATTATTTTCATTTATAGAAGGAAATTGTGCCCCCACTTCTTTATACCATTTATGAAGTTCTTCGCGCATTGCCGTTGCGATTTCAGGCTTTTCATCAACAAGACTGACCTGCTCTCCAATATCATTACTTAAATCATAGAGTTCTATTTGTCCCTTTTCATTTTTAAGCATTTGTTCGTGCCATTCTATCAATTTATAATTTTTCCAACGCATCGCACTGGCTGGAACCATTCCAGAACCTTTGTGATAATGAGGATAATGCCAAAAGAGTTTTTCTCTCTTTAGGCCCTCTTGTTTGAACGCAGGGATCATGCTAATTCCATCTAATTTGTTTTCCTCATCTGGAACAACGCCAGCAACTTCCATAAAAGTTTGCATGAAGTCTACGGAGGATATCATCGCATCTGAAGTTGTCCCTGGTTTAATTTTTCCTGGCCAACAAACAATTAACGGGACTCTAATTCCCCCCTCGTAGAGCCATCCTTTTCCTTTACGGAATGGTTTTTGAAAAGCATAGGCGTCATTCCCTCCATTGTCTGAATAAAAAATGACCAGCGTATTATCACTGATTCCCAATTCTTGAATGGTATTCAATATATCCCCTACACTATTATCTAACTCTTGAACCATCGATGCGATTATAGGATGGTTTTCTGGTTTGTTATTTTGATCCTTTTGTTCGTATTTCTTAATCAACTCACTTTTAGAAACCAGCGGATCATGAATCGCATTATGAGAAAGCATTAAAAAAAAAGGTTTTTTCAATTTTCTTTTCATAAAATCAATTCCCAGCCTAGAAATTGTATCGATATTGTGAGCATCTTTCTCAGGCTCTTGCCATGCTCTTTTTAAGGATCGGATCGGTTTGTAGGTTACAAAAGAAAAATCAAAACCCTGTTTGCCAGGATTGTGCGAAATGCTTTTGGGAGGGGTTTTTTCTTTACTCAGATGCCACTTTCCAAAAAGGGCAGTTTCATAACCCGCTTTTTTCAACATTTCGGCGATCGTAATCTCTTCCAATGGAAGAAATTTCTGCCAATTATCGGGAACTAAAAGTGGCTTATTTTTTGGACTAGACCCTACAAGATAATTGGTGAGGTGAAGTCTTGCTGGATGCTTCCCCGTCATAATCGAAGCACGGGTAGGCGAGCATATCGCTGCTGCAGTATAGGCCTGTTGAAACAACATGCCTTCTTTCCGAAAGGCGGTCTATGTTTGGAGTTTCATAATAAGCGTTTCCATAAGAGCTTACTTGATCTGTACCCAGATCGTCTGCTAGAATAAACACAATATTAGGAAGATTCGGCTCGTTGTGACAGCCATAAAAAGTCATTAAAACGAACAAAAAAATAAAGATTTTCATTAAAATTTAATTTTATAAGTTAATTAAACTCGGGACTGGAGCTTTGACCCTATCCACCCAAGAGGTGATTTCCTCCCTCATTCTTGAAGCGATTTCTAATTCTATTAGGCTAAGATCTAATTGCTCTCCAATGTCCTTTTTAATATTAAACAATTCCATCCGATCGTATTCATAATAATATATGGCTTTATAATCTCCTGAGATCATCGTCGTGGATGGAACTGCCCGCCAATAATTTTTTGTGCCATCATAAGCAGGAAGAATTGACGCTTTGCCTTTCCCCAGGTATAAGGGGAAATGAAAAAATATATTTCGGTTTTTATCAAAAGGTTTGTTATTAAATAACGGAACAATCGAACGTCCATCTATTTGATTTTCGAATAATTTAGTGTTGCTGATTTTCGCAAAAGTCGGCATCATATCCACCCCAGTTACTGCGACGTCGGTTTTAGAATCTGGAGGAATTACTCCTGGCCACTTAACACAAAAAGGCACGCGAATTCCCCCCTCATAATAGGTTCCTTTTCCTGCTCTCAAGGGTAAATTTGATGTTCTGTCTAGAAGTCCTCCATTGTCTGAGGTAAAAAACACCACCGTGTTTTCCTCTAAACCCAATTCCTCTAGTTTTTTAAGAACCCTACCAACGCTTAAGTCTACTTGCTCGACCTCAGCAGCATAAACTGGGTCAAACTCTTGCCAAAGTGGATTCGTTTTGTTTTTCTTTTCGAAGTATTCAATTCTTTCTTTTCTAGCAACGATTGGCGTGTGAACTTCCCAATGTGACAGATACAAAAAGAAGGGAGATTTCTGGTGGTTTTCAATAAAAGCTATGGCACCGTCTGTCAATTTTTCTGCGACATGAATGTCTTTATAAAATCGAGCTTCATCTCCGTTTTTGTTGGTATAAAACTGTGGATCTCCATTTGCGGAACTAAAGTTGGGCAAGAACCCTAGGAAGCTGACCCCCAAATGCCATTTCCCAAACATTCCTGTCTTGTAACCCGATTGCTTTAAGCAGTTCAGCCAAAGAAATAAACTCATCATCAACCTGATTTATATTTACTGGAAATGTGTTAAAAGTAGCATCTTGATTCTTGGTGGGGACTTTATAACGCATTTTCGAAACCAAACCTCCTCGAGAAACACCCTGAGGCAAATAGACCTTATGACGTGGAGTATAGTTTCCTGTAAGTAAACAAGCTCTTGAAGGAGCACAATTTGCAGCCCCCGGATAAAACCTATTCATAACCATTCCTTCTTTTGCCAATCGGTCAATGTTGGGCGTTTCATAAAACTGCTGTCCATTGTAACCTACATCCATCCAACCTAAATCATCTGCAATAATAAAAACGATATTGGGGGGAGGAGTCACAGTAGTTTGTGAAAAGATGGTTTGCGATATAAAAAGTCCAAAAAGCAACACCGTAAAACGTCGAGTAATGGCCTGGTTCGATTTCATAAATTTTAAATAATAATTTCTTTAAAGTAAACAAATAAATTTTTATGACTTAAAAACAGTTCCTTGCGCTTTTATCCAAATGCCGTATTAATCTTAATTATTTGTTATTTTTGATTGATTTAAATCTCACCGATGGATATAAGACTTCAGGAAGTTAAAGTGTTTTTGTACAGAATTCTATTGGTCTATTTCAGTTACACAATTTGTCGACTTCTTTTTTATTACTTCAATCAAGATTTAATTCAAGTCACAGGTTTTGTTCAGCTCTTAGAGCTTTGTTATTTCGGACTCCGATTTGACAATACTGCCAATTGCTTACACCAATATGCCGTTTATTTTACTGTCAATACTTCCAATTATTAAAATCACTTCGGAAGGTTATCAGAGGTTTTTAATTTGGATCTATTTTACTTTTAACACTTTGGGAATGCTCATCAACTTCATCGACTTTGCCTATTATCGGTTTAATTTAAATCGGATGATGATGAATGTTATGGAAACAATTCAGTCAGAATCGAATAAATCAGTATTACTTTTTCACTTCCTCGCTACCTATTTTCATCTCCTTATATTATTTGTCGTTATATTGGTTGCTTGGATATGGGCATACAAAAAAATTAAAGTAATTCCCTTTGGAATTCTCAGTTACACCAAATACACCCTCAGTTCTCTGATCTTCTTTTTTGGAACTGTTACTCTAACAATCATGGGTGCTCGAGGAGGGGATTTTAAAAAAAGTACGCGACCAATATCATTGATTGACGCAATGGACAATGTCGACAATCCGCAGCACGCTGACTTGGTATTGAACAGTACTTTTACATTAATTAGAACCATTAATAAAAATAAATTCAAGAAGTCAAATCGCTACAGCGAGCAAGAAGTTAATCAAATACTAAGTCCCATAAAGCAATATCCTCAAGCTGAAAAATTAGAACCCAAGCCCAATGTTATAATCTTCATTCTTGAAAGCATGGGCAGAGAATATTGGGGAGCATTAAATGAAGGATATGACATCCCTGACTTTGTGAGTTATACTCCTTTTTTAGATTCAGTTTCTAAGTCAGAAAGTATGATCTTTCCGAATGCATTTGCCACCAGCAGAAAATCAATTCATGGAATGCCCTCTATTTTGGCTGGAATTCCTTCGTTCGAAGTTTCCTATGCCTCATCGCCCTATGCCAAACAAGAAAGTAGAATCGGTCGTTTCTGTTGCTAAATGACCTGGATTATGATACCTCATTTTTTCATGGGGCTGCCAATGGATCTATGGGTTTTTTGGGGTTTTCAAATACATTGGGATTTAATCATTATTATGGCCGTACAGAGTTTAACGACGAAAAGGAATTTGATGGGTTTTGGGGCATTTGGGACGAACCCTTTTTGCAATACATGAAGTCTGTTTTAGACACAAAATCAACACCCTTTCTGAGTGCCGTATTTACAGTTACTTCTCATGAGCCATATATTATTCCCAAGAAGTACGACGGTGAGTTTGACAAGGGCTTTATCCCCATGCATCAATGTGTTGGGTATACTGATTATGCGTTAAAACAATTCTTTGAAAAAAGCAAAAAAGAGCCTTGGTTTGAAAATACAATCTTTGTTTTTACAGCAGATCATGGGAATCAATCCCATTTTCCGTTTTATGAAGAAACTGTCAACCGTTTTGCCAATCCGATAATGTTCTACAAGCCCAATGATACGCTCAAGGGCATTGACAATGCACTCGCAAGCCACATGGATGTTTTCCCCACCATTGCTGATCTTATTGGCTATGAAGAGCCCTTTAGGAGTTGGGGGAGAAGTTTGATTTCTGATGAACAACAAAGTCCATTTGTAATCAATTATTTTAGTGGAGGGAGTTATTTCATGATGGACGAAAAATACATCTGTGTTCATGATGGAGGGAAAGCAATTGGATTTTATGACAGCAAGGATAAAAACATGCAAAACAATCTGATTGATGAACGAAATGAATCGATGAATCGATTGGAAAAAAAGTGTGGGGTTTTCCTTCAAAATTACTTTAATAGTATCGTAGATAATAAAATGTATCCAACAAAAAGCGAAGAGTGAAAAATATTTATTTCATAATAAAACCGCTTTCAACAAGCAAATCAAAGCGGCTTGAATCTCTTATAAAAACTACTTTTAAAGAAGAGTCCATAACCCTATTTCTATGGAACTCTCTTTATAAAGGTCACGCGATCGAGTTGTCAAAAAAAGCAGTCAATGAAAAAGCTGATGTCATTGTCGCTTGTGGAGGAGATGGAACAATTAATGAGGTGGGACAGGCCATGGTTCATAGTGCAATTCCTCTTGGAATTATTCCGTTAGGCTCGGGAAATGGTTTGGCAAGACACTTAAAAATCTCTTTGAACAATGCCAAGGCGGTGCATAATATTTTAATCAAAAAAACAGTGCCCTTTGATGTAGGAAGTGTTAATGATAATTATTTTTTCTGTAATATGGGAATTGGTTTTGAAGCGCGCTTTATTCAACAATATGGAAAGAATAAATCGCATGGTTCCTGGGCCTATTTCATAGCTTTTATGAATGCTTTGAGTGTTTTCAAACGCCCTGAAATTCTAGTCGAATATGAGGGACTGAATAAAAAAATGAAACCTTTTATATTTATGCTATCCAACACAAATCAGCAAGGATATAATTTTTCAATTACCAAAGATGCTAAGAGTGATGACGGAAAATTAAAAATGGTGTGGATGGAAAAATCTTCTTGGTTAACCCTTTTGCGATTTACTGCTCAAGTATTATTTTGTGAAAGAATTAAGCTTAAAAAATTCAATTCGATTAGTGTTAAAGAACTTAAAGTTACTCCAAACAACGCTAAAAAAATCTGTATGCAAATTGATGGAGAACATTTACCTCTGAAAGACGACTTCCTAAAGATCATTACTCTAAAACATGCTTTAGAAGTGATTGTTCCTGTCTAATAAACTAAAAAAAGCTCCCCGTTATACTGGAAAGCTTCTCATCAGTTGCTAAACTATTGGTTTCCCAATTTTAACAACACACAACATCTTTATATCAAGAAAGGATTAAAAATTAATCCAAATGGTTTTTATACTTAAATTTAGACAAAGTTACTAAAACAAGTTAAATAATTGAATGTTAAGAGATTTAATTAAAGAGGTTTCATAAAAAATCCAACCTAAAACTCTCAATTTAACACCCCACCCCTTCAAAATAAATCTATTTTCCTTTTGGGGATACGCTGGTGAAATGGGTATATAACCTAAACCCTATTCAACCCCCTTTTGTAGGTTTTGTTATGTCAACTCACTTTGTTAAATTTTTCGATGTTGCTAATGCAATCACCCTACCACTATCACCTACAGCATTGTAAAAATGGTAGACAACACCCTTCCATTTTATTACCCAAGGCTTGTGTGCGTATTTATTATCAAAATTTTCAGATGGTGCTATTAAGTCTTCTCCATCCCAATCTGTCCAATTTATTAAATGCCAAGGTCATTTGCACACGTAAGCCTGTACAGAATATTCTGTCGGAAGAAATTTTAAAATTTGGGGATGCCAAGTTGGTTGTGGTATTGATTTTTCTAGCTATGCAATGGCCTACGCTAAAGCTGGAAAAAAAACCAGCAATAGGAAATGCTGTTGTTTTAGGTGGACATACTGCTATCAACTGCCTTATGGACTTGTAAAAACTAGCTAACTTTTAGCTGAACCGCACGCAATAGCGCACGCTAAAAAATAAATCCCTAATTTTAATAGGACTTTACGAGCTTTTGTGCGGTCTGGACGGGACTCGAACCCGCGACATTTAGAATGTAAATAGCATTATATCAACTACTTAACTTCATTTTTATTTTACTATTATAACACGGTGTGTTGTTATAATAGTGTAGGTTATTATGTTACTATGTGTTATACAATTTTTGGTGTGTTATATTATTACTCCTTTTTGTGAAAAGTCAACTAAATCCATCTTCTAGTTCTAGTTTTATATAATAAATACTCTTCTCCAAATTTTTCTGTGAGAAATTTTTCTTCTCTTTTTATTTGAAATCTATTTATCCAAAAGTAAAAAATAAAAGGGGTGAATATCGAGTAAATATTTAAGTAAAAAACTGTTGATGATAAAACAATTATAATCATACCCAAATACATCGGATTTCTTGAGATTTTAAAAATTCCTGATGTAACAAGTCTATTTACATTTTTAAATTTAATTGGATTAACTCCTGCTGTTGATTTTATGAAGTTAATAAAAGAAGAAATTGATCCTAAAGGACAGTAAAATAGTTGAAATTAAATATCTGTATGGTAAGTGAATTAATTCTGTTTTCTTTGACGAAAAATAGACAGAAATAATTAAAATTATTACAAAAATTGGAGGAGATATTTTAGAAATGTTAACATCGGCATCTAATAAAGCTCTACGAACTTCCTTAAGTGTTTCAGCAACATTAATTTCTGTAATTTTTCCATGACCTTTAAGAACTTGGAAAGCTTTATCTAATTTACCGGTAAGATTATCGAACATATTAATTGTGAATATTAAATATCAAAAAACAAAAATAAGAAATGCGAAGAGAATATTAACTACTGATTACTATTGAATGAAAACATTCTCTCCATAAAATAGGGAGTGACTCGAACCACCTAAAAAAATAACCCCTTGAAAATCAAGGGGTTATAAATTTAGAAGTGGTTGCGGTCTGGACGGGACTCGTCTAAAGGTTTAATTAGATTTAATTTTTTAAAAAGAACTTAAAACTATCCCCTAAATATAGGGTTTTTTTTAATTTTTTTACTTTTTTTACTTTTTTTAACTTTTTTTAATCATTTAATAGCTGAATCACCAAAACGCATCACCAATGGGCTTTCTATACATGGCAAAACAATCTATGTTTATTTAACATTTTACTATAACGGTAAATATATACAGATACAGCACTAAAATAAAGGTCAATAGATCAGAATGGGACTTGTCCATTCAAAGGCCCAAAGTTAGAAGAGGAGCTGCTGGTGAAGAAAACAGAAAAATTACTGATGAACTTAACGAATACCAGAGAGCTTTTAATACTTTAAAAGAAAAGTATAAGGAGAGTTTAACTAAGGAAATCGTAAAAGAAAAGTTCAACATCCATTTTCACCTTGCCCAAACCGTAAAAAAACTTACTTACTCAGACTACTTTGAAATATATATTGAGCAAAAGAAAAACTCTCGGTCTGTTCAGAAAGACAGTTGGCAGAAATACACTCGGATTCATACAGCTATTTTAGAAATGCAAAAGAAATCTAAAAGGACTTATTATCTTCAAAGCTTTGACAATGCGTTTTTAATGAATTTTATATCCTATTTCCGAAACGAAAAAAATATCTCTGACAATACTCTACGCAGGAAAATAGGTTTTTTAAATCCTTTTTAAATTGGTGCGTGAACAATGGATATAGTGTAAATACAGCTTATAAGACTTTTAACATTAAACCCAGAGAGACATCACATGTAAGCCTCACAGATGCAGAATTAAAAATCTTGGAGGAGATTGAACTTGATGAGGCCCTGGGTTATTATCGAGACCTTTTTTTAATTGGCATTTACTCAGGTCAGAGGTATTCGGATTATGGAAGGTTTGATAAGGAAGACATGTAGACGGAGACAACATTGTAATTAGAGCAAAAAAGACTGGTCAGTTTTCATACATTCCATTAAACTCTAAACTAAAAAGGATTTTGAACAAATATGACTGGATGCTTAAAAAGATAGCTAGTCAAAATTTTAATATAAACATTCAAAAAATTTGCAAGATTGCAGGGTTTGATGAAATTATTAAAATCGATAAGTTCTACGGAAATAAAAAGGTTTCAAAAAAAGTTCCTAGGTGGAAACTAATTGGATCGCACACCGCACGCAGGACGTTTATAACGCTCTCAGCACAACGCAATGTGCCTCATTCGTTAATTATGCAGGTGACAGGAATAAAGAGCGTTAAAACGCTTCAGGGGTATATTAAATTCGACAAGGAAAGGCTAAACAAGTCTATTATTGATGCTTGGAGTTAATATAAGAACTAGAATATTTTAAACTAGCCTTAATCAGCTACTCTCACTGTAAATAATCATCTAAGATATATTACACTGGATTCTCTACGAGTGATATTCTCCAGGTGACATATTTAAGAGGATTAGAAATACCTGAACTTACAGAAGATGATATGCCAAGTATTAAGGACAAGTTCCCCACACGGGTTTATTAGATTCTATTAAAGATGATTTCGTCGGTTCATTATAATCACAGCTTACTATATTATTATTAATTAATTCCTGACAATCTGTAAAAAAAGATGGCTCAGTAAATATTTTTGAAACGCACCAACCAGATATATCTTGGTTAAACCTAATAGCTTGATTAAACATAGAAAACATATTAGTAACATTTGAAACATCCCAGTCACCAATGTCTTGATTGAAAAAGTAATTTTTCTTGAACATATATGACATATTAATCACACTAGCAACACACCAATTGGAAAGATCCTGATTAATTAGGGTCTCATAAAACATATAAGTCATATTAGTAACATTTGAAACATCCCAATTACCTATGTTTTGATTAAACATTATGTATTTGCAAACATTTGATACATATTTGTTACATTAGAAACATCCCAATTACCTATGTCTTGATTGAAAGAAGTTGCACCTGAAAACATACCAGTCTGACCAATCTACTGCTCCAGTATTCCAATTTCCTATGTCTCGGTCCGCTACTCTGGCATTTTCAAACATACTTGTCATATTTGTTACATTAGAAGTATCCCAATTCCCTATATTTTGATTGAATGAAGAAGCTCCCATAAAACATATAAGTCATATTAGTCACATTGGAAACGTCCCAATCAGCGATGTCAAGAAAATATTCTAACGGTTTATATGTATTACCAATAACGCTGCATCCTTAAACATCCCTTGCATACTCGTTACACTAGAGGTATCCCAACTACTTATGTCCTGATCGAAATGAGTATTACCATAAAACATACCACTCATATTAGTCACATTGGAAACGTCCCAACTACTTATGTCACTATTAAATTCGCTGATGACGTTTGGTTCAGTTGTATTTGTGCTCACTCCGTCTTCATAAATATAAACAAGTTGAGCATTTTCTGGACTCCAAAAAAACGAGACTTTACATCCAGATTCACGACCACCCGTTGCATTATTGATAAAAAATTGACCTTCGATACACCCAATCTATCCTTGTGACAAAATCTTTGCAGACATATCTGTTACTAGGGAGGTACAAACTAAAGACATATTGAAATCCTTTGCTATCATATCTCTTAGAGTAGTATTATCAACAACAATATATTCCGCTCCTTTAACAGTAAATTTATCTCCAACATTTGCATTTGGACACTTGATCGTTTTATCATTTGATTCAAGGTAGATTTTATTGGAGGTATCAGAAGCATCGGGTTCATCCTGTCCACAAGCATAAATCAATAAAAAAAGACTTAAAACAAGAAGTATATTTTTCATAATGTTGGTTATTAGATGTTTAAAGAAATGAAAAGAGAACTAAAATATAATTAAGCATAAAAAAACCCTCCGAACCACCAGAGGGTTTTAACTTTAACTAAAATACATTAAAAACAGAAGGATATGAAACCAAACCGTAATAAGTATTTTTAAAACAAATTTCAAACATAAAATCTGTTCTATATATAAGACAATCGAGAAACACAAAACCCCTATGAGGTTTGTGTTATTGTTTTGTTAAAAAAACCCCCTGTGGAGTCAGGGGGCTTAATTCTAGAAAAGGTGGAAAGCACACCACCTAATCCAGAGAATGAGTATTAAAATTAAAAGTGCAGGTCGCTAAATCTGTTGTGTGATTTAAATTAAGATAGTATTGGTATATTGTGATGTAAATAGATTCTATGAAAACCACATCTTATTATGCTTAATAAGAGTTTGACTTTAATGCTGATACTCCCTTTGTTTTTATTTTCTCAAACCAAAAAAAATAATGGTTTTCAAAGCGTTACTCCAGCAAAACTACTTGAAAGAGGAGACTCTCTGGATGAGTTTTAAAGGAATCTCTTTAGGCATTCTATTTCAGGGACAATCTAAATATCCTAACCCATATTATGGCCCTAAAGTTGATGGATTATTTAATGATGGCGCTTATCATTTTACAATTGATTTTTATTATAAAAAATTCATTGTGGGTTTCCAATTATCAGATGAATTCCTGTATTTAGAAAAGTTTGATAATAATGGAGCTGTTTGGAAGCCTAGGGGGTTTAATGGAAGTTATTCCTCTCTAACAAGATCTTATTGGCTCACCCTGGGATATAACATTATAAGCAACCTAAATGTAAAGTTAGGAGTGGGCTTTAGAAGCGGACCAAAAGAATCACTTACAAACAAAAACTTTACAGTATCTCAACTTGCTGAAGGCTATGACTTTTCAGATCCTTTGAATGTTATAAATACTTTAAAGCAATTAGATGAGTTTAGTGAGATAGATTATTCACTATCGATTACCTACCCTATCAAA
>CAJJCA010000018.1 GCA_905182575.1 uncultured Flavobacteriaceae bacterium | reverse complement strand
CGCCAAAGCAAAAACAATGGGGTCTTTCGCCATTGACAGAAGCATTTTCTCATTGACAATGTTAGGTTGTGATAACCCCATAAAAACATCTGACTGAACCATTGCCTGCGCAAGGGTTTCTATTGCTCTGTCAGTTGCAAACTCTGCCTTTTGAGTGGTTAGGTTTTCTCGCGTTTTTGTTATGACACCTTTGCTGTCTAGCATGACAATATTTTCGCGTTGAGCGCCAAATGCCATGTAGAGTCTTGTACAGGAAATGGCTGCCGCTCCTGCACCAGAAATAACAATTTTAACCTCTTCTATTTTCTTATTTGAAAGCTCTAATGCGTTGATCAGCGCAGCGCACGAGATGATGGCGGTTCCATGCTGATCATCATGCATGATCGGGATATCAAGCTCTTCTTTTAAGGTGTTTTCAATTTTAAAGGCCTCAGGAGCTTTAATGTCCTCCAAGTTAATCCCACCAAATGTGGGGGCGATTCCCTTTACAATTTCAATAAATTTATCTGGATCTTTTTCATTGATCTCAATGTCAAAGACGTCAATGTCTGCAAATATTTTAAAAAGAAGCGCCTTTCCTTCCATCACCGGTTTTGAGGCTTCTGGACCAATATCTCCCAATCCTAAAACCGCAGTTCCGTTTGTGATCACTGCAACTAAGTTTCCTTTGTTGGTGTATTTATAGACGTTGTCTGTATTTTCCTCTATTTCTAAGCAAGGAATGGCCACTCCAGGAGAATAAGCCAATGCCAAGTCTCTTTGAGTTCTATAGTTTTTTGTAGGAATAACCTCTGTTTTCCCAGGCTTGGGTTTCGCATGATAAACCAATGCTTCTCTTCTTAGCTTGCTTTTTGTCATCTTTGGGTATTTAAATCAAAAGTAAGAAATCAGTATGGTTTTATTTCATCCTCTTTTAAAAAAGCAGTTAATTAAGGAATCTATTCTAATTTTTTAAGGAAGTTGTATTTAGCCTTTTAAATTATGCCCTTAAAGAAAAATAATTTAAGACTGATGATGAATCCATGTTATGGTTTGGCTAATCCTCTGTCCTAACTTTTCTTTTACCAGAATGATCAAATCCTTGGGCTCTTTCGAGTTCAACCATTTTTTTAGGCCTAAAATTGAGAATAAAAGCCCTGCGGTTTTGGTTAGTAGTATTTCCTCGGCTATAGTGCAATGTGTGCCCTTGATGAATCACACAGGAACCTGGTTGAAGTGGAGCCGCAACACTTTCCTGTTCTATTCCTTTAGATTGAAGTGGGCCCCCACCAACAGCTTGGAAATGTTTTTTTAAAGGCTGTAGATGAGACTTTGGAGTGTACCACATACAACCATTGTTTAAGGTCGATTCATCAATTGCAAACCAAAGACTTAGTGCTCTTTATCAGGCAAATCAATCCAATAAGCCGCATCTTGATGCCAAGGGGTTTCTTTGTTTGAATTGGGAGGCTTATTGATTAGCATATCAAAGTCTAATACCATATCATCACCCATTAAGAATTTGGCGATTTCCGAAGCTTTTTTATGCATCGGCTGGTTCAAAAGATTGGGATATACTTTTGAAGGCAACATTATCTGGGTAATTAATTCTGTGGATTGATCATTTGCTCCAGAAAGGTCAGAGCGTAATTCAGCAACATCAAATTTATTGTTTAAGAAATCATTGTAAATTTCAGAATAAAATTGGACTTCCTCCTTTGTAAGCAGAGGTTCAATAACTAAAAATCCTTCTTCCGTAAAAAATAATTTTTCTTGCTGTGTCACAATCAAGCTATTTGTTCAATTTAAAAAGTTGTGGTGCATCGTTGTTTCTTGAAAACAGTAATGTTTTTTCTCCCTTATAATTTACAAATGAGTCAATATCTCTAATTTCTCCATTCACTTTAAGGCCTGATTTGTCAACATCTATAAATTCAAAATTTCCTTTTCCATCTCCAAGAAGACACACGCCTTTAAGTGCATCATAATGTCCATATTTGACGCGACTTCCCGTAAAATTACCTCCCATAACAACATCCAAATTGCCATCTCCATTAAAGTCTCCGGTAGTGATTCCATAGATTGGCGCCAATTGAGTTTCAATAGGCAAAGGCGTAATTCTAAATTGATTGTTTCCTAAGTTCTCTATATAACTTGTTTCGAAATTTTTAGCCAAAAGGATCTTTGAACCCTCAAACTCTTCAGGTGTAAAGATTTTATCAATTGTTAAATCCGCATATTCAGAATAACGAACAAACCTGTTTTTCAACATACTCAATTGTTGTTGGATGTCGTCTTTAGAAAATGCTGGATAGTTCTTATCTCCATAATAACAGCATAGAATAGGATCAACAGACCCGTTTTCATCAAAATCTTTAGCATAGATACTAACAGGATGTTTTACAGAAGTTTTTAATTGAGAATTTAATCCAAAATTTCCGGCGATAAAATCCAAGTCGCCATCTTGATCGAAATCAGCTGTTGCAATGGAGTTCCACCAACCTTCCGAATCATTAAGTCCTTTATCTTCTGAACTGTTGATCAGTTTCCCGTTTTTGTTTTCGAAAAGGGTAATGGGCATCCACTCCCCCACCAAGATCAGATCTTGTAAGCCATCGGAATTAAAATCAGCCCAAATTGCGTCAGTGACCATGCCCGCCGCTTCAAGTTGCGCTGCCTTTTGGGAAGTCACATCTGTAAAATGATCCCTTGCCGTCATTTTGTAAGAGATAACTGTTGGGTGCGTATAGGGATATTGATTGGGGATCAAGCGTCCGCCAACAAATAAATCTAAATCACCATCATTGTCATAATCAGCTGACTTTACGCAAGAACCACTGCTGATTATTTGAGGTAATTGATCACTAGACTTAACAAAGTTTCCTTTTCCGTTGTTAAGGTAGAGTCTGTCTTGAAGTAATGTATCGGTTTCTTTAAATTCATTTCCTCCACTGACAACGTAAAGATCCATGATCCCGATCCCCATCGGCATCAAAAAATAGAGCGCCCATGTCCTCGGAGGCGGCATCTGGTTCCAAATCAATTTTATTAGATTTGACATGAAGCCCCCTGATAGTCGTTTGAAGGAAAATTCCACCAACAGCTCCCTTAGCACCACCGATGTAAAAGCATCCTCTAGATCCGTCACCGTTGACGTCGCCAACAGCGAGTTTTTGGCCCCAGAGTAGATAAGCATATGTGGGAGCATAATCTCCCTTTTAAAATCGTTGTAGTAGTTTTCTGTGTGCGTATTTAAGTCAATGTGTTGGTCAATGATTTCCTCAAAAAGAAGGGGTGCTGTTTGATTCTTATTTCTATATGACCTCTATTTGGCTTTATTGAATTGTGTGTAATTTATTCTTTGAGAATAAAGAACTTGTTTTTTTTGATCAGGCCAATAAATTTCGATACTATCAATTTTTTTTTCTTTTCCAATTCCAAAATGTATCTCAGATTCACTCGAAGAATACATCCCACGAATACTTGATGTTTCAGAATATTGAACATTTCCTGGTGTGTAAAGCACACATTTTGCACCAAAACTGTTTCTATTTTTTTTATTTATTAATTTAAATCGTACATAATTATTATTTGTATTTTCAACACTAAGATTTTTATATAAAAATGGTTTTGAATTAACATTGTTGATTACAATTTCAAGATCTCCATCATTATCTAAATCAGCATATGCAGATCCATTTGAAAAAGAGGGCTTGTCTAATCCCCATAATGATGTCGTATTTTCAAAAATGTCAAATCACCATTATTTTTATAGGTATAGTTTTCCTCTAATATAGAAGGCATTTTATCAATTAATTCAGTAAGCTTAATTTTTACATTATTCTTTCTTTCATTAATTTTTTCCTGAACTATATAGTTTAAAAAATCCATGTTTGTATAGTCTTTTTTATAACCATTGGTTATAAAAAGATCTTTATATCCGTCATTATCTAAGTCTGTAAATAAAGAAGCCCAACTCCAATCCGTATTTGAAACACCTGAAAACTGACCAATCTCAGAAAAATAATTACCTCCTCGATTTAATTGCAGCATATTTCTCATCGTCTGATTATAAAAGCCGTTCTGCTTGAGATGATTTAGTTTTTCGTAATTATCTGGGCCTGATGTCATTTTAATCCTGTGATTTCCTTCAGGTAGCATATCCAAGGCCATAATATCAGTAAAGCCATCATTATTAAAATCAGCAATATCAGAACCCATCGAATATAGTGGTGTATGGCCAATATAGTCCTCCAATCCTTCTGTAAAGGTTCAAGCTCATCTACATCTAAAATCCCGTCATTGTCATCATCAACATCATACATATCCAATAATCCGTCATTATTAATATCTGATAGAGCAATACCCAATCCAAAACCAAGTATATTAGAAATTAACCCCGAATCATCAGTTACATCTACGAACTTACCGTTGTCATTTCTTAATAATTTATCAGAATATGCATTATTTTTTAATTTTTTATGATAACTAGACATTTTTCCAAGTGTTGAATATTCTAGAACTGAATGATTTAGTACATAAAGATCTAAATCTCCATCATTATCATAATCTGAAAACACAGCATCAGTTATTAATCCTGAACCACCATTACCAATATTTGTACTAGAGATAGTAAAAGTAAGATCTCCATTACCATATAAAATTACTCCACCAGATACAATATCTGCATACCCATCATTATCAAAATCATAGGATTCATCGAATTACAATGCTGATTTCAGAAAAAGTACCATTTTGATTATTTACATATAGGTAGTCGTGTTCTATATAATCATTACAAACATAAATATCGGGCCAACCATCATTATTTATATCACCAACGGATGCACTTAAACCATAACCGATACCATTGCCAACTAATCCTACTTTTTTACTTACATCTTTAAAAAAACCATTATCATTTTATTCCCGTAAAGTTAGAAGGCATTAATGTAAACATTTTGTCACTGGAGGGAGTACAGGAAATAAAGAATATAAGTGATAAACTAAATACAGTTTTTAATAAAGATGCATCTGTTGTAAATCAGTTTTTTCCTACAATGTTAAAAACTAAGATATTTGGATCAATGCTGATTGCAAATATATTATTTTCACTTAGTTTGAAATATTTTTTAGAAGTTAGGTCCTTCAATATCCCAATACAAACGTGTACTAACTAAATCCCCGCCAGCCCCAAGAGCTTGAACGCCCCCAGCGTATCCTGTTGGGTTGTTAGTTCGCTCATTTTGATTAAATAACATCCTCTTGATAAACCCATCAGTTGGAATAAGTCCAGTGTCAGACTTACTACTGTTTTGGTAGTTGTAAGGAAGTTTAGGATAACCTGTTCTTCTGTGGTCAACCCATGCTTCTATAGTATTTCCATATGCAGCAATCCATTTCTGAGTCATGATTTTTTCAAGCTTTTCTTCATTAGTTCCAGCCTCATCCCAAGCAACCGTAGCTGTTATTCTAGACACAAAGTCGTTAGTCGCACCTGTTACTGTAGTATCGTCATAATCAAGTGGAGTTTTTGTATTATCAGCTAAATAAGCAGTAGCTCCACCAACACCCCAATAATCAAAGGAGGCATTAACACCCATTTCGTAGTGAGCTTTAGCAGTACCCGAAATGTTCCAGCCTCTAAGTACTCCTTCAGCTAACATAAAGTGGACTTCAGCAGCATCAAAGAATCTTCGTTTTGTTACTGTTTTGAAGTCTTCACTAATAGTTGACATCACAATTCGAGTATCCTTAGCCAACATTGTTGCTCCATTTCTAATTCCCTTATAAGGGAAGTTGGGATGATCAGCTACCAACGACGCATCAGTAACTGGTTCAAAGTAAGCTGATACTCTTGGATCTTCATATCCTCCCAGGATAGACTCCATGGTAGCACTCATACGGGTATCACTCCAAGAAAAACAAATACGTGATTCTTTGTAAATACCTCCATAAAGGAATAGGTCAAAATTTTGATCATTTGTTGTAATTAAACCTCCAGCATTACTTATTGCTTTCTCTGCTTGTGTTTTTGCTAAAGCAGGATTTACATTAACAAGTCTCATTGCCAACTGTAATCTTAAATACATCATTAATAGATAAATTATCTATAATCTGTAAATGGCATCAAATTTTTTAAATTGAACATAATCTGTATTTGCAGAAAAAGTAGAAACAATTGCATCTAAATCAGTGAAAAAGTTATTATAAAGGTCCGGCTCACTATCATATGGAACATCTCCTGAAGTACCATATTTAGAATAAATTATTGGCCCATGTATGGCAGTTACTCTTGACATTGCAGTAACCTGAAGGAGCTTAGCCCATTGGACAAACATATCTTCTCCATCTGCTTCAGCAATTTCAATAACTTGTTTTGCTGGAGACATAACTTTACTGTACATGTTACTCATGTATGGATTATTCCAACTAGGTACGTAAGTAGTGTTGTTAATCCTACCAACAAATGGAGTTGGAGTAGCAAGATGTCTTACAAACGAATCGTTCATCAAATTATGTTCGATTTGATCACCAATTAAGGGTGATATCATAGATGCGTAGTATGCCCCAATATGATTTTTGTTTTGCTTTAATGATTCAGAAGTAATCTGATTAGGATTTGTATTTAGCTCTGCAAAATCATCAGTACAGGCATTAAAAAATACTAATCCAAAAGCTAGTAATAAGTAATTTATTTTTTTATACATCTTTTAATTTTTTAAAATATTAATCTTAAGTTCATACCAAAAGTCCTAGTTGAAGGAAGGTTGAAATTATCTAAACCTTGAATACTACGACCAGTATTCATTGATAATTCTGGATCAAAAGGTGCTTTAGCAGTATACAACAAATTGTTACCAATTAATGAAAGTGTAGCGGCCTCAACAGGAAGACCCAAAGAAGTAGTATCAATTTTATAAGCTATTGATAATTGGGTCAGTCTTATATTAGTTCTATCATATACATATGGCTCACTAATCCCGTTACGATCTCCAATACCATTATTGGAATACCATACTGCAGGATCAGCAGTAGTTACAGGATTTCCGCTTGTATCAACTCCATTAATTGGAACACCACCATTATCTCTGTCTAAACCGGACCTTAAAGAGGTACCGGATCCATTCAACATCATTTCAGTTTTTGAAAAAACCTTTCCTCCAAATTTACCGTTGATAATAAATCCAGCCGAAAGCTTATCACCGAAAGTGAAGTTATTGGACCAACCAACACTAACCTTAGGCTCAGCATTACCAGCAAGATTTTCAGGAGCCGCAGTGTCATTTAATTTTAATGGCTCTCCTTTATCGCTCATTTTGATTCTGCCTTGAGCATCTCTATCAAATCTACTCACATAAAAATCTCCAATAGATCCGCCTGCAACCAATCTTGAACCAAATCCTTCCCCAGCTCCAGTGGATAGGTTATTTAAATCAGGGTGAATTTCAACAATTTTGTTTTTATTTTGAGCAATATTAACAATAGTTGACCACGTAAAATTAGGTTTTTCTACAACATCTCCTCTAAGACTAACTTCAACACCATTGTTAGTTATTTTACCGGCATTTACAAAATATGTAGTATATCCAGAACCTGATGGTGCAGTAAGACTCAAGAATTGGTCTGTACTTGTAATATCATAAATAGCGATATCAATACCTACTCTATTATTAAATAACCTGAGGTCCAAACCAAATTCTGTTGTTTCGATCATCTCTGGGTTTAGGTCTGTAAATGGTTTTTGAGTATTCCTTACAACACCACCCGCTGCATTTACAGTATTTTGAGGGTTGATTTTATTATAAGGAACTTCATTACCAACAGAAGCAGCAGAGACTCTTAATTTTGCGAAACTTATAACTTCAGGTAAGGTAACTAATTCAGAAATTATTGCCGACAAACCATAAGAAGGATAAAAATAAGATTCATTACCAGTCATAGCTAAAGTCGAAGCGTAATCATTTCTACCTGCAACGTCTAAAAATATTGCATCCTTATATCCAATAACAAAATTACCAAATAAAGCTTGTTTCTCAACTCTACTACTCAAAGTGGATTTAATCTGATTGGTAGTATGAACATTTTGGAAATTGAATTCATTGGCATAGAATAGTCCGGGATCCCCTGTATTAACTGAGACTCCATCACCAAAGGTGGTTTTTTGAAGAGAGGCACCGATAATAGCATTAACAGATATATCTTCTGTGATATTCTCATTGTAAGTTAAGATAGCATCTGTGTAAAATAATTCATCCGTAAACTTTTGGTACTCCCACTTTCCGTTAGGAGAAACGTTAGTTGGGTTGGAATTAGCAGCATGTCTTTGTTCGTTTGACTTACTCGAAAAATCATAACTAGCCCTAGCTTGGAAGGTCATTTTATCATTTATTTCATATGAAATTTCATGCTTGAAATAGCTCTTTTGATTTTATCTTCACTAGGCTGATTGTTCATTATCCAATATGGATTAGATAAAAAGTGATAATTGAAAGGGAAATTTTGTTGCATTACACCATCCGATCCCAAGGTTTGATAGTTTTCAAAATCACTGAAATTTCTTTCTCTAGGATGCATGTAGAGCGCAGTCAATGGATTCAAGTAATATCCAGCAGGTGCCCTATTATCAGTAGTTTCATCTGTTAAAAGAATATTTGAGGAAATCGTCATTTTATCATCAAAAAACTTAGTTGATTGTTTAAATGAAACATTATTTTTTTGATATTTAAAATTTTCCATGATACCAGTCGAAGTGGTATTATAATAGGAAAAATATGCTTTTGTCTTTTTTCCTCCACCACTAACGGAAACAGAATTCACGTAGTTTGCTCCAGTTTGGAAAAAATCATCAACAAAATTGACCATAGTTTCCTGTTTAGGAGCCAACGTTAAGTATTCACTTGCATTTACAAAATCAAGTTTTCTAGTTATTTCGGAGAAACCTGTGTCGATCGAAACTTCAACTTTTGTTTTACCCGCTTTACCTGATTTAGTTGTTATTAAAATTACTCCATTAGCTCCTTGACTTCCATATAGTACAGAAGCATTTGCACCTTTCAAGATATTAATACTTTCTATATCATCTGGATTGATTTGAGAAAGACCATCACCTCCGTCAGATCCACCCCATGTGCCAGGCTGGCTACTTCGATTATTAACAATCGGGACACCATCAATTACAATAAGGGGTTGGCTGTCACCACTCAAAGATTTATTACCCCTGAGGACGATTCTAGTTGAACCCCCAGCACCTGAGGAACTTTTACGTGACTCTCAACTACCAGCAGCACGACCAGTTAAACTGTTAGCAACGCTGATATCCCTAGCTTGAGCTAAATCTTCAGATTTAACAGTTTGAGTTGCGTAAGCAAGGGTTTTTTCTGCCCTTTTGATCCCCAAAGCGGTAACAACGATCTCGTCAAGAGCATTACCCTGAACAAGAGTGACATTAATAGTTGAGCCTTCTCCAACAACAACTTGTTGGCTTTCATAACCAACATAACTGAATTCAACGGTAGCTCCTTCTTGAGCAGAAATAGAAAAATTTCCATCAAAATCAGTAGTAGCACCTTCATTAGTTTCAGTTAACACGATAGAGGCCCCTGGAAGAGGAACTCCATCAGAATCAGTGACGGTTCCGTTGACCGTTTTCACTTGTGCAAAAATGACTCCACTTAATAAAAAGCAAATGACCATTAATGTTTGTTTGATTTTTTGTTTCATAATATATTTTAGTTAAGTCGCTAAAATAATAAAATTATTTACACTTCTTAAAAGAATGTTAAAAAATGTGAAGGAATAATAAATTAATTGCCGTGTGTGTTTTGATTGAATTTATTTCTGGGTATTATTTACATACATTTATATTATAAAAAATAAAACTCTAGCAATGTCAAATAATCTAAAAAAAATAAAGGTTTAGCACATGCATGTTTCAAACCCTTGTTGTGAGTCAAGAAAACAAAATAACAGAAACCATTCAATCACTTCCTACCTACAGTTTTGGAGATCCCAATCCACTGCCCTCATTTACTTTTAACTCTAAAATCTATCCTTATTATAAGTTTCAAGGTTATGACTTTCAAAAAAAAGAAAAGCCTTTTAAAGTCATTAAAATTGAAAACCAATGGATTGAAGTAAGTATTCTTCCAGAAGTTGGCGGCAAAGTTTTAGGGGCAATTGACAAGAGTAATGGAAATGAGTTTCTCTATAAAAATGAAGTAGCAAAATTTAGAAACATTGCTATGAGGGGACCTTGGGTTTCTGGTGGTATAGAATTCAATTTTGGCATTATTGGTCATCATCCAGGAACCGCTACTCCTGTAGATTATAAAATAACTGAACTTGAAAATGGAGCAATGGAATGCACTGTTGGAGGAATCGACTTGCCTTCTAGAACACAATGGAGAGTGAAAATTACAGTCCCTTCCAATCAAAGTGCTTTTACAACAAAAGCCTTGTGGTACAATCCCACTGATGTTGAGCAGTCCTATTATAATTGGATGACGGCAGCGGCAGTGGCTGAGGAAGATCTTGTCTTTTATACTCCTGGAGATCAATTTTTAACCCATGGTGGCGAAGCAAAGTCTTGGCCGCGTGATCCACAAAATCGTAATCTCTCTCATTACAATCAAAATCATTTTGGCCCTAGCAAGTCTTACCACATAATAGGAGAATACAATGATTTTTTTGGGGGTTATTATAAAGATTCAAATATTGGATTTGGACACTGGGGCAGGTATGATGAAATACCGGGTCAAAAACTATGGCTGTGGAACCTCTCCCGCGCAGGAGGGATATGGGAGGACCTACTTACAGATAATGACGGGCAATACATAGAATATCAAGCCGGAAGACTTTTTGTGCAATATTCTCCTGGAGAAGAGAACCCTATCAGTCAGGCAACCTTTGAGCCGCACCTTTCTGATAAGTGGACTGAAGCTTGGTTTCCAATCAAAGATATCGGAGGTTTAAAAGAAGCTTCTGAGTGGGCGGCATTAAACATTGAAGAAAGCTCTGATAGTATTTTTGTTAAAATAAATGCATTTAAAGAAAGTCAATCTAAATTATTATTATCCTACGCTAACGCTATATCTGATGAAGGTTTTAACACTGTTCCAAACGGAGTCTACTCCTTTGGTTTTGAAAAACAAAAGGGTGATTATTCGATTAACGTTAAAGCTTTAAGACTTAACTATAAATCAAATCCAGACCTTATAAAAAGAGATTTTAAAACTGCTCCTGAAGTAGTCAAAAACAATTCTTCTGAGAAAAAATTCTTGGATGCTAAAGACGCGCAACGTTACCGAGATTTCTCAACTGCAGCGTCGTTACTACTTGAGGTTCTTGAGGACAATCCATTACATTTAGAGGCGAGAACAGAACTGGCCATGCTCTACCATAGAAATGGAAGGTATGAAAAAGCCATTGCTATGGCTTCGAAGGGACTACAAGTTGACACCTATCACAATGGTCTTAACTATATTGCCGGGATAGCTTTTTTTGCTAATAACGATTTGCTTAATGCAAAAGAACATTTGGGCTGGGCTGCAAGATCAATAAAATATCGCTCGGCCTCTAATGCAATACTGGCTCAGATCTTACTTGTAGAACAAAGCTTTATGGATGCCATGCATTACAATAAAATTGCTCTCAGATACAATCAAGACAATGTAAATGCACTTGCTCAAAAAGCAATCATCCAGAGAAAGCTCGGAGAATCCGAAAATGCTATGAGTACCTTAAATGAACTTGAACTGCTGGATCCGCTTCATCATCTGATTTCATTTGAAAGGTATTTATTAGGAAAAACTTCTGCCGAGGTGGTGAAAAATTCCCACCGCTCTGAGTTTCCCCATCAAACTTTTTTAGAGTTGGCGCTTTTCTATCACAATCGAGGGATGGACTCAGAAGCAATCAATGTTTTGAAAACTGGGCCTAAGCACATGCTAAATGAACTTTGGATGTCATTTCTGTCTAATGACACTGCTTCTTTGTCTAATATCATGAATCAATCCATCGCCTTTATTTTTCCCTACAGAAATGAAACTATTGATTTAATGCGTTGGGTTGTAAAAAACAACAGTTCCTGGAAATCTAAATACCTTCTGGGATTGAACCTAATTGGTCTGAATCAAATCCAGGAAGGCATCAAGGTCTTTAAAGACTTGGGGGAGGCTCCTGATGACCCGCTATTTTATTATATCAGAGGAACATTTTTTAAGGAACAAAAAATAACTTCTTATGCTAATGATTTAGAAAATGCCTATGCTAAAGAGCCTAAAAACTGGAGGTATGCTTACTCCTTGGCAGAGGATAAATATAGTAAAGGAGATTTTGCTGAAGCCGAAAAAATAATCAGCCGAACGTTTAAAAGTGATATAGAAAATTATTTTGCTGGAATGCTTTTAGCCAAGATCTTTAATGCCTCTGGAAAATTTGAAAAAAGCATTGACCTTCTCAAAGACTTAAAGATTCTACCCTACGAGCATTCAACTGAAGGGAGGGAAATATACACCAAAGCTTATATTGGATCTGCTTCACTGATTTTAAAGATAATAATAATAAAGCATTAGAAAGACTTAAGGAATCATTGCTTTGGCCTGAAAGCTTAGGCGCTGGAAAACCATTCGATCCTGAGGAAAGAATTCAGCGTTTCCTTATGGGGTTTGCTTACACCGATCAAAATAAAAATGCTTTGGCAAAAGCAGAACTTATTGAAATTGCTGAATATTCTAAAAAACAATTGTTCAAACTATCTAAGCAACATTTGTTAGGGATTTATGCAATACAAGAAGTAGAAGGGAAAGAGTCTGCAATGAATTTTATCGAACAGTTAATCGAATCCAAAAATGGAAATCATCCAGTAACCAAAGAATTAATAAAGTTTTATTTTGAAAACAATAATCTAAAATGGAATAAAACTTTCATTAAAGATATCCTCTCTTTCTTTAAATATTAATAACCGCCAAAAGCCCTTCCGGGAACTTCTACTCGAAAAGATTCAAGATAACCCCTGTCTTGTAAAGTAATGTAGGCTGTTCTTCCATCTTTTCCTCCAAAGGCGATGTTGGAAGGTTTTTTACCCTTGAGCTGTATTTCTTTGAGAAGCGCTCCTTTTGGAGATAACTTGACGACAGTTCCTTTCCCGTGACGCGTTATATAAAGATTACCATTTTGATCACATCGCATACCATCCATGCCAAAATCTTCAAACTGATGAAAAAGCTTTTTATTTGAAATATTGCCTAGATTATCAATGTCGAATGCCCAAACTTTTCTTTGAACACTTTCATTAACGTAAAGTGTTTTTTCGTCAGGACTGACTTCAATTCCATTGGTCGTTCCCATGTTACCGTCTAATAATTCGAAAATGCCATTTTCAACTTTCCATATATTTCCGGTACTGTTTTTCCAATCTCGGATCAGAAGCATACATTCGATTATTACAACAAATCGCCAAATCATTCGGCTGGTTTAACAAAGAATCGTGAGCAAAAACAGTTACTACTTTTGTTTCTAGATCAACTCTTAAAACGTTGTGTCCTGTATAGTCTGCTAAAAACATTTCTTGATCTTCACCAAATCTAATTCCATTTGCAGTGCTTCCTTTCGGTAAATGCTCAATGAATAAATCAAATCTTCCTTTATCATCTATTCTTCCAATTGACCCAGAATGAGTTGGATTGACAAAATATAAATTACCGTTCTCATCAACTGCTGGCCCCTCAAGACCCTGGGTATATTCACCTACAAAAACAAAATCAATCGGTTGATACAGCACTTCAGAATCAGTACAAGAAAAGGTTGAAATCAACATTAAACCGACCAAAAATTTATATATATTATTTTTCATTGCTTAATAATTATTTAAATGTTAAAAAAATAAATTAGTTTTATCAAGATATGAAATCAAAATTTTTAACCGTAACTATTTCTATTTTTCTTATTGGTTGTTCAAATATGAATTTAAAAACAAAAGCACTTGAGGTTTCTAAGGTTGCCGTAAATGACACTTTAAGCTTTGAAAGCATCTCATGCTATAGAAAAAAAGACCGCACTAAACACTATCAATTGGCTCGAATGGGACAAGTTTCCCTACCAACCTCAAGTAGATTTTAGAATTGCACATGATGACAGCTTGTTGTTCATTAAGTTTTATGTTAAAGAAAATCATCCTTTGGCCAAACGATCTGAACCCAATAGCGCCACCCACCGCGATAGTTGTGTGGAGTTTTTTATTGACCCTATGAGAGATGGCAACTATTATAATTTTGAGTTTAATTGTATCGGAACGACTCATTTGGCATATGGTCCAGCTCGTAGCACTCGAACTTTTATCCCTAAAGAAAAAATAATCAAAGAAATCAAAACCTGGTCAACATTAGGAGATCAACCTTTTGAAGAAAAATCGGGAAAATTTGAATGGGAAATGGTGGTTGTAATTCCCGCTTCTATTTTTACCTACAATGAAGGGTTTATCTTTTCCAACCTAATCGCAAATGCAAACTTTTACAAATGTGGTGACGACACCACTAAGCCACATTATTTAAGTTGGAATCCTGTTAAAACTGAAAATCCTGATTTTCATCGCCCTGAATTTTTTGGAACTTTAAATTTTAAATTAAAAAAACTATATAATTGAAGATGATATTTCATAAAAGAATCTGGAGAGTAATTGTTGCAGTGTTATTTATAACTTTAATCGGTTGTCAGAAAATAAGTAACAAGGGGGAGCTTTTTCTTCCAGAGGGATTTGTTTCGACCGTTTATGTTGACAGCATAGCAGAAACAGTCAGACACATGACCGTTAACGATAACGGTGATTTGTATGTCAAATTCAAAAGGTCGAGTGAAGCGGGAGTTCTCGCTGCGATTAGAGATGCTGACAAAGATGGGATCGTTGATTCTCTAGTAAAGTTTGGCAGTTATCACATACCCCAAAGAGGAAGTTACTCTACTGCTGCTAGAATTTATAAAGGCTATCTTTATTTTAGTTCACAACTAACTGTTTATAGATATAAATTAGATCCAGACAAGCTTGTTCCTACTGGGGAGGCAGAGATCATCGTGCATGATGATCATGCCCATGGATCTCACGAACACATCGGAAAGCCAATTGCATTTGACAATGATGGAAATATTTATGTTCCTTTTGGAGCGCCAAATAACGCTTGTCAAAATCCAAAAAGAACCCCAATGGCTCCGGGTCAGGATCCTTGCCCATTACTTAAAGACCACGGAGGTATTTGGCGTTTTGATGCTGAAAAAATTGGACAAACGCAACATGATGGGGAAAAATACGCAAGTGGCTTGAGAAGTATCGTTGCTTTGGATTGGAACAATGACGACAATCACCTCTATTCAGTTGTTCATGGCAGGGATGACCTAACAAGACTGTGGCCCAATCATTTCAGTCAATGGGAAAGTGCATTACTTCCTTCTGAAGAATTTGTAAAAATTGAAAAAGGAGATCACTTCGGTTGGCCTTATTGCTATTACGATCAAATGCAAGGAAAAAAAGTGTTGGCTCCTGAATATGGAGGAGATGGAAACATAATCGGTCGTTGTGCTGATTACAAAGACCCTATTATCGGATTTCCAGGACATTGGGCGCCAAACGACTTGGTTTTTTACGAAGGAGATGCTTTTCCTGAAAGGTATAAAAACGGAGCTTTTATCGGTTTCCATGGTTCTACAAATCGTGCTCCCTACCCTCAATCGAGTTATTTTATTGGATTTGTTCCTTTTAAGAACGGAAAACCTTCTGGTGAATATGAAATTTTTGCAGATGGTTTTGCAGGCATTGTCAATACGCGAGATGCAATGTATCGTCCGATGGGAATTGCTTTCGCTCCAGACGGAACAATGTATTTGTCTGAAACCGAAAAAGGTAAAATTTGGAGGGTTCAATTTAAGGGTGATCGAGAAAATTTTGGCGAAAAAGAGTTAGTCGCAATGGAAGAAAGAAAGTCTATGAGTCACATCCGAACTCCAGATATCGTAAAAGATCGAATTGAGCCAGAAGATTCAAAAATAGGACAAAAAACATACAATCAATACTGCATAGCATGCCACCAAAGCAACGGAATGGGGACTTCTGGAAGGTTTCCTCCACTAGGAGGTACAGACTGGGTCACCGGTGATAAAGAACGATTGGTTAAGATAATTTTAAATGGAATGGAAGGCGCAATTGAAGTCAATGGAGAGACCTATGATGGGCTAATGCCTCAACATTCTTTTTTAAGTGATGATCAAATTGCAGACGTTTTATCCTATATTAGAACGAATTTTGGAAATAAGTCAAACAATGTGACTGCAGAAGAAGTCGAAAAAATTAGAAAAGAAAATACAAATTTCAAAAAAAAATAGTACTCAAAAAAGGATCATTATGAAAAAAGTTAAAGTCATTTTATTAATCTGTCCACTCTTACTTTTTAGTTTAATATTAAAAGGGCAATCCTATGATTTGTTGATTAAAAATGGGCATTTGATTGATTCAAAAAACAACATTGACCAGGTTATGGATGTGGCCATAAGTCAAGGAAAAATAGCCGTTGTAGAAAAAAATATTTCTGCCAAACTTGCTAAAAAAGTTATTGATGCCAAAGGCCTTATGGTGAGTCCGGGACTGATCGACATTCACAGTCACAATTTCCACGGAACCATTCCTGACAGGTATTTAAGTAACAGTTTTGCTTCCTTACCCCCCTGACGGGTTTACTTTTAGAGTTGGAGTAACCACCCTTGTTGATTGTGGAGATGCAGGTTGGCGTAACTTTAAAACTTTTAAAGAACAAGTAATTGATCGATCAAAAACCAGAGTTTTATCCTTTCTCAATATTGTTGGGGCGGGAATGAGCGGTGGGCCTTTTGAACAAAATATTGTGGACATGGATCCTAAGCTTGCTGCCATGGTTGCGCGGCAATACCCTCAGCATATTGTCGGCTTCAAACTGGCACATTATCATGGTTTTGACTGGACACCAACGGACAGGGTTCTTAAAGCTGGAGAACTTGCGGGTCTTCCTGTTATAATTGATTTTGGAGGAAGTGAACCAGAGCTACCCTTAAAAAAATTATTATTAGAAAAATTGAGGCCTGGTGATATTTTTACACATGCTTATGCCCATGTGAATGGGAGAACTCCGATTGTAGATGAAAATGGAAAAGTAAGAGATTATGTGTTTGAGGCACAAAAAAAAGGAATTGTTTTTGATGTTGGTCATGGAGGTGGAAGTTTTCTTTTCGAGCAAGCCATACCAGCTGGTTAAACAAGGTTTAAAACCAAATTCTATAAGCACAGATCTTCACACGGGAAGCATGAATGGCGGAATGAAAGACATCATTAATATTATGTCCAAATTCATAAACATGGGGCTTTCCACTCAAGAAGTGATTCAAATTACCACATGGGATCCAGCTAAATACATCCAGAGAAGAGACTTAGGACATTTGTCTGTCGGTGCGGTGGCTGATGTAACACTTTTAAATCTCAGAGAGGGAGATTTCGGATTTATTGATACACAAGGAAAGAGAATGAAAGGAAATCAAAAATTAGAATGTGAACTTACCCTGAGAGAAGGCAACGTCGTTTATGACCTTAACGGCTTAGCAAGCGAAAGCTGGAAGCAATAATGAAACAACTTTTTAAATATTTATTTATACTGTCTGGCGCATCGTTTTTGGTGACTCTAATTTTGATTTTAAATGGGAAAACCGAAACTGCTGGACCCTTCTTGATTCTCTCATTATTACTTTTGGCATTGGGGATGAGAAGTACAAAAAAATGGAAGGGATTTTCCTTTACAGTTTTAATTTTTGCTGCTGTTAGTCTTTCGATGTACTATCCTGAATCCTTAGTTCAAATTGGTGATTTTCAATTTAAAAAACTCATTGTTCCACTACTTCAAATAATAATGTTTGGCATGGGAACAGCCATGAGTTTTAATGATTTTTACGGTGTTATTAAAATGCCCAAAGGAGTTTTGATCGGTTTGGTCTGTCAGTTCAGCATTATGCCTGTATTAGGATTTGGACTTGCAACCCTTTTCAGTTTTCCCCCAGAAATAGCTGCGGGAGTTGTGTTAATAGGATCCTCTCCAAGCGGATTGGCTTCTAATGTCATGGCCTATTTGGCCAAAGCAAACGTTGCGCTTTCGGTGACTTTAACTGCAGTGGCCACTGTAATCGCTCCTTTCATGACGCCCCTATTGATGAGGTATTTGGCTGGGTCTTTTGTCCCTATTGATTTTTACGCAATGATGCTTAGTATTTTTAAAATGGTAATTCTTCCCGTTGTGTTGGGATTGGTTTTTAATCATTTTTTTTACGGAAAAGCAAAATGGTTAGACAAAGCCATACGCACTTATTTCGATGAGTGCGATCGCCTTAATAATAATGATTATTACCGCCGCAGGGAGAGATTCTCTGTTGTCCATTGGTTTGTTGCTAGTTGTCGCTGCAATTATTCATAATTTAATGGGGTATTTGCTTGGCTACTGGAGCTGTCGTCTGCTAAAAATGAAAGAGCAAGACTGCCGAACCATCGCCCTAGAAGTCGGAATGCAAAACGGGGGATTGGCCTCAGGAATTGCACTGGAAATGGGTAAAGTATCAACCGTAGGACTCGCCCCTGCCGTTTTTGGACCTTGGATGAATATTTCCGGTTCCTCATTGGCCACTTGGTGGAGAGACAAAGACCCTAAAGAATAAAAACAAAAAAATAATATAAATATGTTTAAAAAATTAATTCAATTCTCTTTCGTTTTTATCGGTTCGATTTATTTTTCTTCTGCAATTGCTCAAAGCTTGAGTGTTGAAGAAATGAAATTCTTAACCCACCAATGGGAAGGAGAACGTTTTGAAGATGGGAGGCCTAAGGTTACTACTGATGTGCTAATGCGCATGAAAAAAGTTAGTATTGAAGAAGCTTGGGGAGTTTTAAGGAATGAAGGCTATCACAATCAGTTTGATGGTGGATGGCAACCACTCCACAATGATGTCACCATTGTTGGAAGAGCACTAACCGTTCAGTACATGCCCAATCGTCCCGATATCGCAAACCAAATCAAAGAAAAAGGACTTAAAGAAGGAGAGATTAGGAAATACAAATTCCTGGCCGATTGATCGTTTGGTAGAAAACGACGTCTATGTCGCCGATGGTTTTGGTAAAATAGTAGATGGAACTTTAATTGGAGATAATTTAGGGAATTCGATTTATGCAAAAACCAAAACGGGTGTTGTCTTTGATGCTTCCAGCAGAGACATGGAAGGGCTTTCTCAAATCGAAGGATTCAATGCCTTTGTGAGAGGTTGGCACCCTTCGTTTCTAACCGAAGTGATGTTATACAGCATCAATGAACCCATCAGAATTGGAGCTGCAAGTGTCATGCCCGGAGATGTAGTACTCGCTAAAAAAGAGGGCGTAATTTTCATCCCCGCTCATTTGGCTGAGCAAGTAGTCATCACCTCCGAAGTAGTTAGACTTAGAGATTTATTTGGCATCTCGCGTCTTAAAGAAGGGAAGTATACTCCAGGACAGATAGACAACAAATGGTCTGATGAAATTGAAAAAGATTTTTCTAAATGGATTAGGGATCATATGGATGAACTTCCTGTTCCCAAAGACCAAATACAAGAGTTGATTAAAAAAAGAATGTGGTAATATCAGTTTAACAAATAAAAAAAGAAAAAATGGAACACAATGAACAAAGAAGATCTTCACTGAAGAAAATAGGAATGGGTTTTGCAGCCCTTCTTGGTGTCGGAGCTGTAAAAGCAGCTGCACCTAAAACTGAAAAGAAAGTATTAGGCGAAGTCGTTAGTGATCAAGACATTCCGTTATTTTCTGGAGCAGTAAGACATGGAAACACTCTTTATATCGCAGGAAAAGGTGCTCATTTCGATGGCGACATCAAATCACATACAGACCATGTTTTGAAAGAGCTTCAAAAGGGATTAGAGAGTAATGGATCTTCGATGGAGCAGGTGCTTAAAGTGAATGTTTACCTTGCTGATTTGGCAGACTACAAAGGAATGAATGAAATTTTCAGAGGTCGTTTTGGAAAAAACCCTCCTGTAAGGACAACTGTTGCAACCTATGGCGGTGTTCCAGGAAACTCGTTAGTAGAAATGGACTGCATCGCAGCAGTAGATTAATTTAAAATAAACAATCATGATTAACAGAAGAAAAGCATTAAGATCATTAGCAACCCTTCCTTTTATAGGAAGCTTTTTGGGCGCTAATTCACTAGCAGCAAATCCTAGTTCTGCAGCGATCGTTTCAAGTGTTCGAAGAGATTTCTTTAAAGAATTAGGACTAAGAACCTTTATTAATGCCGCAGGAACTTACACTTCCATGACCGGATCGTTAATGCCCAAGGAGGTCACTGACGCCATAAGTTATGGCACCACTGAGTATGTAAACCTCGATGAATTACAAGATAAAGTTGGAGAAAGAATTGCCGAGTTATTGGAATGTGAATACGCTACAGTATCTTCTGGTTGTTTTGGTGCCATGAGCATAGGAATGGCCGGGATTCTTACCGGTATGGATCCTAAGAAAGTCAAACAACTTCCTAATACGGAAGGCATGAGAAATGAAGTGATTATTCAAGAATCACATACAATTGGATATGCACAAGCACTTACAAACGTTGGTGCAAAAGTAGTTAAAATAAAAACTGCTAGAGATTTAGAAAAAGCAATTAATAAAAACACAGCCATGCTGTGGTTTCTTAATGCAAATACGGATCAAGGAGCAATCAAATGGGAAGAATTTATTGCGCTTGGTAAAAAATACAATATCCCTACTTTTATAGATTGTGCTGCCGATGTGCCTCCTGTTGAAAACCTTTTTAAATTTACTAAAATGGGGTTTGATTTGGTTGCCTTTTCAGGAGGAAAAGGAATTCGTGGGCCTCAAAGTGCTGGTCTGCTTTTGGGAAAAAGAAAATATATTGAAGCTGCCAGAATGCACACTCCCCCGAGAGGTGAAACCATTGGACGAGGGATGAAAGTAAATAAGGAAGAAGTCCTTGGAATGCTTGCTGCTCTTGAGTTGTATTTGCAAAAAGATCATAAAGCCGAATGGGCAATGTGGGAAGCTCAAATAAAGTTAATAAGTGATAGTTCTTTGGAAATTAAAGGAGTGGAAACTGAGGTTCATGTTCCTAAATATGCCAACCACGTTCCTAGTTTAAGAATTCGATGGAATCAGAATTTGGTTAAAATAACACCAAATGAAGTCCGTGATCAACTAAAAAATGGGCACCCTTCGATCCAAACTGTTGGAGATAACAGTACCGTTGGAATAACCACATGGATGATGGTTCCTGGACAAGAACGCATTGTTGCGAAAAGAATCAATGAAATCCTTTCATCAGCAACTTAGAATTATGAATAAAAAATTAATTTTTGGGTTTCTATTTTTCAATTTAATTCTATTGTCGTGTAGCAATCCTGTTCAAAAAGAGTCGCCTTCTAATTCAGAAGCGAAAGAGGTTTTTGATCCAGAAGCAAAATTAAAAGAGCTTGGCATTGATTTGCCAAGTCCTGCTGCTCCTGTTGCAAATTTTGTGAATGCTGTAAAAGTGGACAACCTTCTTTTTCTATCGGGCAACGGTCCATTAAAAAGTGACGGAAAATTCATAACCGGAAAATTAGGGGAAAACCTAACCATTGAAGAGGGTTATGAAGCTGCACGACTTACTGGGATCAATCAAATTGCTATTTTAAAATCCGCCATAGGAGACTTGAGTAAGGTCAAAAGAATTGTTAAAGTTTTGGGAATGGTTAATGCCTCCTCTGATTTCAATGACCATCCAAAGGTTATTAATGGTTATTCTGATTTGATGGTTGAAGTCTTTGGAGACCGAGGAAAACATGCTCGTGCAGCAGTAGGAATGGCTTCGCTTCCTTTTAACATTGCTGTAGAAATCGAAATGATTGTTGAAGTAGAATAAATGATTTTAAAGATGAAAAAAATAATTTCAATATCTTTTTCAATTTCAACAATTATTTTATGCAATTTATAACTGGGCAAAATTCACAAAAAAATTCCTCAGAAGAATTACTTGGAGCAAAAGTAGATTCGATCATTAAGATGGGTGTCCGAGAAAAAGCTTTTCCTGGTGCACAAGTTTTGCTTTTTAAAGATGATCGCATAAAGTTATTTAAAGCGTATGGTTTTCATACCTATGACTCGATAACTCCTGTAGCTAAAAACGATTTGTATGATTTGGCTTCTGTTACAAAAATCATTGGAAGCACATTGGCTTTTATGAAACTCTATGAATTGTACGGTATTAATTTGGATCAAAAAGTGTCTGAATATATGCCTCTTACAAAAAGGAGTAATAAAAAAAACACCACTTTTAGAGAAGTTTTAGCGCATCAAGCACGGTGGTCGCCTTATATCACGCATCAAAATACGGTTTTTAGAAAAAATGGGGAGTTTAAATCCAGAACACTTTCCAATAAAAAAAGTAATCGCTACCCCTATGCATTAAGTGATTCCCTTTATATTTTTAAAAACTACCAAAGGAAAATCATGCGGAGGATTAAAAAAACTCCAGTAGAAAATATTGGAAAATATCGCTATTCTGGTTTGTGGTTTTTCTTGTTGCCTGAACTGGTCAAAAACCTGAGTGGTTTGTCTTTTGATGCATTTTTAGATACTCATTTCTTCCAGCCCTTGGAAGCCAAAAGACTTACTTTCAACCCAAGTCTTAAGTTTAAACAGGAAGAAATCGTTCCTACTGAAAAAGATTCCTTGTTTAGAAAAACTCTTGTAAAAGGATGGGTACATGACGAAGCTGCAGGACTTATGGGTGGGGTTTCTGGGAATGCAGGGCTTTTTTCTGATGCAAAGTCTCTTTCAAAAATCCTTCAAATGCTTTTGAATAAAGGAACTTATAAGGGTAAAAAATATTTAAAAGCTGAGACAATAGAATTATTTAGCTCACAGGCTTATCCATCATCTGAAAATCGACGTGGATTGGGCTTTGACAAACCCAGCTTAGATGCTGACTCTTCGCCTTATCCCTCTGAAATTTGTTCCCCTGAAAGTTATGGTCACAGTGGATTTACAGGAACATTTGTCTGGATCAATCCGACCCACAATAGTTTTATGATTTTTCTCTCTAATCGCGTTTTTCCAACAAGAGCGCAAAAAGCAATTTACAGTCTTGAAATAAGAGGGAAAATATTAGATGTCCTTCTTGAGAATTAATTGGGTTCTATGGCCAGTTTCTTACTTACAAAATTTCCAAGTTCCCTGCCTTGTCTTAAACCTTCCACTATCGCTTTTCTGTAATGGATCCCACCGTATAACCTACTAATTGCAGCTTCCTCAGCCGCATGATTGAACGATTTAAAGCTTCTTATTGGAAGATCATAAACCAATTCAGTGTCGTCCTCAAAAGAAATATTGTCTCCAAAAAAATCCGTCAAAGCAACCGAAGCCGCTCCAGAAACTACGGAGTGACCACTGGTATATTCAGGAAAAGGAGGCGTTTGAAGGACAGGGTACCAACTTTCATCAATTGTCCGATTGATTAATGTTTCGGGGCGTATTAAATTACTTCTGTATTTCTCATCCCAACAACTGATAAATGCATCTGCAACTGCAATAGAAGTTTTGGCGTAGGCAGCTACTGTTTTATATACATCAGCATTTAAATTTCTGGAAACAATTTTTGTAATTCCAATCCAGTGTGCTCCAGGGCTTATTTTTTTCAAAGCGAACATCACATGCCCTTTATGAGTTGAGACATAAGGATTACAATCCCAAAACTTTGCGATTTCCTTTCGCTCGTCCTCGTTCTCATTGTTTTGAATTTCTTTTACTATTTTGTAAACTTCTTGAAGTTCTTTATAAAACTCAGAGTCTGGATCCATTGAAAAAGCAGGTGGCGGTTCTGGTTGAAATTGTGCAGCACTTTCAATCACAAAAGGTCTGATTTTACTCCAGTGCGGTTCAATTCCGTCCATATAGTCTGGTGGGGTTGGTTTCCAATAATAAGGGCTGTCATAATCTACTGTAAATTTTGGGTAAGTCCTTGATTCATTATAGTTGTCAGATTTGTACCACAACCTGATTTCATCTGATACTTTCTCTGCATAAACCTTAGATGCTAAATAGACTTTCGGATTTATTTTTTCCCAATTAGAAAATAATTTTTCTTCATATTCCGTAATCATTTGCTGAGAAAAGATGAGGCTTTT
Organism: uncultured Flavobacteriaceae bacterium; assembly: GCA_905182575.1. Taxonomy (GTDB): domain Bacteria; phylum Bacteroidota; class Bacteroidia; order Flavobacteriales; family Flavobacteriaceae; genus UBA8316. The sequence continues at coordinate 106,396 of CAJJCA010000018.1, read as the reverse complement.
ACCAACTTCTAAAAATGCAATTAGAGCTGCTAACTTATGATTCACAAGCGTATCTTTTGATTTTGAAATTCCTTTAAAATCTCTTAACATCCCCTTTAAGCTCTTATAATTATTCTGTTTGTCTTGTGCCAATATTTCATGGGAAGCGATGTTAGAATAGACATAAATCCGACTGGCGACAGGAGGGGAAAAGATGTCATGCACCATAACCGAAGTGAGTTGGTCTTGGGCATCGTGAAAATCATTCGTTGTAATTTCTATTGGGGAATATTTATTCTCACAACCAACAAAAGTTACACTAAGAAATAAAAGCGTTAATAACAGATTCGGAATTTTCATAATAAAATCACTTGAAGTTAAGAAAGAATAAATTTAGTAAAACTTATTTTGACCTTATTGCTTTAAAAAAACAATATTCCTTTTTAATCCCTCATATTTTGTTCTGCTTATTGCACTATTTTTAAAAATTGTATTGAACGTTTCTGAAGTCAATTCCTCCCAATCTTTTTTAGAGTAATTTAATATTTCAGGCTTGGAGTTAAACAAGGGTTCATTGTGTTGTTTAGAAAAGCGATTCCATGGACAAACGTCTTGACATACATCACACCCAAAAGCCCAATTGTCCATTTTTTTTTGAAACTCCGTTGGTAATTGATCCTTTAATTCGATCGTTAAATAAGAAATACATTTTGTCGCATCGAGTTGATAAGGGGCTACAATCGCTTCAGTTGGGCAGGCGTCAATGCAGGCGGTGCAGGTGCCACAATGGTCTGTGGTAGGAAGGTCATATTCCAAGTCCAAGTCCAAAATCATTTCTGCAATAAAAAAATAAGAGCCTACTTTCAACAAAATCAAATTAGTGTTTTTTCCAATCCACCCCAAACCGCTTTTTTCAGCCCAAGCCCGGTCCATGACTGGTGCTGAATCAACAAAAACCCTTCCGTTGACCTCTCCTATTTCTTGGTGGATAAAGCTAAACAGTTCCTTAAGCTTCTCCTTAATAACAAAATGGTAGTCGGCACCATAGGCATATTTCGAGATTTTTGGAGTACCTTCTGGCTGTTGCTCGTCAGAATAATAGTTCAACAAAACAGAGATCACACTTTTCCCTCCTGGAACCAAAAGACGAGGATCGAGGCGCTTGTCAAAATGATTTTCCATATAACCCATTTTTCCGTTTCTTTCGGCCTTAAGCCATGACTCTAAACGAGGGGCTTCTTCTTCTAAAAATTCAGCTTTTGAAATACCACAAGAAAGAAAACCCAAGCGTTTAGCTTCCGCTTTTATTGCTGAAGAATATTTAGATTTTTGAATCATTTAACACAAAGAAAATTTACTATTCTAATGAGTTTGCTGCATTGCAATTTAAATGATTTTTACTTAAAACAATCCGCCCTGATTATTTTTTGCGCGTCCGAGATGGATATACGCTCGTTCAGTCACTTCTCTTCCTCTTGGGGTGCGGACGAGAAATCCTTGTTGAATTAAGAAAGGTTCATAAACCTCCTCAATCGTTTCTCCATTTTCTGAAACCGCAGTGGCAAGGGTCGTTATCCCAACAGGACCTCCCTTAAATTTATCTATTAATGTGGTTAAAATTTTATTGTCCATATCATCTAGACCATGGGCATCGACATTAAGCGCCTCCAAAGCATATTTGGTGATTTTCATTTCTATCGAACCGTCACTTTTAATTTGTGCAAAGTCTCTTACCCTTCTGAGTAATCCATTCGCAATCCTTGGAGTTCCTCGGCTTCTGCCTGCAATCTCAACAGTTGCATCTGGGGAAATGGGAACTTTAAGTATGTTCGAACTTCTTTCTACAATCGTAGAGAGCAATTCGGTGTCATAGTATTCTAATCTACACGTAATGCCAAAACGAGCACGCATTGGGGCGGTAAGCAGTCCAGAGCGAGTCGTAGCTCCGACCAGTGTAAAAGGGTTTAGATTAATCTGAACGGAACGCGCATTGGGACCCGTTTCGATCATAATATCAATTTTATAATCCTCCATCGCAGAATAAAGATATTCTTCTACAATAGGACTCAGGCGATGTATTTCGTCAATGAATAGTATGTCACGGGGTTGAAGGTTGGTTAGTAAACCTGCTAAATCTCCTGGCTTGTCCAAAACAGGCCCTGAGGTCATCTTAATTCCTGCTTCAAGCTCACTGGCAAGGATGTAAGCCAAAGTTGTTTTACCTAAACCTGGAGGGCCGTGAAACAAGGTGTGATCTAGTGCTTCCTCACGCTGATTAGCAGCAGCAACAAAAACCTTGAGGTTTTCCAATATTGTTTCTTGACCAGCATAATCATCAAAGCTTATGGGACGTAAAGCTCTATCAACGTCCTGTTGTTCTTCAGAAAAATTTTGGTCTGTTGGATCTAAGTTTTCGTTCATCCTTCCAAAGATAGTCGATTCTAGAGAATTTACACTTCTTTAAACATAGTGTCCTTCTGAAAGCTGATCTAGTTTTTTAGAATTAATTATTTTTATTTGTTTACCCTTCAATTCTACCCATGCTTATTCCTGAAAAAAAGAAAGTATCCGGATTAATGATTAAAATCATTTTTTAGCCTAAAAATAAAATCTACATTTTGAATCTTAACCATCGCCCTGATGAAACAGTTTTTATTTTTCAGCTTCGTGTATTTTAACTTCTTCTTGGATACTCAACTTGAAGTAACTGCAGAGCTTCGACCCCGATTTGAATATCGTCATGGATACAAACAATCTTTTCAAGATGAGGTTAAAGCAGCTACTTTTATTTCTCAAAGAATTGGTTTTAATATAAACTTCAAATCGGAACATTTTGATTTTTATATGAGTTTTCAAAACATTCGAGTTTGGGGAAATATTCCCCAACTTAATACTACCGATAAATACGGAATTGCTTTGCATCAAGCTTGGGCAAATTAGAAAATATCACCAAATAATTCTTTAGAAATTGATCGGCAAGAATTGGTCTATGATAACAGTCCAATCTTTAAGAATTGATTGTTTATCTAAAATCAAAAAGAGATCCTCTAGAGGATCTCTTTTTGATTATGAGTAAGTTTATGCTTAATGCTGTAATTCTTCTTCACCTTCTTTTAAAGGAATATTTTGGGGAACAAAATCCTCTTCGGCTCCTGGCTTAGAATAATCGTATGCCCAACGATGTACGTGAGGAATTTCACCTGGCCAGTTACCGTGCATGTGTTCAACAGGAGCTGTCCACTCCTAACGTATTCGATTTCCAAGGGTTTTGAGGAGATTTTTTTCCATAGAACATACTGTGAATAAAATTATAAAGGAACACCAATTGTGCTGCTCCAGCGATTAAGGCAAAAATAGTGATAACCACATTGATATTGGCCAAATCGTCAAAGTAAGGAAATGCAGTGTTGGTATAATATCGTCTTGGTAAACCAGCCATCCCGATAAAATGCATTGGTAAAAAGACACCATAAGCACAAACTGCGGTCACCCAGAAATGAACATAACCGAGATTCTTGTTCATCATCGTACCAAACATTTTGGGGAACCAATGATAAACCCCTGCAAAAAATCCGTACAAAGCAGAGATACCCATTACTAAGTGAAAGTGCGCTACTACGAAATAGGTGTCATGCACGTTGATGTCAAGCGTGCTATCTCCCAATATTATTCCTGTGAGTCCTCCAGATATAAAGGTAGAAACCAAACCGATTGAAAAGAGCATTGCCGGATTCAATTGAAGATTTCCTTTCCACAATGTTGTGATATAATTAAAAGCTTTAACAGCAGAGGGAATTGCAATAAGCAAAGTTGTAAATGTAAATACTGATCCTAGGAATGGATTCATTCCTGAGATAAACATGTGATGTCCCCAAACAATGGTAGACAAGAATGCAATGGCTAAAATAGACGCAACCATCGCGCGGTATCCAAATATGGGTTTACGTGAATTGGTTGCAATAACTTCAGAAGTAATTCCAAGTGCCGGTAGTAATACAATGTATACTTCTGGGTGGCCAAGAAACCAAAACAAGTGTTCATACAATACGGGGGATCCACCTTGATAATGTAAAACCTCTCCTTGAATAAAGATATCTGACAGAAAGAAAGAAGTACCAAAACTTCTGTCCATTATTAATAATAAAGCCGCAGATAACAAAACTGGAAATGAAACCACACCAATAATTGCGGTAACAAAAAATGCCCAAATTGTCAAAGGCAAACGCGTCATGGTCATTCCCTTTGTTCTAAGATTAATGACTGTAACAATGTAATTTAACGATCCCAAAAGTGAGGAAGCAATGAAAATTGCCATAGAGACCAACCAAAGTGTCATTCCCAAACCAGATCCGGGTTGTGCTTGTGGTAAGGCACTCAGAGGAGGATAGATGGTCCAACCAGCAGCGGCAGGTCCAGCTTCAACAAAAAGAGAACAAACCATAATAACACTGGATAAGAAAAACATCCAATAAGAAATCATATTTAAAAGTCCAGACGCCATGTCTCTGGCGCCAATCTGAAGTGGAATCAGAAGGTTACTAAAAGTTCCACTCAATCCTGCTGTCAAAACAAAAAACACCATGATGGTTCCATGAATCGTGACCAACGCGAGGTATACATTAGGATCCATTATACCGTCAGGAGCCCACTTGCCTAACAAGACTTGCATCACACCCATTGGCTGCTCTGGCCAAGCCAGTTGAAGTCTAAAGAGCAAAGACATTGCAATCCCAATGATACCCATAAAAATACCTGTAATAAGATATTGCTTGGAAATCATTTTATGATCTTGACTAAAAATATATTTAGTTACAAAAGTTTCTTTGTGATGATGTCCGTGATCCTCTTCGTGTACTTGTGCTGCTGTTGACATAACCTTTATTTATTTTATTAATTATTGAATTACTTGAGCAAAAGTTTGCTGATTAGCTATCCATTTTTCAAATTCTTCAGGTGTTTCAACAATAATTTTCATTTGCATGTTATAATGTGAAGCACCACATATTTTATTACAAAGCAATAAATAATCAAAAGTATAAGGCTCTAAAGCCTCTTCTCCGTTTGCAACCAATGCTTTGCTGTTCTCTACTCTTATTTTATTGATTTTTTTGACTTTGGCCACAACATCTGGATTTTGTCTCATGTCACTTGTTGTTGTAACAGGTACAAAAGCAAACTCGGTGATCATTCCAGGAACACAATTCATTTGCGCTCTAAAGTGAGGCATGTATGCAGAGTGAAGTACGTCTTGAGAACGCATTTTGAAAATAACTTCTCTGCCCACAGGCAAGTGAAGTTCTTGAACAACTACATCATCAAACCCATTTGGGTCAGTAGCGTCAATTCCCACTTGATTTTTACCGTCAAAGTCTTGTAAGAAACGAACATTTGCGTCTCCTAAAACACCATCATCTCCAGAATAACGTGCTTTCCAGTTGAACTGCTGAGCGTATAACTCAATGACAAGTGAGTCCTCATCTTCTTCCACCGACATAATGCTTGTCCAAGTATACAATCCATAGAGAATCAATCCTGCCAATACGATAACTGGAATGATGGTCCAAACGGCTTCTAGTCTATCGTTGTCAGCATAGAAGTAAGCTTTTTTACCTTTTTCTCCGCGATACTTATAAGCAAAATAATGGAGTAATGCTTGTGTTATGGTTTGAACAAAAAAGATAATTGCAAAGGAAATCCACATCAAATTATCATAATCAGCTCCATGTTCAGAAGAAGCATCAGGAAGCAAAACATCTCCCCACTTCCAAAATGAAAATAGTGTCAAAGCATAGATGAAAATCAAAAAGGCAAACATCAACTTTCCATTAAGCTGATTGTCATCGTCATCCGCAACCTGAGTGTTGACTTTTGGCGTTTGAGACAATTCAAATATTTTTGTGATTTGCCAAATGGCTATCGCAATTAATGCTAGAACCGTAAGTGTCAGTAAAACCGTCATTTATTTCTTACAATTTATTGTTTAATAATGAAAACGTTCACTCTCTCCCATGAAAGGATCTCCCTCTGCATGAAGTGGTGCTTTCGAAATCTCTTTGAATACTACATAAATAAACAGGCCAAAGAAGAATAAAAATCCTCCTATTTCCGGAATCCCTATGAACCATTGATCTCCAACTGCTGATGGCATGATCATGTTAAATATGTCTATATAATGTCCTAGAAGAATTACTATTCCGGCCATTACTATAAAATAATTAATTCTTTTATAATCACTATTCATAAGGAGTAACAATGGAAATATAAAGTTCATCACCAACATTCCAAAAAACGGAAGGTTGTAATCCTCAATTCTAGTAATGAAATAAGTTACTTCTTCTGGAATGTTTGAATACCAAATCAGCATGAATTGAGAAAACCATAAATAGGTCCAAAAGACACTGATACCAAACATAAACTTTCCTAAATCATGAATGTGACTGTCATTCACCTTTTCTAGGTATCCTTTTGATTTAAGGTAGATTGTAACTAAAGCAATCGCTGTGATTCCAGAAACAAACATGCTTGCAAAGACATACCATCCAAACAAAGTACTGAACCAGTGCGGGTCAATGGACATGATCCAGTCCCAAGACATCATGGATTCAGTAACGATATAAAAAACTAGGAAGCCTGCAGAGATTCTAAAGTTTTTCTTGTGATTTGAAATATGATTGGCTTGATCTTGCGCCAAAGAAAATTTTCTAGAAAAATACCTGTATGTTGACCATCCTGCTATATAAAATAAGGCACGAGCTAAGAAAAAAGGAACATTTAAAAAACCTGTTTTTGAAGCAATTAATTTATCATGAGCTACGACTTCAGGATCCATCCATATGAATAAATGATTCATGTGAAGACCAGAGAGTACAAGAATTACAAACACAATAAGTGCTCCTGGTAAAAGGTAGCCTGTTATTCCCTCCATGACACGATATAGTGCAGGAGACCATCCGGCTTGTGCTGCTCTTTGTATTGCATAAAATGCCAATACACCCAACGATATCATAAAAAAGAAAAAGGCAGCTACATACAAAGCAGCCCATGGCTTATTTTGCAATTGGTGTAACAAATGCTCTCCGTGAGCGTCGTCTGCATGGCTATTATCTTCATGAGAAGCGCCATGAGTGTTTTCTTGTTCGGCATCAGTAGCATGATCTGCTCCATGAGCAGCTTCTTGCTGGTGCTCGTCACCATGATGCACTTCGGCAACCATAGCTTGCGCTTCTTTAACCGTGCTTGGCATAGAAAGAAAACCATAGACCAAGCCTAAAAATCCAACCACCATAAAGACGATGGAGAAGTTTCTTAATTTATTTGTAAAAGTATACATACTGCGATTCAATAAATTATTTCTTAATCAAGTTTTGACGAAGTTCCATCACGTGTTGCGCGATTTGCCAGCGTTCTATTGCGTTTACTTGTCCTGCATGAGATCCCATTGCATTTTTACCATACATTAAAACATGATAAACACTACCAGGAGTAATCTCACGATCTGCATAACTGGGTACCCCCAGAAATTTTTCTCTAGTCATCAATATTCCTTGACCATCTCCTTTAGATCCGTGACAAACTGCACAATAAATTCCGTACAATTCCTTTCCCTCTGCTAAATGTTCAGGAGTATTTTCTATTCTAGATAACAAATTTTGTTTGGCATCTTCATAACCTTCGTTGGTGTCAGCATAATCATAAGGCTCCCAACCTCTAGCTACTGTTCCATCTACAGGAATTTGTGCCTCAATTCCATTTGCAAAAGCATCAGAATCGGCATAAGTCTCATATCCAACAGGCTCATACATGTTAGGGAAGTATTGATAATTTGGTTTCGCTGGGTTAAAACAAGATTGCACAACCAAAGCCACGATCGTAAATATCAATAAAGAGAAATAGTTTTTCATTTTATCCCTTTTTATCTGTTAATGTTATTTCAATTGCCCCAGTCTTTTCCAATAAAGTCTTGAGTTCTTCTTCATTGTTATGAATTTCGATCTCAACTAAAAACTTATCATCAGTAGTTAAAGGGTTTAGGGTTTTCAGCTTCTTTAAAAGGCCACAACTTACTTCTTAAATAGAAAGTTATTACCATTAAATGCGCTGCAAAAAATATTGTCAATTCAAACATAATTGGAACGAATGCAGGCATGTTTTCCAAGTAAGAAAAACTAGGTTTTCCTCCAATATTTTGAGGCCAGTCTTCTATCATTATGTAATTCATCATCCATATGGAAACACAAAAACCAATGCAACCATAGATGAATGCCATGATTGAAATTCGGGTATCTGCAAGTCCTAGTACTTTGTCCAAACCATGGACTGGAAAAGGAGTATAGACCTCTTCGATGTGATGCTTTTCTGCACGTATGTCTTTGACTGCCGCTAAAAGCACATCGTCGTCATCGTAAAGCGCATGTATTACTTGATTGCTCATTTTTTGCCTTCTCTTAATTTTTTATATTTTTCTCCCGATGATTTTAAAATCGTTTTTACTTCTGCCTGAGCAATCACTGGGAATGTTCTGGAGTACAATAAAAATAACACAAAGAAAAAACCAATTGTTCCTATAAAGATACCTATGTCCACAAATGTTGGGGAAAACATCGTCCATGAAGACGGTAAATAATCCCTGTGAAGTGAGGTTACAATAATTACAAATCTTTCAAACCACATCCCAATATTTACTACTATTGATATGATAAATGAAAACACAATGCTTGTTCTCAATTTTTTAAACCACATAAACTGAGGTGAAAATACATTACAGGTCATCATCGACCAATAAGCCCACCAATAAGGCCCAGTGGCTCGGTTCAAAAATGCGTATTGTTCGTATTCTACTCCTGAATACCAAGCAATGAAAAGCTCGGTAATATAAGCAACCCCGACTATAGAACCCGTAATCATGATCACGATATTCATTAATTCTATATGCTGTACGGTGATGTAATTTTCTAAATTGGAAACTTTACGCATGATAATCAAAAGCGTATTTACCATCGCAAAACCAGAGAATATTGCTCCCGCTACAAAGTAAGGAGGAAATATTGTAGTGTGCCATCCTGGAATTACTGAAGTAGCAAAATCAAACGATACGATCGTATGAACTGACAATACCAAAGGAGTTGCTAAACCCGCAAGTACTAATGATACCTCTTCAAAACGTTGCCAGTCTTTCGCTCTTCCGCTCCATCCAAAACTCAACAAGCTGTAAATCTTTTTCTGAAAAGGTCGTACTGCGCGATCTCGAATCATTGCAAAATCTGGAAGCAAGCCTGTCCACCAGAATACCAAGGAAACAGAGAGATAAGTCGATATTGCAAACACATCCCAAAGTAAAGGAGAATTGAAATTCACCCATAAAGAACCAAAAGAATTTGGAATAGGCAATACCCAATAAGCCAACCAAGGTCGACCCATGTGTATGATTGGGAAAAGTCCTGCTTGTATTACAGAAAATATTGTCATGGCTTCCGCAGAACGGTTAATTGCCATACGCCATTTTTGTCTAAACAAAAGTAATACGGCTGAAATCAGTGTTCCGGCATGCCCAATTCCTACCCACCATACAAAGTTGGTAATGTCCCATGCCCAACCTACGGTTTTGTTTAGTCCCCAAGTTCCGATACCTGTAGAGATTGTGTATATAATGCAACCAATACCCCACATAAATGCGGTTAGTGCGATGCCAAAAACAATCCACCACTGGCGATTTGCTTTACCTTCAACAGGAGCCGCTACATCAACAGTAACATCATGATAGGTTTTATCACCTGTTACTAAGGGTTTTCTTATCGGTGCTTCGTAATGAGATGCCATACGATTTGTTTTATTCTATTTTTTTAAGATTGATCTGTATTTCTTACTTTGGTTTGGTACATAACGTTCGGTTTTGTTCCAACAGACTCCAATAAGTGATACATTCTATCGTTATCCTTTAATTCAGTTACTTTACTGGACTTATCATTGATGTCTCCAAAGGTCATCGCGCCATTGCTACATGCATTTGAACACGCCGTTTGGAATTCACCATCTTCAATTTGACGTCCCTCTAACTTGGCATCTAAGATTGTTTTTTGTGTCATTTGAATACACATAGAACATTTCTCCATTACCCCTCTTGATCTTACAACCACATCAGGATTAAGAACCATACGTCCTAAATCATTGTTCATGTGGTAGTCAAACTCATCATTCTTATTGTAAAGAAACCAGTTAAATCTTCTTACTTTATAAGGACAGTTGTTGGCACAATATCTTGTTCCTACACAACGGTTATAGGCCATGTGGTTTTGTCCTTGGCGACCATGAGAAGTTGCTGCCACAGGGCAAACAGTTTCACAAGGCGCGTGGTTACAATGCTGACACATCACCGGCTGGAATGCTACTTGAGGATTCTCAGAAGCTTTTTCCATTTGACCGAAAGTCGTAAGCGAATCAGACAAACCAGAAATATCATCTTTTGTTTGATCATCCCCTTCAAAAGTTTCCTCTGAAGAATAATAACGGTCAATACGCAACCAGTGCATGTCTCTTGACTTTCTTATTTCAGACTTACCAACTACAGGTACATTGTTTTCTGAATGACAAGCAATAACACACGCACCACATCCAGTACATGCATTCAAGTCAATTGATAAATTGAAATGATGTCCTATGGAACGATCAAAAGATTGCCACATGTCCACTTCAGGAGAAGTGACTTCAAATTCAATATGATTTTTAGAAACCTTTGGAATTGCATTCCAATGTTCTTTGTCTTTGGTGTTAAATATTTCTAAAGTAGTTTCCTTAATAATATCTCCTCGACCCATCAAAGTGTTGTGCAACTGAACACAAGCAAATTCATGGAATCCATCTACTGGAGTTATGCTGACTTCTTGAACGCTGTCAAAGTTATTATAAAGTGTATAGGCGTTAACCCCTACTTGCATCTCATCGTTTAAACCTTTCCTTTCCCCATATCCGAAAGAAAGACCAACTGTTCCTACTGCTTGTCCAGGTTGAATCAAAACAGGAGCAACAAGAGTTTTATTTCCAACTTTAACTTGAGCATAACTTCCATTTAATGCACCATTCGCAACATTTACGTTTTTCAGACCGATTGATTTTGCATCGGCAGAAGAAATGGTGAGGTAGTTGTCCCAAGAAATACGACTTATTGGGTCTGGAAATTCTTGAAGCCATGGATTATTTGACTGCTGTCCATCTCCCATTCCCGTTTTAGAATATAAAACCAAAGCCATTCCATTTGTTGAATTGGCTGAAAGAGTTTTAAGATTGGAAGCAATATTAATCAAATTAGCTTCTCCAACTTCAATATTAGAGTTAGAAGAAATATAACCATCATGTAGCACTTTACTCCATGGTTTTCCTTCTAATATAGTTTCTTCCCAATTGGCTTTAATTACATCATAATAACTTGATTCGCTATTGGATAGTTTCAACAAAATGTCTTGAAACTGTTGAGTGTCAAATAATGGCCGAATTGTTGGTTGTGCCAATGCATAATGCCCAGCTTTAAATTCATAATCTCCCCAACTTTCTAAGTAATTAGGAGTGGCGGCGATATATTGCGCTGAAGCAGCAGTTTCGTCTTCTTTTGAAGAGAAAGAAACTGACAATTCTAATTTTTCGAATGCTGAAATAAATTCAGAAGCATTCGGTAGAGTGTATCCAGGATTAATCCCAGCAGTGAGTAAACCTTTTACTTTTCCACTTTTAATGTCTTCAATCAATTCCATCATTGCCTTGTCATCTCCTTGACGGATCAACCTAGGCTGAGCAACATCCATAACCTCACTTTGGAGGTAATTGTTTATTGCTAAAACGATTTCTTGAGCAGCTACGTCGTTTATACCTGAAACAACTACACCTTTATTTTTTGAAGCTTTCAAACGACTCACTGCATTTGTAACCGCTTTTTGAACCTCAGGGTTCAAATCACTCTTTAATGAAGTGTTGGTTAACTGTGCATATATTTGAGCAATTACCTTTTTATGTGTTGCTGGAGTTGAAGGAACTCTTTTGTCTGCATTTGCACCAGAAAGTGTCATATTTGACTCAAACTGAATGTGGTGAGACATTTTAGAGTGACCATGGCCTTTTACAGGAACTCTTGCTTTTGTATATGAACTGTCGTGTCCTCCCCCTTGCCAATCTCCAAGGATATCAGCAGCAACAGAAACAATGGTTTCGGCTTTAGAAAAATCGTAATCCGCTAGGGCACGAACTCCATATACGTTTTCAAAGGCAGCCAATGCTGCACTTGAAGAAATTGCATCATAAACTACGTGAGATACGTTTGGATATTCTTCTTTAAAACCTTCAATTATTTTATTAGTAGTCGGACTCGCAAAAGTTTGCGTTAAAAGAACAACTGGCTTATTGGTTGCAGCAAGTGCTTTTAATTTTGCCGTTACTTGTTTATTTAAATCAGACCAAGAAACGTCCTCTCCGTTGGCTTTTGGCCCTTGTAGTCTTTTTATATCGTAAAGGGATAAAACAGAAGCATGAACACGAGCGTTTGCACCGCCAAGTGTTGGAGCATCAGGATTATTTTCAACCTTAATCGGTCTTCCCTCACGGGTTTTAATCAATACACTTGCAAAATCAAAACCATCTGCAATTGTTGTGGCATAGTAATTGGCTATTCCTGGACGAATTTGTTCAGGCTGAACGACATAAGGAACAGACTTAATAACAGGGCCTTCGCAAGCAGCAAGTGATGCCGCAGCAGTACTAAAACCTACATACTTTAGGAAATCACGGCGGTTGGTACTCGACTCGCTTAAGGTCTCTTCATCTCCCAAAAACTCATCTACTGGAATTTTTTCTACAAATTCATTTTGTTCCAGCTTTTGTACAACTTCGCTTTCTTGATCGAGTTGCTCAACGCTTTTCCAATAAATCTTATTTGACGACATAGATTATATTATAGTTTAACCGTTTTCTTTAATAGTGACATTTTCCACATTCCAATCCTCCCATTTGGGCGACTGTGAGTTTCTCTACTCCATACTTCTTAGACAACTCATCATGAATTTTAGCATAATATTCATTGCCTTCAACTTTCACATTGGTCTCTCTGTGGCAATTGATACACCAGCCCATTGTTAGCGGAGAATATTGATACATGATTTCCATTTCTTCGACTGGACCATGGCATTTTTGACATTCAATTCCTCCCACTTCAACATGCTGGGCATGATTAAAGTAAACAAAGTCAGGAAGGTTATGTATTCTTACCCATTTAACAGGCTTGGTCTTTCCTGTATAGGATTGATTTTCTTCATCCCAACCAACAGCAGTGTAAAGTTTCTTGATTTCGTTGGTGTAAAATTCTTTTGTGTATCCGTTTTCCAAATCCTCTTCGCCATTGTATTCTGCAATATTCTTATGACAGTTCATACAAACATTTAATGCAGGAATTCCTGAGTGTTTAGAAACTCTAGCGGAGGAATGACAATACTTACACTCAATTTGATTTGCACCTGCATGAATTTTGTGAGAGTAGTGAATGGGTTGAACCGGCATGTATCCCTGATCAACTCCAACTTGCATCAAAAATCCATAAGCAAAATAAGCACTGCTCAATAAAAGCAGAATAACGGAAACAAATACTAAAAATTGATTTTGAATAAACAACTTCCAGATTGGAGTTCTTTTTTCTTTAATTGGTGTAGGAATTATATCTACTCCACTCGCAACTGCGATTCTCATTAAAGTTTTTTGAACTAAAAACAACATTACAATGAGTAATGCAAACACAAGCCCTAAGGCTGCCAGTATGATCTCATTTGAAACACCTGAAGGTGCTGCCGCTACAACAGTAGCTCCTTGCGCAGCAGCTGGAGCAGCTGGCGGTGTGTAATCTGTGTAAGCAAGAATATTGTCAATGTCTGCATTTGAAAGCAGTGGAAAGGCCGTCATCGCTGTTTTGTTGTATTCTTCCCAGATCGCAACAGCTTGGGCATCTCCTGCCTTTATCATTGCCGAACTGTTCTTAATCCAACTGTACAACCACTCCTTGTCATATTTTGCCGAAACTCCTTTAAGAGCAGGACCCACAGCTTTTTTGTTTAATTTATGACAGGCAGCACAGTTTGCGTTGAAAAGCTTTTTACCTGATGCCACATCTGCTTCTTGAGCAAAAGATGAGTTCAATGAAATTAATGAAAACAGTAGGGAGAAGATGAAGAACAATCCTAAAGGATTTAGCTTCTTTGACATTATTTTATTTTTTTTATAGATACGGTCGTACAAAATATTTTTTCTAAATATTGTACAAAAATAAGTCATAGACTTGTGAACTTAAAGGGTATAAATTAACAATTTTGTAATTTATATTCTTTCTAAATAGACTTATATATTTAAATCAAAATTCTTGTATTCTATAATAAATTTTTTGTTTTTTTGTTGTATGCATAAAGTTAATTTTTCTTGGGCAGTCACCTCAGTTGCCCTCTATTTGTTGTCCTTAAATATCATGGCTCAGGAAACCTTTGTGAAAGTTGAGCAAGATGAGCTCATAAAGAAACTATTGACTTTAAAAAAAGAGATTGATAACGAGACGTATGCCTCACAATTTTTCACCATTCAGCTAAAGCAAAGGCTGTGTTGAAGCTTTCGGTAAAAAAATTAAAGTATTTAAAAAAAACTATCCTGAATGGGACGCTGATTTGAGTTTTGAAACGCCAAACTATAAAGTACAAGTGGGTCGATTCAAACAATACTACAACGCATTGAATAAGCTTAATGAAATCAAAAAAGCTTATCCTGGTGCTTTTCTATTAACGTTGAAAAATTAAAGTTTTTTCTTGACTGCCACTTCTTGGAAGCATTCAAGCGTATCTCCTTCTTGTATTTCGTTGTAATTCTTAACCTGAAGTCCACAGTCATAGCCTTTGGCAACCTCTTTGGCATCGTCTTTAAAACGTTTCAATGAAGACAAGAATCCTGAATGAACCACGACTCCTTCACGGATAATTCTGATTCCAGAATTTCGAAATATTTTTCCAGTCATTACCATACACCCTGCAACGGTTCCAACTTTAGAGATTTTATAAGTTTCTCTGATTTCTGCAGTCCCTGTAATTTCTTCTTTCATTTCAGGAGATAACATTCCTTCCATGGCGTCTTTAACATCGTTGATGGCGTCGTAGATGATGGAGTAAGATCTTATATCGATTTCCTCTTTGTCTGCTATTGATCTTGCATTCCCCATTGGACGAACATTAAATCCAATAACAATTGCATCTGAAGCAGAGGCCAAAAGCACATCTGATTCTGTAATGGCACCAACTCCTTTGTGTATTATGTTAACTTGAATTTCTTCAGTCGATAGTTTTTGTAGAGAATCCGTAAGTGCTTCTACTGAACCATCTACATCTCCTTTTAGTATTAAATTAAGTTCTTTAAATTCTCCTAAAGCAATCCTTCTTCCGATTTCGTCTAAAGTAATGTGACGCTGAGTTCTAACATTCTGTTCCCGTTGAAGTTGCGTTCTTTTGGCAGCAATTTGTTTGGCCTCTTTTTCGTCTTCCAGTACGTTGAAATTATCTCCTGCTTGAGGTGCTCCATCGAGTCCTAAAACTGAAACAGGTGAAGAAGGTGGAACGGCGTCAAGCGCATTACCACGTTCATCAAACATTGCTTTAATTTTTCCACTATGTTTTCCAGCCAAAATATAATCTCCAACATTTAACGTTCCTGTTTGAACCAGAATCGTAGAAACATAACCCCGTCCTTTATCTAGAAATGCTTCAACAACAGTTCCTTTAGATTTTCGATTAGGATTTGCTTTTAATTCAAGAATTTCCGCTTCAAGTAATACTTTTTCTAAAAGCTCTTTAATTCCAGTTCCTTTTAGGGCTGAAATATCTTGCGATTGGATTTTACCTCCCCAATCTTCAACCATCAGATTCATTCCAGCAAGCGCTTCTTTGATCTTTTCTGGATTTGAATTGGGCTTATCAATTTTATTAATTGCAAAAATAATTGGAACCCCTGCCGCTTGCGCGTGACTGATTGCCTCTTTTGTTTGAGGCATAATGTCATCATCCGCAGCAACTACAATAATTGCAATATCAGTAACCTGAGCACCACGAGCTCGCATGGCTGTAAAAGCCTCGTGTCCTGGTGTATCTAAGAAAGTGATCTTCTGATCGTCTTTCAACGTTACAGAATAAGCACCAATGTGTTGTGTTATTCCACCAGATTCGCCAGCAATTACATTTTCTTCTCTTATATAATCTAGTAATGAAGTTTTTCCATGATCAACATGTCCCATTACGGTTACAATTGGGGAACGAGATTTTAAATCCTCCTCGACATCCTCTTCTTCATCTATGTTTTCTTCTAGCTCTGTTTTAACAAACTCAACTTGATAGCCAAATTCATCCGCAACAATAGATAAGGTTTCCGCATCAAGCCTTTGGTTCATGGTCACCATGATTCCCAATGACATACATGCTGAGATGATTTCAGTAGAACTAATTTCCATTAAAGTAGCGATTTCTCCTACTGTAATAAATTCAGTTACTTTAATTGTTTTGCTACTGGCTTCTTGTTCTGCCAATTCTTCTTCGGACTTTTGGCGGTGTTGGTCACGTTTGTCCCTTCTGTACTTGGCTCCTTTAGACTTGTTAGATTTTCCTTGAAGCTTTTCTAAAGTTTCACGAATTTGCTTTTGAACTTCTTCATCTGTTGGCTCGGCCTTAACTGGCTGAGGAGTCCGTCCTTTTTGCGGCGGTCTCTGTCTAGAATTGGTGTTAGTTCTATTTTGAGTATTAGCAGTTCTAGGTCCTGGTTTAGGTGCAGGATCTTTACTAATTCTTTTTCTTTTTCTCTTACGCGCGTCTTCTACTGTTTTTTCTTTCTTTTTAAACTCATCTAAATCGATGGTTTGTCCAGTTTTCTTAAAGCCAGTAAGCGTTTTGTATTTTGTTTTTATTGCATTGGGATCCACTGAAGTCGGAGTTGCTTCTGCAGTAGTTTCTGTTTTGACTTCAGGTGCTGCTGAATCTGTCGCAACTGCTTCGGGTTTGGCAACCTCAGCTTTCACAGGAGCTTCAGCAACCATCTTAGCCACCTCTTTGACTCCTTTTCCTCAACAACAACTTTCACCTCTTTTTTAGCAACTGGCTTTTCAGCTACAACCTCGTTAGGTTTAGAGGCCACTGGCTTTTTTTCTACTGGAGGCTTGGCAACTACTTTTGGAGGATTAAGGTCGATTTTACCGAGCATTACAGGCTTGGTAACTGTAGCTTTAGCCCTTATAACTTCTTGGCGTTTTTGCTGCAACTCGATTCGATCTTGCTCTTTTTTCTCCTGCAAGATTCTTATAGATTCTTTCTCTTTTTTCTTCTCCTCACTAATTTCATGAGAAGCATCCTTTTTGGATTTATCTGTGGCAAATTCATCGAGTAAAACACGATAAATATCCTTTGATATTTTTGCAGTAGGACGGGCTTCGATTTCAATATCCTTTTGAGAAAGGAATTCGACCGCACGATCTAGAGAGATATTTAATTCTCTTAGCGCTAAATTTAATCTTATTGTTGAAATATCTGCCATTAATTGTTTTTATTCTGTGTCAAAAGTAGGGAAAAAATACATTTGTTTATTCCTCAAACTCAGCTTTTAAAATCCGTAATACTTCACTTACAGTCTCGTCTTCCAAATCAGTTCGCTTGATTATGTCTTCTTTTTGAAGTTCAAGAATACTTTTTGCAGTGTCTAAACCAACTTTTTTGAACTCATCAATTACCCACGAATCGATTTCATCGCTGAATTCTGCAAGCTCAACGTCTTCCTCTGCTCCCTCTCTGAATACATCGATTTCATATCCTGTCAATTTTCCTGCAAGCCTTATATTGTGACCTCCTCCTTCCAATCGCTTTAGAAACCTCATCAGGGTTCAAGAACACCTGAACTCTTTTTGTTTCTTCATCTATCTTTAGAGAATTTATTTTTGCAGGACTCAAAGCGCGAGTAATGAACAATTGTAAATTGTTGGTGTAATTGATTACATCAATGTTTTCATTCCCTAGTTCTCTTACTATTCCATGAATACGAGATCCTTTCATACCAACACATGCTCCAACTGGATCAATACGATCATCGTAAGAGTCTACGGCTACTTTCGCTTTTTCACCAGGAATTCTGACTGCTTTTTTGATCGTAATTAAACCATCAAAAACTTCAGGGATTTCTTGTTCAAATAATTTTTCTAAAAACAAAGGAGATGTTCTCGAAAGAACAATCCTTGGTTTGTTTCCTCTTAATTCAACCAACTCGATGACCCCTCTCACGTTGTCCCCTTTTCGGTAAAAATCACTAGGTATTTGTTGTTCCTTCGGTAATATAATTTCATTGCCATCATCGTCAAGAAGAATCACTTCTCTATTACGAATGTGGTGAACCTCAGCAGTAAACAACTCGCCAATTCTATCTTTAAATTGATTGAAATGTATTGGTGCTATCATGCTCAAAAATCTTTGAAATCAAGTTTTGACGCAAGGTTTGAATGGATCTTCTCCCAAGGTTAATAAGCTTTACTTCTTCAGAAACGTCTTCACCAACTTCAAAGTCAGGCTCAATTTTTCTCGCTTCCGTTAATTCAATTTCTTGGTTTGGGTCTTCAACCACTCCATCTTTGACAACAACTCTATTTCTCCAAATTTCTAAATCCCCCTTATCTGGGTTGATAATTATATCAAAATTTTCATCTGAACCAAACTTGCGTTTTAAAGTGTTTCTAAAAACTTCTTCCAAAATGACCATCAATGTCACTCTGTCAATCAGTTTTTCATCTTTGAATTCAGAAAACGAATCTATTAGCGCTAAATTTTCCATCTCTAATTATGTTAGAATTTTACAACAACCTTTGTTTGATTTATTTGCTCAAAAGCAATAACTTTATTTTTCTTTACAGTAACTTTTCCTTTTCCTATTGGTTTGGGTTCTCTTTGTTTCCACTCCAATTCAATTTCATTTTCATCGGCTTTAACCAATTTACCTTTTATAATTTCACCCTCGAGAAGCATAACTTCTAATTCTCGATTTATATTTTTCAAATATTGCCTCGGGAATTTCAACGGACTTCCAACACCAGCTGAAGCCACTTCCAGCCCAAAATCTTCTTCATCGCGATCTAGCTCATGCTCAATGGCACGGCTAATGTTGATGCAATCCTTAACGTTAATTTCATCATCTCCGTCAAGAATTATCTTAATAGAATTGTCACCCCCAATTTTAAAGTCAACCAAGAAAATGTGTGAATTTTCCTTGAGTGCCTCGGTAAGTAAATCTTCTACTTTTTGGTTAAAATTCATATCAAAAAAAAGAGGGACTAATAGTCGCCTCTGATCGTTTTTTCATAATGCTTTGCAAATATAACATTTTTTAGCGTCTTCCAAAATCTAAAAAGTAAGAAAAGTTAATTAAAGCCGTATTTCCTTAAATTCTTACTACCATGAAAATCATGGACTTAGATATTTTATTTGTGGGCACACTATTATTTAAACTAAATTGTTATTTTTGATTTTATATATTAAAACTCAATCAATTTTGAAAAAAAAGTACATCCTTTATTTAACAGTGATCCTGATAGGGGGAACCTACATTGCGCTTAAACCTGGCAAGCTCCCTTCTTATAATCCGGAAAGAGATTATCTCGACATGGAAGTCCCAATTCTAGAAGCTTTTATAACCGCAAAAGACTCCAGTGTGATTCAATTGCCAGAGGGGCATTACTTATTCAGTCAATCCCTAATCTTAGACGGGAAAAAAGGCATTACCATCCGCGGGATGGGAATGGACAAGACAATTCTCTCTTTTAAAGGTCAAAAGCAAGGCGCTGAGGGAATCAGAATTTCTAATTGTGAAAACATTATCATAGAAAACTTAGCCCTAGAGGATGCTGCTGGCGACAACCTTAAAGTTACTGATACCGACGGCATTATTATGCGCAAAATCAGATCGGCTTGGACGGGACAAGTTTCCTCTAAAAATGGTGCTTATGCGCTCTATCCTGTTTTATGCACCAATGTTATCATTGAAGATTGTGAAGCTATTGGCTCTTCAGATGCAGGAATTTATGTAGGTCAATCTAATTATGTGATTATAAGGAATAATAAAGCCTATTATAATGTAGCTGGAATCGAAAGTGAAAACAGTACAAATGTTGAGATTTACAACAACGAAGCTTTTCAGAATACTGGAGGATTATTGATTTTCAATCTGCCCAACCTAACCGTGTATGGATCAAAAATTAAAGCTTATGACAATTACATCCACGACAATAACATTAAAAACTTTGGAGTTAAAGGATCTATCGTTAGCTCTGTCCCTCGCGGATCAGGGGTGATTATCATGGCGACCAAAGAAGTTGATTTTTATAACAATAAGGTTGAAAACCATAAAACTGTTAATGCTTCTATTGTTAGTTATGAAGTGTTTACTTCTGAAAAAAAAGAACGTAAAAAGAAAAAAGAAGAGCTCAAGGCGCTGTCAAACGGCCTAAGAGCTGTTGATAATGACTATCGTCAAGACGGACAATACAATGCCTACCCTGGCAGGAGTATCTATTCATGACAATCGTTTTGAAAACAAACATTTTTTCCCCGCCCTAGACAATGACTTCGGTTTACTTTGGGTGATGAAAAATGGATTCAAAATTCCTGATGTTGCTTATGACTTAATCCTTGCCGAGGATTACTATTTAAAGGGCAGCACTATGAATCCTGAATATGAAATTTGTGTAAAAAATAATGGTGATATTAATTTTGTTGTCTTAGATGCAGCCAATGATTTTGAAAAATTCTCAAATGACCTTGGACCATATGACTGTGATATTGAATTTAAAACATCCATCTAAAAATATTAAATGAAAAACAGTTGGTTGCTTTTGCTTGGGGTTCTTTTTATTCAATGTCAATCTGATAAAAAAACAAGAACCGTCCCCGTAGCTCGAAAAGTGGTTTCTAAAATGGAAATTAATTACTCGAGTTCAAATGAGATTCAAAAACTTTCTGAATATGGTTTTTTTGAGGGTAAGATTTCTGATTTCAAACCCGCTAAAAACGTACACCCCTATGAACTAAACACTCCTTTATTTACAGATTATGCCTTTAAGGGGAGGTTTTTGTACCTCCCCTCAGGCAAGAAAATGAACTACAAAGAAAAAGAGGTTTTAGGTTTTGAATCGGGAAGTATTATTATCAAAAACTTTTATTATCCTGAAGACTTTAAGAAACCCGATGGAGATAAAAATATCATTGAAACCCGATTGTTGATTAAGGAAAAAAGCGATGATTGGAAGGTTTTATCTTACGTATGGGATGACAAACAAGAAGATGCTCATCTCAATATAATTGGAGGAGAAAAACAAGTCAGTTGGAAAGACTACAATGGTAAAACACAAAATATAAGTTATGTGATACCGAATCAGACCCAATGTAAAAGCTGCCATATGTCTGGAAAAAAAATCTCCCCAATAGGACCCATTGCTGGCCAATTAAATAGGGATAATATTTACCACGGTATGGTGCGCAATCAATTGGAATATTTCGAGAGTCAAGGGCTTTTGACGGGGCTTCCTGAGAAAGAAAATCGGCCTTATATGCCCGTTTGGAACCAGCTTACTTCAGGATCGTTAGAAGATCGTGCGAAAGCCTATTTACACATCAATTGCGCGCACTGCCACAGTAATGTTGGGCCGGCAAAAAACTCAGGTCTTAACTTAACTTATTGGGAAGCCGACGGAAGAAGTCGAGGCGTTTTTAAACCTCCAATTGCAGCCGGAAAAGGTTCTGGTAACCTTAAATACAGCATTGTTCCTGGTCAGCCCGAAAACTCTATTTTAACCTACAGACTTGAAAGTACAGACCCGGGAGTTATGATGCCTGAAATCGGAAGAACAACTTTTCACAAGGAAGGTTTAGCGCTTATTGAATCCTACATAAAATCACTTTAGTACTTTCTTTTTTTGTTGCTTCTGCATTTTAAGTTGGCGTCTTTTTAAGCTATCTTTGAATTGTTGTTTTTCACTATAAATAAGTATTAAATGAAGTTTTCCAATTCCAGAACGGGGATGCTATTTCTAAAACCAAAGTTAGATAAGCAAACTCCTTTTGAAAAACTTTTTGAGATTTTTAAAGAACTCATCACCCATACCTCCGGGGATTTTGATGAAGCCATTGATTGGTTAAGGGAATTGGATGTTGAATATGAGTTAACAGATGAAAACTATACCATTGATGACTTTATCAAGGATCTTTTAGAAAAATCTTACATCCGTGAGGAAATCAAACCCGATGGAAGTGGAAAAGGAATGGGACTGACTGCCAAAACAGAAAAGCTTCTACGAGAATATGCCTTGAAGCAAATTTTTGGAAAATTAAAGCGCTCTGGAACAGGAAACCATAAAACCAACCACCTCGGACAAGGCGCAGAACCTTCTGGTGAGTTGAAGAACTTTCAATTTGGAGATCCTATCGAAAATATCGTTTTAACGGAGAGCCTCAAAAATGCACAAATCCATTCTGGCATTGATGATTTGCAAATAAGACAAGAGGATTTGGTCGTAGAAAAAACCGAACACAAATCTCAAATGAGTACGGTATTGATGATCGACATCAGTCACAGTATGATTCTTTATGGAGAAGATAGGAATAACGCCTGCAAAAAAAGTTGCGATGGCATTGGCAGAATTGATCACTACTAGGTATCCAAAAGACACCCTCGATATTTTGGTTTTCGGGAATGACGCAAGACTCATTCCGATTAAGGACTTGCCCTATCTTCAAGTGGGGCCCTATCACACCAACACAGTCGCAGGACTAGAGTTGGCAATGGACATGCTCAGACGAAAGAAAAATACGAATAAGCAGATTTTTATGATCACTGATGGAAAGCCCAGTTGTCTTAAAATGTCTGACGGAACTTATTATAAAAATAGTGCTGGTTTAGATAAAACAATTGTTGAAAAATGCTATCTAATGGCACGTCAAGCGCGAAAACTACACATACCAATTACTACTTTTATGATCGCTTCTGACCCTTACTTAAAACAATTTGTTCAGGAATTCACCAAAGCAAACAATGGAAAAGCATTCTTTACAGGACTAAACAACCTTGGAGAAATGATATTTGAGGACTATGAAAAAAACAGGAAAAAACGTTTTGGATAAAATTATGGAGAAGCCCACTATTAAGACCTTAGGAGAATTAAAAAGCTCCTCTTATCAACCCAAAAATATTCAAGAAGAATTGGCTCAAAATTTGAGAGCAAGGATTCGCAAGGGGATTCCTTCATTCGATGGATTGATCGGTTATGAAAACACTGTGATTCCAGACGTAGAGCGTGCTTTGCTTTCTGGCCACAGCATCAACCTTTTAGGATTGAGAGGCCAAGCAAAAACAAGGCTTGCTCGGAAGATGATTGACTTACTTGACGAATGGATCCCCATAGTGGAAGGTTCGGAAATTAATGATGATCCCCTTCAACCTATTTCTCGATTTTCGAAAGAATTAATAGCAGAAAAAGGAGAGGAAACCCCTGTAGATTGGCTCCATAGAACCGATCGATTTTTTGAAAAACTCGCCACTCCTGATGTTACTGTTGCGGATTTGATTGGAGATGTAGATCCCATAAAAGCAGCGACGCTCAAATTGTCCTATGCTGACGAAAGAGTGATTCACTTTGGGATGATTCCCCGAGCGCACAGAAGTATTTTTGTTCTGAATGAATTGCCTGATTTACAAGCGCGAATTCAAGTTGCATTGTTCTCAATTCTTCAGGAAAAAGAAATTCAAATACGTGGATTTAAATTAAGAATGCCTTTAGAAATTCAGTTTGTGTTTACCGCAAACCCCGAGGACTACACCAATCGGGGGAGTATTGTTACCCCACTAAAAGACAGGATAGGTTCTCAAATTCTGACGCACTATCCGCATAATATTGAAATTGCTAAAAGAATAACAGCACAAGAAGCCGTGATCAGCGAGGAAAACCAAAAAACAATTCACGTTCCCGAATTGGCCAAAGAGCTTCTTGAACAGATTGGTTTTGAAGCACGTAAAAGTGAATTTGTAGACTCAAAAAGCGGGGTCAGTACCCGTATGAGTATCACCGCTTTTGAAAACTTAATAAGCACTGCCGAAAGACGGTTGTTGATCACCCAAGATGAAAAAACTGCGGTCAGACTGGTTGATTTTTTAGGTGTAATTCCTGCCATCAATGGTAAAATTGAATTGGTCTATGAAGGAGAACAGGAGGGAGCAGAACAAATTTCATTTCATTTGATCTCCCAAGCAATTAAATCACTTTTTCCAAATTATTTTCCAAAAATTGAGAAACTACAAAAGCAAAATGCCGATGGACCTTACGATGACCTGTTGGGTTGGTTTTTCAATGACAACGAATTGTTTTTGGAGGATGATTTAAGTGAAAAAGAATACAAAAAAGCTTTAGATAAAATTCCTGCTGTTGGGAAATTAATAAAGAAACATCAAAAGGATTTAGACCCAAACGACACTTATTTCCTTATGGAGTTTTTGTTGTGGGGACTAGAGTCAAATCAAAAACTGACCAAGGTCAGAACGCTCGAAGGATTTCACTTTAGGGACTCGCTGGGCAGTTACATCAGTGGTTTGTAATTCTTAAACTTTGTTTTTCATTGAAGAAATAGAAGTAGTTGTTAACACTTCAAGCGTGCGATCACGCACCTTTTCAAAGACGGTTTTAATTTCACAGTTTTCTTCGTCACACTCTTCGCAAGAAGCGTAATAATTAAGTGAAACGCACGGTAGCATTGCGATTGGGCCGTCAACCATTCTTATTAATTCTGATAAATAAATATCATCAGGGTTTTTAATAAGTCGATAGCCTCCTGTTTTGCCACGTTGACTCTGTAATAATTTAAAATTACGAAGCTCTCTTAATATTGTCTCTAAAAATTTTTTAGGAATGTTTTCTTTTTCCGCAATTTCAGATGAAAAAACTGAACGTTCGTCAGACTGATGATCCGCTAGGTACAATAGTGCTTTAATGGCATATTTGCATTTTTTAGAAATCATAAATTGCTTTTCTCAAATATAGGGTATTTCTTATAAACTATTTAATTCCTATAAAGTTGATAGGAATTATTTGTTTAGTGGGGTTTTTTTATATTTACCAAAAATTAAATCATTTACCCATGATTATCGACCTGCATTTATTTCGAAAAAACAAAAGTCAAGAAGGCGACGCTTCTCAAGAAAAGGTTTCTAGAAGCCTGCTTAAGGCCATTAGCTGGAGGCTTATCGGAACAATCGACACCATGATTATCGCTTACTTTATCACAGGCATAATCTCTCAGGCCATCTCAATTGGTTTCATTGAATGGGGAACAAAATTGATGCTTTACTTTTTCCATGAACGCATTTGGAACAAGTTTCAATGGGGTAAAAAATAAATAAATGGAAAATAATTCTATAGAAAAATTAAATCAACAATTCGCGCCTTTATCCTTGGAGGAGGCATTTGAAACACTGAGTACTCTTGGATTCAAAAACATCGCGTTTTCAACTTCTTTAGGTCAGGAAGATCAAGTGCTGACGGATGTTATTTTTAAGAACAACCATCCTATTAAAGTGTTCACCTTAGATACTGGGAGATTATTTGAGCAAACCTATGACGTATTAGATAAGACACAAAAAAAGTACAATAAAAGTATTTCTTCTTTTGCCCCCGATAACAATGAGTTGGAGGCTTTACTCGATTCAAAGGGGCCTTATAGTTTTTATGACAGTATTGAAAACAGAAAAGAATGTTGTTCGATTAGAAAGATCAACCCTTTACAAAAAGCACTAAAAGGGGTCGATCTTTGGATCACAGGACTTAGGGCCTCTCAAAGCAATTCGAGAAGCACTTTATCATTTTTCAGTTATGACGATGCTTTTGGGTTGCCCAAGTTTAATCCTTTGGTCAATTGGACTTTAGAAGAAGTTGAAAACTACTTGGAACAGAACAATGTTCCTCAAAATTCTCTACACAAGAAAGGGTTTGTGAGTATCGGCTGTGAGCCCTGCACACGAGCTGTGAAACCTGGTGAAGACATTCGATCTGGAAGATGGTGGTGGGAAGAAAGTAAAAAAGAATGTGGATTACACTTAAATCACAAATCATAATTTAATGAATACCCTAGAGCAGTTAGAAGAAGAAGCGATATACATTATAAGAGAGGTCGTCGGACAGTTTAACAACCCTGCCCTACTCTTTTCTGGAGGAAAAGACTCCATTATTTTACTTCACCTTTGCAAAAAAGCATTCTTACCTGGACGGATTCCTTTTCCTTTACTTCATGTTGATACAGGACACAATTTTCCTGAAACCATTAAATTAAGAGATGAATTGGTTGAAAAATATCAGGTTAAGTTACATGTTGGTAGCGTCCAAGAAAGTATCGATCAGGGAAAAGTAATAGAAGAAAAAGGTAAGTATGCCAGTCGAAATACTTTGCAGACCGTAACACTTCTTGAATCAATCGAAGAACTAAAGTTTGATGCCTGTATGGGCGGAGCAAGAAGAGACGAAGAAAAAGCGAGAGCTAAAGAAAGAATTTTTTCAGTACGTGATGATTTTGGCCAATGGAATGAAAAACTACAACGACCCGAGCTTTTTGATATGCTCAATGGACAAATTCATTCTGGTGAAAATGTAAGAGTTTTTCCAATCAGTAATTGGACGGAATTGGACGTATGGGAATACATTAGAAAAGAAAACCTGGAAATTCCTTCAATTTATTTTTCACACAAAAGAGCTGTTTTTGTTCGAGACGGTCAATTGATGCCTTCTTCTGATTTTATATTTAACGAAAAAGAAGAAACCTTTATTGAAAGCGTAAGATTTAGAACTGTTGGCGACATGAGTTGTACCGCGGCTGTTCCCTCGGAAGCAATCGACCTAGACACCGTTATTGATGAAATCAGAGATTCTGCCATTTCAGAACGCGGTGCGCGAATGGATGACAAACGTTCGGAAGGCGCAATGGAAGAGCGAAAAAAAGTAGGCTATTTTTAAAAAAACCTTAATGAAAACCCTTAGAATTACAACTGCCGGAAGCGTAGATGACGGTAAAAGCACCCTCATCGGTAGATTATTATACGAAACCAATTCCCTCAAAACGGATCAGTTAGAGCACATAGAAACGAAGAGTCGTTCCCTAGGATACGATTACCTCGACTTTTCACTCGCAACTGATGGACTTCTGACCGAGAGAGAACAAGGCATCACCATAGATGTATCTAACCTTTATTTTAGCACCCCTAAGAGAAGGTTTATCATTGCAGACGCTCCAGGTCATGTTGAATATACGCGAAACATGGTTACTGGCGCTTCTAACGCCGAAGTAGCAATCATTCTATTGGACGCTCGGAAGGGAGTCATGGAACAAACCAAAAGACATCTTTACATCACGCAGCTTTTAGGGATAAAACATTTGATTTTTACAGTCAATAAGATGGATTTGATTGAATATGACCATGATGAATTCTTGAAAATTAAAACTCAAATCGATAAGCTTTTAGGAGAATATACTTGGGAAACACAATCTTTTTTTATTCCAGTTGCAGCGTTAAAAGGAGATAATATTATTTCAAAAAGTGAAAACATGCCTTGGTATAAAGGAGAGACACTTTTAAGCCTCATTGAATCCATTGAGATTGAACAAGACATTCAAGAAAACACACTGTTACAGGTACAGCATGTAATTCGTCCAAAAACTGAAATTCATCATGATTACAGAGGTTTTGTTGGAAAAGTAAAAAGTGGAATGTTCTCTAAGGGAGATGAAGTCGAAGTTTTTCCATCTGGTTCTAAAAGTAAGATCAAAGCGATTGAAAAGTATGGAGAAGAAAAAACTAACATAGGAACAGGAGAAAATGCAACCCTTTTGTTGGAAGACGAAATAGATGCTTCAAGGGGAAATACGATTTTGAAGTCTAATCACTCCTTACAATCGAGTAACCAAATTAATGCAAAAATATGTTGGATGCAATCTAACGCTTTGAATCCAAACAATAAATATTGGTTGCAACATGGAGTTCAAAAAAGTATGGTAAAGACTAAGGAGATTAACACAAAAATGAATTGGCAAAAATGGATTTCTGAGTCGACTGAATCTCTGCAAATGAATGATATAGGCGAAGTGAGCTTTCAACTTGCACAGCCATTATTGTTTGCGCCATTTCATTTAAACAAAAAACTTGGAGCCTTCATTTTGATCGATCCAAACACTAACAACACCGCAGGTGTCGGTTTTATTCAATAAAAAATGCAAAGTTTTAGAACAGAAATAGAAAATCCAATCGTCGAAAAAGACATTTTGGAAATAAGAAAAAAAATAAATGCCTTTAACAATCAGGAGATTGACGAAGAAAAATTCAGAAGCCTTCGATTGGCAAGAGGAGTTTATGGTCAACGCCAACAGGGGGTTCAGATGATTCGAATCAAACTACCCTTGGGTCAGTTTACTGCAAAACAATTGATTCGTATGGCAGCAGTGTCTGATGAATATGCAAGCAGTAATCTTCACATCACCACAAGGCAAGACATTCAATTGCATTATGTTCCTTTGGACAGAACGCCGGAACTCTGGACAGAATTAGAAAAAGATCAAATCACACTCCGTGAGGCTTGTGGAAATACGGTTCGAAATGTAACAGCCTCAGTCTATGCGGGTGTCGATCCTGACGAAGCTTTTGACGTTACTCCGTATGCTTATGCATTTTATGAATATTTTCTAAGGAACCCCATCTGTCAAGACATGGGTCGAAAGTTTAAAGCCGCTTTTTCAAGTGCCGCTTCGGACCAAGCCCTAACCTTTATTCATGATTTAGGGTTTATTCCCGTAATAAAGAAGGGTCAAAGAGGATTCCGCGTCATGCTTGGTGGTGGTATCGGCTCTCAGCCTATCGAAGCAAACGAGGTCTTTTCTTTTTTAGAAGTAGATCGGATGATTCCTTTTAGCGAAGCAGTAATTCGAGTTTTTGATCGTCATGGAGAAAGAAATAAAAGAAATAAAGCGCGGTTAAAATTTCTTGTAAAAGAAATTGGATTGACCACTTTTCTGGAATGGGTTGCTGAAGAAGAAAATTCTTTGACTACAAAAAACTTATCCAATTGCGGTTTATGATCGAGATTTAAAAGAACCATTATACAGCGGAGGGGAGACAATAAAATTGAATACTAAAGAATTTAATCTTTGGAAGAAGACCAATCTTTTTAAACAAAAACAAGCTGGATATTTTTCTGTTGGACTTCCAATTGAAGTTGGGGATATCTCCTCATCTAAAGCGAGAGAATTAGCAAAAATGATGCTTGAATTTACCCGTGACGACAATCGATTTTCATTGGGTCAAAGCATCCTACTTCGCGATGTAGAAGAAGGGCATCTTGCCGCTTTATACAACAGTCTAAAAGAGATTAACCTCCACAGAAGCGGTTTTCACAAACTCAATGATATCGTAGCTTGTCCGGGAACAGACACTTGTAACCTAGGAATTGCAAGCAGCATGGGCTTGGCAAAAGTCTTACAGCAACTGATCGAAACAGAGTTTCATTCTTTAATCGAAAAATACGACCTCAACATAAAAATAAGTGGCTGTATGAATGCCTGTGGACAGCATACATTAGCACACATTGGATTTCAAGGAATGACAGTTAAGGCGAATGAAAATATTGCCCCAGCAACTCAAATATTATTGGGTGGTGGTGTATTAGGAAATGGAACGGGAAGATTTGCCGATAAAGTTTTAAAAGTACCTGCTAAGAGAACCCCTGAAGTCTTACGCTGGATTCTTAATGATTATGATACGGAAAGAAAATCTGAGGAAGATTTCTTTGCCTACTATGACCGGAGAACCAAAGACTATTTCTATCAGAATCTAAAACACTACAGTGATGTGACCAATCTCAAAAATTCAGATTTAATCGACTGGGGGGTTAAAGAAAAATATAAAAAAGAAATTGGAATTGGAGAGTGTGCTGGCGTTACCATCGACTTAGTTCAAACACTTTTATTTGATGCTAAAGAATCTTTTGATTGGGCAACAGAGGCTTATAAAAATGAATACTGAATTCAGACGCCATCTATCATGCCTATAATGCAAGAATTCGTGGCGCAAAAGCGGTTTTAACTCGAACTGATGCAAAAATCAATAGTCATGCCTCAATCATTGCTGCCTTCGATCCTGAGTTTCCAGAATACGAATCAGAAAACAAGGTTGCTTTTAAGGATGCGGTTTTAGAATTTAAAAAAGAGGAACCTTCCAAATCCTTTACTTCCAAATATGTAGAACAAACGCAGCCTATTTTGCTGTGGATAGAAAATAGATGTCATGCAAACATTGAATAATGGTAAAGTCACCCTTGTGGGTGCAGGTCCAGGTGACCCAGACTTGTTTACAATTAAAGGATTAAAGGCGCTTCAAAAAGCAGAAGTAATCCTCTATGACGCTTTGATTAATCCTAAATTATTAGATCACAATAGAACTGCAAAAAAAATATTTGTTGGTAAAAGACGTGGTTTTACAAAAAAGACTCAAGTTGAAATCAATGAATTGATTGTTGAATATGCATTAAAAGGATTTAATGTTGTTAGACTAAAGGGTGGAGACCCCCTTGTTTTTGGACGTGCTTGTGAAGAACTTGAAGTCGCTAGGTCATTTAAAATTCAAACGGCGATTGTTCCTGGAATTTCTTCTTACTCGGGCATCGCTGCGCAACATCAAATCCCTTTAACCAAAAGGGCTGCTCATGAGAGTTTTTGGGTGGTCACTGGTCACACTAAATCGGGGAAAATTTCTTCCGACATTGCACTTGCTGCGAAGTCTAGCGCTACAGTGGTCGTGTTAATGGGAATGCGTTTTTTACCCGAAATTGTCAACACATTTAGACAACACAAAGGAGGAGATTATCCTGTTGCCGTGATTCAAAATGGCACAACCCCGGCTGAGAAATCTTTAGTTGCAGATTTAGACAGCTTGGTCGACTTGGTGAATACTTTTGATATCGATAATCCTGCTGCCTTAATTTTTGGTTCTGCAGTAATAGATCCTGTTACCGACTTTAAAAACTTGGTGAATAAAGAAGTGATTTCAATATGAACACCCTCTATCCCATTTTTGTGAAAGCAGATCAGTTACAGTTTCTAATCGTCGGGGGCGGATTCGTTGCATTAGAAAAACTTGAGTTTTTATTTAAATCAAGTCCCAACGCACAAGTTACCTTGGTGGCACCTTTTATCCGAGAGGAAACCCTTGCTTTTATTCAAAATAAATCGGTGAAAATCATCGTTAAAAAATACCGCAAACGATTTCTAAGAAACAAACACATCGTTGTTGCTACGACGGATGTACATGAAGTGAATTTAAAGGTTCACAGCGATTGTCAAAAAAGAAATCTTTTGGTCAATGTGGCCGATACTTCCGATCTTTGTGATTTTTATATGGGAGGAATTGTTACCAAGGGAAATTTAAAAATCGCCATTTCTACCAATGGAAAATCGCCTACTGTTGCCAAGAGATTGCGCCAATGGCTTGAGGCTGTTTTACCAGATGAAATTGACAATCTTCTAGAGACATTAAGGCGATATCGCAAAACCTTAAAAGGAGATTTTGACTATAAAGTAAAAGCGATGAATGAGGTTACAAAAAATTTAATAAAATAATTATGATTAAAACTGACATTATCATCATTGGAGCAGGCCCTGTAGGATTGTTTACGATTTTTGAAGCTGGATTGATGAAATTGCATTGTCATGTCATTGATGCCATACCTCAAATCGGAGGGCAATTAAAAGAAATTTACCCTAAAAAACCCATTTATGACATCCCGGGTTTTCCAAGTGTTTTGGCAGGAGACCTTATTGATAATTTAGAACAACAAGTTGCTCCATTTCAACCTGGGTTCACCTTGGGTGAAAGAGCTGAAACTATTGAAAAACAGGAAGATGGATCTTTTGTTGTAACAACAATTGAAGGAACTGAACACCAGGCACCTACCGTAATCATTGCTGGAGGATTGGGCAGTTTTGAGCCAAGAAAACCCATCGTAGATGGGCTTACTAATTTTGAAAAGAAAGGAATTGAATACATGGTTAGAGAGCCGGAGACTTTTCTAAACAAAAAAGTTTTTATTTCTGGTGGTGGAGATTCTGCTCTAGATTGGGCGGTTTATATTGCCGAAAACAGTACTGTCCCTGTAGGATTAGTTCATCGATCGGATATGTTTCGTGCTCATAAAGATTCGGTCGAAAAAGTTTATCAACTTCAAAACGAAGGGAAAATTGATCTGTACACCCATGCCGAAATTAAAAAAGTAAAAGGAAAAGAAAAACTAGAGAGCATTGAACTGCATCAAAAGGATAGAGCACCTAAAACTGTTGATGTGGACTACTGGCTTCCTCTTTTTGGTTTATCTCCAAAACTGGGACCCATCGGCAACTGGGGACTAGATATCGAGAAAAACGCAATAAAAGTAAATCATGCGCTCGACTACGAAACCAACATTCCGGGAGTTTTTGCTGTCGGCGATGTAAACACTTATCCCGGGAAATTAAAATTAATTTTATGTGGTTTTCACGAAGCAACACTTGCCGTGCAAACCTGTTATAAAATCATTAATCCTGACAAAAAGTTTACAATGAAGTATACTACTGTTCAAGGAGTTCAAGGATTTGAGAAAGTTTTGTAACAGTTTATCTTCTGGATTGAAGCACTGCAATAACTCCAAAAACCAAACAAAGTACTACAGTAGCGATAACGATTGAACCTATGCCCATTTTTTTATTTTAAAATTAATATTTATTTATAACGTTTCATTGACTTTCAAATAAATCAATTTTTTTTTCATCCTCCGCCTCTAATCTAGGAACTTTTTTTTCTGGATCCAAAGAGTCTATGATGGTTGTTCTTTTTAAAATTTGAGTGTTTTTATCCGGAATTCTAAGTGTTTCATTAACGTCCCAATTGGCACGCAACTCCACTGGCTCGACAGAATATAAAACTTCTTCGGGTTGAATTTTCTTTAAATAATTTCCCGTATCCCATTTTTTGTTACCGTTTTCGTCCCTGATGTAACGAAATAAATATTCTCCTGGAGCCAAAAGAGGAAATTGATAATAGTCTAATTCGTTTGCAGTGTCATAACTCCCTTTAACCTCTCCCTTTTTATTTAATAATTCTAACACAAACGGGTCTGAATCACTTCTAATTAGCTGGAGATTGAGATTGCCATAATCACTGATGGCTTTGGTTTTAACTTGATAAAAAATCGTGTCGTGAGTGTTTCCCCAAAAGTCTTCTAATGCTAGGGGGGACAGTCGGATTTTATAATGATCATTGGGCTGAAGATCAAACTCGAGCGCAACCCGATCATAATTATCATCGAGGTGCACAGAAAAAGGCACGTCCAAAGTGTCGATGTTGGTGATTTTTATCAAATCAGGATTGACTTTTGTGATGGGGAGATTCGTCTTTATTTTAAATGTATCCCTAAGATCAATTATTTTTGAAAACATGGATTCAATTATCAATGAGTCCTTTATTTCCTTTTTGAATTTGATTGTAAATACTTTTGTTGTGTCTACTTCTTTAATGCCAAACTTTAAGCGAATCTAAAGCCGGACCTTTAAACCAAAAATCTAGTGTATCTGTTTCTCGATTTCTTGTGATTAAGGAAGAGAAATTAGTGGCGACTTTACTTTGAACCTCAATCTGGTTTGGGTCTGGAGTTCCATAATAACCAAATCCGATGTGACGCTTGTTGATGAAAAAAGGGCGTCCCCAAAATAAATTCGGTTCTTCTTGGAAAAGTCTAAAGTTAATGACGCTGTCCTGAGGTAAAGTTATTGGGTGCTCTAAAAATCCGATTTTATCTACATTTTGGTTAAAAACATAATTCGATCCAACGTCCTTGATCGCAAGAATTTCATAAGAACCTCCCTTTAAATTTCATTATAAATTACAGAGTCCAGCGTACTGGTTACATAAAAAGGCTTCTTTAAGAAGATTGTAGAATCTGTATAAGTGCTATCTATCGGATACAAATGAATTGAGGTGTAAGGTTCTGTTTTCATTTCATAAGCATCCGTAACCACACCCTTTATTTCTAGAGAGTCAATTACAGCACCTGTGGATAAGGTGTATTGAAAAAAAGGCAATAAATTCCCTTCATTGTTATCCATGACACTTTCTCCAAAATTAAAAGTATAGGTTGTGTTTGGTATTAATGAATCCAATAATTCTATCTTAATCTTTTTTGCGACCGAACTCTGAGGTTTGATTTTGTATTTATCCTGATCCATTGGAGGGGAAATAATCAACTGCTTTGTGATGTCTTTTAGCTTTATAAATTCATCGAAAGTGATGGTGATTTCTTCTTTGTCAAAAAAAATGGTAATTTTTGGTGAAGCATTCGTCGTCTCGCCTAAAAATCTTTTTCACCTCCAGTAGGGGAACTGACCCTTGCACATTGAAAAAGCAAAAGAGGGGAAAAAATTAAAATAAAATAACGAACTAAAGTTTGCATCAACTATAATTATTAAGGCAAAATAAAGCAATATTATCAAGACAACCTAGGGGCTAGCTTGACAATGCTCAAACGTCCTTTACTTTGTTTTAATATTATTTTCCCACAACTTACAAGTGTTGCTCCGGTGGTAATCACATCATCTATTAAGAGTCAATTACGTCCTTCTCATGTTTTGACTCAAAATTGACCGAAAAAGCGTCTTTGACTTCTTCCCAACGATTACTTTTAACAAAGTGCGCAAACTGTTTTGTGTTTTTATTTCGATAAACATAATCCTCAACTAAGGGAACTTCTAATTTATCTGCCAAGGCTTTTGAAAAACAGCTCACCTGATTGTAACCTCTTTTTTTAAATCTTTTGGGGTGAAATGGCACCGGAATGAATCCATCAATTTCAGAAAAAATATTTGACTCTTTTAAATAACTACCCATCCAATTCCCTAAAAATGTCCCGATTTCTTGTTGACCTTTATACTTCAATTGATAAATCATTGATTCAACAAGACTGTCCTTCTGAAAGAAAAACATGGCACTGAAAATTCCAAAGGGAGTTGTTGATTGAGTCTTTGCCAAAGCTCATTGTTAGAATTTAAATGAAAATTTGTCAATGGCATTGACAACTGACATTGGGTGCAAATACATTTCTCATATGCCGTTAATGACTTCAAATAGCCAGGACATATCCGAGGAAAAAAAAGTGAAAAAAATTCTTTAAATGTAGAAACAGTTAAATTTTTAATGGAAAAACAGATAAGGCCTCTTTAAAAATACGAAAAAGGATTATTTTTGTCAGATGACACAACAATCAGAGATTTTTAAAAAAGTTATATCTCATGCCAAAGAGTATGGATTTATCTTCCCTTCAAGCGAAATATATGACGGACTAAGTGCAGTTTATGATTACGGTCAAAATGGCGCTGCATTAAAAAATAACATCCGCCAATACTGGTGGAAAGCAATGGTTCAACTCAACGAAAACATTGTAGGAATTGATGCTTCTATATTAATGCACCCAACCACTTGGAAAGCTTCAGGGCATGTTGATGCGTTTAACGATCCTTTAATTGACAATAAAGATTCCAAGAAAAGATACCGTGCTGATGTGTTAGTGGAAGACTATGTCGCTAAAATCGAAGGTAAAATCGAGAAAGAAATTGCCAAAGCCAGTAAACGTTTTGGAGACGCTTTCAATAAAAAAGAGTTTGTAAACACAAACACGCGTGTTAAAGACTATCAGGAAAAAGCAAATGCCATCTTGAAAAGACTGGGGAAGTTTACAGGCAGAAAATCTAGAGGATGTAAAGGCTTTGATTGAAGAATTAGAAATTGCTTGTCCAGAATCTGGCTCTAGAAATTGGACAGATGTAAAACAATTTAACCTAATGTTTGGCACAAAATTGGGTGCTTCGGCAGATTCTGCCATGGATTTATATTTAAGACCGGAAACAGCGCAAGGGATTTTTGTCAATTTTTTAAATGTTCAAAAATCAGGAAGAATGAAACTTCCTTTTGGAATCGCTCAGACAGGAAAAGCTTTTAGAAACGAGATTGTTGCCCGTCAATTTATCTTCAGGATGCGTGAGTTTGAACAAATGGAAATGCAATTTTTCATTCAACCTGGGACTCAAAAAGAGTGGTACGAAAAATGGAAGGAAAAAAGATTGAATTGGCATTTATCTTTGGGGATGGGTAGTGAAAATTATCGCTTCCATGATCATGAAAAATTAGCCCATTATGCTGATGCAGCTTCTGATATAGAATTTAAATTCCCATTTGGTTTTAAAGAACTCGAAGGAATTCATTCCAGAACTGATTTTGATCTAAAAAGTCACGAAGAATTTGCAGGTAAAAAGCTTCAATATTTTGATCATGAAAAGAACGAAAATTATGTCCCCTACGTAGTGGAAACTTCGATTGGTTTAGACCGAATGTTTTTGGCGATTTTCTCTAATTCATTGCAGGAAGAAACACTTGAAGATGGTTCAACAAGAACGGTTTTAAAATTACCAAAAATTTTGGCACCGACTAAACTGGCTGTTTTTCCATTGATTAAAAAAGATGGACTTCCTGAAATCGCGCGTGAAATTGTGAGTCAACTCAAATGGGACATGGACGTTGCATATGATGAAAAAGATGCTGTAGGAAGAAGGTACCGAAGACAAGATGCGCTGGGAACCCCTTATTGCATTACCGTAGATCATCAAACCTTAGAAGATCAAACCGTAACCCTCAGAGAAAGGGACTCAATGAAACAGGAACGTATAGCAATCGATCAACTTTCGGACTTGTTGAAAGAGAAACTAGATGTGAAACATTTTCTAAAACAGCTTTAAAATCATTTTCTAAGACTTTGATTCTTTCTAAGAGCTTTGATTTTTTATCTTAGTAAAAAATAAGTATTGAAAATCCTTTCCTATAATGTTAACGGAATTCGTGCCGCCCTCAACAAGGGTTTTTCCGATTGGTTAGATGCCGCTCAACCCGACGTCATTTGTCTTCAAGAAATAAAAGCAATGGAGTCGCAGGTAGAAACTTCAGTTTTTGAGGAATTAGGCTACCAACACTATTGGCATTCTGCCCAAAAAAAAGGGTACAGTGGCGTTGCAATATTGACTAAGAAAAAAGTTAAAAAAATTACTTTTGGAACTGGAATTGATCACATTGACTTTGAAGGAAGAGTAATCCGCGCCGATTTTGATAAAGTTTCAGTGATAAGTCTCTACCTGCCTTCTGGAACAAATATTGACCGGTTGAAATACAAGTTTCAATTCATGGCAGATTTTAAAAATTATATTGATGAATTAAAAAAATCGCAGCCTAATTTGGTCATATGTGGTGATTATAATATTTGTCATGAAGCCATTGACATTCACGATCCTGTTAGAAATAAAAAAGTTTCTGGTTTTCTTCCCGAAGAAAGGGCGTGGATTGATCAATTCATGAACAGTGGATTTATTGATTCGTTCCGTTATCTAAATCCTGACCCCCATCACTACAGTTGGTGGAGCTATCGTGCCAATGCCCGAAATAACAACAAAGGGTGGAGAATTGATTACAACTTAGTGAGTGAAAACCTTAAGGATAATATTACAAGATCCTACATACTTCCAGAGGCAAAACATTCAGATCATTGTCCAGTTGGAGTAGAATTAAATTTAAATTAATTAAGAAATGAAAAAATATTTATTCTTATCACTGTTAGTTTTAACGCTAACAGGATGTGTGTCTTCTAAAGTTTTCAATGACTTGGAGTCAAGATACGCATCGCTGAAAGGAGATTACAACGAACAACTAATCGTAAATGGTGTCCTTACCAAAAATTTGGCGGATTTGGAAAGCAAACTTTTTGATCTTAATACTGATTTGGAAAATGAGCAAGTAGCCTTAAAAAGTAATATTGAAAAACTCGAACTATTACAAAATTCCTATGATGCTTTGGCAGAAAATAGTGATAGTGAATTAAAAGAGCGAATTGCTGAGAATGAGTTATTACTTCAAAAAATTGGTGAAAGGGAAAACGAACTTGAGGAGCGTATTACTCGCGTTGAAGAACTAGAAACCTTAATCTCGAATCAGCAAGAAGCCATGCAAATGCTCAAAAAAACACTTGCTGATGCCTTGTTGAATTTTGAAGACAAAGGCCTTACTGTTGAGGCAAGAGACGGTAAAGTATATGTTTCTATGGAAAACAAATTATTGTTTAAATCCGGGAGCTGGGAAGTAGAATCTGAAGGTAAAAAGGCCATTTCAAGTCTAGGAAAAGTGCTGGCGGATAACCCTGATGTTTCTATTTTGATTGAAGGTCATACGGACAATGTTCCTTACCAAGGCAAGGGTCCTCTAAAAGGAAACTGGGACTTATCTACCAAAAGAGCGACTTCAATTGTCACACTTCTTTTGGCACATAAAGATATTTTACCTCAAAACCTTACTGCTGCCGGTCGTGGAGAATTCCTGCCAGTAGCACCAAACTCCTCTAAAGATGGACGTGCAATCAACAGAAGAATTGAAGTGGTGCTAAGTCCAAAACTAGATGAAATCACACAACTTTTAAAGTCTATTGATTAAGATGCATCAGAATACAATTCCAAATACGGACATAAAAGTGAGTAAAATTTGCTTGGGCACAATGACCTTTGGCAATCAAAACACAGAAGCAGATGGACATGAGCAAATGGATTATGCTATAGACAATGGTGTGAATTTTTTTGACACCGCCGAGCTCTATCCCGTTCCTGCCAATGCAAAAACACAGGGAGAAACAGATCGTATCATTGGATCATGGTTTAAAAAAACTGGAAATCGGGATAAAGTCATTTTGGCCTCTAAGGTCGCCGGACCAGGAGAATACACAAAACACATTCGGGAAGATTTAAGCTTTAGAAAAGAACACATTGACAGTGCCATTGACAAAGGTTTAAAAAGATTACAAACCGATTATATTGATCTTTTTCAACTCCATTGGCCGGAAAGAAAAACCAATACTTTTGGACAAAGAGGATTTAAATACGACGAAAACGATCCTTGGATTGAAAATTTTGAAACAGTTCTTGACGCGCTTCATGATAACATTAAAGCAGGTAAGATTCGACATATTGGACTTTCAAATGAAAATGCTTGGGGCATCATGCGGTTTTTAGCAGCTTCTAAAAGTAATGCTACAAAAATATGTACGGTTCAAAACCCTTATTCTCTTCTCAATCGCCTTTTCGAAATAGGTAGTGCTGAAATTTGTCATCGAGATAATGTAGGGCTCTTGGCTTATTCCCCACTTGGGTTTGGAGTGCTCTCAGGAAAATATCTCAATGGGAAAAAACCTGCAGATGGAAGGGTTACACTATTCCCTAACTTTTCGAGATTCAGCAGTGAACAGTCAAATCGGGCAACAGAGATGTATGCTCAATTGGCGGCAGATAACAACATGTCGATTACTCAAATGTCGTTGGCTTTTGTAAACGATCGACCTTTTGTTACAAGTAATATTATTGGTGCTACCAAAATTGAACAACTTAAAGAAAATATCGACAGTCACGAGATCACACTTTCTGAAGAGATTTTAAAAGAGATTGAGCCATTCATAATATAATTCCAGATCCAGCGCCTTAAAAAAACTACTGCGCCCCCACTTATATAAGATAAAATCAACTTTCTCAAATTAGTTCATTTTGAGCAAATACAAAGAGTGGTAAAATTATTGTTAGAAAATAAATATTTTTCACTTTATTAAATAATGAATCAGATATTTAAACTTAAGTTATCTACATAGTAACAATAAAACGGTTATACTTTTATAAAGTGTAGCCGTTTTTTAATTAAAAGACTTCGTTCAAACACCCTCAAAGATTAAGAGAAGATCTCCCAGTGATTATAAGACCAGTCCAAAATAGTATTGAAAAAAAGTTTAATGCCTCTTTATAGTCTATTTCATTATATTTAAATTAAAATGTTAAACAAAAACAAAATTCCTGTTATCCAGAACCAGAGACCTATAAACAGGAAGTTTGGTCTCCCCATATAACAAGTTGGCAAACATTGAAAGATAAATAAGAATAATTTTGCGATTAACAAAAATCAGATGTATTTAGATATGGTTTTATTAAAAAGTATACAGAATGTGAGTTGGTTATTACCCATGGTGACATTTGTTCTGGTTCCGGCAGGATTTCTATTTTTTAAAATACAATCTAAAGATTTGGGAAAAGGGATTCGATATTTTTTAATGGTGATAATAAGTGTATTTATGGGTTGCAAATCTTCAGGGGATCATAATTTTGTACACAATGGCGCCACGGCTCACAGAGGTAATTCTGCCGATTATCCAGAGAACACAATTCCTGCATTCAAGAGCGCACTTTCTCTCGGAGTCGATTGGATTGAGCTTGATATTCATAAGACAAAGGATGGTCAAATTGTCGTGATTCACGACGCTACTACAAGCAGAGTTGGCAATCGGAATCTCCAGGTATCTGAGGTCACTTTTGAAGAGTTGAAATCAGTCGATGTGGCCCATGAATTTCGAATACGTAAAAAACTCACGTTAAAAGAATACTCGTCTTTAAGTGTTCCTTTACTGTCGGATATCATCCGTTTAATCATGCAGCAAAACGAGACGCGCTTATCGATCCAGCCTAAAGCGAATTGTGTTAAAGAGACCATCGCAATGATCAAAAAACTGAATGCCGAACCATGGGTTGGGTTCAACGATGGTAGTCTGCATAAAATGAAGGAGGTGAAGAAAGAAGCAAAGTTAATCCCAGTATTTTGGGATCGTCCGGCTGACACGAATATTGATGAGGATCTTAAGATTGCTCAAAAGGAAGGGTTTGAATCGATTGTGATCAATCACTTTGGCGTCACAAAGGCAAAGGTGGATAAGATACATGAAGCCGGACTTGAGATTGGGGCATGGACAGTAAATGACCCGGCGAGAACTAAGACGCTTCTGAGTATGGGTGTTGACCGAATCTATACGGATCACCCACGGCGTCTCATGCAACTACTGAGAGAGAAGTGAGAATGGGTGCTCTAACAAACGCTTTGAGACCGACAGCAATTCACCAGAGGCTCATGAGAACGTTACCTTTAATAATATCATAAGAACCCTCTATTTGATAGTGCAGCCATCTACAATAAAAAGAGTAAAAACGATTTGCCAACAATGGCTATAGTTAATACTAAATTCAAAGAAGTATAATATTTAAAATAAATAATAAACATAATTTTAAACAGTCGAAAATTGCGTTTAAAACTTGCAACTTTTCATGCTCTAAGCCTTCGTGTTTCAACATCAGCGTGGAAGCGACCAATGAGTTATTTGGTGATAAGTTTTTTTTGGATTAATATAAAGATCATCAGCTTCTCCATATTCAACCAAAAGTCCATTTTGCATGACCATGATTTTGTCTGACATGTATTTAACAACATTTAAATCATGAGAAATAAACAGATAGGATAAATCGAATTGTTCCTTTAAATCATTTAAAAGATTGAGTACCTGAGCTTGAACAGAAATGTCCAATGCAGCAACTGCTTCATCGCAGATAATTAACTTCGGCTCAGTCGCCAATGCTCTGGCGATTACAATTCTTTGGCGT
The DNA here is from genome assembly GCA_905182575.1 of uncultured Flavobacteriaceae bacterium. Taxonomy (GTDB): domain Bacteria; phylum Bacteroidota; class Bacteroidia; order Flavobacteriales; family Flavobacteriaceae; genus UBA8316. The sequence goes on along the minus strand of CAJJCA010000018.1, from coordinate 64,748 downwards.
TGTCCTCCAGACAATTCGTGAGGATACCTTTCATAAAAACTGGCCGCTAGCCCTACCGCTTCCAGTAACTCCAAAACACGGATTTTGGTTTCCTTCGAACCAAGGGTTATTTGATGAACCTGAAGGGGTTCGGCAATCGCTTGACCTATTTTTTTAAGAGGATGTAATGCTGAATAGGGGTCTTGAAAAACAAACTGAATGTCCTTTCGAATCGATCTAATTTGCTCGGAAGTCATGCTGCTTAACTCTTTCCCTTGAAACAGAATGCTCCCCTCGGTGGGAGGATCTAAATAAATCAGTGCGCGACTTAGGGTTGATTTTCCACACCCAGATTCACCGACCAAACCCAATGTTTCTCCTTTAAATAAATCAAAACTTACGCCCTGTACTGCTTTTAAATATTTATTTTTTTTAAACAAGCCAACAGAAAGTACATGCTCTTTTTTTCAAATCTTTTACTTGAAGCAAGGGGGGTACAGAATATATTTCTTCGTGTCTCTTTTTTCTTACATTTTCACCAACTTCATCGGTTTGTTTTTCCTCATTGATAAAATCAGCGATTGTAGGCAGTCGCTTGAGTCTTATTTTTGCATTTGGACGTGCATGCAATAATCCACGTGTATAAGCTTCTTTAGGAGCATTAAAAACTTCAGTAACTGTTCCGCTTTCAACGATTTCGCCTTGATACATTACCAGCACTCTATCAGCCAATTGGGAAACAAGCGTCAAGTCGTGTGAGATAAATAAAACACTCATCTTGTTGGCCTTTTGTCGCTCTATGATCAGACTAATTATTTCTTTTTGTACTGTGACATCAAGGGCGGTAGTAGGCTCATCTGCAATCAACAATTGAGGATTACAAATCAATGCCATGGCGATCATTACTCTTTGTTTTTGCCCTCCACTCAGCTTATTTCCCGAATCATTAAAAATACGCTCAGGATTATCCAGATAAACTTGCTCAAAAGACGCTAAAACTTTGTTTTTCTTATTCTCTGCGTTATCTTGTGTGTGCTGATTGAGCATTTCCATAACTTGAATACCACATTTCATGCTGGGGTTAAGGCTCGATTGTGGTTCTTGAAAAATCATCCCGATTTTGTTCCCTCTTATTTTTTGCCACTCACTTTCAGAAAGCCCCTCTAGGGATTCATTATTAAATAGTAATTGTTTGCTAGTAACATTCAATTTGGTCTCCGGTAAAAGCCCTGCAATTGAAAGTGCAGTGAGCGACTTCCCACTACCCGACTCACCAACAATGGCAACGATTTCATTTGGAAAAACCTCAAAAGAAATGTCTTTTAAAAGTTCTTTTTCTCCAACAGTTATCCCCAATTTATTTAGCGTCAACAGCGGTTTCTTACTCATCATACACTAATAATTTCATTTTGAGTTAAAAGTGGTTCATTTCCAACGCAGCCTTAAGATAAATAAAAATATCCTTTTTAAGGGATCCCACATTATTAATTTCATCGTTAAGATGACCTAGTCTTACGACCATTAAGTTCTTTTCTGGGAGGACAATAACATACTGACCTAGGTGACCGCGCATCATGAAAATCTTTTCCCCCTCAAATTCGTTGAGCCACCAACCATAGCCATATTCTGGACTTTCTTCAAAGCGGGGCTTCAATGATTTTGCAATAAAAGTCGAATCCAAAATTTGTTTTCCGTTCCACCTTTCCATGGTCCTTATAAAGTTTTCCAAACCTAGCAAAATCTCGAGCATTTGAAGCCAAACAACAATAAGCTTTTTCCATTGCTTTTTCCTCACTGTCTATTTGCCAGACGGCATCGTGTTCTGCTCCTAGAGGTTGCCAGAATTTTTCAGTAAGGTAGTCACTTAAAGATTTTTTTGTGGCGTTTTTAATCACCAAACCCAACAATTGTGTGGCTCCCACTTTTATAATTGAAGGTCTTGGCCGGTATTATGTCTATGGGTTGATCGAGAAGCAATCCATTTAAGTCATCTACAAAGTAGGAAGCTGAAGTGACCGAGAAAGGAGAATAATATTTTTCAGTCCATTTTAAACCTGAAGCCATACTGGAGAGGTCTCCAACCGTCACCTGACTTGCGTAGGGTCCTTTTAGTTCAGGGATGAAATCTTGAACAAGTTGATCCAAACTTTTAATATACCCTTCTTCAATGGCTTTCCCTAACATTGCCGAAACCATACTTTTAACCATTGAAAAAGAATTGCTTTTTGAATCCAAACCATATCCATCAAAATACTTTTCATGAAAAATACTGTCATTTTTAAAAATCAAAAAAGCAACTGTTTTTTTTTCTTTGTGATAATCTGACAGTTCATTGGGAACACTTGCCTTGTTATAGTACTCCTGCAATAACAACAAGAGGATTTAAAGAAGCAGAAACTGTATGGTTTGAAAAAGCTTGATAATCTGACAAATAAGCAGTCGTATGACCTTTAAAATAAATCTTAGTAATCCCTTTTAAAATATAATCATACTTGGAGATATAGAGTAACGAAAAAACAACAATCAGCAAAAAGCCCAAATAAGCAAAGAATTTTTTCATTGTTTTTTTAGTAAATTAAGGAATTAAATTTTGATGATTACGAAATTAGCATAGAAGCCTGCTTTATGCGGCTAAGTGTTCGTGTGCACGAGAAAGAGACAGCAAGAAGCTGCTCTAACATGACCTCATCGTGGTTTAGCCATCCTTTTTCTGCAGCAGCCTTAAGCATCGCATACTCTCCGCTAACTTGATAGGCAGCAACAGGAGTGTTTACAGCATTCTTAATTTCTCTTAGAATATCCAAATAGGCAATCCCGGGTTTCACCATAACAATATCAGCTCCTTCTTCAATATCACGTAAAGCTTCTACAACAGCTTCTGATCGATTGGCAGGATCCATCTGATAGGTTTTTTTATCACCAAATCCTGGTGCTGAGTCTAACGCATCGCGGAAAGGACCATAAAAACTAGAAGCGTATTTTGCACTATAACTCATGATGAGCGTGTCCTTAAAATTATTTGACTCTAATGCAGTTCTGATTTTTAATACTCTACCGTCCATCATATCGCTAGGTGCCAAAACATCAGCGCCTGCCTGTGCGTGAGAAAGTCCCATTTGAGATAAAACCTCGACAGTAGGGTCATTGACAACTTTTCCTTCTTCAACAATACCATCGTGTCCAAAAGAAGAATAAGGATCCAAGGCTACATCAGTCATAACGACCATTTCAGGAACAGCATCTTTTATTGTTTTGACGGAACGTTGCATGAGTCCATCTTTGTTTAATGCTTCTTTTCCTTTATTGTCCTTTAAGTGATCCGGAACTTTAACAAAAACTAAAACAGCTTTTAGACTAAGTTGCAAAAGCTTCTACTGCCAAAAGATCCAAACTCATCCGGCTGTAACCAGGCATAGAAGGAATGGACTCTCTAAAGTTTTTACCTTCAACGACAAAAAGTGGAACTATAAAATCGTTAGGAGTTAATACATTCTCTCGTATCAAACTCCTGATGCTTTCACTACTTCTTAATCGTCTATTGCGTTGAATAGGATACATTGATTTATTGTTACGATTCATTTTAATACAGTGAATCAAAATTAATTAAAAAGATTATTGAAACGGGATAAACGACTAAAGATTTAGATAAAACCCTAAGGAAAGACTCGATGCATGCTACATTATTTGCAAAAACAGAGCCATTGGAATTCGTGGCATCCAATGATCCGTTGTAAAGTGGATGGATCCATCGGATTCTTGCCAATAGCAATAATTTATTTTTAAATAATTGAACCCCTGTTTCCCCTCCAATAATTAATTCATCCGAAAAACCTTTGGAGCGGTTGTTAAACCCAACATCCATCTTAGAATAGACCGGAAATCCCTTGAAATTTAATGAAGTACCCTGCATGACCTGCACATGTTGGATAAATTCTCCGTCACCTGTCTGTAAACTTCCATCGGTATCGCCCTTGTTTTCTCCAATGGGAATGCTCAAGCTAAGGGTTGAGCACAGGTTCGATAAAATAATGAATTATGTCTTCACCGATGCATGCAAAAGCGAATAGAAATGCGAGTGTAATTAAAGTAGGTTTTATTTTCAAGACGTAATGGGGTTTAACTTTCTACATACCTAAAAGTGAGTTAATTATTTAAAATAGTAAAAAAAATAACATTTTCAGTTCAACTGAATGTAAACATTAAGACCTTAAGTTAATCAATGGAATCCTGCTCGAGTTAAACCTTCAGAAGAATTTAAACCGATCATTTCTTCCTCATCCAAAATTACTTTTTCAGGAATTGATTTTTGTTTATTGCTCAATGTTCCCAATGTCATGACAAGCATAGAAGTCAAGATGACCACCAATAACATTCGCTCATCTATGACACTATTCTCTGTTTGTATAATTTCCAAATCTTTTATTTGCAAGAATAGTAGAATACTAATTAATCCTCGTGGAGACATATAAAGCAGAACAGAAGGTTTGATTTTAAAGCTCGTTAAAACAAAATACAGATACCGAATTAAAAACATAATGGCGAAAACCAAAACACCATAAACAAGTGGCATAAAACTGTCAAAGTCAGAGATTACTATTGAAAATCCGAAGAACAAAAAGAAGAACGTTCTCACAATAAAAGTAGATTCAGCAGTAAGGATATGAAATTCATGAAGACCTTTTTCAGAATGATTTAGCTGAAAGTATCGCAGTAAAAATTTTGGCAATAACTCTTTGATATTGGATAAGAAAACTCCAAAAATAAAGATGGTCAACAAGGCAGGAAGATGGAAAAACTTACCAATTGCGTAGACCAAAATAAGAAGTGAAAGTATGAGGAAAAATTTTACGTGGTGTTCAATATTCTGAAGCAATCGAAAAAGAACATAGGTAATTAGAATTGAGATCGCAACAATGCCAAGAATTTGAAGACCCAATCCTACAATCGACTCGATCGCTATCATCGGTTGACCAGACTCCGCTTGGCGAATCGCATAGTTGAAAATAACGATTCCTAAAATATCAGAAAAAGTAGATTCGTAAACAACAAACTCTTTGTCTTGATTTAAAAGATTCGCGGCGGAAGGTATTGCAACTGCACTGCTGATAATAGAAAGAGGAGTTGCGAAAATGGTTGCCGTGTGCAGCTCCATTCCTAGAAAATAATTAAAAAGCCAACTGATTACGACAATATTTAGTAGTAAAATCACAATAGCGGATAAAAATCCTTTGAGGATAGTGGGTAATTTTTGCCTATTAATTTCTAATTCTAGTGCTCCTTCTAAGACAATCAAAATAAGGCCTATGGTTCCCAAAACAGGAATCAAATCATTTAAAAATTCAAAGTTTATATAGCCATTTGCTGAAGTAATGACGCGAATGAAAACTCCTGTAAGCAAAAGTAATATGACAGCTGGAAATTTTGTTTTCCTGGCAAAAGCATCAAAGAGGTAGGAGAAAATCACCAGCAAAGGCAAAGCAAAAAGAATTGAAATAGTATTCACTTTTTATTAATTTTAGATTGACCTTAAATTAAGAATTATAATTTAATTCTCGTTTATTTATCAATCCAAGATTTTGGATGCTTTAAAACATCTTCTAATTTGGCTTCCGGACTTCCCGGGTTTGGGTGAAAATCATAGTGCCATTGGACGTGAGGGGGTAAACTCATCAATATACTCTCGATTCGTCCATTTGTTTTAAGTCCAAAAAGAGTTCCTTTATCATGAATTAAATTAAATTCAACATACCTCCCACGTCGAATTTCTTGCCACTTTCTCTGCTGATCATCATAAGGAAGCTCTTTTCGCTTTTCAACAATTGGCACATAGGCTGCTAAAAAATTATTTCCAACTTCTGTAACAAAATCAAACCAATTTTTTGTAGTAAAGGAATCCGTTGGCCTTAAATAATCAAAAAATAATCCTCCGATTCCTCGGGCTTCGTTTCGATGGGTATTCCAAAAATAATCGTCACACTTTTGCTTGTAAATTTCATGGAAACTTTGATCATGGGCATCGCAAGACTTCTTACAAACTTGATGAAAGTGACGCGCATCCTCTTCAAAAAGATAATATGGAGTTAAATCCTGTCCTCCTCCAAACCAAGAGTCTTTGAGACTGCCTGTGGTATCATACAATTCAAAATACCGCCAGTTTGCATGAACGGTAGGCACCATTGGATTTTTAGGATGAATTACCAAACTCAGACCACAGGCAAAAAAATTGCCCTCGCTGACTTTAAAATAGTTTTTCATGCTCTCGGGAAGCGCCCCGTGAACTGCAGAGATGTTAACCCCTCCTTTTTCAAAAACATTTCCATTTTCAATAACCCTACTTCTACCTCCGCCTCCCTCTGGACGCTCCCATTTATCCTCTCGAAATTTAGCTCCACCATCAATCTGAGTCAGCTTTTGAGTAATTCGGTCTTGGAGATTTTCAATATAATCAAGGAATTCTTTTTTCATCGATTAGGGGTTTAAGGTTAATATTCTTTAACTGCGTCAACAAATGCTTTGGCATGATCTACAGGAATGTTGGGGAGAATTCCATGTCCTAGATTGACGATATAACGATCTTTACCAAAGGCATCAATCATTTGCTTTACGTCTTTCTTAATTTGAGAAATAGGAGAAAATAATCTTGCAGGATCATAATTCCCTTGAAGCGTTATTTGACCTCCAGACAAGTAGCGGGCATTTCGAGCAGAACAAGTCCAATCTACGCCCAGCGCCGAAGCACCGGATTTGGCCATTTCATGGTAAGGCGAACCAACAGCCTTTCCCAAAAACAATTACTGGAGTAATGTCCTTTAAAGCAGCTACAATTTGCTGTAGATAAGGCCATGAAAATTTTTGGTAATCTTCTGGCGAAAGCAAACCTCCCCAAGAATCAAAAAGCTGAATTGCGTCTGCACCTGCAGCTACTTTAGCTCTAAGGTAGGCAATTGAAGTATCTGTTATTTTTTGCAATAACTGATGTGCCAGCACTTCTTCTTTAAAGCAAAACTCTTTTGCAATATCGAAAGTCTTTGATCCCTGTCCTTGAACTGCATAACACAAAAGCGTCCATGGAGAACCCCCAAAACCGATTAAGGGAACACGACCATTCAGTTCGGCTTGGGTCATTTTTACGGCATCTAGCACATAACCCAAACTTTCCTCAATGTCTGGAACAATTACCTGATCGAGATCTGCACTCGTTCGAATGGGTGTTGGTAAAAAAGGTCCAACTCCATCTCGCATTTCCACAGGAATATTCATCGCCTGAAGCACCACAAAGAATATCACTAAACAAAATAGCAGCATCCACTCCAATTTGATCAATTGGCATTAGAGTAATTTCAGTAGCTAACTCTGGTGTTTGACAACGGGTGAAAAAACCATATTTCTTTTTAAGTTCCATGAAGTCGGGTAAATATCTTCCCGCCTGACGCATCATCCATACTGGAGGTCGCTCTAGGACTTCTCCTTTTAAAGCTTTTAAAAACAATTCGTTCTTATTCATATCCTTTTTTAAAATAATTTTTAATAATCAATAGCATTTGGGTGTCTTCTGGAGTTTTAGCAACAGAAAAATTTTCGGTATAATTTTCCACTTCTTTTGCGGTGGAGGGTCCCAAGCAAAATGCATGGGTATTTTTAAAAGTATTTTTCATTGCATAACTCCTCACCGCACTGGGACTAAAAAACAATACTCCATCAAAATGACTTTTAATTACATGAGGCTGTGGCAAGGTGTTGTATAATATTATTGGTGTGATTTTTATGTCGTTCGTCGATAAAATACGTTCTAAATCATCAAATCTTCCGCCGGCACAAAAAAATGAAAATTGATCATTTTTATTGTTTTTTGATATAAAATCAGCCAATTCTGATGATTTATCAGCAATTTTTAACTTTTTTGCCATTTTTAGCTGCATTTATTAAAGCGCTTGCGACTTAGAAAAAAAATTATCTTGTAGAGCAGTTCTGATTTTTTCATTTTTAAAAGCAATATTAACTGCATTTTGACTCGTGAAAATAACGTTTTTGGCTACTTGCCCAACCGCCACATCACTTGTCGGACGAACTTCAATAAATGCCTTTTCAACGACACTGAATTGATTAAGAACTAATCGTTCTTTGAAGAAATGAGATATTATTTTTGTGGATAACAAACGCATATTAACGGTTATTTTTTATTTCCTCCATGATTGCTTTACCGCCTCGAGACAGTAACTCATCGACTGTGGATTTTGCTAATTCGGCAATAGAATCAAGGTTGACTGACTTTTCTGTGGTCACCGCTTGCATACCGTCAGTGGAAAACAATCCCACTGTAAAAGTCATTTTTTCACCTTCTAATTCTAAATTTATTGATTTTAAAAGTCCATCCTCCCTCGAGAATATTTAAAAATTTTCTTTCAATACCCACACAGATCGATGTTGTTTCACAATGGATGTTTTTAAAGAGTGCTTTAATCTCCAAGTCTTCTTCTCTGCAAACAACAGCAATTGCACCCTGGGCAGGAGCCGGAATCATCCAATCTAAAACTTGATAATCATTTCCCAAAAGCTCCATTCTTTCAAGGCCAGCCTTTGCGAAAATCGCTCCATGCCAATCGGATTGATTTAACTTTTCTATGCGTGTCTGAACATTACCCCTGAGGTTTTCAACCTCATAATCAGGATACTTATTTAACCATTGGGCTTTTCTTCTCAGGCTCCCTGTTCCAATGGTGAGATTGAAATTCTGATTATTGACATCTTTTTTTCTTAACAAAACATCCGAGACACTTCCTCGCGATAGGACAGCTGCAATTATAATTCCTTTTGGAAGTTGCGTGGGTACATCTTTTAGGCTGTGAACAGCAATGTCAATTCTGTTTTGTAATAGTGCGGTATCTAAGGTTTTGGTGAAAACTCCTTGAACTCCCATGGCGTAAAGTGGCTTTACAAGATCTGTGTCCCCATCACTTTTAATCTTAATCAGCGTAGAAGAAGCTCCCTCTTTTTCAAGAGAATTAGCGACATTTTGAGACTGCCAAAGCGCCAACTGACTTTCACGGGTTCCTATTCGAAGTATTTTATTAAGCATCAATTTCGGAATCCAATTGATATAAATCCTGAAGCATTGACAAGGTTTCGTCGGCTTTAGAAGGATTCTCTTTAAGATAACTAGCAACTCGCCCTGCTAGTCTATTTACAGTTTGAGAAAAATCATCTTGATCAGGTAAGTCTTGTGACTGCCCATATAATAATTTATTTTTTAAGGCCTTGAGCGTGGGCGCAAATTTGCGGTGCTCAATCCACTGGAAAAATTCAGCCCTAACCTCATTAAGAATTTTCTCAGCAACGGGAACTATCTTCTCTCTTTTCACGAGCGTTGCATTGGTCATTTGAGACAACTCGTCCAAATTAATTAAGGTAACTGACTCCATTAATTTTACCTTAGGATCAACGTTAGAAGGCATTGAAAGATCAAGAATTAACAAGGGTTTTTTTGGATTAATTAGTTCAGGAGTTACAGAAAAATAATCGGCGCTAGTGGCGACAATCATAATGTCTGTTTTTTGAATTTCATCCTTTAAATTATCAAATTTCTTGTATATAAGATTAAATTTTCCCGCAATTTTTTGAGCGCTTTCTTCGGTTCTATTAATCAAAACGACATGTCTCGTTTTGAGTGTGTTTAATTAGATTTTCACAAGTATTTCTGCCGATTTTTCCGGTTCCAAAAAGCAAAATGTTTTTATGAGAAACCTCGTCAACGTTTTCTAATATGTAATGAACTGAGGCAAAAGAAACAGAAGTAGCTCCCGTTGAAATCTCGGTTTCGGTTTTAATTCGTTTGCTGGACTGAATGACCGAGTTCACCAATCGCTCAGAAAAACCATTGACCATTTTATGTTTTTTAGAAAAATAAAAACTTTTCTTAAGTTGTCCAATGATTTCAAAATCTCCCAAAATTTGACTTTCCAACCCACAACCGACACGAAAAACATGGTTAATTGCTTCCTTGCCCTCCAAAACGTATCCCTTTTCTCTAAAACATTCCAAATCGCCCTCTGAAAATTCACATAAATAAGAAATTAGCAAATTAGGATCCGAGATTATACCATAAATTTCGGTGCGATTACAGGTAGAATTAACAATCAATTCGGTTAATCCATCTGCTTTGGCCTTTTCCAATAAAAGTTTGGTTTGTTCTTTGTTTAACGTAAACTTCCCACGGGTCAGCAAATCCGCGTTTTTATAACAAAGTCCCACAACAAAATATTGGATGCCGTTTTTCAAGAGTTTTTTTTGTATTTATTTTAACAAAAATAAAACGAGGATCTTTCTAAAAAACAACGCTAGAAGGACTAATTATAACCCCTTAAGTTTTTTAGTCAATTTATTATTGAAATTCCTTTAAATATAATATTTTTGAAATAGATTTGTGTCTTAAATTATTTTCAATAATAAGGTGGCTGATAAAAACAACGACAAAAGTACAATGGAAACTACTGAAATAGAAAATGGGTTTTACATTTCACGTTACAGGAATGAGAGTCTTCAAAATGAGACGTATGAGAAAGAAGTGAGTAAAGAATTTATTCAATTTCACTTTTGTCAAAAAGGAGAAGGGGTTTTTCTGTTCAACGAGGGAAACTATAGTTTTCCAGTTCAAGGGAAAAACGTAATCGTTTTGTATAATCCCATACAAGCACTTCCCATAAATCTAGATTTACATCCAGACTCCTCGATGGTCAGCCTTGTAATCTCTATTAAAAAATTTCATGGCCTTTTTTCAGAAAATTCCGATGAAATTCACTTTTTAAATCCAGAAAATAACTCAAAAAAATATTATGACACCCGTCCATTTAGCCCAGCCATGAGCGTGGTGTTAAGCCAAATTTTAGAAGCCAAGATTCACGACAGCATGAAGTCGTTATATTTTAAGGGCAAAGTATATGAATTATTGAGTCTATTTTTTAACAAGAATGAAGATACCAATATAGAGCAATGTCCTTTTTTGGTGGACGAAGAGAATGTTAGAAAAATAAGGAAAGCCAAAGAAATTATTTTGGCTCAAATGTCAGAACCACCAACATTACAAGAGCTTTCCTCGGAGATTGGATTGAATATAAAAAAACTTAAAGAAGGGTTTAAACAAATTTATGGTGAAACGGTTTACGGCTATTTGCTTGATCACAAAATGAATGAAGCCAGAAGAATGTTGAATGCCAAGCAACACAACATCAATGAGATCAGTCTTAGACTAGGATACAGCACTTCAAGTCATTTCATCTCTGCTTTTAAAAAGAAATATGGGACCACACCAAAAAAATATTTAATGTCTGTATCTTCGTAAAAAATATTGAATGAAAGGAGTTTTAATGATCAATCTGGGCTCTCCGGACAGTCCAGAAAAGAAAGATGTAAGAAAATATTTAGGAGAGTTTTTAATGGATGAGCGGGTGATCGATTTGCCCAAAGCGTTTAGAACCTTTTTAGTAAAAGGGATTATTTTAAATACCCGTCCAAAGCAATCTGCAAAAGCTTATAAAAAAATATGGTGGAAGGAAGGTTCACCACTTATTGTTTTGTCTCATAGACTTCAAGAAGCTGTCCAAAAACAAGTTGCTGTTCCTGTTGAATTGGCCATGCGTTATGGTTCACTTCCGATCGAAAGTGGAATAAAAAATTTGGTTGATCAAGGCGTGGATGAAATCATGTTGGTCCCACTTTATCCTCAGTTTGCGATGGCAACCACAGAGACCATCGTTGTGCTTGCTGAAAAAATTAGAAATGAAAAATATCCTGATCTGTCCCTCACAATTCTCCCTCCTTTTTACAACCATCCGGACTACATTAGGGTCTTGGCGGATAGCATTCAAGAAGACTTAAAAGGAAAGGATTGGGAACATTTGTTGTTTTCCTACCACGGAATTCCAGAACGACATATCCGAAAATCAGACATTACAAAGTCTCATTGTAAAATGGATAAAAGTTGTTGTCAAACCAAGTCAGATGCGCATCAATATTGTTACCGACATCAATGTAAAGAAACCACGCGACAGGTGGCCGAGTATTTAGAACTTAAAGAGGGGACTTTCTCCACAAGCTTTCAATCGAGACTGGGCGTTGACCCCTGGCTTCAACCCTATACGGATCAAACCGTTGCCCGTTTTGCTAAAAATGGAATGAAAAATTTAGCGATTGCCACCCCTGCTTTTGTGTCAGATTGTTTAGAAACACTCGAGGAGATTGGAATGGAGGCTGCAGAAGATTTTGAAGAAAAAGGAGGCGAAAAGCTTCATGTCATTCCTTGTATTAACGACAGACCTGCTTGGGTGAAAGTCCTGAGCAGATGGATCGATGAATGGGCGCTTGCCGAAATCGAAGGCTAAAATGAAAAAAGGTTCTGCCTTATTTGGCACCCAACCCATTCCAAAGTTATTAATCACTCAAGCAGTTCCTGCTTCTATTGGCATTTTTGTAATGTCGCTAAATATTTTAATTGACACCATTTTTGTTGGACAATGGATTGGCTCCAATGCAATTGCTGCAATCAACGTCGTGCTCCCAGTTTCTTTTTTTATTGCTGCGCTGGGGATGGCAATTGGACTGGGAGGAGGCTCAATCATTTCCCGCTCATTAGGGGATAAGAATTTGTCAAAAGCAACTAAAACTTTTGGAAATCAAATCATTCTTACACTTTTTTTCACAGTCAGTTTCGTGATCTTTGGCTTGTGGTTTGTAGATTCAATCATCCCCTTGTTTGGAGGAAAAGGCCCGCTTTTTGAACCTGCTAAAATTTATTATAAAATTCTTCTCTATGGGGTTCCAATATTAGGATATTGTATGATGGGGAACAACGTAATTCGGGCAGAGGGTAAACCAAAGTATGCAATGTATGCAATGATGCTTCCCTCGGTTTCCAACTTAATTTTAGATTATGTTTTTATTTATATTTTGGATTGGGGAATGGCTGGAGCTGCTTGGGCGACCACTTTGTCTTATGGTGTTTGTGCACTTTATATATTTAATTTTTTTATTTCAAAAAAATCAGAGCTTAATTTTAAATATAATGACTTTAAAATTGATTTAAAAATAACAAAAGAAATTGGAGCACTGGGATTTGTAACCCTTGCTCGACAAGGAGTTTTGAGTATTTCAATCTTACTTGTCAATAACCTGCTCTACAGTCTAGGCGGCGCTTCTGTTGTCGCAATTTATGCAATTATTAGCCGATTACTAATGTTTTCATTGTTCCCCGTACTGGGAATTACTCAGGGCTTTATTCCCATTGCTGGATTTAACTTTGGCGCAAAAAACAAAGACCGTGTTCAAAAAGTAATTCGGACGGCATTAATCTATTCTACCTCATTGGCTACGCTGATTTTTATTTTAATAAATATCTTTTCAGAATCCATCGGAAGGGTTTTTACAGAAGATCCATTGGTATTATCTCAAGCACCCTCGGCAATCCGTTGGGTTTTTGCAGCTACTCCCATCGTTGGAATTCAACTGATCGGTGCAGCCTATTATCAGGCCATCGGAAAAGCACTTCCCGCACTTTTATTGACTTTGACACGTCAGGGATTTTTCTTCATTCCACTGCTCTATATTTTTCCGAAATTCATGGGGATTAATGGGGTCTGGCTTGCCTTTCCCGTTGCAGAGTTTTTAGCGGCTTTGGTCACAGGATGCTTCTTGTTATTTGAAGTAAAAAAATATTTAAAATCTACTTAATTTGATCCCTCAGCAAAACATCCCATTCATTGAATATGTTTTTGTAATTTGTGACACTATAAAGCGCCAGTGGAATTATGGAGTATTACAATTACATTAAATCATTACACTTAATTTTTGTAATAACCTGGTTTGCGGGTTTATTTTACCAACCTCGGCTTTTCATCTACCACATTGAAGCCTCAAAAAAAAAGAGTCTCCTGAAAAGGAAATTTTAGAAAAACAACTCAAACTAATGGCGCGACGGTTATGGTACATCATCACTTGGCCTTCTGCAATTCTAGCGACTATTTTCGCTGTATGGTTGCTGATTCTTATGCCAAGCTGGCTTTCTCAGTCGTGGATGCTCATCAAACTGGGGTTTGTTTTATTATTGATTTTATATCATTTCAAAACGCATCAAATGTTTTTACAGCTACAAAAAGATGTCATAAATTATTCTTCAAATTTCATGAGGTTATGGAATGAAGGGGCAACGCTGCTTTTGTTTGCCATTATCTTTTTGGCGATTTTAAAAAGTAGTATCCACTGGGTATTTGCATTTGGAGGAATAATAGGTCTTATCGTTTTTCTTGCCTTGGGAATTAAATTATATAAAAAATATAGATCTAAAAATTAATTGAAGAATCGTTAATCAAATGGCACCTTTATTAAGACAGATATCATTAAGAACCCAGATTTTCATTTCGATGATTCTTCTTGTATTTATTGCTTGTCTTTTGATTCTAGGAGCCACTTTTTTTCAATACAAGAATGAGTCCAAGGATTATAACCTTTTCAGACTTAACCGAAAGGAAAATCAGCTGAAGAGTCAAATCAATTATTTGGTCGACAAAAACAGTTTGATCAACAAACCTAACCCAGTTTGGTCTGAATTTGAAAATGATTTTAGCGCAATAATAAAAATTCATAAAGTAAATTTTTCACTATTTGATCTTGAAGGAAAACCATTATTTACCTCGTTTTTACCCTTAAAAATCATCGCAAATAATTATACCCTCAAACAAGAGCTCATTGAGAAAATACAGAATAGTTTTGAAGGGAGATTCTTAGAGCAGAATAATGATGAAATTGGTAAGTTTCAGTCTTCTTATAGTCTTTTAAAAGACAAAAATGGTAAGCCATTCGCGCTGTTGTTTTTCCCCTACTTTGAAGACGTTTCTTTTTCAGAAAACGAATTGAGTACTTTTTTGCAAAGTCTCGATGATTTATCTTTTGATGCTGGTCTTTGCTATTATTTTAGCTTATTTTATTTCAAGATACATCTCGCGTTCTTTAGAAACGATACGTATGAAAATCGACCAAACGGGCTTGTTAAAACAAAATGAAAAAATATATCTTAAAAACGCGACAAGAGAGATTTCGAGTTTGATCAATTCTTATAATAAAATGATTGATGACATCGAAAGCAGTGCCGAACTCTTGGCAAAAAACCAAAGGGAACAAGCGTGGCAAGAGATGGCAAAACAAGTGGCCCACGAGATAAAAAATCCATTGACTCCAATGCGTTTAACCGTTCAAAGTTTTCAAAGAAAATTTTCTGAAAAAGACCTTGATAATAAGAGTAAAATTGAAGCGTTTTCTCAAATCTTGATTGAACAAATTGACACGATGAGTAATGTTGCAAATGCTTTTTCGGACTTTGCGACCCTACCCGTTCCTAAATTGGTGAGTTCAGATTTGGTTGAGGTCACAAGAAGATCTTTAGAAATTTTTGAGAAAAATAAAATCAACTTTAAAACTTCTAAGCCCATTGTGATGGTTAAGTTAGATCGAACACAATGGATCAGAGTGATCACCAATTTAATTCAAAATGCCCTCCAGGCGGTACCCCAAGGAAAGAAAGCTAAAATTAAGGTGAAAATAGAAGTTCTTAACACCGAAGTTAAAATCCATTTTACTGATAATGGAAATGGAATTCCTATTTCAATACAAAAAAAGGTGTTTGAACCCAAGTTTACGACAAAGAGCAAAGGCATGGGATTGGGACTTGGTATTGTGAAAAACATCATCGATTCGCATGGTGGGAAAATTGATTATAAAACAGGAGAAAAGGGAACCACTTTTTCAATAACATTAAATTTATAAAGCTTGGAACACTCAATGACGTTGGTAGAAATTCAGGATGGTATTGCTTGGTTGAAAATAAATAGAGAAGAAAAGCTAAATGCACTTAACAAAGCCCTTTTGTCTGAATTGAATGAACGATTTACAGCTTTTAAGGCAGATCCTAACGTTAAAGTAATTGTACTAACAGGAAGTGGAAGCAAAGCTTTTGTGGCAGGCGCTGACATTACTGAGTTTTCATCTTTTAACAAATTAGAGGGGCGCGAATTGTCACAGCATGGTAACGAAAAGGTTCTGTTTATAGAGAAATTAGGCAAACCTGTTATTGCTGCCATCAATGGATATGCACTTGGAGGAGGATTAGAACTCGCCATGTCCTGTCAGATTAGAATTGCTGCCACTCATGCAAAAATGGGACTTCCAGAAGTATCTCTGGGAGTATTCCTGGGTATGGAGGCACCCAGAGACTGCCTCGATTGATTGGAAAAGGAAATGCAATGGAAATGATTTTAACGGGTGAAATGATCGGCGCAAAACGTGCGCTGGAATTGGGCTTGGTAACCCATGTTGTCGCCGGAGAAGAGCTGTTGTCCAAAGCTGCTTCAATTGCTGGAAACCTACTTAAAAACTCACCAAATGCACTTAATAAAGCTATTACTGCAGTTAATGCATCAGATCAAACAGCTGCAGGTTTTAATGTAGAAATGGATCAGTTTTCAAATTGTTTTGGTACGGAAGATTTTAAGGAGGGAGTTCAAGCTTTTCTAGAAAAAAGAAAACCAAATTTTTAGTTTACTACCACTCCAGAGTGAACTATTTTCTCGATTTTATCAATCAAATCATTTACTTCATACCCATCGCTTAAGGTTATTATCGGATGCAACTCAAAAGTCAGCTTTACCCCTATTGGCAATGGAAAGTATTTATACTTAGCTAACTTCCATGAATTGTTAATACTGACAGGAACGACATGTGCATCAGGCATGTTTTCAATTAAAGTCATCAATCCCTTTCTTTGAAATTTTTTAGGATTGCCGTCCCTACTCCTAGTCCCTTCAGGAAAAATGACAGCAGACCATTTTTCTCGATTCACTTTTTGAGCAAAAGTCTTTATCTTATTAATCGATTCTACTGGCTTTTTACGATCAATCAAAACAGAACCTCCATTTCGTAAATTGAAAGAAACACTTAGGATTCCCCTACCAAGTTCCATTTTACTTATAAATTTAGGATGGTGTTTTCTTAAATACCAAATTATTGGGGGAATGTCATAGGTGCTCTGATGGTTAGCAACAAAAATAAGGGGGGTGTCTTTGGGCAACTCCTGCTTGTTTACAACTTCAAATCTTGTTCCAAAAAAATTAAGACATTTTAACACCAAAAAAGTTAAGGAAATCAACTGAATTTTTATGGGAATTATAGCCTAAAAATTTTAGGGATAATACCTGAATTGGATGAAAAACAAGCAATAAGACACCAAACATTAAATAGAATATTACCGTGAAGAAGTATAAAATGATTTTTTTCACGATAATAGAATTGCTCTAAGATTCTACCAAAGTAATTAACAAAACTCGTCATAAGCTTCCTTGAGATTTTCCGAGATCATTTCTGCTGGACGACCTTCGATGTGATGACGTTCTACCATATGAACCAATTCGCCATCTTTAAACAAAGCAACACTGGGTGAAGAAGGTGGAAAAGGAATCATCTTGCTACGAGCTGTGTCCGTAGCATCTCTGTCCACTCCTGCAAAAACAGTAACCAAGTGGTCTGGTGTTTTGTCATTGGTGAGAGAAAATCTAACTCCTGGACGGGCATTCGCAGCGGCACATCCACAAACAGAATTAACCACGACAAGTGTTGTTCCTGATTTGGATAATGCAGATTCGACATCCTGAGCAGACAATAAATCTTCAAACCCAATCATTGTCAACTCCTCTTTCATCGGTTTTACAATTTCTTCTGGATACATAGTTATTTTTTTTCAAATATAGAAAAAACTCCTGTTTTTAGACCTATCTAAAAGCCAATCTTTTAAAGACATTTGTATCTTTGTTATTCTAAAACTCGTTCTAAATGATCAAATGGCTGGCAGCTTTTCTTGGGTATTCTTTTTTAAGGTTTCCAGGAGCATTATTGGGGTTTTTTATCGGAAGTTTTATTGAGCTGCTCAGTAAGGGCTCCATCAAGATTACCTCATTAAATGGGTCTATTAAACCTGAAAAATTTGAGCTAAATCTTCTCGCTTTATCCGCGCTAATCATCAAGGCTGATGGTAAAATTCAGGAAAAAGAGTTGACCTTTGTTCGCAATTTTTTCATCACACAATACGGCAAAGAAAAAGCCGATTCAATATTTAAGACTTTCAATGCGCAAATAAAACAAGAAACGCAACATCTCGATCAATTGGCTCAGGTTTTTGTGCAAAAAACCCAATACGAAACCCGACTTCAGATTCTTCATTTCTTGTTCGGAATTGCCAATGCTGATGGAAGCATTTCTAGTTCCGAATTGTATAAATTAGCTCAAATCGCTGCCGCATTAAAGCTGCGTCAACTAGATGTGGAAAGTATTAAAGCAATGTTCATTAAAAATGCGGACAATGCTTATAAAATTCTGGAAGTTCAACCCACTGCCACAGTGGATGAGGTGAAAAGTGCTTATAGAAAAATGGCAAAAAAATATCATCCAGACAAGTTGAGAAGTAGTGACCCTGCGATGGTCAAGGGAGCAGAAGAAAAATTTAGAGCGGTTCGGAAAGCTTATGAAATAATCATGGAAAAGCGTAAATAAAAAACAATAATTATGGATACTTTTTGGTTTTATTTAAATCTGGGTTTTAATCATGTTACTGACTGGAATGGTTTGGATCACTTTTATTTCCTAATTGCTTTGAGTTTACCTTTTCAGTTCAAGGATTGGAAAAAACTACTTCTTTGGGTGAGTTTGTTTACGCTTGGACACTCTGTTTCATTGATTGGATCTTATTTCGGTTGGATTAAAGTTGAAGGAAGTTGGGTAGAATTTTTAATTCCAATTACAATCGGATTGACTTGTTTGTCCATACTTTTTAATAAAAAACATTCCTTTTTGGCTGGATGGAAATTCAACGGAATTACTTTGTTTTTTGGAATCATTCACGGGCTTGGTTTTGCTAAATATTTTTCCCAGATTGTTTTTGATGATGATGCGATATTGGCACTATTAGAATTTGCGCTTGGGGTTGAGTTTGCACAATTAATGATCGTAATCATCATGATTGCAATTAATTTTATCGCCCTTAAAGTTCTAAAGTTTAATTCACAAAAATGGCTGTGGGTCATCGCAGCGATGGTATTGTCAGAAGCCATTCGGATGACTTTAAATAATGTCCCATTTTAAATTATTTTTCAACTTTCATTTAAAAAATCTTTATATTCGTCTAAATGCCTTTAGAAAAACAAAAAAAATACGACTCTGCCTATTTAAAAATGGCGAATACTTGGGGAGAGCTTTCTCACTGTGAAAGAAAAAAAGTAGGGGCATTGATTGTAAAAGATCGCATGATAATTTCGGATGGATATAACGGAACTCCCACAGGTTTTGAAAATGTTTGTGAAGATGAGGAACATTACACTAAATGGTATGTGCTTCATGCAGAAGCCAATGCAATTTTAAAAGTTGCTGCCTCCACCCAGTCTTGTGTTGGCGCAACATTATATATCACACTCTCTCCTTGTAAAGAATGTAGTAAGTTAATCCACCAGTCAGGAATAAAAAGAGTGGTCTATGCCAAAGCATATAAAGACATTTCAGGGTTAGCGTTTTTAGATAAGGCGGGGGTAATTCTTACCCACCTTCCTTTTGAATGAGTAAATCTGTCGCCTCGAAAATGAATATGAATATGAATATGAAAAAAAACGACCTCTACCTATTCGCCATCGTGCTGTTGTCAATTGGCATTGGATATTTAGTCGGAAGCAAAGAGATTCCCACGCAATTCAATCCTTTCAGATCTATCAATACTGAACGTTTAGATCGACTACTTGAATATATTTCTAATGATTATGTTGACGAGATAAACACCGATAGTTTGGTCGGTAAAGTCATCGAAGATATTGTTAATAAATTAGATCCGCATTCTGTCTATATTCCTGCTTCTCAAAGACAGTCTATTGCCGAAAACATGCAAGGGAATTTTGAAGGAATTGGGGTAAGTTTTCTTTATGATTAGAGATACTGTTTCAATTTTAAGAGTGCTTGAAGGAGGGCCCAGTGAAGCAGCAGGAATACTAGCGGGAGATAAAATTTTAATTGCAGACAATGACACCTTATATCAAAAAAACTATGCTTCCGAGCGTATCATAAAAATATTGAAAGGCCCCTCGGACACTCAAGTAGCATTGACAATTTTTCGAAAGTCTAAAAATGAAACCTTAAAGATCGACCTTAAAAGAGGTAAAGTTCCACTGAGAAGCGTTGAGTCATATTACATGTTAGCGGACAATATTGGCTACATAAAAATTAATCGGTTTTCTCAAACGACCTATGAAGAATTTGAGTCCGCTACAAAAAGCTTACTGGCGGGTGGAATGAAAAAAATGATTTTGGATTTAAGAGATAATCCTGGAGGTTATCTTTCGGCGGCAAGAGAAATCTCTGACACCTTTTTAGACAAAGATCAAACCATCGTAATCACCCAAACCAACAAAGGAAAACAAGAGCGATCGTTTGCCGTCGGCTCGGGCCTTTTTATGGCTGTTCTAGTGGACGGCAGTAGCGCTTCGGCAAGTGAAATTGTTGCTGGTGCAATTCAGGACAATGACAGAGGATGGGTGATTGGAAGAAGAACTTTTGGAAAAGGGTTGGTGCAGCAACAAATGCCCTTGGGTGGAGGAGATGCCATCAGGCTGACTATCGCTCGCTACTTTACCCCCACTGGAAGATCAATTCAAAAGCCTTATGGGAGTGATCATGAAGCTTATTATAGCGATTTTAACGAGCGGATTGAAAACGGTGAAATGGCTGATGAAAAAAAAATACCTATTGCTGATAGCCTTGCATTTAAGACACCCAAAGGGAGGACAGTCTATGGTGGCGGCGGAATCGTTCCCGACGTTTATATTTCAAATAATAAGTCTGAGGAAGAGCAATGGAATGCCAATGTATTAAAGTCAAGTTTGGTAAACAACTTTGTGTTTAATAGATGGACAAGGATCGGGGGAAATATGAAAAACTAAGTGAAGAAGTTAAGAAACTATTAGATAAACGGGAATGGTACGAAGGGCTTAAAGAACACCTAGAGAAAAACGGAATGCAACTCAATAATGCCGACAAAAGTATTGCGATCAACTCCATCAAAGCCTATATTGGATTACAGCTTTTTGGTGACAATGCCTACAATAGAATCAATAACCAAGATGATGAGTTCATAAAACAAGCAGTTCAGTCTCTAGATCGAAAGCTCATCACTATTGATTTTTGATTTTCTCTGATATTTTTTTTGAAATTCTTAAAATTAATAAACAGTAGAAACGCACTCAAAGAAGCGACTACGCCAATCACGGCGACCATGCTTTTTCCTTCAAAAGGGAGTTCCCAATCGATTTGAAATAAATTGAAGCCTGCCATAATTAGGGCGATAACCATAAATATTTGTAATAATATTTTCATATAACTAAATTTTAGTAAAATTAATAACCAACGATTTTCCCAACATTCGTGGCGAAAAGTTTAACTGCAATTGCAAGCAAAATAATCCCAAATACTTTTCGAATAATACTGATTCCGGTTTTGCCTAATATCTTTTGTAATTTCCCTGATGTTTTTAAAATTATATAAACAATCAAAATATTGATCACAATGGCAGCAATAATATTGATCATTTCATATTCCGCACGAAGTGACAATAATGAAGTCATCGTTCCAGCTCCAGCAATGATTGGAAAAGCCAAGGGAACAACTGAGGCAACTTCAGGTGGCTCTTCTGTAAATAGTGTAATCCCTAAAATCATCTCCAGCGCCATAAATAAAATAACGAGAGATCCCGCAACAGAAAATGAATTTACATCAAGACCAATAAGTGACAAAATCTGTTCGCCAATAAACAAAAAAGCAATCATTATCAGGGCTGACACAATTGAGGCCTTTTCCGACTGAATGTGTCCTGCTTTTTCTCTTAAACTTATAATTATAGGGAATACTCCCTACGATATCAATTACAGCAAACAAAACCATGCTTGCAGTAAGAATTTCTTTGAGTATAAACATTCGGTTAATTTTTTACAAATGTAATTCAGTTTAAAATTATTTGTAGCAATAAATTATTTTAAATTTGAGAAGAACTTTTTTATTTAATTTTTTATCAATTTATGTTTCAAATAGAAAAAACAATTGTTTCGGAAGAAATAATAACAGAGGATTTTGTCTGTAATTTAAGTGCATGCAAAGGAACCTGTTGTGTTGAGGGAGAAGCAGGTGCGCCCCTTGAAACCACTGAAACAAATCTACTTGAAAAGGATTACGATGCAATAGCGCCTTTCTTAAATGAAGCAGGGAAAAAGTCGATTGAAAAAAATGGAAAGTTCGTAAAAGGGAGTGACGGTGATTGGGAAACTCCTCTGGTGAATGACAAAGAATGTGCCTATGTTGTTTTTACCTCAAATGGAGGGACACAATGTGGTATTGAAAACGCATATAAGGCAGGAAAAATTAATTGGAAAAAACCAATTTCATGTCATTTATATCCTGTTAGGGTAAGATCCTATTCTGAGTTCAGTGCTGTAAATTATCATCAATGGCATATCTGTAGTTCCGCCTGTGAATTGGGAGCTTCTTTGAAGGTTCCGGTTTACAAATTTGCCAAGGAAGCCTTAATTAGAAAATTTGGGAAAAAATGGTATCAAGAATTAGAAGAAACCGCAAATGATTTTAAAAAAATGAACTTTGTAGGCTGAATCGGGTGTTCAGGGGTTTTTTAATCTTAAAGTACTGGTTTTTAATTAATTAATAAAATAGATTTTAATGCGTTTTTTGAAAAAAAAGTGCATTTTGTTAAAAACTTACCTTGTTTGTGGAAAAGTATGTCTTTCTTTTTAGATAACATTTTAGAATCTTTGTTGTAATAAAATTAAGTTAATCATAAAATAATACAGAAAATAAAAATGGCTACACTCGAACCTATCCTCCAGAAGAATGAAAACAGATTTGTAATATTCCCTATTCAACACCATGATATTTGGGAATGGTACAAGAAAATGGAGGCTAGTTTTTGGACAGCAGAAGAAATTGACTTACATCAAGATTTAACGGACTGGAACAGTAAGTTAAACGAAGATGAAAAATATTTTATTAAGCATATTTTAGCTTTTTTCGCTGCTTCTGATGGAATTGTCAACGAAAATCTTGCTGAAAACTTTGTCAACGAAGTACAATATTCGGAAGCTAAATTTTTCTATGGTTTTCAAATTATGATGGAGAATATTCATTCCGAGACCTATTCTCTTTTAATTGACACTTACGTTAAAGATGAGGAAGAGAAAAATAATTTATTTAGAGCCATTGAGGTTTTTCCTGCAATTAAAAAGAAAGCAGATTGGGCTCTGAAATGGATTGATTCGGACTCGTTTGCAGAAAGACTGATTGCATTTGCCGCGGTAGAAGGCATCTTTTTCTCTGGTGCATTTTGCTCAATTTATTGGTTGAAAAAAAGAGGCCTAATGCCAGGCTTAACTTTTTCAAATGAGTTAATTTCTCGAGATGAAGGAGTGCACTGTGATTTTGCAGTTCACCTTCACAACGAACACTTGGTTAACAAAGTTCCCAAGGAACGTATCGAAGAAATCCTTTTGGATGCATTAAGAATAGAGCGTGAATTTATTACCGAGTCGTTGCCAGCAAGTTTAATTGGCATGAATGCCAAACTGATGACTCAATACTTAGAATTTGTAACAGACCGTCTCCTTCTTCAATTGGGTTGCGAGAAAAAGCATAACGTTACAAATCCTTTTGATTTTATGGACATGATCTCGCTGCAGGGTAAAACTAACTTTTTCGAAAAACGTGTTTCTGAATACCAGAAAGCTGGCGTTTTAAATAACGAAGCAGAAAACCCCCAATTTACGACTGACGCAGATTTCTAGCCCCTAAATCTAATGCAGTAATTGTTTAATAATTGTTTAAAGATCTCCCTCAGAGTAGCTAAGAGGTCGACTAATTAAAGTTTTAAAAATAAGATATGTTTGTAGTAAAGAGAGACGGCCACACTGAACCCATAATGTTTGATAAGATTACAGCACGTATTCGAAAACTTAATTATGGTTTAAATCCCTTAGTAGATCCTGTAAGAGTTGCGATGCGGGTTATCGAGGGGCTTTATGACGGTGTTACCACCACCGAGCTAGATACTCTTGCCGCCGAAATCGCAGCGACAATGACCACCTCTCATCCAGATTATGCACAATTGGCAGCCAGAATCTCCGTTTCGAATTTACACAAAAACACCAAGAAGTCTTTTTCATCTACGATGAAAGACCTCTATGAATATGTCAACCCAAGAACAGGTAAAAAAGCACCCTTACTATCGGATGAAGTTTATAAAATTATTTCTGAAAATGCAGAAAAAATTGATTCTAGCATCATTTACAACAGGGATTTTGGATATGATTTCTTTGGATTTAAAACACTAGAAAGATCCTACTTGCTTAAGCTCAATGGACAAATCGTCGAGCGTCCACAACACATGCTCATGCGGGTTTCTATCGGAATTCACATGAATGATTTGGAATCGGCATTTGAAACTTATGAATTGATGTCCAAGCGTTTTTTCACGCATGCGACGCCTACGCTTTTCAACTCCGGTACTCCAAAACCACAAATGTCATCTTGCTTCTTATTGGCAATGAAAGACGACAGCATTGATGGAATTTATGACACATTAAAGCAAACTGCCAAGATTTCTCAATCTGCAGGTGGTATTGGCCTTTCTATTCATAACGTACGTGCCACTGGCTCTTATATTTCTGGCACCAACGGAACTTCAAATGGAATTGTGCCGATGCTGAGAGTTTTTAACGACACAGCCCGTTATGTTGATCAAGGTGGAGGAAAAAGAAAAGGTTCGTTTGCCATTTATGTTGAACCATGGCATGCAGATATCTTTGCGTTTTTGGAATTGAAAAAAAATCACGGTAAAGAAGAAATGCGAGCCAGAGACCTTTTCTATGCGATGTGGCTTTCGGACCTTTTCATGAAGCGTGTTGAAGAAAACACGACATGGACACTGATGTGCCCGAACGAGTGTCCAGGACTTTATAGCTGTCATGGTGAAGAATTCGAAAAACTCTACACCAAATATGAGCGTGAAGGAAAAGGAAGAAAAACCATTAAAGCAAGAGAGCTTTGGGATAAAATATTAGAATCTCAAATAGAGACAGGAACACCTTACATGCTCTACAAAGATTCTGCGAATAGAAAATCAAATCAAAAAAATCTCGGTACCATTCGTTCCTCAAACCTTTGTACTGAAATAATGGAGTACACCTCTGAAGACGAAGTTGCCGTTTGTAACTTGGCCTCAATTGCGCTACCGATGTTTATAAAAGATGGTGCCTTTGATCACGAAGAATTATTCAGGGTAACAAAAACAGTGACAAAAAATCTTAACCGGGTTATAGACCGGAACTATTATCCTGTCATAGAAGCTGAGAACTCAAACCTTAGACACAGACCTATAGGACTTGGTGTTCAAGGTTTGGCGGATGCTTTTATAAAATTAAGACTTCCTTTTACAAGTGAAGAGGCCAAAAAGCTGAACCAAGAAATTTTCGAAACCCTATATTTTGCAGCGGTTACTGCATCAGCAGAAGAAGCTAAAATAGATGGGCCTTATAAAACTTACAAAGGTTCTCCAATGTCAAAAGGAGAGTTCCAACACAACATGTGGGGCGTGAAAGACGACGAACTTAGCGGAAGATGGGATTGGAAAGCATTAAAAGCTGAGGTAAAAAAACATGGAGTGCGTAACTCTTTACTTGTTGCACCGATGCCAACGGCTTCAACTTCACAGATTTTAGGAAATAACGAATGTTTCGAGCCTTATACTTCCAACATATATACCCGAAGAGTGCTTTCAGGAGAGTTTATTGTAGTTAACAAGCACCTCCTAGAAGACCTGGTTAATTTAGGATTGTGGAACGAGGATATGAAGCAAGAGTTGATGCAAGCCAATGGATCTATTCAAAACATTGAAGGGATCCCTAGTGACATCAAAGAACTTTATAAAACCGTATGGGAGATGAGCATGAAAGACATCATCGACATGTCTCGTCACAGAGGATATTTTATTGATCAATCTCAATCTTTAAACCTCTTTATGGAGGGAGCAACTATGGCAAAACTTACTTCTATGCACTTCTATGCATGGAAATCTGGATTAAAAACAGGAATGTATTATCTGAGAACTAAGTCGGCAGTTGATGCAATTAAGTTTACTTTGAATGTAGCAAAAACAAAAGTAAGTGAACCTGCTACTGCAGCGGTCACTGCAACTGCAGCAACAGCAGTATCTCCTGCTCCTGCTCAGCCACAGGCAACGGCTGTCGAACCGCTAACACCTCAAGAACTAAAGCAAATGCTCGAGCAGTCAAAGTCCAATGAAGACGACGATTGTTTGATGTGCGGTTCTTAAAATTTTAAAAAGTGTTTACTTTCAAATCCTTTTCTTAACTAGAAGAGGATTTTTTTATTTTATAATATGCTTAAAAACAAATACTTAACTCTTTAATGTTAACTTAATGTTATGCAAATACTGGTTTAATGTAAATTAATTGTTAAATTTATTAGAAAATCAGGTAAAACATTTGAAATGAAAAGTCTTTGTATATTAATCTTCGCGCTATCTCTCTCGGTAAATGCTCAGGGAAACATAAAAACTGAATTTGTTAATTCAGGGAATAATCTTGTGAAAGTTATCTCCTATCATGAAGACGGATCAATTGCTCAAACTGGATATCTTAAAGACAATAAGCTGCACGGAGAATGGGCGAGTTTCGACATGGACGGAAACAAACTTTCATTAGGCACCTACAACATGGGTGAGAAAAATGGAAAATGGTTTTTTTGGAGCAATGCCGACCTCACTGAAGTAGACTTTAAAGATAATGTCGTTATTGATACTGTCAATTGGGAGAACAAAAACTTGTTAGCCAATAACAACTTATAAAGTAGCTTTTACTTTATAAGCAACCTCTTAGAAATTCATTTATTAGACTTGACTAAACGTTTGGCTATCAACCACAAAGGTCAAGTAAAGCATTATCCAAATCGCCCTAACAGAAAAGCTGTTGGACTACAAATTATTTATTTTTTTGTAAGAATTATAGAACTCCTCTATTAAACTGATCTTGATTTTATATATATCCTTAGACTTTAAAAGTATATTAAAATATAAAGTTGTGTTTTTTGGACTGGTTTCTATATTTCTTGTAAGCTCTATTTGTGAATTTATTTTTTCTTGAATCTTAGCTTTAAGTTCATCTTTTCTATTTAAAATTAATTCAATATCTAAAATGGAATTATTATCAAAAGTTTCCATTGAATTTTTAAAAATAGATTTGGTGAAATCATGAATTTCTTTCAAATCTCTTATCTGAGATAATTTAAGCTTTAGGTGATCATTGTCGATGTGTTTGTAGCTTTTTGAAATTATATAACCTAAGATCACTCGCTAAATCCTCGATGTGACTTAATAAAACAATATAAAAGTTACTCGCAGAAAAGCTTTGCTCATCTAAGTTTTTAATAAAGTAGAACATGTTTTCACGCAAATCCTCTACTTCACTTTCGAGTCTTTTGATGTTCTTTTTTCCTTTTTTAAGCATTTTTAAATCATGCTTGGACAAGCCTTCCAATAAAATGCTATAAATCACATCTACTCGTTTAAAGAACTTAATGATATTTCCTGAGCTTTCATCCATAACACCTATCATGGAATTACTTTCTGCTTTAAGGATCTTGTCCTTATCTACTTCAGTTTCTTCATTTCTATGTTTTATAAAATTTTTCCCGATAATTAAAAGGATGATAAACAAAATAATAGAAATTGCTTGAATACCACCTACATGAATTAATAAGGCGATTATACCCGAAACAAAGAATGCAGTAATAGCGGTTAAAAACCAACCCATAATAACATTTATTACTCCAGAAACTCGATAAACCGCACTATCTCTTCCCCATGCTTTGTCAGCAAGTGAAGTTCCCATTGCAACCATGAAAGTGACATAGGTAGTAGAAAGCGGTAGTTTATAGGAAGTTGCAATCGAGATTAAAATTGCGGCAACTGTTAAATTTACTGAAGCCCTCAACATGTCAAAAGAAGGCGCATTAGAATTGTTAAAACTCTTATTCTGATTACTTGACTCTATAAACTGCAATTCTATTCTTTTCCGTGTTTTTTTTGGTAAAAGACTAGTCAATGCATCAGATATTGATTGAAAAAACTTTACGATTAATTTAGAAAACAACGAGGGCTGAAATCTCTCTTTGACATTGCCTTGGCTTGATAAATCTAAACTGGTTTTTAAAACTTTTCTAGATTTGGTCGAAAGCCATAAAGTAAGTACCATGATAAATCCTGAAAGTACTAAGAAAACTGTGGGAGTAGGTACCTTTGAAGACAACATCCCCATGCTAAATTCAGAGGCCGCCGATCCGGAGGAAACCCATAGTTCATATGCCTGATATGCAGCGATGGGAACCCCTATGAAATTAACAAGGTCATTTCCTGCAAATGCTAGAGCAAGTGCGAAAGTCCCTACACCAATAATTAATTTATAGATATTAACTTTTAAAAAATGAATTAACGAATAAGAGAAACCAAGCCAAAAAATAAAATTAATGATGGTTACTTTTAAAACTTCAAACTCAATGAAGTCTTTTATTTTTATTCCTCCAATAATATCAAGTTTTAAGTCAGCATAAGGAGTTCCCTTAATCCCTTTCATCAAAATAAAATAGGTGATCGCTGACAAAGCAATTCCAGCAAAAAGTGCACTAACCCAGCTTGCCTTTTTCTCAAATTCATACGTTAAAAACAATCTTGAGAGCCATTGAACCATCGCTCCAATAGTGAGCGCAACTACAACAGACAAAACGATACCTGACACTATTTGCAGTGCTTTACTTGTATTTATATAATTTACTAAGTCATAAAAATCTCCTGAAGTAGAGCTAATTTTTATAAGTGATATAAAAACAGCTGCTCCTAATAATTCAAATACTATTGATACCGTAGTTGACGTAGGCATCCCTATTGAATTAAAAAAATCTAATAATAAAATGTCCGTTAACATTACTGCAGTAAAAATTAACATGATTTCATCAAAATAAAACTCGCCAGGGTTGAAAATTCCTTTCCTTGCTACCTCCATTAAACCACTTGAAAACAGTGCCCCAAGAGCAACTCCTGAGCCTGCTAAAATCATTATAGTCCTAAATGAAATGGCTTTAGAACCTACTGCTGAACTTAAAAAATTTACTGCGTCATTACTGACCCCCACTATTAAATCACCACAAGCCAAAATTGCTAGAATAATTACTAATATCAAGTATGAGTTTTCCATTATATATGTTTTTAGAAATGAAATTCAAATTGTAAACGGTAGAAAATTTTATCATTTGAAAATTTTGAGTTTTCAAATGAAATATCTGATTGAATTTTTAAATTATGATTGTTGAAATATTTAGAAGCCCCTAAAGTATATTGTTTAATGTCATTGTTAGAGGTTACAAGCTTATCAAAATGTACATTAGTAAATCTTCCTGTAAATGCAATATTTGATGGCAAAACATATCCTGCTTGCAGACTAATCGCAGAACCTACATTTACAATGTCTCCAGTCAAACTGTTGTCACTATTTTTAGCAAATTCATCCTCCGCATTTCTATCGGCATATTCACCCATAAATGAGAAGCCTTTATATTTAAAATGAGCGTTTATAAACAATGTAGTAATGTCTGTTTCAAAAAGCCCGTAATCTGTTTCCATGTACGAACCCATATTGCTCCTCGTTTTAACAGCATTATTATTGTAATCATACGAAATACCAACAAGTAACTTGGGAGATTCTTCTCTGTTTAGATCGTCACCTTCATATTCGCTATTGTTTGTAAAATTTCCAAATGGAAGTAGGTCCAGTCTTCCGGTATATTGGTGACCACCAATATTTCCTTTAGAAACATTTCTTCCTTCTCCTTGAGATATTGAAAAGTTTTCTTTTACAATAATTTTTTTATTAATAATAAATTGATGTTTTAATTGTAGACCGTAATCTCTATCAATAGTGAATTTACTATTTAACAATGACCTGTCAACTAAAGCTAGTTTTGAGGAGGAAATAAGTCTTTCTAAATTTCCTGGGAGCTTGCCTTGGCCAAATTGTATGCTCCAGTTATCATTAAATTTCCAATTAACAATCGCGTCTAATATAATCCTTGGAGCGTCTGAAGTGTAGTTTGATCCTCCAGAAATATCTCTATTTGAAAGGGCTAATTCAATCTTATAGGTAAGGTTTGGGTGATAAGCAAATCCTTTAAATTTAAACCGAGATCTTCGAATCAATGAGTTGGATTCAGGTCCACCATATGAATCATTATCCTCTTGCCAGGTCGTAGAAGTTAAATACTGAACTCTTGCGGATAAATTCATAGTCCAAGTGCTGTCTACTCCGGATATATTCAATATTCCTTTTCCGAATTTAGGAGCTGTTACTTGCTGGGCTTCAACAATAATTGGCATTAAAATAATAATATAAGAAACAGTTTTTATTAAAATTTTAAACATTCAATTGATAGATTAAAAACATAAATATGTTACTAAATAATGAATTAAATGTGTCCTTAAGGTTAAGCTTTTGACAACTTATCCACCTTTATTTGGCCCATCCCGCTGACCAATCAGGCATGGTTGCTCCGTTTCCTGCACCAGTTGCCGTAGTAGTTTGCGTAATATTCGCATAGCTCGTGAAATCAAAATCAGGTGACAAAGAAGCCCTATCAGTAGCACCAGTCAAATTTGTTATTTTCAAATCGCCATTTGTCAACCTTGCCTGTGCGTCCGAATCTGTGCTCTTTACTTTGATTACCTCATCTTCAAGGACGCTTACGAAAAAGTTGTTGATTGTAAAATTTCCACCACCTTCTTTAAAATAAAGCGCTCCCTCAGTTACCGGACCTACAACAGAGATATTAGATAGTGTTACAGTCGTGACCGGAGTTGCATTTCCATCAGACCCGTTATTAGAACCTTCTATCCCAGCTTTTGCACCACCAGAAATATACCAGTAACTCCCTGATCCAGTCCATCCGTCAGCAAAATCAATTGAATCGTCTTGACTTCCCTTTGAGATTAAATAGTTTCCCACAACCGTTCCACCAAAAAATTCAATTCCATCATCTCCTCCTTCGTAGGATTGAACATACTCGAATGTTGTCCCTGATCCTACTCCGAATAAAGAAATACCGTTAAATTCTTTTTCAGAATTATAAGCTGCACCTGAATATTCAACTCTTAAATATTGAATCGATCCCGAGTTATCGTCTGAAATCGTCCCACCGTAAGTTAAGTCTCCAACTTCAGAAGTAGCCGTTGCTCCAACATTGGTGGGTGCTTTTCCACAGATTACCAAACCACCCCAATCACTAGCAGCCGGAGAATCAAATCCAGAAGTCATGACGACTGGACTAGTAGCCGTTCCGTTTATATTTATTTTTCCACCTTGTGCTACTGCAATGTATGAGCTTGTACCACCAATTGCTTTGATCAATGTACCTGCAGGAATATTAAGTGTACCCCCATCTTTTATAATAAATGAAGAGGTTAATAAATATTCTGTTGATGAATTAAGTGTTACTTCGGTGTCAATTTCACCTTGTATGTTTGCTTTGGTTGAAGCAGTGGCTCCATCCAAACCTACAGTCCATCCAGCAGTCCAGCTTGGAGCGGCGGCTCCGTTTCCAGCACCACTTGTAGCACCTTCACCTAACCATGAAGCATCGCCTACATAGTCTGTTTTTACTAAATCTCCTAGAAGCTACATCGGCGAATTGAAATTTAGAAATACTTAACTCTCCGGCAGCCAATCTGGTGTTTGATTCAACATCATTGGCTTTTACTTTAACACCAAGTGCAACGTTACTTGCATAAAAATTGTCGATTGTAAATTGACCTCCACCTTCTTTGAAATAGAGTGCTCCTTCGCTCACAGGGCCTACTACGGTGATATTACTTAAGGTTGTTATAGTAACTGGAGTTGCATCATCCATTAGCGCCGTTATTAGAGCCTTCTATGCCCGCTTTAGCACCTCCCGAAATGTACCAGTAACTTCCCGAGCCGTTCCAGCCATCTGCAAAATCGATAGAATCATCTTGACTATTTACAGAAACAAGGTAGGTTCCGTTAACAGTTCCTCCAAAAAACTCGATACCGTCATCGCCACCTTCATAAGATTGAACATACTTAAAAGTTGTTCCTGCGCCAACACCAAATAAGGAAATACCATTAAACTCTTTTTCAGAATTGTAAGCTGCGCCAGAATATTCAACTCTTAGATATTGAATTGATCCCGAACTGTCATTTTCATCAGATCCACCGTAAGTCAGCTCTCCAACTTCAGAAGTAGCCGTTGCTCCAACATTGGTGGGTGCTTTTCCACAGATTACCAAACCGCCCCAATCACTAGCCGCCGGAGACTCGCAGATCCAGAAGTCATGACGACCGGACTAGTTAGCCGTTCCGTTGATATTTATTTTTCCACCTTGAGCAACAGCAATGTAAGCGCTTGTCCCACCAGTTGCACTGATAACAATGCACCTGCATCAATTGTCAAAGTTATTCCATCAGGAACAATGTAAGCTCCTGTTAATTCATAAGAATTCGCTTTTGACAACTGTGTGTCCGTTGATAAGGTTCCAGACAGTGAAGTCACACATGCCGAACAAGAACCTCCACAATCCACATCAATCTCGTCGCCATTCTTAATCCCATCGGAACAGGTGGCGTTGGTTGTTAAGTCAGAATCTAAAGTTACAGCATCATCGTCTGAGGTACATGATGCTGAGATCAGAAGTAATAATAGGTAAAAATAATTTTTCATGAGTTAAATTTTATTTTTTAACAAATTAAAGCAGTATTCACGGTTAAAAAGTTAATTAAACATTATGCTAACGTGATGATTTTAAAACTTTATGGTTAATTAAATGTTATATCGTTTAAGTTTCATTTCAGAAAGTATAATTTAGTCCCGCACTTACTGTTATCCCTTTCTTGTAGGATAAAAGTGTAACTTCTTGAACTTCCTGAACCCTTTCAATACTGGGATCAAGCAAGTTTCTGGCTGATAGACTCACACCAAATCCTTTCCCAATTTTAGATTTTAGAACAATATTTAGTGTAGCAAACCCTTTGTCAACAAAGTTCCCTTTTCCCTCCGTACCAAAAGCTGAAATTTGGTCGGAAAAGTAATTAAACAACAAACTCCCTTGAATGTTTTTATCTTTAGTAAACTCATAAAGATAAGTAGCGTCAAAGTTGAAAAGTATATCCGAAGCACCAGAAAGCCTGTCAGTTGTCTCAGAAAAATCTACACTTAAAGGGTAACCGGCAGCTGCTGTTTCGGTCAAGACCTTGCTTGCATCAAGGTCTTGCTCACTGTTCAGGTAAGAAAAATTTACAGCGACACTAAGCATCTTGTCAAGCAGCTCCTCTTCCGTTTCCCGTTGTGTTCTAAAAAGAATTTTCTTTGCCTCTATTTCAAGACCAAAAGCAACCGCTTGATTTCCAGAATTGACATAACTTATATCATTTGAAGCAGAGTTTATTGCCGCAGAATTGATAGGGTTTTTGATTATTTTCCCGAAAAGACCAAAAGAGATCAATTCGCTATTTGAAGGAAAAAATTCCCATTTTAAATCAACATTATAATCGGTTGACGCATATAACGTTGGGTTTCCAATATAAACTTGCGTAACCTCTTCAAACTGGAAGGGGGCGCGTTCTTTGGTTTGGGGTAATGTATAAGTCTTGCTCAATGAAAGTCTCAAGTTTTGTTTTTCATTTAACTTATGTAAAGCCATGAGAGAAGGTAAAAACTCAAATTTATCTATTGACAATTCCCCTCCATTGGGTTTTAAAGCTGTTATCCATTCAATTTTTTGATGAATAGACTCCCCTCTTAGTCCAATAAGAATTGAGGTTTTAGGGTTAAAGCTGTATTTAAAAGAAACATAGCCCGCATGTATGTTTTGATCTCCACCATAGGTTTGCGGTTCCAACACGTTTGCCTGACCTAGTTTCCCTCTAAAAGTCCTAATCTCATAGAATCCTTGATCAAAATTGGCTTGATTAAAATAGTTATCCAACGCATATGCATTTGCCACTAAAGGTTGGTTTACAAAAGCGCCACTTCTTCTTTTGATAGGCGCAAAGTTAAATTGAATTGCATCGAAGGCATACTTCTTTTGTTTTCCATTATAACCCAAACTAATCTTGGATTGGAACTCACCGTCTTCATTTTCACCAAAATTATAATCCACATTAAAATTAGCTGCCATTTCATCTTCTTCTAAATGCTGATAATACCTGTGGTTGTCTCCGGCATTCAGGGTGTTTTTGAAAGAAAGTGGCCCTGTTGGATTGTCCCAGTCATCTGGAGTGATAGTGGTTTGTCTTCTGTCTGGAATGTTATTGTCTACTTGATTATAGCTTATCCCAACATTGACATCTATTTGTTCATTTACCTCCCAATCCATAAGGAACTGATTTACCAAAAGTGTGGTTCGGTCAAAAACAGAACGTTGAACGATCCCTCCACCTTCTGGCGCATAGTCGAAAACATCGATCGTTCCGTTGTATTCTTGTTGGTTCTGAGTAGAGGAGTTAATCATCAAAGTGTTCAACTTAAATTTGAAATCCCCTGCCCTGTATCCTACATTTAACATTCCTGTTGTGTTGGTTTCGTATTGAAACTTCTTAAAGTCGAAATCTTTAAACACAAGACCAGAAGTGTTTACACTCCCTCGCGAAACACCTTCGGAATAATTAAACTTACTGTCAAAATTACCAACCGCAAAAATGGAAAGGCTATTACTATCACCAAGTTTTAAAATTTTATTAAAACTTAGCCCCATGTTTGTATTAATGGGTAGGGCTCCACCAAAAGCAACCTTTTTATTAAAACTAGTATCAAAATTATTATTCGCGAGTGGGTTACTCGGATAAGTGGTGTCATAAAATCCCAAATTGTTTGGGCCTTGACCGAGATGAAATTCATCTAAACCATTGACCTCAGAATTAACCCCTCCTCCTAAATTAAAGCTAAAAGTTTGAGTGCCTTTATTTTCAATAGACTTAATGTCTACGCTTGCTCCTGCAAAATCACCATAGTGCTTCGCTTCAAAAACCTTGTCAATGCTGATGGATTTTACAATATCACTGGTAAACAATTCAAGGTTTATGTTCTTTCTGGAGGGATTGTTAGAGGGCAATGGAAGTCCATTATAAAGTGTAATGTTATATCGATCGCCCAAACCACGAACAAAAATTGTTCCCGATCCTTCTTGTTTAACTACGCCAGTGGTCTTCACAACTGCAGCAGCAACATCGCTTAATCCTTTTTTAGAAATTTCTTCTGCACCAATCTCTTGTTTCATCACCATTGCATTTTTTTGATCGATCAAAAGCGCTACCTCAGAATCTCTTTTTGCAACAGTTGTCACTATAACTTCTTGTAGAGAATTTGCAACAGGTCCTAAAGCAACTTTAACGTTCGTCGCTTTCCCAACTAGAACTTCAACGGCAATGGTTTGGGATTCATATCCTAGAAAGCTTATCGATATATTATAGTTTCCCACAGGAATATCTTGAAGCTCAAATAAACCATCAAAATCAGAAGTTGTCCCCGTTGATGTCCCATCTATTAATATATTTGCAAAAGGAAGTGGCTGTTCGCTCATGTCCTTATCGAGGATGGTTCCGACTATTGAACCATAATTTTGGGCTTGAATCGAAAAAGAAAATAAAATAGTCGCTAAAAAAGAATAGTAAAGCTTCATTGTTTTTTTTGCAAAAAACCTCATTTTAGCAATATATTAAGGGATAATAATATTATTAAAAGGTTAACTTAACATTAAGTCAATTGAACTGGAAAAACTTACTTTCATTAGAACGCTTAGGCGATAAAAACAAACGCCCAAGAAGAGCGCAGGATGACACCCGTTTGGGCTTTGAAGTTGATTATGATCGCATCATCTTTTCGAGTACATTTAGGAGCCTACAGGACAAAACCCAAGTCATTCCATTTTCAAAGACTGACTTTGTTCACACCCGACTTACGCACAGTTTGGAGGTTTCCGTTGTGGGCAGAAGTCTCGGGCGGATGGCTGGAAAACAAATTTTAGAAAAATATCCTGAACTTAAATCCCTCGGTTATCAAATCAATGATTTTGGTGCTATCGTTGGAGCTGCTGCCATTTCTCATGATATCGGAAACCCCCCTTTTGGTCACAGTGGTGAAGAAGCAATTGGACATTATTTTACACACGGAAAAGGTGCAAAATTTAAAAGCCAGCTTTCCAAAAAACAATACCAAGACCTGTGTACTTTTGAGGGCAATGCCAATGGGTTTAAAATACTCACTCAAAATGCGCCGGGAACTCCGGGAGGTTTAAGATTAAGTTACGCCACTCTAGGCGCGTTTATTAAATATCCAAAAGTTTTTTCAAATCTCAATCCAGCGATCATGTTGCCCATAAAAAATATGGTTATTTTCAAGCCCAAGAATCTTTTTTTAATAAACTTTACGCTTCATTTGGGAACCAACGATCTCCAAAAAGTTAACCGACATCCTCTCGCCTATTTAGTGGAAGCCGCAGATGACATTTGCTATACGATTATCGATTTTGAAGATGGGATCCATTTGGGTTGGATTGATGAAGATTACGCACTGGAATACTTGATCAATTTGGTTCGAGACAGTATTGACACTAAAAAATATGCAGAACTCAAACATCGTTCTCAACGATTAAGCTATTTACGAGCCCTTGCAATTAATAGCTTAATTCAGGATGCTGTTCGGGTTTTTATTGAAAATGAATCGGCTATACTGAACGGAAGTTTTCCCTATGCATTGTTAGAGAAAAGTAAATATAAAGCTCAAATTTCTGACATTATTAATTTAAGTATTAAAAAGATATACTGCTCTGAAGAAGTCGTGCAAAAAGAGATTTTAGGATACAAGGCCATTTCTTCACTGTTAGAAGCCTTCGTTAGTGCTGGGGCAAATGCCTTTAAAAACGAATCCAATAGCTATGATAAGCTCATCCTTCAACTCCTCCCCGAAGATGTTTTACTCCCCGCCGAAAATCTATACGAAACTCTACTCAATGCTACTTGCTATATCGCCAGTTTAACCGATAGCAAAGCTTTATTATTAGCTGAAAAAGTTGGTTCTAAATAATTATTAATTAAGTTATTTTTTAAAATATGATTTTAAGTTGGGTGGTTTTTATATTTGTTTTTTTATTAATTGAATGGTATGCTTTTCAAGTAATAAAAACTTTGACCCAAAACAAATGGGCTTTAGGACTTTATTGGGCCTCAGTCGTTTTAATTTTTGGGAATTCGTTTTGGTGTTTTTTTACCTTTGACAGGTCTGTTGGTTACTCCCACGCGATTTCACTTAGCATTGGGTTTTTCATCTCTCTTTTTGCTTTTCAATTGGTCTTAGTACTGTTTCTTCTTTTGGAGGATTTGGTTCGAATTCCACAAGGACTATTTCAATATTTAAAATCTAAAACAACAGAAAACAGTTCGTTTCTTCCCAATCGTCGAAAATTCATTTCCCAAATCGCCTTGGGTTTGGGAGCCATTCCCCTTGCTTCACTGCTCTATGGTATGTTTAAGGGTAAATATAATTACAAAGTGCTGAGTTATACCTTAGAATATGAAGACCTCCCAGAAGCTTTTGAGGGATTTACCATCACTCAGATTTCGGATTTACATTGCGGAAGTTTCGACAATCCTGAAAAGGTTGCTTATGGCGTTGAGTTGATCAATAATCAAAAGTCTGATCTTCTATTGTTTACTGGAGACTTGGTAAATAACAGGTCTGAAGAGGCTAGACCTTGGATCGGTCTATTTTCAAAAATAGAGGCCTCTTATGGAAAGTATTCAATCTTAGGAAATCACGACTATGGGGATTATGCTCAATGGGATAGCGAACAGGCCAAAGACAAAAATATGAAGGACCTCTTTGAAATTCATAAAGAAATGGGGTTTGATTTGTTATTAAACGAAAATCGAATTCTTAAAAAGGGGGAGGATGAAATATCCCTAATTGGCGTTGAAAATTGGGGTACAGGTAGATTTAAAAAAGCAGGGGATTTGAAGAAATCTGTTGAAAACATTGATTCCAAAGATTTTAAAATTTTAATGACCCACGACCCCTCTCACTGGGAAGCCGAAGTTCTGCCACATCCTTTTCCCTTTCAGCTTACTCTCAGTGGACACACCCATGGAATGCAATTTGGAATTGAAATACCTGGCTGGATAAAATGGAGCCCTTCAAAATGGCGATACAAACAATGGGCCGGGATTTATGAAAAACAAAAACAGAGGCTCAACGTAAATAGAGGATTTGGTTTTTTGGCCTATCCTGGACGGGTCGGTATTTGGCCCGAGATCACCGTTATTACCCTGAAAAAGAAGAATGTATTGATATAATCACAAAAAAAGCTACTTTTGTCGTATCAAACCCTGAAATTGTTAATCAATGTCAAAATTTGGAGAACTTCTAGACGACAATCAACCTTTGTTATTGGTCTTTTTTAATAATGAAATTGATGAATCCGAATCTTTACATCCAGTGCTCAAAGATGTCGCAGCAGCAATAGGAGATAAAGGAAAAGTTATTAAGATTGATGCCGATCAAAACGAAAAGCTATCCGAAGCGCTTCGTGTTCGAGTATTGCCGACCCTGATCATTTATAAATTAGGCGAAATGGTTTGGCGTCAGAGTGGAGGACAAGATGCAAATACCCTCATCGCATTGATGCAAGACCATCTCAATTAAGCGATTTCATCACTTTTCTATTCCTAATTAAATTTTTCTATTACTACGTCAAATCCTGATTGGAGTGAATCACTGTAAGATTTTTCGTCGTATGATTTCGAAATATTAATTAACTCCTGATAATCGAGAACTTCATTTTTAATACGATCCAATACTGGCATTTTGTTCTTTTTAGCATAACCTGCAATCGCCTCAAATCGCTCTTGGTATTGAGGGACAATGGTTTCGATTAGTGCTCGTGCTTTTTGAGTTTCTTCTGCGATATAATAACCTTCAACAAATAAGGCCAAAGAAGTATAATAGTCATATTCCCCATAAAGGAAAACAAAAGGAGTAATTGATTTTACAAATAAATCCAATTCGGTTTTCAATAAAACCTTATCCTCATTCACTAAGATTGCCTCTACCATGGTCCGGTAACGCTCAATTTCTGTAATCACATTCTCTCCCATCATGTATTGCTCGTTGACCGTTAGTGAGGAGAAATATTCTAACTCATCGCGATACTTAAAACTAATTCGAGAAGCTAGTTTTTGAGCAGATTGGCTTTCGCCTAATTTGTAATAGGCATCAACAAATGGAACCATCAGGCTGTAGTAACCAAAATAGTCCAGCGGCATTTTTTCTATGGCCAAGTCTATGACGTTTTTGGCTTTTTTTGTCTTACCTTCTTCCAAAAGTTGTTCGGCCAAACGCGCCATATTGCTTCTAAAGGAAATACTGTTTTTTCTTGTTTCTGGATCATGATAAATTTCTGGACTGCTAGAATTCCCCCAACTCCACTGCATGACAATGTCATACATTAAATCCGAGTCCAAACGGCCCATCATGTAGGGGTTATTTGGGTTTAATGGAGTTCTAATAGGAACCAATTTGTAAACCAGACCTTCCAATTGTAAATACTCCTTCATCCAAATGTATTCTGAGGGGGAATAGCTCCCGCCTGTGAAATAAATTGGTCTTTCCCAGTTGTTATTTGCCAAAATATCCAACATCATCAGCTGGTTTTTCGTAATACCCGATTCCGGTAAATCAATATCAATATAAGGAACGATCAAGTCTGCGTCCTCTGGTTTTACAATGCCACTTTTCAAAACATTTTCTTTGTTGACTTGAACCCTGATCTTATTGGTAGGGTAAAAAATCATCTCTTGAGTATTGACTGGCAATCTGCTGGGGTCTTCCCCAGCCTGAAGTAACAAACTCTTGTACTTTGGTTCTGGAGTTGTCACTCGATACCCAATTGATATAATCCTTAATATCCCACCTAATAGAATCAATCATCGACTCGTGTTTGATATAATCACGAATTCCGTAAGCATAAAGCGAATGAGTCATTTGTGAAGGAATGGGATCACTATCATAGGTTTTTCTTTTCATTTGATCGATGTACCAATCCGTTGCCAAAAGGCTGGTGTTGATTGTTCGAACATCGGTTCGATAGCCCTCAATCTCTTGTGCATACCATAAGGCAAAAGTATCATTATCTCCAATCGTAAAAATCATCGCACCCACATCTTCCTGTATAGACTGGAGGTAGGATTTAGCCATTGATTGAGCTGTAAAGCGATCTGACCTGTCGTGATCGTCCCAGTTTTGATAAGCCATCAACAAGGGGACAGCTAGTAAACAAATTCCAACCACCGCAGGTTGAATGAATTTTGGTGCTTTTAAATTTCTTAATTTATAAACCAATGCATAGGCACCCATTCCGATCCAGATACAAAAGACATAGAACGATCCGACCAAAGCATAGTCGCGTTCGCGAGGTTCAAAAGGACGCTCGTTTAGATAAACTTTTAGCGCCAACCCAGTAAAAAGAAAAAAGAGCAATAATACCCAAAATCGCTTGGGGTCTTGTTGGTAGAGAAAAAACAAACCGATTAAGCCCAATATTAAGGGTAAGAAAAAGTAAGTATTTCTTGCTTTGTTGTTTAAGGCATCTTCAGAAAGTTCGGATTGATTTCCCAATCGAATGCTGTCAACAAAATCGATTCCACTGATCCAATTCCCATCCAAAACGTTATATTTCCCTGCAGGTAAATTTAAGTCTACCTGTAAAGTTCCACATAAAATAACGCCAGTACATGTACCCCATTTGATATTCAAAAAGATACTGAAGAGAGCTCCAAAAACTAGGTTTTTCAATGTCGAGGTAGGGTGCAAGCGTTTTATAAAATTGATGGTAGTCGTCTCCTGTCAGTTGGCCTTCTCTTATCTCATCTCTAAAATCATTTACACGACTCACCAACATCTCATTGCCTCGATAGGAAGGTGAAATGGAGAACTCAAGTGGTCTGGTAAAGTTGATGTAATTGCCTGCATGCTCGGAACTCCAAAGTCTTGGTAAAAATCCACGGTGCTTTGCATTCGAATTGATCCTTGCATTTTCCCAGTGATTTACTATAATGTATTTCCCCGTTTTTAAGTCTCGCTCATATTTTGGTTTGTCATCAAAATAAGGTTCTGTGTCGTCTTGTCCCGCATAAACATCTGAAAACAAAGGCCCATAAAATAAATGGGTTTCCGGGTATTGTTCTAAGTTATAATAGGCCAACAAAGAGCGAGCATCGGAAGGGGAATTCTCATTAATTACTGTGTTGGCATTTGCCCTTATGGGAATCATCAACCAAGAAGAAAATCCAATTAATAAAAATAACACGCACAGGATAATATTAAAATCAATCCATTTTTTCTGACGGGTTAATTTTAAGGTATAATAAAAGAAAAACACAAAACACAAGCCGGCAATGATGGTTCCGCTGTTAAAGGGCAGTCCTATTTTATTGACAAAATACACTTCGGCATTTCCAAAAAACGCAAGTGTTAATGGCAAGAGCAGTTTAAATATAAAAAGAAGAATGGCAACAGAAACCAAATTAGCAATGACAAAGCCTTTAAGATCAACTTCTTTATTGTTTTTAAAATAATAAATCATTCCCAAAGCAGGGATCGTTAGCAATCCCATAAAGTGAACTCCAAAAGAGAGTCCAATTACAAAAGCAATCAACAAAAGCCATCGATCTCCTCGTGGCGTATTCATTTCTTGTTCCCATCGCAATCCGCCGTAAAAAAGCAAGGACAGGATAAAAGTTGCCATGGCATAGACCTCTGTTTCAACGGCATTAAACCAAAAACTATCTGAAAAACAAAAAGCCAAAGTTCCCACAGTCGCGCTTCCAAAGAAACTCAGACGTGAAAAAAGATTGTCTAATGATGTAAATGCAGGTAATTTTTTTAGAAGTATTGTTAAAGTCCAAAAAAGAAAAAGTATGCTAAAAGCACTTGAAAAAACAGACATTAAGTTTACAAGTAAAGCAATTTGTTCTGGATCTGTTGCAAAAATAGAAAAGAAGGCCCCCATCATTTGAAAAAATGGAGCTCCTGGAGGATGGCCAACTTGGAGTTTGGCCGAAGTAGCGATGTATTCCCCCGCATCCCAAAAGCTAGCATTGGAATACTAATTATAATTTTTCAAGGAGAATTACAATTAACCTATAACCAACCAATTTTAATATTCCTTTTTAGTTATCTTGTAATCTCTATTCTGTTAAATTTTTTAGTGCTTAGATCAGTTCCAGCACGTATTTTACAAGAAATTCGATAAATATTTTTTTAGAAAAAAAATTAAATTAAATTTGCAGTTAATTGGCCTATGGTGTAACTGGCAACACGTCTGTTTTTGGTACAGAAGAGTCTAGGTTCGAGCCCTAGTAGGCCAACAAAAAAATCCGTATATTCTTATGATTTACGGATTTTTTTATACCTTTAAAAAGCATTTTAAATCTGATGAAGCCCTTTGGAAACACTTGACTTGTAGGATACAAATCTTTTTTTTATATAATTTTCAATCACTTCATTTCTCCTTATTACAAGGTTGAATTAAAAACAAAATTCATGGAACAACATGATGCTTCAGAGGATTATCTAGAAAATCACTACATCCATCGCAGTAATTGGCTGAGAGCCGCCGTGTTAGGAGCCAATGACGGTATTTTGTCTACCGCATGTATTGCCATTGGTGTCGCTGCTGCAAGTGACCTCAGGTATCCGATTTTATTGGCTACGCTGGCCGGTTTGGTTGCAGGTGCTTTGTCGATGGCGGCTGGAGAATATGTTTCTGTGAGTTCTCAGACAGATATTGAAGAAGCAGACATCGCTCGTGAGAAAGAAGAATTAAAGACAATGCCGGAAATCGAGCTCTTGCGTTTGGCGGATATCTATGAGAAAAGAGGATTGAAAAAAGAAACTGCTTTGACTGTCGCAAAAGAATTAACAGAAAAGGATGCCCTAGCGGCTCATGTAAGGGACGAGCTTGGTATTAATGAAATGTCTAAAGCCAATCCTATCGAAGCAGCCCTTGCCTCTGGAGCTGCCTTTACAATGGGGGGAGTTACTCCCTTTTGTTGTTGTAGTGTTCTGCCCATTGAAA
This sequence comes from uncultured Flavobacteriaceae bacterium, assembly GCA_905182575.1. Classification (GTDB taxonomy): domain Bacteria; phylum Bacteroidota; class Bacteroidia; order Flavobacteriales; family Flavobacteriaceae; genus UBA8316. Next base: position 21,442 of record CAJJCA010000018.1, on the reverse strand, counting down.
ATATGGAATATACCCTTTACGGATTTTCAATCGTTTTTCTAATAATTCTCGGTGCTTTATCTGCAAAAATAGGAGGTACTCACATTGGGAAATCTGTTCTTAGAATCACATTCTGGGGGACAATGGCCATGGGGCTTACTGCCTTGGTCGGATACTTGTTTGGAATTAATATTTAATTAAATACTCTAAAGAGATTCTCCCTTCTTTAAATTCCCCAATTCTTTAAAAAATGAAAATACGTCAAATTATTCCCTTGTTAATCGTCCTTTTAATCTTTGCTATCTCTGGTTGCAATAAAGAAAATGACAAAAAAAATTACGCCTTAGAGCCTGACCCAGGAAATTGTAAAGCTTCCTTTCCAAGATATTATTATGATCGAGTAGATAAAATGTGCAAAGAATTTATTTGGGGTGGCTGTGGAGGAACTGTTCCCTTCGACTCAATGAAAGAATGTAAAGCCTGTGAGGAGGGCAATTAAACCTTATGATAAAAAAATGAATTTGAATTTTATTAATTCGAAAAAAATGTCTGAAACTTTAAATAAAATCACCCACCTTAATCTTAAAATTTTGATACTTCAAGGAATGGTGCTCTCTTACTTTTTTAATCTTTATACTAAAAATGAATATTCAATTCGAAAGGGTCTCACTTTTGGTTTGCTTATGACTGCTTTATCAGTTGAGTTATAGTGCTTTTGCAGAGCCTGCAAAACATAACGTCCCAAGAGTTATGGCTTGGATTTTGACTGAGGGAATTGTTGGGATTATTCAGTTTAGTGTTTATGGAATCGGATTGAGTTTAGTTTATAAAAAGCTGTAAATAACACGCAGTAGTTTGTCCCACGAGAAAACACATCGCGTTTTGATCTAAAGCAAATTATTTGATTCTTTGGGACTAATCCTTAGCCCTCTATACTTGCAGAATAGTATTCGCGATTCATACGGGCAATGTTTTCCAACGAAATGCCTTTAGGACACTCCACCTCACACGCACCAGTGTTGGTACAGTTTCCAAATCCTTCATCGTCCATTTGCTTAACCATGTTCAAAACACGGTCAGTCGCTTCTATTTTACCTTGAGGAAGTAATGCATATTGAGACACTTTAGCGGATACGAAAAGCATCGCTGAGGCGTTTTTACAACTTGCAACACAAGCTCCACAACCAATACAAGTTGCTGCATCAAAAGCTTTGTCTGCATCGTGCTTGTCAATCGGAATGGAATTGGCATCTTGAGTATTTCCAGAAGTGTTGACACTTACAAAACCTCCGGCTTGTTGAATGCGATCAAAGGCAGAACGATCGACAGTTAAATCCTTAATCACAGGAAAAGCGTTTGCTCTAAAAGGTTCAATAGTAATGGTATCGCCATCATTAAATTTACGCATGTGAAGCTGGCAAGTGGTCACCAATCGATCTGGACCGTGGGCTTCTCCATTAATAAACATAGAACACATACCACAAATCCCTTCACGGCAGTCGTGATCGAAAGCGACAGGGTCGATTCCTTTTACCATCAACTCTTCGTTAAGCACATCCATCATTTCTAAAAAAGACATGTCGGGTGATACATCAGAAATGGGATAAGTTTCCATATTTCCTTTTGCAGCTGCATTGGCTTGTCTCCAAATTTTTAATGTCAAATTCATATTCTAGTTTATTAGCCAAAAGGCGTTTAACATTTTATTTTTAATTACTTGTACGATCTTGTTTTCACTTCAATTTCTTCGTACTTCAATTCTTCTTTTCGGAGGACCGCATCAGCAGGCTCACCGTTATATTCCCAAGCAGAAACAAAAGTAAAGTTCTCGTCATCTCTGAGCGCTTCACCTTCTGGAGTTTGAGATTCTTCTCTAAAATGACCTCCACAAGACTCTGTTCTTTCGAGTGCATCTTTTGCAAATAATTCTCCTAATTCTAAGAAGTCTGCGACACGCCCCGCTTTGGCGAGTTGTTCGTTAAATTCATTTTGTGAACCAGGAACATTTACGTTTTTATAAAAATCTTCACGAAGGGCTTTGATTTCAAGCATTGCGTCTTTCAATCCTTTTTCGTTTCGAGACATCCCACATTTGTCCCACATTATTTTACCTAATTTTCGGTGGTAATAATCAACACTATGGATTCCTTTGTTATTAATAAAAGCATCCAATTGGTCTTTAACATCTTTTTCAGCTGCTTCAAATTCAGAGCTATCGATTGGAATCGTACCGGTTCGAATGTCATCAGATAAATAATCTCCCATGGTGTAAGGCAATACAAAATAACCATCTGCCAAACCTTGCATGAGTGCCGAAGCTCCCAAACGATTGGCTCCGTGGTCTGAGAAATTGGCCTCTCCAATGGCGAAACATCCTGGAATTGATGTCATCAAGTTATAATCAACCCAAACGCCTCCCATGGTGTAGTGCACTGCAGGATAGATCATCATTGGGGTTTCATAAGGATTTTGGTCTACAATTTTTTCATACATTTGAAAGAGGTTTCCATATTTAGAACGAACCACTTCCTGACCAAGATTTTTTACCAGCACCTCATCTTCTTCATTTAATCCTTTGATATGTGCTTGCTCTTTTCCGTAACGAATCACCGCTGCAGCAAAGTCTAAATAGACTGCTTCTCCTGTTCTATTCACTCCAAATCCGGCATCACAACGTTCTTTTGCCGCTCTTGAGGCAACATCACGTGGAACAAGATTTCCAAAAGCAGGATATCGCCGTTCTAAGTAATAATCTCTATCTTCTTCAGCTAAATCGGTGGGTTTTAAATTCCCTTCGCGAATCGCTTTGGCATCTTCTAATTTTTTAGGCACCCATATTCTTCCATCATTTCTTAAAGACTCAGACATCAATGTTAATTTTGACTGGTGGTCTCCTGAGACAGGGATACAAGTTGGGTGAATCTGTGTAAAGCAAGGATTTGCAAAGTGCGCTCCTTTTTTATGAATTTTCCATCCTGCTGAAAGTTACTTCCCATGGCATTGGTGGAAAGGAAAAACACATTTCCATAACCTCCTGATGCGATCACAACCGCATGAGCACTGTGTCTTTCTAGTTTTCCATCGACAAGATTTCTCGTAATGATTCCTCTTGCTTTTCCATCAACAACAACCAAATCCATCATTTCATGGCGGTTATACATTTTAATTTTTCCACGACCAATCTGACGATTCATCGCCGAATAAGCACCCAATAACAACTGCTGACCTGTTTGTCCTTTGGCGTAAAAGGTTCTGGAAACCAAGACCCCTCCAAAAGAACGGTTATCGAGTAAACCTCCATAATCTCGTGCAAAGGGAACCCCCTGAGCCACACATTGGTCAATAATATTTGTCGAAACCTCTGCCAAACGATGGACATTGGCTTCTCGAGAGCGATAATCGCCTCCTTTTATAGTATCGTAAAAAAGTCGATAGGTAGAATCCCCATCTCCTTGATAATTTTTTGCAGCATTAATTCCCCCTTGGGCCGCAATCGAGTGCGCACGACGTGGAGAATCTTGAAAACAAAATGTTTTTACATTGTATCCCAATTCCGCCAAAGTAGCCGAGGCAGAAGCTCCTGCCAATCCAGTTCCGACAACAATAACATCTATTTGACGTTTGTTGGCAGGACTTACTAAATTGATTTTACTCTTGTGGTTGGTCCATTTATCGGACAAGGGTCCTTTAGGTATTTTTGAATCTAATTTTGCCATGTTACTGTCCGTTTAAATGATGAAAAACCGCAATAAAAACAAATCCCAATGGAACCACAATAGAAAAAGCTACTGTAAATAGCTTTATGCTTTTTGAGAATTTATTGTTCACGCCTACCGTTTGAAAAGAAGAAGCAAATCCGTGATACAAGTGAAGTGCTAAAAACAAAAAGGACACAGAATAAAGTATCACTTTGATAGGATCATGGAATTTATGAACCAGCTCTTCATAGTATCGATCGGGGTTTTCTGGAAGGAATTCGATGTATTTATAGTTGATTTCTGGAAACCAAAAATCATAGAAATGCAAACCTAAAAAAGAAAGGATTACGATCCCGGAAAGAATCATGTTTCGCGAAACCCAGCTTGCATTTGCAGCGCCGTTAAAAGTAGTGTATTTAATAGGTCTGGACTTTCTGTTTTTAATTTCCAAGATAAATCCCATGATGAAATGGAAGAGGACACCAAAAATTAAAATCGGTTGCAATACAAATTGAACCAAGGGGTTCGTTCCCATAAAGTGAGAAATCGAGTTGAAAGTTTTCTCGCTAATAACTGAAGTCATGTTAATCGTAAAGTGCTGTCCTAAAAACAGAACTAAGAAAACACCAGACAATGCCATTGCAAGTTTTCTAGCTATAGAAGATGATATCATATTTTTTAATAATTGAATCCTTATTTACAAAATTAACCCATAAAGCGTTAAAAGGCAAAGTGTATTGGTTTTTATTTCACTAATTAATATCATTTTAAATAAAGGCTTTTAAACAGTGTACTGGTAAAAGGTGGATATCATCAAATAAAGTATATTGTTTATTAAACAAAGTCGCTATTTTTGAAAAACACAAACCAACAGATGAAATACAATCCTTTGTCTTCAGATTTATACTCAAAAAATCGCAAGAATTTTATGGCAGCCATGCAAGCTAACGGACTGGCTGTTTTTAATTCTAATGATATTTATCCTATCAGCGCAGACAGCACTTTGCCCTTTGAACAACATCGCGATATTTTTTACCTAAGCGGAGTTGATCAGGAAGAAAGTATTTTGTTGTTGTTTCCAAACGCCAAAAATGCAGATCATCAGGAAATAGTGTTTTTAAAAGAAACCAATGACCACATTGCCGTTTGGGAAGGGGAAAAGTTATCTCAATCGCAAGCCACTAAATTAACTGGAATTAAAACCATTTATTGGTTAGATGATTTTGAAAAAATCTTTACGCAATTGGCCACTCAATGCAATATATTCTATTTTAATACCAATGAACACTATCGCGCTAAGGTTGAAACGCAAACTCGTGAGGATCGCTTTATCCATTGGGCAAAAGAAAAGTTTCCTAAGCATGCGACCGCTAAGAGTAACTTTCTGCTTCAAAGACTAAGGTCTGTTAAAGATCAGGAAGAAATTGCGAAATATCTTGGTTTGTCCATTACATAACGGAAAAAGGATTTCGAAGGATTTTAAATTTTGTAAAACCTGGGGTATGGGAATATGAAATTGAAGCGGAACTTTCCCATGAGTTTTTAAAAAATTGTTCTAAGGGTTTTGCTTATCAACCCATTATTGCTTCTGGAAAAAACAACAATGTGTTGCACTATACTCAAAACAATGCACGCTGTGAGGCAGGGGATTTGATCCTGATGGACGTCGCTGCTGAATATGGTAATTATTCGAGTGACATGACCCGAACAATTCCCGTCTCTGGTCGATTTTGCAAACGACAAAAAGAAGTTTATCAAGCGGTAATGCGGGTTGGAAAAGAGGCGACAAAAATGCTCATTCCAGGAGTATTATGGAAAGAATATCACATAGAAGTTGGGAAAATAATGACCTCTGAATTGCTGGGTTTGGGATTATTAAATAAAGTAACTGTGGACAATCAAGACCCTAAAAATCCTGCTTATAAAAAATATTTCATGCATGGTACTTCTCATCATTTGGGTCTGAACACCCACGATTATGGTCTGTTAGAAGAGCCCATGCAAGCCAATATGGTTTTCACTGTTGAACCTGGCATCTACATCCCAGAAGAAGGTTTCGGCATTCGACTGGAAGATGATGTCGTGATTCAAGAAAAGGGAGAACCGATCAACCTGATGAGGAATATCCCAATGGAAGCTGATCACATCGAAGAATTAATGTCTAAATGATTATTCTTAAAAGTCAAAAAGTTCTTTAATAAGGTCTCTCCAAACCAGAAGCAATTTTGAGAAGCGTCTTGACCGTGGGATTGGTCCCTCCCAATTCTACTCTTCGCAGCGCGGCTTCTTCCATATTAATCCTTGAACTCAATTCAACTTGAGTGTATCTCTGCTCCCTGCGCAATTGCGCAATGCATTTTCCTAACTTCTTTATGAATTTTTGTTCAACTTGATCCAAAACCTGACTAATTTAAAAACGTAGGTAAGCTAGTAGATGTGGAAAGAAAAATACAGAACTTAAATGTTCTGTATAATTAAAATTTCTTATGTTTGGGATAAGACAAGTTTACTTTCTGTCTTAATTACACCCACACTGATTCCCGCATCCTTGATCGTTTGCGGGTTTTTTTTGGAAAAAAAACTTCTTAAGCAAAAAAGTCAGGGACCAAATACTTAAACAGAAAACGATAAATCCTTGAATTATTTCCACTATTTTAAGATTTGATATACAATTAATGCAGCAAAATAAGCAATAAGAGTCATTGCAACAAGCTGAATCAGTGGCCATTTCCAACCATTGGTTTCTTTTTTAACAATTGCCAAGGTGCTCATGCACTGCATGGCGAAGGCGTAAAAAAGCATTAGGGAGATTCCCGAAGCCAGATTAAACAGCGGGCTTCCATCGGGTCTGATTTCAGCTGACATTTTATTTTTTATCGTTTCTTGTGAGTCATTTCCTACACTGTAAATGGTCGCCAAAGTCCCTACAAAAACTTCTCTTGCGGCAAAGGAACTAATTAATGCAATTCCAATTTTCCAGTCATAACCTAAAGGAGCAATCGCAGGTTCTATACTTTTCCCTAATATTCCAATATAAGAGTGCTCTAAGCGGTAGGAAGCAATTTTGACTTCTAATTCAGCAGCGCTGATGTTTTCATACGCAGCATTTGTTTTGACAATGTCTTCTGCATTGGAAAAGTTCTTTCCAGGACCGTAGGAAGCCATCACCCAAAGCAATATCGAAATGGCCAGAATAATCCTTCCAGCTTCAACAACAAAGGCACGCGTTTTTTCCCAGACGGTTATCCCAACATTTTTCAGTAGAGGTAATTTGTAGTTTGGCATTTCAACGACAAAATAGGATTTGGTTGAAGTTTTTAAAATTTTATTCATCAAAGAAGCCGAGACGATGGCCATTAAAAATCCTAAAAAGTAAAGCCCCATTAAGGTCAACCCTTGATAGCTGATTCCTAGAAAACGTTGATTGGGAATGACCAAAGAAATTAAAATTAAATAAACTGGCAAACGTGCAGAGCAAGTGGTAAAAGGCACGACCAATATGGTGATGAGTCGTTCTTTCCAGCTTTCAATATTTCGTGTTGCCATAACCGCAGGAATCGCACAAGCGGTTCCCGATATTAATGGAATAACACTTTTTCCACTCAGACCATAACGCCGCAATCCGCGGTCCATAAGAAAAACAACACGACTCATATAACCCGTTTCTTCGAGGATAGAAATAAACAGGAATAAGAAGGCAATTTGAGGGATGAAAATTACGATCCCCCCCAGTCCTGGGATGACCCCTTCCGTAATAAGGTTGGTAAGTACGCCAGGGGGGAAGATAATTATTAACGGCTTCACTTAATTTCACAAAAGTGCTATCGATCAGGTCCATGGAATACTGCTCCAATCAAAAATAGCTTGAAAAATTGATAGCAATATGATAAAGAAGATTACATAACCCCAAAACTTATGAATCAAAATATTATCCAATCGACTTCTAAGATCGGTAGCCTCTTCCTTGTTTACTTGATAGGTTTCTTTTAAAATTTTATTTATTATCTGATACCGCTTAATCGTTTCGCGCTGCTGTAACTTTTTAAGATAGGATTGAGATTGGGTTTTAAAATCAGCAGAATCAGGTACTTTTTGTCGTTCTAATTTGGTGAAATTAACATCTTGAGTGATCACCAACCAAAGCTTATAAAGTGACTGGTTTGGAAAAGCGCGTTTTAAACTTTGGAAATACGTTTCGTCAATGGTCAAAGGATCTAAAATTGGACTCGTCGGTATGCTTCTATAATTAACCAAGGTTTCCTTCAAGCTATCAATGCCTGTTTTTTCTCGCGTACTGATCAACACTATGTTGGTGTTGAGTTGTTTTTCTAAAAGTTCTGAATCAATCGAGATGCCCTTTCGTTTCATTTGATCGGACATGTTAATAACTAAAACTGTTGGGATCTCGAGGTCCTTGATTTGAGTGAACAACAAAAGGTTACGCTTTAAGTTTTCCACATCTGTTACGACCACCACCACATCCGGAAAATCAAGATCATTTTTATTAAGCAATAACTCGATGACCACACTCTCATCCATCGAAGATGCGTTAAGGCTATAGGTTCCCGGAAGGTCTAAAATACGGGCTTTGGTGGTTCGGTTTAATTTACAAGTTCCTTGCTTTTTTTCAACCGTAATGCCAGGATAGTTTCCCCACTTTTTGATTCAATCCTGTCAGGGCATTAAATACCGATGTTTTTCCTGTATTTGGGTTCCCAATGAGCGCAATGTTTATGGTCCTAATCATGCGCTAACTTATCAGTTTTACCATTATATATTTTGCGACTTCTATTCTAATTGCCAAATGGGCTTCGTCTATCTTAAGATACATGGGATCTCTAAAAGGAGCAAGGTATAGCAAAGAAACTTCATTGCCAGGCAGGCATCCCATCTCAATCAATTTTAAAGGTAAAAAATCAGTTTCAATGGATTCTATTATTGCGGTTTCTCCCAAGGCAAGCTTATCTAAAGATATCATTATTTAGAATCATTTTAAAAAACAAAAATAGATGTTTTAACTTATTTGGATTGTTAAAAATTATAAATATTTAAGAAGAAAAATATTCTTTAGTAAGGATAGAAAGTTCTTCTAATAAACGCCAGACGTCCTCCTCATCTGTACCGTCATAAAAACCGCGGATGCGGCCTTCGGGATCAATAAGAATAAAGTTTTCGGTGTGAATCATATCAAAAGGGCCCCCATCTCCATCTTCTTTTACTGCCAGATAGGATTTTCTTGCCAGCCGGTAAATCTCTTTTTTATCTCCTGTCACCAAATTCCACTTGTAATCCAAAATCCTTTTTCAATAGCGTATTTTTTAAGTTGTGGGACACTATCAATTTCTGGAGTGACCGAATGAGAGAGTAACATCACATTGGGTTGGTCTAGGATTTCATCTTGAATTTTGATCATATTGTCCGTCATTGCGATGCAAATAGTGGGACAAGTAGTAAAGAAGAAGTCGGCGACATAAATCTTGCCTTCATAATCTTTAGAAGAAATTATTTTTCCATTTTGATTGAACAAAGAGAATTTTCCGATGCGGTGTTGTCTCTTTACATGCTGAAGGGTGCTGTCTACTAACTCAAAACTGACCATTGCTGGTTGGAAAACTGGCAATGTTTTCTTGGGAACTAATGCGTTGTAAAACAAAATTAAAATCAATGCGGAAAGCATTGTGAAAAACAGAAGGAATCTTTTGTATTTGGATAGGATCATCATCTAAAAACAAAGATACAGGATTAAAAAATGGAAGTAAAAGCCTTGGTAAGGGTTTTTAACAAATTTGATTAACGATATGTATTTAAAAGTGGTATTTTTGAAATCCAATATTAAAAAGCTACTATGGAATCTATTTTTATAAAAGGCGTTCAACTACTTCTAAGTCTGTCTCTTTTGATCGTTTTGCATGAGTTGGGTCATTTTATTCCTGCAAAAATATTTAAAACACGTGTTGAAAAGTTCTTTTTGTTTTTCGATGTAAAATTCGCTCTGTTTAAGAAAAAAATTGGAGATACTGTCTATGGAATTGGCTGGCTTCCCCTTGGAGGTTATGTCAAAATTTCTGGGATGATCGACGAAAGCATGGATACCGAGCAGATGAAGCAGCCCGCACAGCCATGGGAATTTAGAAGTAAACCCGCTTGGCAGCGACTGATTATTATGTTGGGGGGTGTTACTGTCAATTTGGTTTTAGGGTTTCTAATTTATATGATGATTCTCTTTGTTTGGGGTAAAAACATACTGCCAAACACAGCACTACCATTAGGGCTTGGCACTTCTCCACTCGCACAAGAAATTGGGTTTCAAAAAGGAGACCAAATCCTTACGGTAGATGGCAACGCCATTGAGGTCGCTACGGAAATTAATAAAATGTTATTTATGAGGTCGGTAAAGGCAGTCGAAGTATTGCATGCCGATGGCAGCCGCGAAACACTCGCTATTCCAGAGGACATTGGGAGTCGCATGTTTGAATCTGGACAAATGAGCCTGTTATATCCCCGCTTTCCGGCCATAGTTGACAGTGTCGTACCCGGTCATGGGGCAGCCCTTTCTGGACTTTTGACAGGAGACATTATTGTTGGTGCCAATGACGCTAAGATTTCCGATTGGATGGAGCTTAAGCAATGGAACACAGATCATGCCAATAAAAATATAAATTTGATTATTGAAAGAAATAATCGATTGGATACCCTTCAAATGGATTTAGATGAGGATGGAAAAATGGGTGTCTTCCCAAAAAACTCCATTCGACTCGAACATGTAGATCTTTCTTTTGGTGAAAGTGTTGTTGAAGGGTTTGACTATGGATATTGGACCCTACATGATTATGTGGCCCAGTTTAAATATGTATTCACAAAAAAAGGAGCTTCTCAAATGGGAGGTTTTGGTGCGATCGGGAGTCTATTTCCTGATACCTGGAATTGGAAAGGCTTTTGGTCGAGTACGGCTTTAATTTCAATTATTCTTGCTTTTATGAACCTCTTACCCATTCCTGCGCTCGATGGTGGACATGTGATGTTCTTACTTTATGAGATGATTTCGGGGAGAAAACCAAATGAGAAATTTATGGAATATGCTCAAATGGTCGGTTTCTTTTTAATCCTTGCTTTGGTACTTTATGCCAATGGAAATGATATTTATCGGGCGTTGAGTAGTTAATATCCATAAAGAAATAAAAAATGTTTCAATTAAAATTGACTCTAATTGGAAGGCCAAAGGAGAGAAGTGGGGTTTTAAGGTTAGCAGTGATTGTGAGTCTTGGTTCAAACAGGGTTCAATTCCTGATGGAGGAGACATTGCAGACTATTACCTCTTTCGAGAAAAGGAGTTAGAACTTAGAGCTTCCGATATAATAAAGCAGGATACAGGTTGGAATTATGGAGAATATGATAATATCTTCAAAACCCCAAAAAATCCAACCTAAAACTCTCAATTTAACACCCCACCCCTTCAAAATAAATCTATTTTCCTTTTGGGGATACGCTGGTGAAATGGGTATATAGCCTAATTACTCTTCAACCCTTAGGGAGTTTTTATGCTTAATTTATTTTAATTAGATTTTTATATATTTAAAAATCTCTAATAACCAACACTATGAAACAAGCTAATAATGAAGTAATTGAAGACTTGCCTTTGTTTGTGTGATAGTTTCTTACAATAGTTTAATTGATTAAATATCTATTTTGTTTAATATTTAAGATGAAAGGATAAACAGGGATGACTTATATGTTATACATTCACGTGAATTTTAAAAACAATTTTAATTATGAAAAAATCAATGTTTATTACCACAACAGTATTATTTATGACATTTTCCGGAAATGTTGTAGCACAAGATACTGTAGTGGATATTGCTGTCGGAAATGAAGATTTTTCAACCTTAGTTACAGCTTTGAAAGCTGCAGATTTAGTTGGCGCATTAAATTCAGAAGGTCCTTTTACTGTTTTTGCACCAACAAATGATGCATTTGCTAAGATTGATTCAAAAACTTTAAACTCATTACTTGAGGTAGAAAACAAAAAATCATTGGCAAACATACTAACCTATCATGTTATTTCAGGTAAAATTGTTGCATCTGATGTTGTTGCTGCATTAAAGAAAGGGAATGGTTTAGTTGAATTAACAGCTTTGAATGGTCAAGTTATATCAGTAATTGAAAAAGATGGTAAAATTTGGCTAAAAGATTCAAATGAAAACTATAGCGAAATAACGTCAACAGACATTATGGGAAGTAATGGTGTAATTCATGTTATCGATTCGGTTGTTATGCCTAAATAATACACAAATCACTTTAAATATTTATTAACCTCTTAATTAGTTTTAAGAGGTTTTCTTTTAAACCACAGGCATATCATCTACTGTAAGTTCTATAATAGACTTTACAGAACAAACTAACGTTTATAAACCCAAGAATTTTATCAGTCATATAGAATTGCTCCAAAATTATAACTCCAAATAAAACTCAGTTACTAAATCTAAATTCTTTTATTAGAGATACCTTTTCTTTAGGAACAAAGAAGCAATTTCTAACTCCATTATCTTCTTTTCGTTGAATAGAGTTTACTTTGACTAATCCATTTTCAGAATGATTATAAAATTCATAATCAAGCTCTATAAAAATGGATTCCAGTTTTTCTTCAATTAGATTAAAAAGCGTTTCACAAATAACAATAGGCCTATCTTTTTTTAATACTTTTCCAGCCCCTTCTAAAATTAAATATTCTGAACCTTCGGTATCAATCTTCAACAGATCAATACGCTCTAAATCAACATCTTTCAAATATGTGTCAAGTTTAATTCCATTTGTCTTTACTTTGGCATATTTAAGTTTATTCTTACTCTCTGTGAGATTATGTTCACCAGAAAGATTATATATCACAAAATATGTTAGGATTGCTACCCAATGCACCAAAAAACAACCTTCCTTGAAAGATATGCTGGAGAGGGATGGGAACTTTACAATTTAGATAATAGATTAGACATAATTTATTGGTTTTATCCCTTGCAAAATTTAGCAGAGGAAATCTCTTCTCAAGCTGATGGTCTTTTCAACAATCATGTTTTTCTTAAAGAGAATAAGATAATTACCGATATGAGCGGAACCTACTTCGACACTACTGAAACATGCCATGCTTTTTTTGAGGAAGGCCAGACTCAAGATGGACAAAGTGTGGAAGCCAAAGTTTTAAAAAACACTTATAATAATCTATTGATTGAATACACAGATGCATCGGGAGAAAAGTTTACAATTGAGTTTTTGAGTGGTCAGGTTTATGATATCAAGACAGGGTTTTCTTTTTCAAGTAATGTTAATTGTTCTCGAGTTAGAAATGGCGATATATTTGCAATAAAAAATGGTGATATAAAAAATGTCGAAAAATATAGATGGTACGGGGGGCAAGATGATTACTGTGGAAAATTTAGAACGCCCTTAATTCGGGCCTTACAATCGTTTTCGTAGGTTTCATTATTACAACCACAAACTGGGGCGTATACTTCATAGCAAACCCCCGAGTTGTTGATCTGAGATACATCTATGCAATCATCTTTCTCGCCATCATTATTTTTGGAGCAAGCCACAGCAAAAATTAACATCGATAATAACAAGATGGAATTTTTCATATATATTTAAATTGAACTTCAAGATAATAAAAAACCCTCTGGATGGATTAGGATGATACTTAATAAATCTTATGGATTCTGAATCAAAAATTATTATTAATTCTCATAATCCGCATGATCATTAACCAGAGTGAAATATCCTCCATCATTTCTCCAATGGAAATTCTTACCAATATTTGTTTGCCAATTATATGAATCTACACCAGCATCATTAGTGCTTTTAAACAAAAGGTTTCCAGTATTTATGGTATGTGGAATAAAATCAAAGTCGCCATCATTATCAACATCAACAACTCCAATATCATAAAACAGAGGAATATCTCCGGTGTCAACATAACGTTTATTCGCATAGTCCCATTCTGAAACATTTATACTCTGATCAGTTATATTGGTAAATTGACGGTCACCATTGTTTTGATATAATTCAATATATCCGCCCGAATTAGGTCCATAATTACCATCAATAGGGATATTCGTTCCGATGTTTACAATATCATAATTACCGTCCCCATTTAAATCAACAAAGTTCACTCCATAACTTAGTTTCTCGTTCCCATTAGCATAATAAGGAAGTGGTAATCTCGAAGAATTATCCTCAGAAAAAGTTGCAGATACTGACCCCCAGAATATGCGAATACTTTCTTTAAAATCGGTGGTATAACAATTCTGTTCAAACTGATTATTTGGGTTATCATATATACAATAATTAATCTCAGAATCAGTCTCTCCCGAAATGATTAAATCAATAAAACCGTCATTATCTAAATCAAAAGCATCTACGCCTGTAAAAGAATAATCAATACCTGCTTCTTTATAAAAAGAAGCTTGTAAAAAATCAGTATCGTTGACTGTGAAATTTCCAGAACCGTCATTTATATAGAATAAAGGGACCTCTATATTCCCTTGACCATTCATCCACCATTCTGCATTCACAATATCAATATCTCCATCATTATCGATATCAAAACTCGCCAATTCGTGTAAAGACGTATCTGGACCTACTTGTACGGTTGAAAATGTACCATCTGGTTGAAAATACAAAATCTCAAGTGGTGATCTATCCGTGTAAAAACCTCCTGCACCATCGTCGTGATCATTGGAATGATAAACGAGAATATCATCAGTACCATCGCCATTGAAGTCGTTAATTTCCATTCTACCTCCAAACCAAACATTACTATCAAAATAGCTCACATCAGGAGTGTTTAAAACGTCATCTACAAGTACATACTTGCCAAAGCCAACAGAATATCCATTTGAGTTATTCTGAAGGAAACCAAAAAGATCGAGTAGTCCATCATTATTATAATCGAAATATCGAGATGTATTATTCAAAAGGTTAAATTTCACTTGACAATTACATGCAGTACAATCACAATTTTCTCTAATGTCAATCGTATTGTAAATAAAGTCTGAAGTAAGAATATGACCAGGATGATAATAATTGTTTTTAATGTTCCCAATATTCGAATTGATTGTTGAATGACGGGGTGTTTTATTTGTGAAGAGAACATCTGGTAAATCAAATGTTGCTATAATAGTTTTACTTTGATCCACTGATAGTTGAATTGGGTTCTCAGTACTGTTTATTGATCCACTCCAACCCTTAAACACCCATTGTTCTAGGGGAACAGCGGTAAGCTGAACTAATGATCCTGAAGTATATTCTGTCGTAGTTTTACCTGCAGATATAATTTTTTCAGAAACTGTTCCAGATCCTGTTATTGAAACAGTAAGAGGATATTTTCTCTTTTCAAAATTTGATGTGATGGTTTGATTTGAATTTACGGTTACTGAAAGTGGGTTATCAGTTGAACCATTTGACCAATTGACAAAAACATATTCTGAATCAGGTGTTGCAGTAATTGAAACATTAGATCCTGATTCAAAAGGTCCTCCAGAACTAGAAACCTTTCCTCCTGTTGAGGATGTAACAGTTAAGTTAAATGTTATGACAGATTCAACAGTTTCAGGGGAATCTTTCCCACAGGATATGACTAACAGTAGAAAAAAAAGAGGATTTAAAAAATGTTTCATGAAGGAATTATATAAAAAAAACGAATATACTAATTTTATATCGTACAATACGATATAACTATAATCTAAGTCAAGATACCCTCTAAATTATTTTAAAAAGAACTTCTGTTAGATTCAACAGGGGTTACTCTGTTGGAACATATTACTACCAATGTTCAGTTCATAATGGAATGTATGGAACAATTACGGTTCAGTAATAGCTGCCTTTTATATGCCCAAGAATTTAATTAGTCATATATCTCTAAACCCCCTATTTTACTGGGGATAGCTGGGTTCTAATTACCTACTTTTATTTGGGGGTTAAAACCAGTGGGCAGGGGTAAACCCGCGTCTCAGAGTCTCTTGATTGTTTCACTTACTCAAAAAGTGTAAACCTGTTACAGATTACAGTAAAAATTAAAACGGTATTGCTTTACTTTATGGAAACTAATATTATATTTGCCCAAGTTTGTTGAAATTCTGAAATGCACTTTTAAGAAATACGTAAAAAAATACGTGAATTTTGACATTTAATAGGTGTTAAATTATCTTAAAATCTTTCGTAAGGACTATAAACATTAACCATTCCTCCTTAGCTCAGTTGGTTAGAGCATCTGACTGTTAATCAGAGGGTCCAAGGTTCGAGTCCTTGAGGAGGAGCAAGCAGTAACCGCTTCTAAAGCAATTAAAATCAAGCCCTTACGATCAGCAGAGGGTTTTTTTTAGGCCTCTCCCAACTGTTTCCTCAGTTGAAAAACAAATTCCTTAAAGAGCAATTCTTATATTAAGATACGGAATTTTTAGCTCTTTTTCGCAATTTTTTCACCTTCAGTCAATCTGGATTACTAAGGGGGTTTAGAGATATATGACTAATTAAATTCTTGGGCATATAAAAGGCAGCTATAAACCTCAGTTTGACCTGTTTAAGAGGACTAGAAATACTAAAACTTACTGAAGATGATATGCCTGTTATTGAACCATAATAGTTCCGACCATCCCTCCGTGAAGTGAACACTGATAATAATATGTTCCAGTTGCAGTTGGTGTCCAGCTTATAGTGTTGTTAGTTGTTCCATTGTTATCTAAACCGCTTATGGTATCTCCTGTTCCTGTTCCTGCAACTGTTTTTAAATAAAATGGATGACCCGCTGCACTGACGTTAAAATTAATGGCGTCTCCAACTTTAAAAGTTAAGTTAGGGTCGTTTCCTGACACATTACCATCTCTATCAGTTCCGCTTAGTGTGTAATTAGCACTGCTTGTTGCTGTTACATCTATACTAAAGACAGTTTCCGCTTGGTTTGAGTCGGTTGAGTCCGTTGCTGGACAAGTTCCCCAAACTGGTTTATTGACTCTGTACTAGTTGGGAATTAGATTGAGAAATGAATTGGTTCTGAAGTAATACTTGTAACACACCAACCAGATAAGTCTTGATTAAATACATCGCAATCCTAAAACATATATACCATATTCAGTAACTGCTAGCAGTATCCCAAGCTTCCTATGTCTTGATTAAATACCAATGCGTCATCAAACATATAACTCATATCTGTCACACTAGAAGTATTCCAACTACCAATATTTTGATTAAATGCAGTGCACTAGAAAACATAACATTCATATTCAGTAACTGCTAGAAGTATCCCAAGTTCCCTATGTCTTGATTAAAGGCAGTAGCACATTGAAATAAACCACTCATATTAGTCACTCTAGAAGTGTCCCAAGCTACCAATATTCTGATTAAATGCTATTGCCTATGAAAACATATCACTCATATTAGTAACTGCTGAAGTATTCCAAGAGCCTATATCTTGATTAAATGCTGTTGCATCTTCAAACATACTACTCATATCAGTAACTTTAGAAGTATCCCATTCCCTATGTCTTGATTGAATGAAGTTGCCAACTAAACATCAGACACCTTCGCACTGGAAGTATTCCAGTACTTATGTCATTGAAAGCTTTGCAAGAAAATACTCCCTCATATCAGTAACATTAGAAGTGTCCCAGTTCAATGTTTTGATTGAATGAATGCTTCAAAACATCTGCAATCATAACTTGAAGTATCCCAACTTCCTATCTTGATTGAATGAGCCTACCATAAAACATGACACATATTAGTCACTTTAGAAGTACATACACAAGTAACGTCTTCACTTTTTGCAATCATATCCGTGAGCTTAGCTTTGTCAACTACGGTATATTCCTTTCCATTAACAGTTTCTTTGTCTCCAACCTCAGCATAAGGGCATTTTATAGTTACTCCGTTGGCAGGCTAAAAATATTTTAGTCGTCAGTGGGTCAGTATTTTCATCATAAGTATCATCTTTATTTCCTTTGGCATCCTCATTACAGATATCATTTAATTCAATGGAGAAACTCACAAGACTATTTGTGATTATAAGATTGGTAATCATCCCAATATTTGAGTTTTCTTTAGTAAGGTTAATTTTAGTACTTGACTCAATTAAGAATTGACCTGTAATTGATGATGTCGAGGTTACTACAGTAAAGGTTTCGTTTTTACGAAAAACAATACTTAATATATTGCATTCAGCTTTAGAAGAAGAGCTGTCATTACTTCCAAATGACCAATTACCAAATAGCGCATCAGGCTGTGAACTTACATCAATGATTTGTTCAAAGTTTGCCTTTATCGTTTTGGACTCATCCATAACTAAGCTAAGCGAGTTATTGACACTTGTAATACTCCCAGACCAGCCAGTGAAAAGATATCCATCTGTGGGAGTTGCTTTGATTGTAACTGATGAATTAGAGTCATAAGAACCCCCAGAGGTATCAACACCTCCACCCTCGGAAGACGATACAGTTAAATCAAATTTTTCTACTGTGGGTACTTCAGTTGTGGGAACTTCAGTATTGTTACTCGTATTGTCAGTTGGATTTGATGGGGGAGTTGCTGCTTCTGAGTCTTTTCCACAAGCATAAATCAATACAATGATACTTAAAATAAGAATGAGCTTTTTCATAGTGTTGGTTATTAGATGTTTAAATATAGTTAAAACAATTTAAACTAGCCTAAAGCACTCACTCTCACCTGTAAATAATCATCTAAGATATATTACACTGCTTTCTCTACGAGTGAATATTCTCCAGGTGACATATTAAATGAGACGTTAATGGAAAAATATATTCCCTTGGTTTTTACTGTTAATTTATTTTTAACTTGTTTTCTAAAAACAACTTGAACGTGGAAACAAATCAATTCGAACAAATAATAAAGGAATCTATTGAAGTTAGATTAAACGACTTTTATCACGAAAAAGTTGTGCCTCTTGAAAAAGAAATAATAAAACTTGGTGGAAAATTGCCTACAGCTTCGAAGGACATTGAATTTAAATTATTTATAACTACCATTTTTAGAATCAAAAACTAAAGCTTACTTTGAAATACAGGAGACAATCATGGCTGAGGTTATTTTCAAGTCTTTAAGTCTCTTTTTGAAGAATGTTTTGAGAGAAGTTAGGTATGAGCAACTATGAATAATAGGGGGAGCCATATTAGACAAGAGGTCATTTTTGACCTCTTTCTTTTTTTTAATACCTTTCAAAACCTTACTGGCCAACATAATAGATTCGATCTCTGGAGTGAAAATGTTGTTGCGGTTTTCCCATATTAGATGTATAGTTTTGATTAGGATGTTTTTTATAGGAATAAACACTCTCATATATATTGCTATATTTAATAAATCATTACTATACCCATTAAAATGAATCAAATCTTTAAGTATTTTGTTTTTATAATCATTTTTCTCTTTTGTGTCTGTACAATCCCAATCAGACCATCAAAAACCAAACGTGCTCTTCATCGTATCAGACGATTTAAATTGTGATATTGGAGCTTATGGGAATACTCAAGTAATTACACCCAATATTGATAAGTTGGCACAAAGAGGAGTGTTGTTTGGAAATGCTCACAATCAATATCCATTGTGTGGCCCCTCTAGGGCCTCCTTTATGACGGGCTTATATCCCGATCAAACCAAAATTAAAAAATTGAGACTTTATCTCAGACAAGCTATACCCAAGGTAACAACCATGGGTCAACAATTCAAAAAAGAAAATTATCATTCTGTGAGAGTCGGTAAAATTTTCCATTACCACAATCCTAGAGATATAGGTACTGCAGGACACGACGATAATTATACTTGGGACCAAACCGTTAATCCTTATGGCAGAGATAAAATTGAGGAGTACAAGATCAATACCTTAAAAAAACAATCCTATGGAGGAACCCTCAGTTGGCTTGCTGCAGATGGAACCGACGAAGAACAAACCGATGGTATTGGAGCCAGTGAAACGATCAAGTTTTTGGATCGATTTGCTGAAAGTGGAGAAAATTTTTTCTTGGCCTTCGGTCTTTATCGACCCCATACGCCATATGTAGCTCCAAAAAAATATTTCGACCAATATGAAATGGAGGAAATGGAAATTCCCAAAATCTCAGAGGATTATTTAAAAACCATTCCCTTAGCTGCAGCCATCAGTGTGAGTAAAAAAAAGGAACAAAGAAATTTAATGCTGTAAAAGGCCAAAACCATCAAAGAAGCTTATTATGCCACCACCAGCTTTGTTGATGCCCAAGTTGGGCGGGTATTGGATAAGCTGAAAGAAACAGGATTGGACAAAAACACCATAGTGGTCTTTACCTCCGACCACGGGTATCACTTGGGAGAACATGGCCATTGGCAAAAACAAACCCTTTTTGACAATGCGACCAGAGTCCCGTTGATTGTTGCTGGTCCAGGAGTCAACAAAAATCAAAAAATAATGGATGCTCCAGTAGAACTGGTAGACATCTTCCCAACACTTATGGATTTGGTTGGAATGGAAACTCCAGAGTTTGTGTCGGGAAAGAGTTTTTTTCCCATACTTAAAGACTCCAATGCAAGGGTAAGGTCCAGTGCTTTAACCGAACTTGGTGTTTCCAACGGTAATGGATTAAAGATACAGGGTTATTCTATAAAAACAGACCGATATCGCCTTACTCAATGGGGAAAAAATGGAATAATGGGACATGAATTGTATGATCATAAGTTTGATCAAAAGGAACTTAAAAACCTTGCCGATTTTCAATCTTACAAAAAAATTAAAGATTCTCTCGTTGTCGTCATCGAACAGCGCATAGCAGAAGCTCGAAAACAGCCCAAAGGTTTGGGCCCTCAAATTGAGAATCAAATGGAATGGAGGGAACCGAAGACAGTCCACTCCCAACCCAAATAAGTTTATTTTAGATTCTTAAATCGAATGCATTACAACTATTTGTTCGCTCCTCTCATGAAATGATCATCCTTATTCCAACTATAATTGGAACAGCTGTTATAAAATACATAAATACTAAACCAGCAATCGTAAAAAAAGTTCCATTTTTTTCATGTAATTCTGACACTATAGGTCGTGAAGATGTGGCTGAAGAGATTTTACGCGTAGCTACATTACCTGAAATTGAACCTAAAAAATACCATGGTCATGGCATATATATAGTTGATATGAAATAATATATTTTTAACAGTAAATTAAAATACTGTTGCTAAGGAATCATCAATCCACTTCCTTCACAATTAAAGGAAGTTTACACTCGTTACTTAAGTGTTTTTGAGGAGGGAGAAATGGATGTCGTCCAAGGCGAGTGGATCGTCAAAAGAAGAAATTATGCTGCAACTTTGAATAATAGGGGGAGCAAGCAGTAACCGCTTCTAAAGCAATTAAAATCAAGCCCTTACGACAGCAGGAGTTTTTTCTTAGGTGTATTTTGGTTTAGCCGTTTGCAAATTGCACATCAGATCCCCTTTTTCGCATAAAAAAACCCTCCGAACCACCAGAGGGTTTAAACATTAATTAAAACAAATCATTATGAATTTGTTCTAAAATAAATTTATTTTATAAAAACATAAAAATCAAAAAATCTCTTTATTAAAGATTTGTTAAAAAAACCCCCTGTTGGAGTCAAGGGGCTTAATTCTAGAAAAGGTGGAAAGTATTAATTACTTTTTTTTTAAAATTTTTAGTTGTTTTTTAAATTTTTATTTTTTTATTTATATTTAATAAAATATTAATCAAAAACTAATTTTAATGAATGCAAAAGAAATAGCACAAAAAGGAT
>CAJJCA010000017.1:95000-115078 GCA_905182575.1 uncultured Flavobacteriaceae bacterium | reverse complement strand
GCTCTTCCTGACGAGCAAGTAAGGGACAGATGACGGCCTACCAAGATTTGCAGTAGTCGGAAGGCCGAATGCAGGAAAATCCTCATTTATAAACGCACTAATCGGCGAGGAACGAAACATTGTAACAGACGTTGCCGGAACAACAAGAGATTCAGTATTGATACAAAATACAACCGTTTTGGGTTTGAATTTAATCTAGTTGACACTGCTGGAATAAGAAGAAAAAGCAAGGTTAAGGAAGACATAGAATTTTATTCGGTAATGCGATCCGTTCGGGCAATCGAACACAGTGATGTGTGTTTGGTTTTGGTCGATGCAACCCGTGGATTTGACGGACAGGTTCAGAATATTTTTTGGCTTGCGCATCGGAACAACAAGGGTATCGTGATTTTGGTCAATAAATGGGATTTGGTCGAAAAAGAAACACAATCCTCCCAAGGCTTTTGAAGAAGAAATTAAAAAGAAAATATCTCCTTTTGTAGATGTTCCGATTCTGTTTATTTCTTCAATAAACAAACAAAGAATTTTTAAGGCCATCGAAACAGCTGTTGATGTCTTCAAAAGGCGCGCTGAAAAAATACCAACGAGGAAAGCTAAATGACATTTTATTACCGATAATTCAGTATCAGTCACCACCAGCCTATAAAGGAAAATTTGTTAAAATAAAATTCTGTACGCAATTGCCTACATCGCATCCGCAGTTTGCATTTTTCTGTAATTTACCACAGTATGTAAAAGATCCGTACATGAGATTTTTGGAAAATAAAATCAGGAAGAATTTTAATTATAATGGCGTTCCTATTCAGATCTATTTTAGGAAAAAGTAATTAAAGTTTATTCTTAAGCTCTTCGAGTTCAGACTTTACTTTTTCAAGTTTTTGAATCAAAGCCAAGTTCCCTTCAGAGAATGTTTAAGTTTTAATTGCTTTCTTGTTCCTTCTAGCGTAAGGCCTTTCTCTTTGATTAAATGATAGATTCGCTGAATATTTGCCACATCTTCAGGCGTATATTTTCGAGTACCACTCTTTTTCTTTTTGGGCTGAATTTCAGCAAACTCTTTTTCCCAAAATCGCAACAAAGAAGTATTCACATTGAATGCCTTCGCGATTTCTCCGATACTGTAATATCTTTTTTCTGGAAGATTAACTAACATCAGTCCATGGATTGGTTTTCTTGACTTGCTAAGTTTAGCAATATGTCAAACTCTTCAGCGGAAAGGTTTCCATAATAGAAGTTCAAAGGATTAATTCTTTTACCATCTTTAAAAATTTCATAGTGCAAGTGAGGCGCTACGGATCTACCCGTACTCCCAACATAACCGATGATATCTCCCCTTTTTACTTTCTGTTTCCTTCTAACTTTGTATGCATTTAAGTGGGCGTATAAACTCACATATCCAAAACCATGGTCGATTCTAATGTGTTTTCCATAACCAGAAGCTCTGTTGTCAGCTCTTCCAACAACGCCATCGCCTGAAGCATATACGGGAGTTCCTTTTGGAGCACTAAAATCCATTCCCCAATGAAACTTTCTAGTTTTATAAATGGATCCGTTCGATAGCCATAACCTGAGGCCATTCTTTTGAGATTGTCTTTGTGAATCGGCTGTATCGAGGGGATTGTTTTCAAAAGATCTTCTTTGCTTTTTGCTAAACTTTCAATTTCATCTAAAGATCGCGACTGGATAACCAACTGCTTGGTTAAAATTTCCAATCGTTTCGTGGTTCCTATAATAAGATTAGAATTGTCATAGCCCTCAAGCGTTTTATATCGATTGACCCCTCCAAAACCAACACGTCGTTGTTCTTCGGGTATTGGACTGGCTTCAAAGTAGACCCTGTAAAGGTTGTTGTCACGGTCTTCAACATTTGCCAATACATCTTCGATTTGACTTAATTTTCTATTGAGTAAATCAAATTGTAACTCGTAATTTTCTAACTCTCTAGATTGAAGAACTTCCTTGGGAGTATTAAAAGCTTCAGTATTGAGGAGCAAGAGTAACATTAGGATACCAAAGAATAGAGAGGAGAGCAAGAATAAAATGAAATTGGATATTTTTAAAGCTTTCCCAGACTCTAAGGGTCGATAAGATAATGTTTCTTGGTCGTAGTAATATTTAACCTTAGCCATAAACTATTTTCTTATATATTTTCCTTTCTTTTGCAAAACACTTAAACAAAGATAATAATTAAATCAATCCAATTAACCAATGGGTTTTATTACTATAGTTGTAAATCTTAAAATACTATATTTGTAATATCTTCTTAATTGCCAAATATCACGATGAAAGCCGCAGAAATCCGCAAACAATTTTTTGAATATTTTAAATCAAAAAATCACACTGATAGTTCCTTCAGCACCGATGGTTATCAAAGACGACCCTACGTTGATGTTTACCAATGCTGGGATGAATCAGTTTAAATCCTTTTTTTTTGGGTCAAGAACAACCTAAAAATAAAAGAGTAGCCGATACACAAAAATGTCTCAGGGTATCTGGAAAACACAACGACCTCGAAGAAGTTGGTATTGACACCTATCACCACACTTTTTTCGAAATGTTGGGAAATTGGAGTTTTGGAGATTACTTTAAAAAAGAAGCAATCGAATGGTCTTGGGAACTTTTGACAAAAGTTTATAAAATAGATCCTGAAAAAATCTATGTCACTATCTTCGAAGGAGATGCTTCGGAAAAACTTGAAAGAGACAACGAGGCATACGGGTTTTGGAAAGCCATTATTCCTGAAGAAAAAATATTACTTGGGAATAAAAAAGATAATTTTTGGGAAATGGGAGAACAAGGTCCTTGTGGGCCCTGCTCTGAGATTCATATCGACCTAAGAACAGAAGAAGAAAAAGCACAAGTTTCAGGAGCTTCATTGGTCAATAAAGACCACCCGCAAGTCGTTGAAGTTTGGAATCTGGTATTTATAGAGTTTAATAGAAAAGCTGACAAAAGCCTGGAGCCACTTCCCAATAAGCATGTCGACACCGGCATGGGGTTCGAAAGGCTTTGTATGGCGCTTCAAGGGAAAACATCTAATTATGACACTGATGTTTTTACTCCATTAATCAAAGAAATTGAAACTTTAACAGCTTCTCAATACGGAGTCGAGTTAAATACAGACCGTGCCATTCGAGTAATTGCAGATCACTTAAGAACTGTTTATTTTGCGATTGCAGATGGACAATTACCCTCCAATACTGGAGCGGGATATGTAATTCGACGAATTTTAAGACGTGCCATTCGTTATGGTTTTACTTTTTTAAATCAAAAAGAGCCTTTTATGTTTCGTTTGGTTGAAACACTTAATCTTCAATTAAAATCAGTTTTTCCAGAATTGGAGAAGCAAAAAAACCTTGCTTTAAACGTTATCAGAGAGGAAGAAACCTCCTTTCTCAAAACATTAGATCAAGGCTTAACTTTATTGGATACTTTGTTGGCCTCAACCAAGGACAAGAAAATCAATGGTGCGAAAGTTTTTGAACTATATGACACTTTTGGTTTTCCATTAGATCTTACGGCGCTAATTGCAAGAGAAAGAGGCTTTTCAATTGATGAAGAAGGCTTTGACAGTCAAATGAAAAAGCAGAAGGAACGTTCAAGAGCGGCATCCGTATCTGTCACTGATGATTGGCAAGTCATCTATGAAGATGAAGTAGGGGAGTTTGTTGGATATGATTTACTTTCAACTCAAGTGAAAATCACGAAATACCGAAAAGTAAATACTAAAAAAGACGGAGATTTCTTTCAATTGGTTTTAAACATAACGCCCTTTTACCCAGAAGGAGGAGGTCAAGTAGGAGATAAAGGTTATTTGGAAACTGAAAATGGAGCGATTCATTACATTGTAGACACCAAAAAAGAAAACAACCTCATTTTACATTATTGCAAGACACTTCCTCAAAAAATAGAAGGAAAGTTTAATGCTGTAGTTGATTTCAAACAACGACATCGTTCTGCTGCCAACCATACGGCAACACATTTGATGCATCAAGCATTAAGAACTGTTTTGGGGAAACACGTTGAGCAAAAGGGATCGATGGTGCATTCTGGAATGTTTCGTTTTGACTTTTCTCATTTTTCTAAGGTAACCACAGAAGAATTGGTAGCGGTCGAGAACTTTGTAAATGCACGAATAGAAGAACAACTTCCACTTCAGGAAAGTCGAAACATACCCTATCAAAAAGCCCTCGAGGAAGGCGCAATTGCTTTGTTCGGCGAGAAATATGGAGATACAGTCAGAACAATACGATTTGGACAATCCATGGAGCTTTGTGGAGGCACTCATGTCGCAAATACTTCAGAAATATGGCGTTTTAAGATTACTTCTGAATCTGCAGTCGCTGCAGGTATTCGTAGGGTAGAAGCGATCACTGGAGATGCCGTTATCAAGTTTTTTGAGGATCAGAGTCAAACCCTTCAACAGCTAAACTCTCTTTTAAAAGGTCCGCAAGACATCGCTAAGTCTGTTCAGCAACTACAGGAAGAAAACACCCACTTGAAAAAGGAACTTAATGATTTGCAGCGACTCAAAAGTCAAGTGGTTGCCAAGGAAGTATTAGGTGAAATAAAAGAAGTCAAAGGTATTTCTTTTTTAGCAAAAAAAGTAGACATGGAAGCCCCAGCACTAAAAGACCTCTCCTTTGAATTGGGCAAAAAATTCGATAATTTATTTTTGGTACTTGGAGCTACAAAAGGTGACAAACCAATTATAAGTTGTTACATTTCAAAAGCACTAGTTTCTGAAAAAGGAATGGATGCCGGAAAAGTAGTCCGCGAGCTTGGAAAATACATTCAAGGAGGTGGAGGTGGACAGCCATTTTTTGCAATAGCCGGGGGTAAAAATACAGCAGGGATTACCCAAGCTTTGGCTGAAGCAATAAATCTGATTTAATTAAAAAATAATTATTTATTGTTCTGGAGGATAAGTGTTGAGTATTTCCGTTACAAACAATCCAATGCGCTCGTCTCGATCTTTAGAGTACTCAGTGATTCCACCATTACCTTTTCCTTGCCAAACCAATTGCTTGGTGTTTCCATCGATTAGGTCGATA
This sequence comes from uncultured Flavobacteriaceae bacterium, assembly GCA_905182575.1. GTDB lineage: Bacteria > Bacteroidota > Bacteroidia > Flavobacteriales > Flavobacteriaceae > UBA8316. The sequence goes on along the minus strand of CAJJCA010000017.1, from coordinate 110,024 downwards.
TATAAAGCACCTTCGGTATGGGAACTCACCGTGTTGAAGTTGGGTCCAAAAGACCAAGGGTTCCATCCCCAATAACCGTAATTCATTGAATTTACGTAGACTTTTTCCTTAGCCGTAGTGTTGATGCTAACCAAAAGGTCTGGTGTTTTTGATTTTATAAGAGACTTGCCAGCCATTTCTTTATCGATCGCTTTGAGAATTCGTCGCTTGTCTAAATCAGAGATTTCAACCTTATCAATTCCTGGTTTGTAAAAAGCATAGGTTTTATACTTTGAAAAATCCACACCAGAGTCGTGGTCGGTATAAACGCGAATGGAACTGCAGCTTACCATCGTTCCAACATAATAAAAATAAATAAACTTTTTTCATGACGATGATTTTTATAATATAATTACAAAAACTATGCCTAATTTATATTACTGTTTTTGGATCAAAACCGTAAGGGCAGTGACGGCAATTGTTTTTACAACAATATCCCCTTTTGAGATGGTATTTTTCTGTAAAAACGCGATAGCCTTCCGGGGATAAATAAAAATCCTCTTTTTCTAGTCGTGGGGAAGGTTTATGATTCATTGTCTAAATATAACTATTTGTACCGATCTTGATATTTAAATCTGATGTTACTTCAATATTAACTTTATCTTTAGATTTTTACTTTAAGATTTAAACACATTGCTTTTTCAGGCTAAAAATTCAATAAATCAGTGGGTGACTCGTTTTGGAGGGATTGAAATCACAATAAAACGCGAAGACCTTTTACATCCTCATGTTTCGGGAAATAAACTTTAGAAAGTTAAACCATAACTTAACCCTGGCGAAGCAAAAAGGAGCGGAGGCACTTCTTACTTTTGGCGGTCCTTACTCCAACCATCTTTCTGCGACAGCGGCAGCTGGAAAAATAATGGGATTTAAAACAGTTGGCTATGTTCGGGGGGAGGAAGAAAGATCAGAGAATCCAACTTTGAAGTTTTGCAGAGCACAAGGGATGGAACTCTTTCCCATTTCTAGAACGGAATACCGTCAAAAACACACATCACAATACCTTGAAGAACTCAGAGAGAAATGGGGCTCTTTTTATCACCTCCCTGAAGGGGGGACAAATGCATTAGCGATCAAAGGGTGTTCTGAAATACTGACGGAAGAGGACAAAGAATTCGATGTGATTTGCTCTAGTGTTGGAACAGGAGGTACTTTGGCAGGAATTATAGAAAGCACTAATGTGAATCAAAAAGTTTTGGGCTTTGCAGCCTTAAAACATTTGGGACTACACGAAGAAATTAAAAAGTACACCCAGCGAGATAATTGGGAACTCAACCATGATTTTACCCATGGGGGATATGCCAAAATTTCAAAACAATTAATTGATTTTATAAACACCTTTAACAAAAATTTTAAAATTCCTTTGGACCCAGTCTATACTGGAAAGATGCTTTTTGGTATTTTTGAATTAATTAAAAATAAACAATGGAAATGGGGAAACAATATTCTTGTGATTCACACAGGAGGACTTCAGGGAATTGCAGGAATGAATCAAAAACTGATAAAAAAGGGATGGCCAGAAATTACACAGTAAAAAATCTCCTGCTTTTTTGTGCTGTATTTCTTTTTCTAAGTTGTGGTGCTTCTAGAAAAGTTGTGGTTAGGAAGGAAAATAAGTCTGTTTCAACCAAGTCAGTTCCTACTGAAAAGGTTCTTGAGAAACTAAAAGTCAAAATTAAAAAAACCAAGAATAAATTATCTACCGAAGAAAGAGCGAATCTTTACATAGCGACCTATGCTGAAATTGCAGTTAGCGAAATGAAGAAACATGAAATTCCTGCAAGCATCACTTTGGCCCAAGGAATCCTAGAGTCAGGCATGGGGACGGGTCGTTTGGCCGTTGAGGGCAATAATCATTTTGGAATAAAATGTCACAGAGATTGGAAGGGTAAAAAGATCTATCACGATGATGATGAAAAAGGAGAATGTTTTAGGGTTTATTCGGATCCTGCAAAATCCTATCGCGACCATTCCTTGTTTTTAAGTGAAAGGTCACGTTATGCCTTTTTATTTAAGATTAAAAAAGGGGATTATAAATCTTGGGCAAAGGGACTTAAAAAAGCCGGTTATGCAACAGATCCAAAATATCCAGACAAGCTGATTAGTTTAATTGAACGTTTTGATTTAGATAAATTTGATCATAAAAAAAAGAATAAGAAGAAAAGTGAAACACCTTCTTTAGTGGAAAAGGCTGAAAATAAATCAGTTAAAACACATCAAGTTATAAAAGGAGATACTCTTTATTCAATCTCTAAAAAATACAATATTGACCTTGAAACCTTGGCTCAAAAAAATCAAATTATTGATAATGCGATTTTTTTAGGTCAGGATTTAATCATTCCTACAAACGAATAGTTATGCGATATCAAAGAAGTAGTGCGCTCTATCAAGCTGCGCAGAAAGTAATTCCGGGCGGAGTAAACTCTCCTGTAAGGGCGTTTAAAGCCGTTGGGGGAACCCCCATTTTTGTTGAAAAAGCAAAAGGAGCTTATCTGTATGACGAAGATGGAAACCGACTGATTGATTATATTTCTAGTTGGGGACCAGTTATTTTGGGACATGCTTTTGAACCAGTAATTAAGGCTGTTATTGAACGCGCCAAGTTAGGGACATCTTTTGGGATGCCAACGGCTTTAGAAACTGAAATTGCAAGTTTGGCGGTTCAAATGGTTCCGAACATTGATAAAATTAGATTTGTTAACTCAGGAACCGAAGCATGCATGAGTGCCATTCGTTTGGCAAGAGGGGTAACAGGACGTGAGAAAATAATAAAATTTGCAGGCTGTTATCACGGCCATTCAGACTCTTTTTTAATTCAAGCAGGAAGTGGTGCGGTTACTTTTGGTTCGCCCAATAGTCCAGGTGTTACACAAGGCACGGCAAAAGACACCCTTTTGGCAAAATACAATGACCTAGAAAGTGTTGCGGAAATTTTTAAAGAAAATGAAAATCAAATCGCAGCAATCATTGTCGAACCCGTAGCTGGAAACATGGGATGTATACCGCCCAAGGAAGGGTTTTTGGAAGGATTAAGGAGTTTTTGTGATGCTCAGGGCACATTACTTGTTTTTGACGAAGTCATGACGGGATTCCGTCTCGCTCCTGGAGGTGCACAGGAGAAATTAGGAGTAAAAGCTGACATCATCACTTTTGGAAAAGTTTTAGGAGGAGGTCTTCCCGTGGGAGCTTTTGCCGCCAAAAATGAAATCATGCAACACCTTGCTCCGGAAGGACCGGTATATCAAGCAGGAACCTTAAGTGGAAATCCATTGGCAATGGCGGCAGGTTTGGCCATGTTAACTGAATTAAATAAAAATCCATCAATCTTTTCAAGCTTGGAAGCTAAAACCAAAACCTTACACGAGGGTATGGAAAGTATTCTTTTGAGAAAAGGAATGCCTTTTCAGATTAACCGTTTTGGTTCGATGATTTCGCTTCATTTCACTGCAGAAGAAGTCGTTGACTTCGAAACTGCTGCTTTAGGAAACAATGATTTTTTCAAGAAATACTTTCATGGCATGTTGGATGAAGGAATTTACTTACCTCCAAGTGCTTTTGAAAGTTACTTTTTAAATGATGCACTATCAATGGAAGACATTTATTTTACACTGAAAGCGTTTGAAAAAACAATAAATGGATTTTAGTATAAATCTTAAACAAGCGTTACAAATAACCCTTCCTCATTTTTAAAAACTTTTGCAAGGTTACTCTTGGTCAATCCTTTGATAGAAGTGTCCCACTTTTTATTACTCAGTCCACTCTTTTCTTTTAAAACACTAAGAACAAACAGGGTTTTCTGACTTAAGCAAATCGAAAATAATTTTTTCTTCCTCTGAAAGCACAGCTGCTTTTTGTTCGGGTTTCATTTGAGGGAAAAACAACACCTCTTGTATGGAGCTATTATTGGTCATCAACATCACCAAACGGTCAATTCCAATTCCAATTCCTGAAGTAGGAGGCATTCCGTATTCTAACGCTCTGAGAAAATCTTGATCTATAAACATGGCTTCGTCATCTCCTTTTTCGCTGAGACGCATTTGCTCTTCGAATCGTTCCCTTTGATCGATGGGGTCATTCAATTCGGAATAAGCGTTAGCTAGTTCTTTACCATTAACCATCAACTCAAACCTTTCGGTAAGTTTAGGGTTCGAACGATGTTCTTTTGTTAAAGGACTCATTGATTTAGGATAATCCGTAATGAAAGTTGGCTGAATGTAATGGTGTTCACATTTTTCACCAAAAATTTCGTCGATTAGCTTTCCCTCTCCCAAAGACTCATCAACTTCAAGTCCCATGTCTTTTGCTGCTTCCCGCAGTTGATTTTCATCCATTTCTGAAACATCAACACCCGTATGAATTTTGATGGCTTCAAGAATGGGGATTCGAGGATAAGGAGCCTTAAAATCAATGCTGTTGTATTCAACCGTCACAGAAGAACTTCCGTTGGAATCTAAAGCTACTTTCTCAAGAAGAGCTTCGGTAGTGTCCATCATCCAGAAATAATCTTTATAGGCAACATAGAGCTCCATCACCGTAAATTCAGGGTTGTGGGTTCTGTCCATCCCTTCATTTCTGAAGTCTTTTGAGAATTCATATACTCCGTCGAATCCACCTACGATGAGTCGTTTGAGGTAGAGTTCGTTGGCGACTCTTAAATAAAGAGGCATGTTAAGGGCATTGTGATGCGTAATAAAGGGACGAGCTGCTGCTCCTCCAGGAATGGGTTGAAGTACTGGAGTTTCAACTTCTAAGTATTCTTTTTCGTTAAAAAAAGTTCTAATGCTATTCGTTATTTTTGTACGCTTTAGAAAGGTCTCCTTAACTTTTGGATTCACGATTAAATCAACATAGCGTTGACGGTACCTAAGCTCAGGGTCGTTAAATTCATCATAAACATTCCCTTCTGCATCTGTTTTGGGGAGTGGGAGTGGGCGTAAAGTTTTGTTTAATATTTCAAATTCCTTAACCATAACCGTTTTTTCACCAACTTGAGTCGTGAATAGCTTTCCTTTGATGCCGATGATGTCACCAATGTCTAAAAGCTTTTTATAAACCTCGTTATAAAGTGTTTTGTCTTCACTGGTGCAGATCTCATCTCTGTTAAAATAGACCTGAATTCTCCCTTGACTGTCTTGTAATTCCGCAAAACTTGCTTTTCCCTGAATTCTTCGCGACATTAACCTACCCGCGATAATGACATCCTTTTCTTCCTCAAAATCTTCTTTTATATTCGAAGAATTAGCATTGATTGGGTAAAGTGGAGCAGGATAGGGGTTTATACCTAGGTTTTTTAAAGCTTCAAGCTTTTCTCTTCTGACTTGTTCTTGTTCTGACAGTTGCGACATCTTACATTTCAATTTTTGCAAAGATAAGTAGTCTCACGAAATAGGGGGGATCAAATTTTATATCTTTGCTTAAACAAATAAAGTTGTGAGTATTTTTCGTGTTTTATTATCAATTTTCTTCCCTCCGCTTGCAGTAATCGACCAAGGTTGTGGATCAGTAATCATTGTATTCCTTCTGACTCTTTGTGGTTGGGTGCCTGGCGTAATCGCTGCATTGGTCATCTTAAATAACACAATCGTTTTAATGGATATTAAAAACAAAATAATAACTTTTGAGGATTTGGGACTTCTTTCGTTTGCAACAGCTTTGGAGGTTCAAGAAGATTATTTTCTATAAAATCATTTCTGAAAAGAAAGCGAATCGCCAGAAAGCGCAGCCCACTCCAACGAATAACTTCTTGCTTTTTGTTGAGCATAAACCAGTTTACACTCTGGGTAAAAGTGGTGACATTCAGCATTTGTTGCTTGACCAGAAGGGTCTAAAAGAAAAAGAAATAGAGTTCTATAAGACGAATCGTGGTGGTGATATTACTTTCCATGGATTAGGTCAGATCGTTGGATACCCCATTTTAGATTTAGATAATTTCTTTACAGACATTCACAAATACTTGAGGTTTTTAGAAGAAATTATAATTAAAACCCTAGCCGAATATGAACTTACAGCCACAAGAAGCAAGGGAGAAACAGGAGTTTGGCTTGACGCTGAAACTCCCTTTGCAAGAAAGATTTGCGCCTTGGGCGTTCGGGCGAGTCGATGGGTGACCATGCACGGGTTTGCATTAAATGTAAATACGGATTTGACTTATTTTGAACATATTGTTCCCTGTGGAATTAAGGGAAAAGGAGTAACTTCTTTGAAAGTAGAATTAGGAGAGGAAATTTGTTTAGATGAAGTTAAAGAAAAATTGGTTAAACATTTTTTAGATTTATTCGAAGCGGAACTAAATTAATTCTTAGTTGAATTCGTAAATCAGCACTTCTTTATTTTCAGAACGAACACTCAATTCAACCGCCGTATCTTTGTCAATATTCGAAAGATCAGCTGCTGAACTTCCATAGACTGGGAATCCCTCCACCGCTGTTCCATTGCTATAATAAACATAGACTTTTTGAGCCTCCTGATCTGTGGTGGTGATGTATAGGATATTGTTAATATAAAAGATTTTAGGTTGGGTATAAGCTCCAAAAGGAAGTGTAACCGGAATCCCCTTGATCGTTAGAATGTTATCAGAAATGGAGGCCATTGACTTTGAGGTTGCATCAATTTTATGACCTTGGGCGAGGCTTAATGGAGTTTTAACAACATTCCCCTTGGTGTCAACCTGAATTAAATTTCCAGCTTGGTCTGTGGTCGAGAAGGTATTGAGGTAGGAATAAATTTGATTCCCACTAAAGGCAATTTTTTCTTTAACCTTAACCCTGTTTTTACCAGTTCTTGAAACGATTTTTAGGGTATTGTCTTCTAACGGTAACAATAGATAATCTTTACTTTTTATTCGGATATGCTTTGGAGCAGCTAAAAGATTGCTCGAAAGTTTATTAAGCTTAAATCCACTGAGCTTCTTCCCTTTGTTGTCATACATGGCAAGGAAATTATCCTGACCTAATAAAAACCGATAGTTTCGATTAAGATCATAATCAAAAACGGCAAGTGGTTTTGGGTTTTGATTTTTAGGTAGTTTTATGTCAAAGGGTTTAACAATATTTCCATTGCGATCTAAAACCATAAAGCGATCCGTCGTTCTGAATGCCATTTGTAGTCTTTTGTTTTTATACAAATCGACTTGCTGAATGGGACCAATTATTTTCCCTGGCAATTGTTTTTTCCAATACAAGCTTCCATTATTTGAGAACAGGTATAATACATTCGATTCATCCTGAATCGCGAGATCCATACCCTTGCTTCTGTGGTTTTTGAGCCACTGAGGGTTCGTCGCTGCAGACTTGTCTAGATTGATGTTGAATTCGGTTTTCACACCTTTCCCTATATTTTTTGGTAAGTTTTTTTGAGCCCTTAAATGGAGGTGCGTGAAATTTTTCTCCCCAACACCTTGAAATGAAATCAAAGGATAATCGGAGGAAGAAATATTATCTAACGCCTTGTTTTTTAATCCTTTTTTCTTCCAGAGGTCAAATAACTTTTCAGTGTTCGCAATCCATAAAAAAGAATTATTACTTGCCAGTTGGTCTTGAAGCTCTTTGAAAGCAAGATTGTTGGCCAGGGTGCTTCCGTCAACAAAGTTCCCCAAGATGTTTTTCATCAAAGCTTCTTCTTCTGTGAAAATCAAGTAGTCTTCTAAAGGAGCCGCCCACTTCACATTAACTTTATCCCCAAACTGAGCCGTCATTTCGATTATTTCAACGGGAAGTTTAATTGGGTAGTAAGAAATTGAACGGTATTTTTTTCCTTCCGTTTCAAATGACAGGAAAGGAAACTGGTTTTCCGTATTGTTTACTGAAAAATCAGTGCTTTTTTTGTTTTAAATAGGGAACCCATTTCATCTACTGAACTGATCGACGAGAAATCAATATTATTTAAGGGAATATTGGTTTTTCTGCTAAAGTTTTTAAAGTTATCCTCCAATTGTTGGATGTTTTCAATCGATAAACCAAGATAGCTGGTAAAGCCTTTTGGAACTGCATTTGGGATGTATAGTTTTCTGGGGCTCAAATTTTTTATTAAACTCAAAGCATCGGGGAGAGAGTCATTTAAAAAGGCCGCTCCATTGAGGGAAAAAGATTCTCCATCAATGTCGAGATCTAATTCCAACCAATGTTTACTCGTTTTCGGGAAAAGTGGTGCTATTGGAAATATTTCTTTCAATATTTTTTTTGCAGAGGGATTAAGGAAAAAATTAAGAGGTAAATCTTTATCCATGCTTTCGGCCAATTGATAAAACTCATTATTTATAATTCCTCTTTGGTTATTCTGGAAATTACGAATGGAGTTTTCTAAAACCAATTGAGATTCTGAAATCATTTTGAAGTCGCCCATTTTGGCGGCATAAAACACCTTGCCTTGTTTTTTAGTGATTTCTATTTTAATGTCATTGTAAGAAATGTTGTTTTCTGCAATATTGAGAGTATCCATAGCACTCAACCTGGTTATTAAGCTTACAGCATTTTTGTTTTTCCCAATTGGAGTGATGCAATACAGAGCGGGGAGTTCAATGTTTTTCGGCCTTATATTCTCAAAACTATTTTTGTACTCTTTGTTTAATCTATAGGCCTTAGACAGCATTTCGGATGACTTCAGAGCTACGGTATCATTAAGTTGAATGACAATAACCGTGTTTTGAGGGACGTAATCAATCAGTTGAAGCGTTTCACTGATTTTGGGTTTACACCCAATTATTAAAACTGCAAAAAAGAACCCAATTGTTTTTCTCATAATATGAATCAAAAATAAAAAACTCCTAACCGTTACACCATATCCTAAAGATTAAATTCAATCAATTTTTCAACAATTTAATAAAGGCTTATTTAAATCCAATTTACAATTGTTTTGGAAGAAGCTGAAAAGTCATTCTGTGGTGCGGTGATGTTCCGAATTTTCTGATGGCATCTCTGTGCGCTTTTGTGGGATATCCTTTGTTTTTATTCCAGCAGTAATGTGGATACTCTTGGTGTAGTGCTTCCATAAAATCATCTCGGTAAGTTTTTGCTAAAACTGATGCCGCAGCGATGTTTAAATATTTTCCATCTCCTTTTATGATACATTCATGCGGGATTTTAGGAAAAGGATGAAAGCGATTTCCGTCAACTGCAATAAACTCAGGCGTCTTTGAAAGTTGTTCTATCGCCAAATGCATGGCCTTAATACTGGCGTTAAGAATATTAATTTCGTCAATTTCTTTGGGATAAACATGGGCATAAGCAAACGCCAAAGCTTGCTTTTCAATTTGAGGCCTAAGAGAATTCCTTCGTGTCTCGGTTAATTTTTTAGAGTCGTTGAGGTAGCGGAGATTAATTTTTTTAGGAAGTATGACAGCAGCAGCAGTTACAGGTCCGGCCAAACACCCCCGGCCTGCTTCATCGGTTCCGGCTTCTAGTAGCCAAAGAGAATTGTCGTTTTAACAACTTATTGTTTTCATGCAACTTAATAAATACAATTTAAGGACATTTATTTTAACTTCGCATCAAATTGAATTTTTAATGCATCGTCAGTTCCTCTTATTTCTTATCTTTTTTTCGATGGTATCCCATGCACAGGAAGCGGAGGGCTTTCAAGTAAAAGACACCTTAAAGTTAAGTCCTGTCGAGTTCGAGCAACAGCTCGATTCTATCACGAAACCCAATGACAGTCTTTTTGATAATAAAGTTTATAAAACAAGTGCATTGGACAGTATTTCCTTCATTGCGGATAGCATTCCAGAAGTAGAGAAAATTATAGATAAGCGCCCAAGATTCCTTAATGTTCTTAACCTTCCAATTACCAAAACCGAGGGTTCTGAAAAATATTGTTTTGGATACGGTAACGGTGAAGAATGATACTTTACCCGAAATCAAAAGTGAGTTGACGGGCTTTTTAGAATCTTTTTCCTTAGATCATAATAGTAAATTATTGATGGGTAAAATTATCATTAGCCTCTTGGACACCTTTTCATTAGAAAGAACGAACTATGAAAAGCGACTCGTTCGTAAAAGAGAAATTGCCCAGATGCCTATTAAAGAAATGAACGAAATCACCATTGAGGACTATAAAATATTTTACTCAGACGGAAGAGAAACTTTTCTGGATACGACTCTAAATATCAATAAGGATTATCGATTTAATTATTTAAGAAAGGATTATTTTGAACTTTTGCCTTTTCCAAACACGGCGGAAACGTATAATAAGATGGGGTATGATTTTCAAGATCAGAAATTAACCCCACAAATAGGTGCAAGAGCAAAACACTTTGGTTATCAAGAAGAGGAAGAAATCCCTTATTTTGAAGTGCCCTCTCCGGTAACAGAACTGTTTTTCAAAACTGTTTTTGAGCAAGGGCAAATGGTAGATGTTTTGATCACTGTAAATCCCTCACCGAGATTTAACTTTACGGTGGCCCACAAGGCGTATCGTTCTTTGGGAAACTATATAAATACGTGAAGTGGCGGAACCCATGTAACTTTTGCTAGTCAGTATACTTCTAAGAATTACAGATACAGGCAGCGCTCGCACTATGTTGCTCAAAATTTACAGAATCAAATCAATGGAGGTTTAAATTCGCAAAGTGTTTATCATTTTGAAAAAGCCATTTCTGAATTAGACTACGATGGGTTCTTAGATCGCTCAAGGTTAACCAATAATATTAATGCGGATAACTCCTTATCAGGGAGGCGCTATTATTTAGATCAAACCTATGTTTTGGTTTTAACCGGCACCGAAAAGCAAAAGAACTATGAGAAACGAAAAGTATTAACGATTGGACATAAATTAAATTACGAAATCAAAAAGTTCAAATACCTCAATTCTGCAAGGACGAGTTTCTTTGGGGTGGTCTCGGGGACCACTAATTTTGAAGATCAAACCAATTTAGACTGTGTTAGAAAATGAGTTTTATGCTATCTATGATGATAAAACATTAGGGGAAATAAAAGCTGGATTGAAATTTATTAATTGGGATTATTTCATGGTTTTCCCAGAACCAGAAGAAGATGAGGTGCCCGTTATTGATCCAGTTCCAAGAGCGATCAAAGCCAATCAATTTGCACTATCATCTTATTGGAAAAAAACCTTTTTAGATTTTAATTTTAAAGCGACAGCCTATTTTTCATTAATTAAAGAATTTTCAACACAGCAAATCACTACAGAAATAAGTAAAGACTTTCAAAAGCTTGTGGTCTGCCAGAGCAAAGCTGAGTCTTAGATCACAGGCTCCAAATTTCAATTTCTTTTTACACCGAAGTAATTTCGTTTCTTACGACTGGAATCAACCCGAATATAAGAATCAGCTGATTAATTCTTTAAACCTCGAGTTTGGACATCCAAAATGGGGTAAAATCGATGCCAATTATGAGGTGTTAAGCAATTACGCCTACTTTAAAAATGTCTTGCGTGAAAAAAATGAAATTGCAGAGGAGTTAATTGTGGCTCCAACACAATTTGAAGGAACAATAAACTATTTAAAAATTCGGTTGGCTCAAAATTTAGGTTTTTGGAAATTTTCTTTAATCAATACCGTCCAGTATCAAAATGTTGACCAAACGTCAGAGGAAGGCGGATTTCAGGTTGTTAATGTTCCGGAATGGATCGGACGAAGTTCTTTGACCTTTTCCAGTCAGCTTTTTGACAAGGCCCTTTATCTTCAAACAGGAGTGACGGCTCAGTACTTCACAAACTACTATGCAGATCGATACAGCGGACCTATTGGAGAGTTCGTCGCTCAAAACCACACCTTGATAGGCGAGTTTCCAAGAATCGATTTTTTCGTTAATGCAAAAGTGCAACAAACTCGTATTTTCTTCAAATATGAGCATATAAACAGCGATAGAACAGGATACAACTTTTATTCTGCGCCGTTTACACCCTACCGCGATTCGATAATTCGCTTCGGAATCGTTTGGAATTTCTTTCAATAAACCCTCCAACTCTCTTTATTTAAGGGGGTTAGGATTGATCATTAAATAAATAAAAAAAAGGATAAGAAAAGCATGCGTAGTAAATAAAAGCGTTTTATATTTGCACTCGCTAAACAGATAATTATCTGTTAAAGCAGATTAAAAAAGTTCATTGAAAGTATAAGAATTAAAGAATGACAGCGCGTATCGAAAGATACAAAGCGAACTAGACCATTTTGAGACAAAGTCAATACTTGTTGGCGTCGTAAATAATATTTACAAGACAACAACGAAGAGTTTGATCCTGGCTCAGGATGAACGCTAGCGGCAGGCCTAACACATGCAAGTCGAGGGGTAACAGGGATTGCTTGCAATCCGCTGACGACCGGCGCACGGGTGCGTAACGCGTATGCAACCTACCTTTTACAGGGGTATAGTCAAGAGAAATTTTGAATAACACCCCATACGATCATCTTTACACCTGTAAAGATGAAGAAAACTCCGGTGGTAAAAGATGGGCATGCGTCCTATTAGTTAGTTGGTGAGGTAACGGCTCACCAAGACCGCGATAGGTAGGGGTCCTGAGAGGGAGATCCCCCACACTGGTACTGAGACACGGACCAGACTCCTACGGGAGGCAGCAGTGAGGAATATTGGACAATGGAGGCAACTCTGATCCAGCCATGCCGCGTGCAGGAAGACTGCCCTATGGGTTGTAAACTGCTTTTATACAGGAAGAAACCTTGGTACGTGTACCAAGCTGACGGTACTGTAAGAATAAGGATCGGCTAACTCCGTGCCAGCAGCCGCGGTAATACGGAGGATCCAAGCGTTATCCGGAATCATTGGGTTTAAAGGGTCCGCAGGCGGTCTTTTAAGTCAGAGGTGAAATCCTATCGCTCAACGATAGAACTGCCTTTGATACTGAAAGACTTGAGTTATTGTGAAGTGGTTAGAATATGTAGTGTAGCGGTGAAATGCATAGATATTACATAGAATACCGATTGCGAAGGCAGATCACTAACAATATACTGACGCTGAGGGACGAAAGCGTGGGTAGCGAACAGGATTAGATACCCTGGTAGTCCACGCCGTAAACGATGGATACTAGCTGTTTGACCAACATTGGTTGGTTGAGTGGCTAAGCGAAAGTGATAAGTATCCCACCTGGGGAGTACGCTCGCAAGAGTGAAACTCAAAGGAATTGACGGGGGCCCGCACAAGCGGTGGAGCATGTGGTTTAATTCGATGATACGCGAGGAACCTTACCAGGGCTTAAATGTAAGTTGCATGGACCAGAGATGGACCTTTCTTCGGACTACTTACAAGGTGCTGCATGGTTGTCGTCAGCTCGTGCCGTGAGGTGTCAGGTTAAGTCCTATAACGAGCGCAACCCCTATCGTTAGTTGCCAGCAAGTTGTGTTGGGTACTCTAGCGAGACTGCCGGTGCAAACCGAGAGGAAGGTGGGGATGACGTCAAATCATCACGGCCCTTACGTCCTGGGCTACACACGTGCTACAATGGTCGGTACAGAGAGCAGCCACTCCGCGAGGAGGAGCGAATCTTCAAAACCGATCTCAGTTCGGATCGCAGTCTGCAACTCGACTGCGTGAAGCTGGAATCGCTAGTAATCGCATATCAGCCATGATGCGGTGAATACGTTCCCGGGCCTTGTACACACCGCCCGTCAAGCCATGGAAGCTGGGGGTACCTGAAGTCCGTCACCGTAAGGAGCGGCCTAGGGTAAAACTGGTAACTGGGGCTAAGTCGTAACAAGGTAGCCGTACCGGAAGGTGCGGCTGGAACACCTCCTTTCTAGAGAAAGACGACAACAACAAGATTGATATCAGAATTCTATCGCTTGCTGTCATTTTTTTATAATATACTGTTTATTGAATCCTAAAAAAGTAGAGTCTCATAGCTCAGCTGGTTAGAGCGCTACACTGATAATGTAGAGGTCGGCAGTTCGAGTCTGCCTGAGACTACTATTTGTTTTATAAACAAGGGATTTAAAACAACAGAAACAGAGATTCTAGGGTGAGTAATTGGCCCCTTTAAAAGTAAGGTCCTAGTTAACACCAGGATTTTCTGAAATGGGGGATTAGCTCAGCTGGCTAGAGCGCCTGCCTTGCACGCAGGAGGTCATCGGTTCGACTCCGATATTCTCCACGAATTAATTTTAGAATTAATTAAAGTTCATTGACATATTGAAAAGATACAAGAGTTAACTATTATATATATAATAGAGTAACGAGCAAATAATAGAGAATTTTTTATAAGTAAAATACAATTAATAAAGAAAGAGTAATAGGTTACGATAGGCTAATTAAGAGCGTATGGGGAATGCCTAGGCTCTCAGAGGCGAAGAAGGACGTGATAAGCTGCGAAAAGTTACGGGGAGTGGCACATACACTGTGATCCGTAAATATCCGAATGGGGCAACCCGGCATATTGAAGATATGTCACACCGCAAGGTGAGCAAACCCGGAGAACTGAAACATCTAAGTACCCGGAGGAGAAGAAAACAAAAGTGATTCCGTAAGTAGCGGCGAGCGAACGCGGAGTAGCCCAAACCAGTGTTGTTACGGCAATACTGGGGTAATAGGACCTCGACATTTGATGCTTGCAGAACTAGAATCTACTGGAAAGTAGGACCACAGAGGGTGATAGTCCCGTATAGGTAATAAGAGTAATTGATAGAGGTATCCTGAGTAGTGCGGGGCACGTGAAACCTTGCACGAATTTGCCGGGACCATCCGGTAAGGCTAAATACTCCTGAGAGACCGATAGTGAACCAGTACCGTGAGGGAAAGGTGAAAAGAACCCTGAATAAGGGAGTGAAATAGATCCTGAAACCATACGCTTACAAGCGGTCGGAGCAGACAAGATCTGTGACGGCGTGCCTTTTGCATAATGAGCCTACGAGTTACCGTTGCTAGCATGGTTAATCGATTCAGTCGAGGATCCGTAGCGAAAGCGAGTCTGAATAGGGCGCTATAGTTAGCAGTGGTAGACGCGAAACCGAGTGATCTACCCATGAGCAGGTTGAAGCTGTAGTAACATACAGTGGAGGACCGAACCCGTTGACGTTGAAAA
>CAJJCA010000017.1:0-92500 GCA_905182575.1 uncultured Flavobacteriaceae bacterium | reverse complement strand
GAGTTAACCCCTGCCGAAGCTATTATTGGATCGTTCAATAAATGAATATCATTTCCCAATTGATATACTTTTAAGGATAGCTTTAGGTTGACGGTGTCATCGTCAGAACCATCGCATTATTTAACGTTATTTTTATTATGTCAGGGAATGTAGTCGTTAAATCATTAAAATTCTTAAACGATTCGGAATGAATGTATCCATACAGATAGAACCAAACTGATTCTCCGACCAGGGCTTAGAGGATTGCATGTTAATCAAATGTACTAAAGAGAAGTTTAATTAATCAAAAGTTTTAAATATTTCCAAGAATTTTGTCCATTATCCAACTTGTGTGCGCTCCAGTTTGTCCAGAGGAAGGATGGGTTTTAAGAGGATTGAGCAACTGATCTCTCATTTGTTCTACATGATGAAGTTGGACGTTTTCGGGATGTAAGATATTCAAGGTTTCGTCACCTTTCTCAGTTTTTAACTGAATCGGCTGCTCATCGAAAACAGAAAACCGAATAGTGCCTAAAGCTGCCATAAATTGTAACGTCATCTTTATTCTCATGACTTCCAAAATTCCAATTTCCCATGCCAGTGATGTCATTTTCATGAAGCCAGTATCCGGTCACGGCATCTTTGGCAGTGTAAAGTTTTTGTTGATTTAAACTAATACCTGCAGCTTCCGACACCTCACCAAATAAATAACAAAACAAGTCCAATCCATGGCTTGCCAAATCATCAAAATAACCACCCGGAGCGACTTTAGCATCAGTTCGCCAATTGTATTCCCCCGACAAATCTTGCTCAGAAGCGACTTTGCTTAGTTGCCATTGGATGTGCCTTACGGTTCCTATTTTACCTTTATCAATCCAAGATTTTATTTTTAAAAACCTAGGAAGTGTTCTGCGATAATAGGCAACAAATAGGGTGTTTTTGTTGCATTAAAGGCATTGTAAATCGCCAAGCTGTCAGCATGGTTTGGAGCAAGAGGTTTTTCAATACAACATGGTTTTCCTGCAGCGGCTACTTTAAGCCCAAATAACTTGTGCGTATCAGGAGGGGTGGCAATATAAACGGCATCGACATCAGGATCATTTATTAATGCATCTGCATCAGTATAGTATTTTTCCACACCATGTCTTTCCGCATAATCTTTAGCCATTCCAGGGGATCTTCTCATGACTGCAATCAGCTCGAATCCTTCCGTTTTTTGATATGCAGGGTCCACTTTTAATCTCAGTTACATTTCCACAACCGATAATTCCCCAACAAATATTCTTTTTATTTAGCAACATTATATTTTAATCAATATTGTAAATATAAAAGTTGATCCTGAATTTAGATAAATTTTAAGATTTTATTTAAAGTTGATTAAAAAAAATACATATATCGAGATACATGTTATTAAATTTTGACTTTTAAGTTCGATCTCCTAATAGTGGCAGATCACCACCTTCTTTGGTCGGTAGGATTGAAGACCCCATCAAGTAGATGTCTACCTGACGAGCAGCTTCTCTTCCTTCAGAAATAGCCCACACGATTAAGGATTGTCCTCTTCTCATGTCTCCTGCGGCAAAAATATTAGGCACGTTAGTTTTATAATTTCCGTACTCAGATTTATAATTAGATCGAACATCTAACGCTATTCCAAGCTGATTTGCAATCGTAGGCTCAGGTCCAGTAAAACCTAGTGCCAATAAAGCCATATCACAAGGATATGTTTTTTCAGTTCCCTCTATCTCAATAAGTTCCGGTCGTTTTCCTAGCTCAGTTTTCCATTCAACATTAACGGTTTTAAGTGCAATGAGTTTTCCGTTATCGTCTGTTACAAATTCTTTGGTGTTGATGAGCCAGTTTCGATCACAACCTTCCTTGTGTGAAGAAGAAGTTTTCAATTGTAATGGCCAATAAGGCCAGGGCGTTTGAGGTGATCTGTGTCCAGGAGGTTTTGGCATAATTTCAAAATTAGTAACCGATTTGGCTCCTTGTCTGTTTGAAGTACCGACACAATCCGATCCTGTATCCCCACCACCAATGACAATAACGTCTTTGCCAGTGGCAACAACTTGGTTTTCAACTATTTTGCCCATCACCACTTTGGTTTGTTGGGTGAGAAAGTCCATTGCTTGTACAACACCATCAGCATCAATTCCTGGAGTGGGTAAACTTCTTCTTTCGGTCGAACCTCCACAAAGAACAACAGAATCAAATGCTTTTAACTTTTCTACTTCATAGTTAACTCCAACGTTTACATTGAGTTTAAAAATGATCCCTTCAGCTTTAAGTATGGCAACCCTTCTATCAATGATTTCCTTTTCCATCTTGAAGTTTGGGATTCCATATCTCAATAACCCACCAATTTCGTCATCTCTTTCAAAAACAGTTACGGTGTGTCCGGCTCTGTTTAATTGCTGAGCGGCTGCAAGTCCTGCGGGACCAGAACCAACAATTGCTACTTCCTTTCCAGTTCTCGTTTTTGGAGGCTGTGGTTTAATCCATCCTTCTTTAAAGGCGCGTTCAACGATGTTTTTTTCAATATTTTCTATTGAAACTGGATCTTCAATAATCCCTAAAACACATGCTTGCTCACAAGGGGCAGGGCACAGGCGTCCAGTAAATTCTGGAAAGTTATTCGTGGAATGTAAAATCCAGGAAGCTTTTTGCCATTCTCCTTGATGAACCATGTGGTTAAAGTCAGGAATAAGATTCCCTAATGGACACCCACTGTGACAAAACGGAATCCCACAATCCATACATCTAGAGCCTTGCTCTTCGATTTCATCTTTCTTAAGAGGGACTGTAAATTCCTTATAGTCTTTAAGACGTTTTTTTACTTTTGTGTAAGTTTCGTCTTTTCTTTCGTATTCTTTAAAACCTGTTATTTTTCCCATGGCCTATACTGCTAGATCTTCAATTAATTGTGGCTCATTTTTCAATCGTTTAAGTGCGCGTTTGTACTCAATAGGCATTACTTTGATGAAGCTTTTTAAGCTATTCTCCCAGTCTCCAAGTAAGGCGACTCCCTTTCTCACTTTGAGTATACTTAACATGATTTTCTATTAAGCTTTTGAGCGTTTGCTTCCTCTTCTTCTATAGGTTCAAATTCAATTGTTTCTGTATTACAAAGACCATTAACAAACTTGCTTTCTGGATCAAATATAAAAGCAGTTCCACCGCTCATACCCGCAGCAAAATTTCTACCGGTATTTCCTAATACAATAATGTTCCCTCCTGTCATGTACTCGCAACAATGATCTCCAACGCCTTCAACCACTGCGATGGCTCCAGAATTTCGAACGGCAAAACGTTCTCCGGCGATTCCATTAATATAGGCTTCTCCGTTGACTGCTCCAAATAAACAAACGTTTCCAACGATTATGTTTTCGTGTGCGACGAAAGTGGCAGTAGGCGGTTTTTTAACAATAATTTTTGCTCCAGACATTCCTTTACCAAGATAGTCATTGGTGTTTCCTTCCAAGTTAAGCGTAAGCCCAAAAGTTCCAAAAGCACCAAAACTTTGTCCGGCAGATCCTTTAAAGTTCAAAGTCAAAGTGTCTTCAGGAAGCCCAGTGTGTCCGTGTCGTTTTGATATCTCATTACTCAGAATAGCACTTAAAGACCGGTCTGTGTTATGAATCGGATAAGATAAGCTCGTTTTTGTTCCTTGCTCAATGGCAGCCGTTGCTACTTTTAAGATTTTCATATCGAGCACATTTTCCAAGCAGTGATCTTGCTTTTCTGAATTCCGCAAGCTCATTTTTCTGTATTCTGCAGGTCGGTGAAGAATACTTGAAAGATCTAATCCTTTGGCTTTATAGTGCTGTATCGCTTTATTAGAGTTTATCTTATGGGTTTGACCGATCATTTCAGCCAAAGTCCTAAACCCGAGTTGCGCCATGATTTGTCTTAATTCATTGGCCACGTAATAAAAGTAATTGATCACGTGTTCTGGAGTCCCTTTAAAGTTTTTACGAAGGTCCTTGTCTTGGGTTGCAATTCCTACTGGACAGGTGTTTAAGTGACACTTTCGCATCATAATACATCCAGAGGCAACCAAAGGCGCGGTAGCAAATCCATACTCTTCTGCACCTAAAAGTGCAGCAATGGCAACATCCCTACCAGTTTTTAATTGACCGTCACATTCCACAACAATTCTACTTCTCAAGTTGTTTAACACCAAAGTCTGTTGTGCTTCTGCTAGACCTAATTCCCAAGGTAATCCAGCGTGTTTTAAGGATGTGAGTGGTGAAGCTCCTGTTCCACCATCAAAACCTGAAATTAAAACAACATCAGCTTTTGCTTTTGAAACTCCTGCTGCAATTGTACCCACTCCAACTTCAGAAACCAGTTTAACATTGATTCTCGCTTCGCGATTTGCGTTTTTTAAATCGTAGATCAATTGCGCTAAATCCTCAATCGAATAAATATCGTGGTGGGGAGGAGGGGAAATAAGCCCTACAAAAGGAGTAGAGTTTCTTGCTGCAGCAATCCACGGCAATACTTTTTCACCGGGTAGCTGCCCCCCTTCACCTGGTTTGGCTCCCTGAGCCATTTTAATTTGTATTTCTTTCGCGTTGGTTAGGTAATGAGAGGTAACACCAAAACGACCAGAAGCAACTTGCTTGATCGCAGAGTTTCGACTGTCTCCGTTTTCACTTGGAATAAATCGATCGCGTGATTCTCCGCCTTCACCCGAATTGGATTTTCCTCCAATTCTGTTCATTGCGATAGCTAAGTTTTCATGAGCCTCTCGTCGAGATTGACCCATAAGACATTGCACCTGTTTTGAATTTTTTCACAATTTCAGTCCAAGATTCTACCTCTTCAATTGGAATTGGATCTAGGTTGTCAAATTCAAATAGACCTCTAATGGTCATTAAGCTTTTAGATTGTTCGTTTATTGTTTTGGCATAAATGTCATAACTGTCTTGATCTTGAAGTCTAACTGCCTGCTGAAGCTTTGCAACTGTGGTTGGGTTGAACATGTGTCTTTCACCATTTCGTCTCCAACGATAATCCCCTCCAATATTAAGACCCAATTTATTGTTTACCATCTTATCAGGATAGGCATTCTTGTATCTTTCTTTGATTTCTTTTTCGATCTCATAAAGACCAATACCTTCAATTCTGGAAGCAGTGTAAGGAAAGTATTTTTCAACAAACCTAGAATTGAAACCTACGATTTCAAAGATCTGAGACCCTCTGATAAGAGTGTAAAGTTGAGATACCAATCTTGTTCATCACTTTGATGATACCTGTTCCGATGGCTTTGTTGAAGTTGTTAACCGCTTGATCTTCTGTCATGCCCGTTACGAATCCTTCTGTTACCTGCATCCTAATGATTTCATTAACCATATAAGGATTAATTGCACTAGCACCATAACCAAAAAGCGTGGCAAAGTGGTGTGGCTCTCTAGGTTCAGCAGATTCTATTATAATATCAAAAAAGGAACGCTTTCTGAGTCTGTTCATTTGATGATGCACATAAGAGCACACCAATAAACAAGGAATAGGAGCAAACTCTTTATTTACGCCACGGTCCGAAAGAATAATGATGTTAGTTCCTCGGTCAATTGCTTTTGAAATCTGATCAATAACATCTTCCAAAGCGTCTTCAAGCCCATTCAATCCTTTCTCTACAGGATATAGTATTTTTATGGTCTCAGATTTAAAATTGCCAATCGAAATATTTCTAATTTTTTCTAAATCTCCATTTGAAATTACTGGATTCTGAATGGTTAGTTTTTTCATCTATCTTTTCTGAAATGTCAAAAACAATAACATGACCTAGCGATAAGCTAATGTCTGTAACAATTTCTTCTCTGATTCCGTCTAGAGGAGGGTTGGTTACTTGTGCGAAGAGTTGCTTAAAATAGTTAGGAATTAACTGTGGGATATCAGATAAAACGGCAAGTGGTGTGTCAATCCCCATCGAGGCAAGTGCTTCTTTTCCAGCAGTTGCCATCGGAGTGATTACTTCCTGAATATCCTCTAATGTATAATTAAAAAGACGTTGTCTGGTTTTAACATCAATGGTTTCAATTGGACAAGTAGTTCCAACTGAGGGCACATCTTTCAGGTGCAAACGATTTTTGTTAAGCCATTCTTGGTAAGGTCTTTCAGAAACAATTTTAGTCTTAATTTCTTGATCATTGATGATACGACCTTCATTCATGTCCACTAAAAACATTTTTCCGGGCTCCAATCGTCCATGACTTTCAACATCTTCTGGTGCAACTTCGACGACACCAATTTCAGAAGCCATGATCAGTTTTCCGCTTTTTGTGACGGTGTATCTTGAAGGTCTAAGACCGTTTCGGTCAAGAAGTGCTCCCACGTAATCTCCGTCCGTGAAAGGAACGAGGCAGGGTCCATCCCATGGTTCCATGATGCATGCATTGTACTCATAAAAAGCTTTTTGCTCCTGAGACATGGTTTGATGCTTTTCCCAAGCTTCTGGGATCATCATCATCATTACCTCAGGAAGGGATCTACCGGTTGCGGGTTAGTAATTCTACCACCATGTCCATGGAAGCAGAATCTGACTTTCCAGGAATTATGATTGGGAATAGTTTCTCTATTTGTGGGCCAAAAACCTCACTTTTCATAATTTCTTCTCGAACGCGCATTCTACTAACATTACTTCTTAGTGTGTTGATTTCCCCATTCTGACAAATAAATCTAAATGGTTGAGCAAGATCCCATGCCGGCATCGTGTTAGTTGAAAATCGTTGATGCACCAGAGCCAAACGTGTTACCAAATCTTCTTGTTGAAGATCTGTAAAATAGGGCTCGATATCTTCGGGCATTATAATCCCCTTGTAGATGAGCGTAGTGATAGAAAGACTAGGGATATAGAAATAAGAACTTTCGGATATTTTGGAACCTCTTATGGCGTGTTCCGATATTTTTCGAGCAGCATAAAGCTTTGCTTTAAAGTCAAGCTCGCTTGTATCTTCTGATTTACTGATAAAAACTTGCTCAATGTTAGGTTCAGACGCTAAAGCAATCTCACCAAGACTAGAAGAGTCAACAGGTACAGTTCTCCAGCCTAAAATACTTAGGCCTTGATTTTTTATTTCATTTTCAAAGGTTTCTTTACAAAACGAATATTGATTATTGTGTTTGGGAAGAAAAACCATCCCAACAGCATATTTTCTTGGTTCGGGGATTTCAAAATCACACACCCTTTTGAAATAGTCATGAGGGATGTCAATGAGCAATCCTGCTCCGTCTCCTGTTTTGCCATCAGAGCTAACGCCACCTCGATGTTCTAGCTTCACAAGAATCTCTAAGGCGTCATGAATAATCTGATTGGTTTTCTCACCTTTCAGATTACAAATAAATCCCGCTCCACAGTTCTCATGTTCATTTTCCGGCGAATATAACCCTTGTTTTTTTTGTAACATTTTGTTTCAATTTTTTAGTGAGAACTACAAAAATAATTCTTTATAATAAAGAAGAGCTATACGAATGAATTACAAATGATAAATAATTATCAAATTTTAATTTTTAACTCCTGTGATTGTTAAAAAAACAATCAACCTCAATATTTAGTAATTTTTCACTAATAAAACGCTCAGAATTCTAAATTTGTAAAGTGATAATTATTACAAATGGATAATCAAATTTATAACATAATTGGTGCAATGTCTGGAACTTCTTTAGATGGTCTGGATTTGGTTCACGTTAGGTTTAAAAAAAACTTAAAATGGCATTTTAAGATATTAAATAGCAAAACCTATTCCTACCCAAAAAAATGGAAAAATCGCTTGTCGGAAGCACTCCATTTGACTCCTCAAGAACTAGAGGTTTTAGACCTTGATTTCACAAATTATTTAAGTAACAAAATACTCAAATTTATTTCGGAATTTGGAATTAAAAATGTTGATTCAATTGGGTCTCATGGGCACACCATATTTCACCAACCTGATCAGGGTTTTACGAAACAAATCGGCAACAGGATTGAATTGTCTGTTTTGACAAAATTTCAAGTAATTTGTGACTTTAGGACTCAAGATGTGACTCTTGGAGGGCAGGGAGCTCCATTGGTACCCATTGGCGATTTGCTGTTGTTTGAGGGCCATCAAGCTTGTTTGAATCTTGGTGGATTTGCAAATCTGTCTATCAAAACAAATAAGGAAATTATTGCCTATGATATTTGTGCTGTAAATACCGTTTTAAACTTCCTTTCTACTAAAATCAATTTAGATTTTGATCCAGCAGGCGAAAACGCTGAAAAAGGAAACTTTATTAATGGCATCTTTATAACGCCTTAGACGTTTTGGCTTATTATAAAAAAATACCTCCAAAATCATTAGGAATTGAATGGGTTAATTCGAATATTTTCAATATTTTGAGTCAATTTGACTCCCATTCCGTCGAAGATTTGCTCCATACTTATGTAACCCACATTGCACACCAAATCACAGTTAATCTCAAAGGAATGGACTCTGTACTGGTGACTGGTGGTGGCAGCTACAATTCTTTCTTAATTAAGCAAATTCAAAAACAAACGGCTACAAAAATTGTTCTACCTGAAGTGGAATTGATTGACTTTAAAGAAGCGCTTATTTTTGCCTTTTTAGCAGTTTTGAAATTAAGAGGGGAAGTAAATTGCTCGCCGAGTGTAACTGGCAGCTCTAAGAAACCACTCGAGTGGAAAGATTTTCAACTCTAATTAAGCAAAGTGTAGGAGATTATTTATATTTTTAGTTTTTAATAAAAAATTACCCCGTCTTCTTATAAACTAAACAATTTTCTATGGAAATCATTTTAGTATCGATATTTGTGTTAGGTTACCTTGCCATTACTTTAGAGCACTCTTTAAAAGTTGATAAATTAATACCAGCACTGGCCATGATGGCCATATTGTGGGCGCTAATCTCTTTGTTTCATCTCCCTGTTTTTGAGGTAGATACCGTACTTAAGCAATTGAAACCTACACACATTGATGAGATATTGCTTCATCACCTAGGTAAAACAGCCGAAATTCTAGTTTTTCTTCTGGGCGCAATGACCATCGTAGAAATCATAGATTATTTCAACGGATTTTACACCATTAAAAGTTTTATTAAAACCAAAAGTAAAAAGGGTTTGTTGTTTATATTTTCAATACTTGCTTTTATACTTTCAGCAATCATAGATAACTTAACAGCAACCATCGTTTTAATTACGATTTTACAAAAAGTCATTAAAGTTCGTGACACTCGAATTTGGTTTGTTGGATTGGTAGTTATAGCTGCAAACGCAGGCGGTGCTTGGTCTCCCATAGGAGATGTAACCACCACCATGCTGTGGATTGGGAATAAGGTTACGACAGGTAAATTGATCTCTTATTTGCTGATTCCTTCCCTAGTATGTATGTTTATTCCGGTCTTGTGTGCCACATTTTTACCGGCTTTCAAGGGGAATATTGCGGATGAGGTTGAAGAGGATTTAGAGCATAATAAACGTCATAAATATGGAGCGACAATGTTGTATTTAGGGCTTTCAGCCATAGTATTTGTTCCGATTTTCAAAACACTTACGCACCTGCCTCCCTATGTAGGAATGATGCTGTCATTGGCAGTAGTGGCTACTTTTGCAGAAATATTTAGTAATGCTAAAATAAATATTACTTCTATTGATGATGCGCATACAGAAGATGCAAGTCACAGTCCAGTCCATAGCTCACTTTCTAAAATCGAATTGCCAAGTATTCTATTTTTCTTAGGTATTCTCTTGGCGGTAGCAGCTTTAGAATCCTTAGGATTGCTCTTTGAGTTTGCGGGTACACTAAACGCTACAATTCCTAATTCTGATATCGTAATTATGCTCCTCGGAGTTGGTTCGGCAGTAATTGACAATGTTCCCTTGGTTGCCGCAAGTATTGGAATGTTTTCTGAGTTGTTGGATGATCCTTTGTGGCATTTCATTGCGTTTTCTGCAGGAACTGGAGGGAGCATGCTGATTATTGGATCTGCCGCTGGTGTGGTTGCGATGGGAATGGAAAAAATCGATTTCTTTTGGTATCTAAAAAAGATATCTTGGCTTGCTGCAATCGGTTTTTTAGGAGGTTCGCTTACTTTTATGTTGCTTCGAGGATTTATTGTGTAATGAATAAAATTTTTTCATTACGAATGCGTTATAACTAAATACTAATTTAATTAAGTAATGATTCAACTAACACAAGATTCCCCATTACAAGAAGAAAAAACACTTTCATTGGTCGAATTGATCCAGGATGGTGGCTTGGGGGGACAACTCATTATTGGGTTGCTTTTTATTTTACTAATCATCGTGATT
This sequence comes from uncultured Flavobacteriaceae bacterium, assembly GCA_905182575.1. Lineage (GTDB taxonomy): Bacteria > Bacteroidota > Bacteroidia > Flavobacteriales > Flavobacteriaceae > UBA8316. Next base: position 82,228 of record CAJJCA010000017.1, on the reverse strand, counting down.
TACATCTATTTTGAGCGGCTTTTTACGATCAGATCGGCTTCCAAGCTTAGTGGAAACTTTATGGCGCAAATACGAACTTATGTTTTAAGCGATAAAATTGAAGGAGCACAGGCTTTGTGTTTAAGTGAAAACAAACCTGTTGCAAGACTTGTTGCCAAAGGAATATCTCGAATCGGAAGACCGTTGGAGGATATCAATACTGCGATAGAAAACGCAGGAAGACTGGAGGTCTATAAGCTGGAAAAAAATGTTAGCGTATTGGCGACCATTGCGGGAGCTGCACCGATGATTGGTTTTTTAGGAACTGTTATTGGAATGATTCTTTCGATTTTTGAAATCTCAAATGCTGGCGGAAATATCGACATGCAGTTACTTTCTAATGGTCTTTATACCGCCATGACAACTACTGTTGCTGGACTTATTGTTGGGATTATAGGTTATATCTCTTACAATCATTTGGTCGTTAAAACCAACAAGATTGTTTATCAAATGGAGGCAACCTCTCTAGAGTTTTTTGATTTACTTAACGAACCCACATAGAATGAATCTTAAGGGAAGAAATAAAATATCACCTGAATTTAACATGTCCTCGATGACAGATATTGTTTTTCTGTTGTTGATTTTTTTCATGATCGCCTCCACTTTAGCTAAAAACCTGGACACGATCGAAATTAAATTACCAGAAGCAAAAGGAAAGACAGAAAACAGAAATACCGTTTCAGTGACGATAAACAATAGATCTCAATTTTTTATTGATTCAAAGCAGGTTTCCAAAAGACGGATAGAACGAGAACTCCTTTCGAAATTGAAAAGTTCTTCTTCTCCTTCTATTGTTTTGCGGGCAGAGAAAAAAGTCGCCATTGACCAAGTGGTTTACATCATGAATATTGCAAATCAAAACAGCATCAAAGTTGTATTGGCAGTTGATTCACAATGAAATATTTAAAAACGACACACGAAAGAAAATCAGCAGTAATCACAACTATAATAACGGTTTTGATTGTCCTGTTGTTTTTTGTCTTGGGTTTAAAATATTACGATCCTCCCATTAGTTATGGAATGGAAGTAAACTTTGGAACTTCTTCTCAAGGAAAGGGGGAGGTTCAGCCAAAAAAACCTGCGGTAGCTAAACCTCAAATTCAAGCTGAAAAACCAATACAAAAATCACCAGTTTCCCAACCAGAACCTGTCAAGGAGAGAAAGGCAGTAACCCAAGAAAAAAGTGATGTTACTTTACCAGAAAAAACTGAAGATAAGCCAAGTGAACCCATCAAAGAAATACCAGAGGAAGTCGTGCCTCCTAAACCCAAATTGGATGATGCTACGAAAAACATTCTTTCAAACCTCGTAAACCAAAAGGCAGAGGAACAAAGTGAACAACCCAAAGGAGAAGGTGACGACACTGTTGCTGGCGACAAAGGGAAGCTTGAAGGAAACCCTTATGCTAACAGTTACTTTAATCGCAGCGGCCCCGGTGGAATGGGCAAAGGATTTGGGCTGAATGGTAGAAGATTAGAGTCTGCAGGGAAAGTTGCACAGGAATGTAATCAAGAAGGAGTAGTGGTGGTTAGAATCACTGTAAATAAGGAGGGAGATGTAATCTTGGCTGAGGCTGGAGTTAAGGGCACGACCAACACCCATCCTTGCTTGCTTGCTCCAGCAAAACAAACTGCTTTGTTGCACAAATGGCATCCTGATGCCATGGCGCCCTCGAAACAAGTGGGATTCGTTGTGATTCAATTCAAACTCGGAGAATAATCTTGGAAAACTACGAAGCTATATTGTCGTGGCTGTTCTCACAACTCCCAATGTATCAGCAAAAAGGAGCAGTAGCCTATCGACCTGATTTGTCTAGGATGCAAGATTTTTGTGACTATTTAGGAAACCCAGAAAAGAAAATTAAATCGGTTCATGTGGCAGGAACCAATGGGAAAGGTTCAACTTCCCACATGATTGCTTCGGTCTTACAAGAATCAGGCTTTAAAGTCGGTTTGTATACTTCTCCCCATCTCAAAGATTTTAGAGAACGTATTAAAATAAGTGGATCCCTCATTAGTAAAGAATACATTGTCGACTTTGTGTCCAAACACAAGCCCTATTTTTTGCATCATTCCTTATCTTTTTTTGAGATGACCGTCGGTTTGGCTTTTTGTTATTTTGAGGAGTCTCAAGTCGACGTCGCTGTGGTTGAGGTTGGGATGGGCGGTCGTTTGGATGGCACCAACCTATTGACTCCCGAAGTTTCCGTAATCACAAATATTGGACTTGATCATATGCAGTTTTTAGGAAATAATTTAGCGGAAATCGCAGCTGAGAAGGCCGGAATTATAAAAGAAGGGATTTCAGTTGTAATTGGAGAAACCCATCCAGAAACAAAAGCTGTTTTTGAAAAAGTGGCCAAGCAATTAAATGCTCCAATTTTATTTGCAGATCAAGAACAAATAGAAAATCACGAATCTGACCTGAAAGGGTCCTATCAACTCAACAACATAAAAACTGCCGTAATTGCTCTTGAAACATTAAAATGTTTTGAAATTAAGACCGATAAAATAAGGCAAGGATTAAGTAAGGTAATCCTCAATACGGGATTGCAAGGTCGTTGGCAGGTTTTGGGTGATGCTCCAAAAGTCATTGCAGATGTTGCACATAACAAGGAGGGTTTGAAATATGTGATTCCACAAATTTCCACGACACCCCATGAAAATTTACATTTGGTCTTAGGCTTTGTTAATGATAAATCCGTAGCAGAAATCCTAAGTCTTTTTCCTTCCACTGCTTATTATTATCTTACCCAACCGGAAGTGCCAAGGGCTTTTCCTTTAGAAAATCTTGCTCTAATCGCAACCAACTTGAAATTGAATTTCCAATCGTATTATTCTGTTAAGGAAGCCCTATTCAATGCCAAGGCAAATGCAAAACCCGAAGACTTGATTTACGTGGGTGGGAGTACTTTTGTGGTCGCGGAGATTCTTTAATAAATAGTAATCAAAAAAGTATTTGTTTATTTTAAATAATATTTATTGCAAAACGGGTTTTCTGGGGTTAAACTTTTTATAAATCTTAAGGTCCACATAAGTAGATTGCATCTTAAACCAGACTAGTTTGAAAAAAAATATTTATATAAAAACGTTTATTTTAATAGCTTTCATTGGAATAGTAACTGCCAAAGCGCAAACCTTTCAATTGGAAAGTAATGGGATTGATTTGCCAGTTTTAGAACAGAATGATGTTCCTTTAGCTAACGGTCTTGAGACCTATAAATATGTCAGGCTGACTTATTTAGGAAAACCATTAGAAGTAGTTGTAAAAACCAAAGGATTTGATTTCAACGATGCTGAGTGGAGTATTTCGCCGAAAAGTTATAATATTAAAGGGCAAAAATCTGGAAACCAATTGTCTTTTACGATTAACAGAACGGGCTATTTGGTCTTACGATTTAAAAACGATCAAGATTTCACAAAACGTTTGGTTGTTTTAATAGAATCACCTGAAGTAACCCCCAATGACATTGTAGATGTGGTGAAAACTTATGGTATTGACAATACTGGAGGCGTCAATGAAACTAAAAAAATTCAATCAGCACTCGAGGAACATTCTGGAAGTGGGAAAGTGCTTTATTTTCCTGATGGAATCTACAAAACTTTTACACTAAACATTAAAAGTAATACACGCATTCACTTGTCAAAAAACACTAGGATAATTGCAGATGTTTCAGATTTGAAACCTTATCTAAGTGACGATGAAACCCCTCTAAGTCGATTTATTTTAATCAAAAACGCAGTAAACGTATCGGTTACTGGCTTAGGTGCATTTGATGGGAATGGTACCCGCATGATGATTTTTAATGCAGAAGGGTCGAAGACTAAAATAAAAAACCCAAGGTTATTGCTTATCCAAAATTCAAAAAACATTTCTTTTAATGGTGTTTTGTTAAAAGACTCTGGACGTTGGAACACCCATATTTTAGAATCTGAGGACGTTGTATTTAAAAACTGTAAGCTTCTCAATAACCTAGCTCCAAGTAAATACCTCGGTAGCTTGGATGGATGGGATCCAGATTCCTCAAAAAGCGTATTGATAGAAGATTGTTTCGGTTGGGCTGGAGACGATACAGTTGCAATAAAATGTACAGGAATTGGTCCTGGTGTAAATGTGCCAGATGTCGAGGACATAAGGGTTCAAGGATGCGTTTTCTTAACGAAAAAATCAGGATTGAAAATCGGAACTGAAACTCGATGTGAAAATATGAGTAGAATTATTTTTGAAAATAATGATGTTATAGAGGCTGATCGTGTGATGGGGATTAATGTAAGAGATGGAGCTGTTGTTCAGCAAGTCTTGTTTAAGAATAATCGATCAGAAACATACTTTCCTGACAGAAAACAAATGGGGATTAACTTTTACATTACCAAAAGAGATCGTAAGCTTTCTAAATTGGGAAAAATACTCAACGTTACGATTGAAGACTGTACTTTTGAAAAAGCATTTCCAAATAAGTTTAGCTTCTACAGAAACTATGAGCAAAGCAATAAAGAGGACCTTCAGGTTACTTTTAAAAATGTAAAAATAGCGCAAAAAGTTTTACAGAATCAGGATGCCGATTTTTTTGACGAACTAAAAAACAATGCACTTTTAAAATTCGATTAATTTTAAAAAAACTTTAGATTATTGTTAAAGTTTATAATATATTTGCCCCACTTAAATGACAAATAAAAAGTCAGTTGATTTTTGTTAAAGGGCGCTTAGCTCAGTTGGTTCAGAGCACTTGGTTTACACCCAAGGGGTCAGGGGTTCGAATCCCTTAGCGCCCACCAAGTATAACTGACCTTCACGTAAAGTGAGGGTTTTTTTATACCCCTCCAACTCACAAAACTCTCACAAAAAAAACCTATATTTTCTTCTCACAGAAAAGCACTATTTAACCCAAAAAGAGGTCCAAAACGTCAATAAATAGAAAATGTTATTTTTGTATTATGAAAGAATTTTTCTCAAGACCTATAATTTTATTTGCTGTTCTTTTCATTTTCATTTTTTATTGCTTCATAGTTTTTAAATGATTGAAGTAAAAGAAAACGCCCCTAAAATTAATTAGTGGAATCTCTTTAGGCATTCTATTTCAGGGACAATCTAAATATCCTAACCCATATTATGGTCCTAAAGTTGATGGATTATTTAATGATGGCGCTTATCATTTTACAATTGATTTTTATTATAAAAAATTCATTGTGGGTTTCCAATTATCAGATGAATTCCTGTATTTAGAAAAGTTTGATAATAATGGAGCTGTTTGGAAGCCTAGGGGGTTTAATGGAAGTTATTCCTCTCTAACAAGATCTTATTGGCTCACCCTGGGATATAACATTATAAGCAACCTAAATGTAAAGTTAGGAGTGGGCTTTAGAAGCGGACCAAAAGAATCACTTACAAACAAAAACTTTACAGTATCTCAACTTGCTGAAGGCTATGACTTTTCAGATCCTTTGAATGTTATAAATACTTTAAAGCAATTAGATGAGTTTAGTGAGATAGATTATTCACTATCGATTACCTACCCTATAAAAGTATATGGCAAATTTGGTCTTGTCCCTGAACTTGGATACACAATTAAACACGCAGGAGTGTTAACAGGAATTAGCATTATTTACCAATGATCGGAATCAATAGATTGTTAGCCCTTTTTGTATTGTTGTTATTCAATGGTTGTTTTAATCACGATCCAATAGAAGATAATACTATTAAATACACTCTAGAGTTTTCTGCTGAAACAGGTGGATCGGTAAGCTCGCCAGGAGGGCTTTACTCTTTAGGAGAAACAGTAACTATTACTGCTACGCCTGATTCAGATTATTTTTTTTCAGGATGGTCTGATGGTACGTCTACTAGTTCTCTAACGATACTGGTTAGTTCAGACCAAACCATTACGGCTTCATTTAGTTTGATAGACGTAATATTACCGGCTATTACATTAACAGGATCATCTACAATAGAGCTAACCATAGGAAACACTTTTACAGACCCTGGAGCAACTGCCACGGATAATATAGATGGTGATCTTACGTCTTCAATAATAACCTCAGGAACAGTTGACACTTCATCTACAGGCTCTTATACGATAAGCTATAGTATTTCAGATGCTACCGGAAATAGCGCCTCTGTAACTAGAACGGTTGTTGTAAATAAAGACACCACAGCTCCTATGATTACATTAACAGGATCATCTACAGTCTATCTTGGATCAGGAATTACCTTTACAGACCCTGGAGCAACCGCAACAGATAATATAGATGGTGACCTTACCTCTTCAATAATAACCTCAGGAACAGTTGATAATTCTAAGACTGGAACATATTCAATAACCTATTCTGTTTCTGATATTGTTGGAAATAGCGCCTCTGTAACTAGAACGGTTGTTGTAGGTGTAGCTTGTCAATTTATTTTGATAAGAGATTGTAAATGTCCTACTGCAACAGTAGGAGACACAGAAGTGATTAATGGAGTAACCTATACGGTGGTGGATGAACCATCTATAAAAACTCAAGTTGCAGCAGCTAATTATAATTTATGTACAACCCTGTACTAATATGAGTAACTCTTTAAAACAACACCTCATTTAACTCTGATATAAGTTTTTGGGATACTGCAGCAGTTACTGATATGGATTTTATGTTTGCAGGCAACTATCATTCAATCAAGATATAGGCAATGGGATACTCTACAGCTGATGATATGAAGGTATGTTTTACAGGCAACTGCATTCAATCAAAATATAGGTCTTGGAATACTTCAGTCTAATTATGGAAAATGTTTTGATGCATATTCTTAATCAGACATAGGGTCTGGAATACTCAGAAGTGACTAATATGACAATGTTTAAAAGCAAGCTCATTAATCAAATATGCAATTGGGATACTGCAGTGTACTAAATGCAATATGTTTGTTGCAACTTAATCAGATATTGGTCTGGAATACTCAAGAGTGACTATATGGAGCTATGTTTACTGAACGATTAATCAGATATGGAATTGGATACTTCGAGTGTACTATATGAATGTTTGCTTCGAATCATTCAATCAAGAATAGGAATTGGTACTTCTAGTGTGACTAATATGAATTATGTTTAAAGCAAGCATTTAATCAAGATATAGGCTGGAATACTCAGAGTACTAATATGAAATATTTTATCAAGCGTCATTTAATCAAGACATAGGGAATTGGATACCTCAAGTACTATATGGAGATATGTTTGTAATGCAAAGATTTGATCAAGATATAGGGAATTGGAATACTTCAAGTTACTAATATGGGTTATATGTTTAATCAGGCAACTTCTTTTAATCAAGACATCAGGAATTGGAATACCTCAAAAGTGACTGATATGAAGAGTATGTTTGATAATGCGGTTTCCTTCAATAAGGATGTTGGAAGTTGGAATACTTCTAATGTTACTGATATGAAACATATCTTTAATCAAGCGTCGTTATTTAATCAAGACATTGGGAATTGGGATACCTCAAAAGTGACTGATATGGAGTATATGTTTAATCAGGCAACTTCTTTCAATCAAAACCTAACAGGTTGGTGTGTCACAAATATTACAACTGAACCAACTGCTTTTGCACCAGGTTCATCCCTAATAAACGTTAACAGACCGGTGTGGGGGACTTGTCCTTAATACAGGCATCATCTTGAGTGAGTTCAGGGATGAATTTTCCTCAACCCCATAGGCTTAACTAAGTAGTGCTTTCCACCTAATCCAGAGAATGAGTATTAAAATTAAAAGTGCAGTCGAAGTAGTGTCGGTTGAGTGATTTAAATTAAGAGTGTCACCGACAGTTGCAGTGAATTTCAGAAAACACCTAGTCTTTCCATTTGACTTAGGTCTTTGGATCAGCTTAGGGTTAGCCATTGGCTCTGGAATGGGATCTTATTGAGAAAAAGGTTTCAATCCTTCTACCAATTTAACTTCACTTTTCAACCTTCTTTTCGGCTGTGTTTCCCCCATGAAATTTAATATAATGTTCCTCCCGTTGTGTTTTTAGCATGCCGCTAGTAGCTTCCATAAAACTATTTCTCTCCTTTTGGGTTTTAAATAACCAAATACAAATAGAATCCTTACTATGATAAATTGCTTTTAATTCGTCATCTATTGCACAGATTTCTTTAGGAATATCAGCTTTAATACAAATCATCTAAATTGTCATAAAAAAAGTTGTTTTAATCTCTATCACTAAATATAAAATTTAGAATTAGAACAAAAAAAAAGCCTCAACATTGTCGAGGCTTTTTAGTGTTAAAAAGAAGTTTGTTTATTTTTTAGAGAAGAGAGCACTTATCTTTTCTTTTTCTTCTTGTGCAAGTTCAGCGTCTACAAGTATTCTTCCGCTATGCTCGTCAGTGATTATTTTTTGTCTGGAAGCAATTTCCATTTGAATCTGTGGTGGAATTGTAAAATAAGACCCTCCAGAAGCTCCTCTTTCGATCGGAACAATTGCCATTCCATTTTTGACATTCCCTCGAATTTTTTTATAGGCTGCAAAAAGCTGCGCTTCGATTTTAGTTTCAAATTCAGCTGATTTTTTTGCAAGAATTCCCTCTTCTTTCTCAGTTTCCTTTAAGATTTCATCGAGTTCACTTTTCTTGGCATCAAGGTGCTTGTTACGTTCTTTAAGTTTGACAGCCAACAAATCAACTGTTTCAGTCTTAAGCTCACGTTTTGTAATAAATTCTTTTATTTTCTTTTCAGCAAGTTGTATTTCTAATTCTTGAAATTCTTGTTCTTTTACAATAGAATTGTATTCTCGATTGTTTCGAACATTTTTGAGGTTTTCTTCATACTTCTTGAATTCCTCTTTTGCAACTTCAATCCTATTTTTTTGCTCTTTGGTTTGAAATTCGAAATCGTTTAGCTCTTGTTGGAAATCGTCCATTCTTTTTTGCAATCCAGCAATTTCGTTCTCTAGGTCTTCGACTTCTAGAGGTAACTCTCCACGAACGTTTCTAATTTCGTCCACTCGAGAGTCAATCAATTGTAAATCGTAAAGGGCTCTAAGTTTTTCTTCTACTGTTACCTCAGTCTTTTTAGCCATTTTATTTATAGTTTACAGGGTTTGATTTAGTTAAAGATAAATCGACTGCAAAATTAGGCAATTTTTCATTAAGATAATCAACTATCAGGTTTTTTGTGAACTGCTCACTTTCATAATGACCAACATCTACTAAAAGCAGTTGTTTTTCAGATCTGAAAAAATCATGATATTTAAGGTCAGCAGTAACAAAAGCATCCGCTTTTTGTTGACTGGCTTCATTTATTCCAAAACTACCCGAGCCACCTAAAACAGCAACTTTAGATATTTTTTTATTTAACAGATCACTGTGTCGGAGCATTGAAAGCCCTAGTTTTTCTTTTAAGAGCTCCAGAAAGCTATTTTCGCTCATGGGATTTTCAAGCGTTCCTAGGGTACCCATCCCGATGTCTTGATTTGTGTTTTCTAGCGAATTAACTTCAAAAGCGACTTCCTCATAAGGGTGATTTTCAAAAAGCGCCTGAAGTACTTTTTGATGTAAATGTTTTTGAAAAATGAGATTTAATTGTACCTCTTTAACCAAAATAGATCTTTTAATATTTCTCCTCTGCTTGGTTTTGAGTCGTTATTTCCTCTAAAACTTCCCTGACCCTGGGTCTTGAAACTGCTGTGATCATAATTCCCAATGGCTCCTGCTCCCGCTGTCATAGAGCTTTATCAAGAAGCTCAGTGGCGTTTTCCTCGGGAACATAAGTGGTGAGCTTCTTTAAGGTGTCATTTTTTGGGATTAGTATTTGGTTATTGATAAGCCCCAGTCGCTTGGCCAGCTGATTACTCACCCCTCGTTTGTGATTGTCTAATGCGGTGTGTATTGAATATATTGAAATATCATTTTTTATTGCTTTAATGACAGTTCTTTCGACATAAGTTTTTGGATTTAATTTTTTTAAACCTGAAAAAATTATTGGGTGAAAGCTTACAATAAGATTCATTTTCTTTTGAATAGCTTCGTCCACATACCGTTTCTAGAGTATCTAAAGTTACCAAAACCCCGCTACATTCTTGTTGGGCGTCACCCACCAACAGTCCAACGTTATCAAAATCTTCTGCATAGGCTAAAGGAGCCCATTCTTCTAGTACGTTTATGACTTCTTTGATCTTCATTTGATGTATCGTTGATTGCAAATATAATATTATCTTTCAGGGCATGAAATACTTCCGTTTTCTTCTCGCGCCTTTTGCGCTTGTTTATGGACTGATTATGACAATCAGGAATATCCTGTTTGCTTCAGGATTGCTTGAAGTGTAAGCAATACAAGACACCTACTGTTGGTGTCGGGAATTTGTCAATGGGCGGAACAGGAAAATCCGTTGTGATTGATTATTTAATTAATACTTTAAAAAGTAAATACAAGACAGCTACTTTGAGTAGGGGTTTCGGAAGGAGTTCAAAAGGGATTCGTTTTGGCGAACTCAAATGCCACCGCTGAAAATATTGGGGATGAACCTTTTCAGTTTTATAAAAAGCATCCTGAAATCACTGTAAGTGTTTCTGAAAAAAGAAGCATTGGACTTGAGGCTTTGGAACAATTGCCCCAAAAGAGTGAAGTTATTCTTTTGGATGATGTTTTACAACACCGTTGGGTGAAAGCTGATTTTATGATCTTGACTACTTCCTATGAAAAACCTTTTTTTAAAGACTTTCTTTTTCCATGTGGGATCATTGAGGGAGACTAGAAATGGAGTTAATCGAGCGGATCTTATCCTGATCACTCGTTCTCCATCGGATTTAACCCAAAATGATAAGCTGCTTTTTTTAACAAATATTAAATTAAATAAAAATTCACCTGTATTTTTCACTTCCATTTCTTATGCTGAACAACTTATAGGGGCGAAAGTTTCAATGCCTACTAAAAAGTCTTGACAAGGAAGCTTTTGTTTTGGTTACAGGAATTGCAGATCCTTCTCATTTATTAGACTATTTAAATAAAAATGGTATTCTTTTGAGCACATGAGATTTAATGATCACCACAATTTCTCATCAACTGATTGTAATGCGATTTTAGAAAAAGCCGCAGGGAAGCGCATCCTAACCACAGAAAAAGATTTTGGAAGACTTGCACCAAAATTAGCCACTGATCAACTGTTCTATTTAGAAATATCTTTAGTTTTTTCGAACAAAAAAGAGGAAAAAGAATTCAATGCTGTAATTGAAAGCGCGATAAAATCGAGTTAGTGAATGTGTTTGTGCGCTTTGTAGGAAGAACGAACTAGAGGTCCACTCTCCACATGGCGAAAGCCAAGATCTTTTCCCACAGTTTCGTAAATTTTAAAAGTATCAGGCGTTATGAAAGACTTAACTGGCAAATGCTTTTTTGAATTTGGTATTGACCAATTGTCACAACATCAACATCAGATTTTCGAAGGTCGTGGAGCGTTTCAAAAACTTCTTCTTGAGTTTCGCCCAGACCCAACATTATTCCCGATTTTGTTCGGTTGACACCCTGTTGTTTGAGATAGCTTAATACCTCAAGACTTTGGTCGTATTTGGCTTGAATTCTAACTTCTCGGGTTAGTCTTCTGACTGTTTCAACATTGTGAGAAACTACTTCAGGAGCCGCAGCTACGATTCTGTCAATATTGGTTTTATTTCCTTGAAAATCAGGGATTAAGGTTTCTAGAGTGGTTTGCGGATTGAGACGTCTAATTGCTTTGATGGTTTCATTCCAGATGATAGATCCCATGTCTTTTAAATCATCTCGATCAACAGAAGTGACCACGGCATGCTTAATGTTCATTAGCTTTATAGATCGAGCAACTTTTTCGGGTTCTTCCCAATCTACGTTCCCTGGTCTTCCGGTTTTAACCCCGCAAAACCCACAAGAACGCGTACAGATATTCCCTAAAATCATAAAAGTAGCAGTTCCTTCAGCCCAGCATTCTCCCATGTTAGGGCAACTTCCCGAAGTACAGATGGTGTTGAGTTTATACTTGTCAACTAGACCTCTGAGTTCAGTGTACTTCTTACCCGTTGGGAGTTTTACTCTTATCCATTTTGGTTTTCCAAGCCCGCTATTTTTCTTTTCTAAGGTTTCCAATAACTTTTTTTTCAAAGATACAAACTTCAGTTACAGACTCAAAAGATATGCAAGAGTAAATCCACTTAGAAATAGGATGCCCAAAACACTTAATATTTTCAAACCCTTATTTGGATGAGCTTCTTTGGGCATATGCTTGCTGTTCACAAGTCGGTAATTAAGAATTGCATAAAATGGTGCAGTAACAAAAGAAAGCACCGTTGCGATTTGAATTAGTAGTCCCATCTCTGAAAGTAAAAAAAGAAAGATCAATGAGGTCCCAACCGCCAATATGGAAATCCATAAGATGTAAAAATCTTTATTTTTTTTATTGAAAAGGAGTTGAGTGCGAGACATTGCTCTTGGGGAGGCATCTAAAGTAGTAATAGTCGTGCTAAACATGGTCGTGAAAGCTGCAATAGCAATGAATAGATAGGCTGAATCCCCTAGGTTTGAAACATAGAGTTGAATCAATTGTCCTGCAAATTCATTTCCTTTATTTGAAAATTGAAGATCAGAATTGAACATGACCAAAGCGCCTAAACCAATAAAACAGAACCCAAGTAAAAAGGTTGTGAGGTAGCCGACGTTAAAATCGAAAAGACTTTCTTTGATTAATAATTTTTCTTTCAGACTCTTTTTCTTTTCTAATACCCAAATAGAATGCCATATGGAAATATCTAAAGGCGCTGGCATCCACCCCATAAAAGCGATAATGAACAAAAAACCTGAGGCTTCGGGGAAAACTTGAGCAAAACTCATGCTTCCTTCGTGTTTAATTGCGGCGATAAGCAATGCGAGTACACTGCTTAGGGTTAAAAGGAGTATGATTCCCTTTATTACTTTATCTAAAAGCTTGTACCGTCCAATCAGTAGAATTGCATAGCAAATAAAAGTAATTGCAATACTCCATTGCACCATATCAGAGGAAACACCAAACAATTGAGAAGCCAGACCAGCAGTTACAATTGTCACGGCAGTTTGAATGGTAAACATTGTGGCCAAGTTCAAAAAAACATAAATCCAGAGGTAGACTTTGCCAAGTCTGAAGTAGCCATCTAAAAGGCTTTCTCCGGTTGTGATTGCATACCTTGGGCCAAATTGAAAAAATGGATATTTAAAAAGATTTACCAATAAAAGTGCCCAAAGCAAACCCCATCCAAAATCTGCGCCAGCTCTGGTAGACTGCACAAGATGAGAAACTCCGATTGCAGCACCAGCAAAAAGCAATCCAGGCCCTAATTTTGAAAACTTAAGAGCACTCATTTCTTGATTTTTTGACTGAGCAGATTTTTAGCTCTAAGGATTTTAACTTTAATGGTATTAATGGGCTGGTTTAATTTAACGCTAATTTCCTTGTAGGAAAGATCATCAAAAAATCGAAGTTGTAATATTTTTCTATAATCATCTTTTAAAGATTTTATCGTATTTAAGAGAGCTGCTAAATTCTGACTGGTAATCAATATGTCTTCGGGCGAAGGGGTGGTTTCTACATCAGCCAATTCAAAAGCATTGTCATAGGAGAATGTTTTGATAGCCGATATTTTATTTTCTTCTCTCAGTAAATCATTATGAATATTCTTGGAAATGGTTAAAAGCCAAGTTTTGAATTCATACTTAAAGTCAAATGTTTCAATCCTGTCAAAAGCTCGGGCGAAAGCTCGAATTGAAATTTCTTCGGCAAGCTCTTCGTTACTTGTTCGTTTTAGTAAAAAACCATAAAGATAGTCCCAATGAAAGTCAAAAATCTCATTGAATGCCTTCTGCTCCTGCTTTTAGCTCCTAGAATGACAGACTTTAAATTTTTCATTATGAGATGAACGAAGTGGTTTTATTAATTGTGTTGTGGATTGGGCTTCTCGCAATCTTGTTCGCTAGGGAGTTTTCCGCAGAATCCACAGGGTTCATTTTCTTTATTCAAAAAAGGATTTTGACTTGCGCAAGTCCCTGAGAATTCCCCTCCTTTTTTAGCCCATATTTTGATTGCAATTCCAGCAAAGGCGAGTCCAAGAAGTAAAAAGGTAATTAAAAATAATTTCATAATTAATGTAAAATTAATAAAAATAGTCGCTTAGCTCATTATTTGACAGTAGTTTTTGTTTTGTAAGAATTTTCCCTCTAATCGTAATTCCTTGAAATCACCAATTATGACATTGATTGAGTATTTAGTAACACATGTGAGCCCAACTATTACAACAGGGCGGTTTTGCGCTTTAAAATAATTGAAATTTGATAAAATCAGTTATAAAAAATAGCTCAAGTCTAAAAACAATCCTATCGAAGTGGTATTAAAGATTTCATCTACGGCATATAGCCGAATTCCCTTTCCTATAAAAGTAAAAAGTGGGCATTGTATGTACTTTGCTTTGTGAAACCAGCATTAAAATTTCATTAAATAAATATAGTGTTGTGGTTTGATTGAATTTTTTAAACGGGGAGGCTTCACGCTTAAAATATAAACACTAGTTAACGTTTGCCCAAAGTATTTTGAGGTAGTAAAAAAAGAAGATCAGTCGCAGTGGCGATTTTTAATAAAAATCCACTGATAAATCCAACAAGAGATCCAACTGCACTCTTTAGAGCTGCTTTTCTTTGTGTTGGATTGTTGAATTAGATTCTGCCAGAAAAGCACCATTAACCAAGACCCTATAATGATGCCAAAGGGACCAAGGGTTATCAGTCCAACCACGAGACCGATGGTAGATCCAATAACACCGCTTCGAGTTCCCCCAAATTTTTTTGTTCCAATAATCGGAACGATGTAGTCAATTAAAAAGACTCCAATTGCAATAAATAATGTTGTCCATAAAAATGAGTTATTGGAGGGTATGTAAGAGACTTGATAAACTAATAAAAACCCAATCCAGCCGGTAAGAGGGCCTGGTAGAATGGGAAGAAAGCTCCCTGCAATTCCGAGGAGTAGGAAAATAAAACTTAAGAATAATTAAAAATAAATCCATTTTAAACAAATATTTCTTTAAGATTTGAGGTTAATTTTTAATAACAAATAGAAAAGCTATAAGCTAAATTCTTTTAAAAGTTTGTAAATTTAAATAATAGATTAAAAAATGACCTAAAATGAAAGATAATCATTTCAACTTAATTGCCATAATCGTAGTATTTTCACATGTAGTTTCCTGTGACTTTTTTGGTCCTTCAGGGCTGACAAGTGTTGAAATAAAAAAAGCTTCTAGCTGGTCCTCAAATGATCAGCCTCCTACGTTTCCTGAATGCGAAACACTCGATAAAAAGGAACAACTCGATTGTCTTCAAGAGGTTTTGTCCAATATAATTATGGATCAAATTGCGATGTCGAGCCCTATTTCTAGTGCTCCTCTCGATGAAGAGGTTAATCTTGTTTTAAAGATCGATCAAGAAGGGGTGTTTAGTTTGGTTGAAGCTCAGATTTCATCCTCTCGTAAAGAAAGCGATCCCTGAACTAAAGTCCATTCTAGATGAGGTAATAGGGAGCTTACCCAAAGCGCTGCCTGCAGCAAAAACTAATGTAGGAGTTTATGTGGAATCTCAACTAAGTTTGCCCATTCAGATCGTAGCTCAGCCGAGTAAATGATTCAACCTGAAAAAATCATATTAGGAATAGATCCTGGAACTACCATAATGGGTTTTGGATTAATTAAAGTGATTGGTCAGAACATGGAGTTAATTCAGCTTAACGAGTTGCAACTCAAAAAGTATGACGATCATTACCTTAAACTTAAGCATATTTTTAATCGAACCATTGCCTTAATTGATGAATTTCATCCAGATGAAATTGCAATTGAAGCCCCTTTCTTCGGAAAGAATGTTCAGTCCATGTTGAAATTAGGCCGAGCACAAGGAGTTGCTATGGCAGCTGGTCTTTCGCGTGAGGTTTCTATTACAGAGTACTCTCCCAAGAAAATAAAAATGGCCATCACGGGAAATGGAAATGCGAGTAAGGAACAAGTTGCTAAAATGCTACAGAATCTCCTGAAAATAAAGACCCTTCCCAAAAATCTTGATGCCACTGATGGACTTGCGGCAGCAGTATGTCACTTTTACAATCAGGGAAGGCTTGAGACGACAAAAAAGTACAGTGGCTGGGAGTCCTTTGTAAGTCAAAACCAAAAGAAAGTTCAATCCTGAGTAATCCCATAAATCAATAGTATTAACTCATACAATGGCAGGACTTTATATTCATTTTCCATTTTGCAAGCAAGCTTGTCATTACTGTAATTTTTATTTTTCAACCAACCCTAAAAATCAGAATGAAATTCTGAACTCGATTAAGGTTGAATTAAAACTTAGAAAAAAAGAGCTTTTTAAACCCATAGAAAGCATCTACTTTGGCGGAGGTTCCCCCTCTCTTATTAAACCAAAAGTAGTTGAGGAAATAATCAAATTGATCTCGAGTCATTATCAGCTAGCAGCTACTGTTGAAACAACCCTAGAGGTTAACCCAGATGATGTTTCTAAGGAATATTTAGAAGGTTTAAGGACGGCAGGAATCAATCGCTTGAGCATTGGAATTCAGTCTTTTCATGAGAAAGAGTTAAAGATGATGAATCGTGCACACAATATGAATCAGGCGCTTCAGTCGATCACACAGATTTCTGAATTATTTAATAATTTTTCTATCGATTTGATTTATGGAATCCCATACAGCTCCTTGGCTTCCTGGGAAGATAATATACTAAAAGTCTTGTCTTTTGATCCGCCACATATTTCTAGTTATGCATTGACTGTCGAACCTAAAACGGTACTCGCTCATCAAATAGAAAAGAATACTTTGGACTTACTCGATGAAGAATTAGTGAAAGATAATTATTGCTTTATTATTAAAAAAATTAGAGGAAAAAGGATATGAGAATTACGAATTTTCAAACTTTGGAAAACCTGGATTTCATTCGGTTAATAATTCTAATTATTGGAACGGTAAACCTTACTTAGGCATTGGCCCCGCAGCACATTCCTTCGATGGAAATAAAAAAAGGAGCTGGAATATTTCCAACAGTAGTCTTTATTTAAAATCCATTAAGGAAGGTAAACTTAACAATGAAACCGAGTTGTTGAGTAAGGTCGATCTTTACAATGAATATGTAATGACAGGTCTTAGGACAATTTGGGGAATCTCCAAAGAAAAAGTGACGGATGTCTTCGGGACTCATTTTTCAGATTACTTAGAAAAACAAGCGGAGAAATATCTGATAACCAATGAGTTGTATTGGGATGGGGATTTACTTAAAATCACTAAAAAAGCAAAATTTCTGTCTGACGGGATCGCTTCCGATCTCTTTATGCTTAAAGCCTAATTCTTTTTACTTAATGCTGCATAATGTTTATAGAATAAAGGAATCGTTTCGATTCCTTTCATGAAATTATAGATGCCATAATGTTCGTTAGGCGAATGGATGGCGTCGCTATCTAATCCAAAGCCCATTAAAATAGATTTTACAGCCCAAAACTTCTTCAAACATCGGTACTATAGGGATGCTTCCTCCGTCTCTTTTTGGATGAGGTGCGATTCCAAAAGCTTCTTTATAAGCTTTTTCAGCTGCGCGATACCCATCATTGTCTGTAGGGGTAACATAAGCTTGACCGCCATGATGCCTTTCGACGGCCACTTTCACTCCTTTTGGGGCAATGTTTTTAAAATGACTTTCAAAAAGCTTGCTGATTTCCTCCCATTTTTGATTGGGCACCAGTCGCATTGAAATTTTAGCAAAAGCCTTGCTCGGAATTACTGTTTTTGCTCCCTCTCCAGTATAGCCTCCCCAAATCCCATTAACGTCCAATGTTGGTCGAATGGATTTTCTTTCGTGCGAAGTGTAGCCTTCTTCGCCATAGGTAGCATCAATTCCAATAGACGCTTTGAACTCCTCATCATCAGAATTAAAAGTATTCATTTCTTTTCTGTCAGACGGTGAAATATCTTCAACCATATCATAAAACCCTGGGATGACAATCCTGTTTTTTTCATCGTGAAGAGAAGCAATCATTTTGCTCAGTATGTTTATTGGATTGGCGACAGTGCCTCCATATAGACCTGAGTGCAAATCTCGATTAGGTCCTTGCACCATAACCTCCATATAGCTTAAACCTCTTAGTCCAGTAGTTATTGCCGGCTTTTCTACATTTCCAATCCCAGTATCAGAGATTAAGATGATATCTGATTTTAGTTTCTCTTTATTTTCTTTAATAAATTTCTCCAAATTATCACTCCCTACTTCTTCCTCACCTTCGATCATAAACTTGACGTTACAATCCAATTTATTATTTTCAAGTAAGAGTTCAATGGCCTTAATGTGCATAAACATCTGACCTTTATCATCACACGCTCCTCTTGCAAAAATTGCTCCCTCAGGATGTATTGGTGTTTTTTTAATAACAGGTTCAAAAGGAGGACTGTCCCATAATTCAATTGGATCTGGGGGTTGAACATCATAATGTCCATAAACCAAAACAGTTGGAAAATCGGCATTTAAAATTTTCTCAGCATAAACAATAGGATGACCGATTGTCGCGATGATTTCAATATTATCACAGCCCGCTTCTTCTAAGGCATCACCGACCCAAACGGCAGCTTTTCTAACATCAGCTGTGTAGCTGGGATCTGCACTTATAGAGGGGATTTTCAACAATTCAATCAACTGTTTGAGGTACTTATCTTGATTTTCTTGAATGTATTTTTTCATGCGATTTTTTAGAGAGGCATAAAATTACAAAACATTATTGCTTTTTCTTTTGTCTTAAAATTTATTTATGAAAAACTTGATTATATTTGTGCTCGATTTTTATTGCGGGTGTGGTGAAATTGGTAGACACGCTAGACTTAGGATCTAGTGCTTCACGGCTTGGGGGTTCGAGTCCCTTCACCCGCACAAAAAAAAGCCTTAAATATGTAGCGGTTTTTTTATTTGTTATTGTGTCTAATTTTTTCCCAGCTTGCTTATAATTTCTTTTAGATGAACTAGGAAATGAGGTTTTTTGCAAGCTATTGGCGACCCAAATACAAATTCAACTATCATTAACATTGAATTCTGGCTGCATGAATTTTTTTGTTAAGCTCTGATTAAGATGATTTGAGCTTGTGCATGGATAGCTTTGTTTTCGATGGCATACTCCATAATGTTTTTACCTTCATCACAAACAGGATCTTTAATCATTGCACCGTAACTGGCAAGTAATAATAGCATCTCGGCTTTGTCATTTATTGCAGCATGGATGATAAGCGGTTTCCCTGCAATCGATGCTCTAGGGCTTAGCATTCCGTCCTTAATGATTTTTTCGATAAAGACATAGTCTTCATTTTGAATTGCGTCAAGGGCTTTTTCCTCAATTAAGCTTAATACAACATAAGCATTACTGATTGAATCTAATTTTTTTTCAACCGTTGATTCAGTCCGATCGAAGTTTGCATTTAGCATTGTGATTGAGATTACAAGAGATGATAAATAATAATTTTTTCATAATAATAACCTTTTATTTAATGATATTCAAAGGTAAGTGTGTTTCTACTCTAATTATTTGAACACTTTATGAGCACTTGAGCCAAGAGCAAGGTGCTCATAAGATATTTTATTTAAGATAAAATTAGTCAATTTCTATTAATTAATTTATGTTTAATTCACATTAAGGCGACTTATTGGTCATTTTAATGTTAATTCTATCGTCCGAGAGTTCTAATTATCTATTTCACACACTAATAAAGATTACAAACATCTGATTAACAATAAGATGAACTGATTTAGTCTGATTGGTTCTATTTGAACCTTTTCAATCTTTTTGTGGTGCTGCTAGATGGAATTCTTTTAAGGGAGTTTCACTAATCCTCAATTGGGCTTTGATCGACCTTAATAAATTCAATAGGAAATCAATGTGAATTAAAATATTACACCAGAAGGAAGGGCTTGGGTTTGTGATTTCGAAAAAAAAGTTACTGATGCATATTAAGCCCATAGTTTAGCTTTAAGGCAAAGACAAAAGCACTACTAAAAAGACTGAATACAGGAGTCGTTTAATAGGCCCATAACGCAAAAATCCCCAACAGTGAAGCTGATAAAGATAGTTTTGAAATCTATTTAAAGGATTTTTAATTTATAGTTGTCAAGCTTAATATCATCCAAGCCATCTCGATCGAAAGGATATTCCATTTGATCTTGAATGTTGTAAAGAGAAATCAAAATAAACTCACTTAACAATACTATAAAATAAGTTAATTCCGAAGGATTGTCGATTCCGATCTTGTTAATGATTGTTGGTGTGTAAATTACAGGGAAAAGATAGATAAAGATGAGACAATAAGCTTTTAAGCTTATCGGCGTTCTGTGAGTGTGTATTGAAATTAGTTTTTCTTGAGCAACATGAAGGTCTCTCATGAATCTAAAAATCTTTTGTCTAACACCTCCAGAAATTTCTTCGTTGTGGGAAATGATGAAATCAAATAATGATTCTGTTTTCCTGTCAATTTCTTCTGCATTATTGTCATCTTTTGATAGATAATTTAAGAAAGTATCGCTTAAATCGATCAAAAGCGTTTTTACATCATTTTTAGAATCATCGCTCAATTTAGAACTGTTCATGAAAAAATATTCAATCGTTTTTAGAGAGCCTCGATACAAACTAAGGTGTTCTAAAGCTTTTTCACGTCTTTTAAAAGCCCCTCTAATTGCAAAAACTAGCGGAAAAATTATCGCAAGGCTGATTAAAGTGAGATCAATATTATACACTATCTTAAATTCACGGGCAAAATAGGGTATGATTAAGGAGAGCAAAATCGTGATTAAAGTCCTGTGATTAATAATAGATAGATATCGTATCAAAATTTTCCTTATTTTTATTTCATTAAATCTATAAACTATAATATGAAAAAACAAATTTATTTCCTAATGAGTTTTTTTATTTTTTTTGGAGCTATAGCTCAAAGTGAAAATAAATCAACGCTACTTTTTCAGGATCATGCACCGTTAAAGATTAAGCTAAGATATTCTAATAAAGAAATGCGGAAGAAAACCAATGATACCACATTAATCAAGACGACACTTTCATATCAACAAGACAATGTTTGGAAGACTGTTGATGTTTCTTTGCGTGCGAGAGGTAATTTTAGGAGGTCAAAATGTTACTTTCCACCGATTAAAATGAAAATTAAAAAGTCAAATGGATAAAAACTTTGTTTGAAGGAAATAGTCTAAATACTTGTGTTGCCATGTCTTTTAGAGAAAGAAAAAAATGATAATATTCTTCAAGAATTTTTAGCCTATAAGTTTTATGAAAATATATCTCCTTATCATTTTAAAACCAGAAGAGTTGATGTGACTTTTGAAGAAATAAAAGGTAAAAAAACTATTTCTCATCAACTGACAGGGTTTCTGATTGAAGATGACGATAATGTTGCGGATCGTTTTGAAGGAAAAGCTTTTGAACGTTATACTCATCCATTGGCGATGGATCCAATTACTTCAATTAAGGTTTCAATGCATCAATATCTAATAGGTAACACGGATTATTCGGTTGCCTATCAACACAACGGAAAGCTTCTGTTTGTTGACAAAAAAATTCTTCCTTTGCCCTATGATTTTGACATGTCTGGCTTTGTAAACCCTAGCTATTCCGTCGTGAATAGCACCTTAGGCATTGATAATGTTCGAGATAGGAAATACAGAGGTTTTAAAAGAGATGAAGACCTAGTTCAAGAAGTTAGACAACAATACATTGCAAAGAAGGATAGTTTTTTTAAGATGCTAGAGGATTTTGAATCCCATTTTGATATAGAATCCCAGTACAGTGACTCTATGAAGTTTTTGACAAGTTTTTTTGAAGTCCTTGAAGATGACAAAGCGTTCAAGAAAAAAATAATTGACGGTATGCGGACAAAGTGATCTTATTTTCGTTCTACGGTCTCTAGCATTTTGTCAAAAATGGCGGTGTTTTCATAAATGCCACTAAACTTTTTAGCACAGGTTCCATAGCTGAAAACGGGTACCATTGTTGCACTATGTCCCCCGGTGTTGAAATCTGATTTAAATGTGTAAGCCTTTGTTTTTCCGAATGTTATTGCCAACCCCCCCGTTTCGTGATCTGCGGTAACAATCAATAGTGTATTAGGATTTGCGTTCACATAATTTACCGCTACAGAAATTGCACCGTCAAAATCTTTAAACTCGGAAGTAATATAGTCGATTTCATTTGCATGTCCCCCCCAGTCAATTTGAGAGCCCTCAACCATTATGAAGAAAGGTTTTTCTCTTTGGTCGAATTTATCTAAAGTTGCTAACAAGGCTTCGTCAAGCTGTGGCTTTCTTCCGTCGTACAGGAAATCATCCATTTCATTATTAAAGAAAAATCCTAATTTATTGGAATAAAGCTTAGAACCATAGGCAGCATTTAATGTGATGATTTTATTTCTGATAAAATATTTGTCGTTTCTTTTTTTAAAATGTTTTTCCCCACCGCCTATAAAATAATCGATATTGTTTTCACTCAACTGAAGTGCGATGTCTTCATACTGATGTCTGGAACGAACGTTGGCATAAAATGATGCGGGAGTTGCGTGAACGATACTGGAAGTAGAAATCAATCCAGTAAGATAACCTCTTGATTTACATATTTCTAATATTGAACTTAATTTATTGTTATTTATATCCATTCCCAAAACACCGTTCATTGTTTTTTTACCACAGGCAAATGCTGTCCCACTAGCTGCAGAATCTGTCACTAGGTTTTCTGATGAATGCGTTTTAGACAAACCAATGTATTCAAATTCTTCAAGAGCAGTTTTATTTCCATTACTATACATACCGGCTGTAATTTGACTTAAGCCCATTCCGTCTCCTATCATTAGTATAATATTTACAGGAGTTTCAGGTGTTTTTTGTCCTGTGACATTAAAGACTGTAAACAAGGTCAGTAATAAAGCATTCTTAATTTTCATTTTTTTTCATTTTATAATAAGTCTATATTTAACATAACAAAGGCTTTACGAATTTAATGATTGTTGGTGTAGCTCCTTTGTTTGAAACAACGTAATTTGAGTTTGCATTCCCAAATTTATTTCTTAATTCTTTATTATTTATAAGATCCATTAGAAATAATATTAAAATCAGATTCTTTTTCGACACTAACTACTCCTTTGTTTTCGATGAGATCAACTACTTCTTGAAATTGTTTATAGTTTTTTCCAATGATGATTGGAATTCCATAGACTGCCGGTTCAAGCGTATTGTGGAGTCCACTGTTCCCCATCCCGCCTCCGACATAGGCAAAAGAAGCGTAACTATAAATTTTAGTCAATTGCCCTATAGTGTCAATAATTAAGATGTTGCTTTCAACCTTCGATTTTAAATCATAAGTACTCCATTTTGTAAAAGAAACTTTTATCTTTTTTTCCAGCGCTTTAATTGATTTTTCATTAACCTCATGAGGTGCGATTATGATTTTTATTTCTTTTGAAGAAGTTAAAAAATCATTCATAAGATTATAATCTTCTTCCCAAGTGCTTCCCGCTACAAAACACAACTGATTCCCCACAAAGTGTGCAATCTTTTTCAACTGATTGTCTTGATTGAGTAACTCATAGACCCTATCCAATCGAGTGTCTCCACTTACCGTGATATTTTTAACACCAATCGTTTCGAGTAAGTTTTTTGAGTGTTCGTTTTGAACAAAAAAATGATGAACTCCAAGTAATAGTTTTCTGTATTCTTTTCCATACC
This sequence comes from uncultured Flavobacteriaceae bacterium, assembly GCA_905182575.1. GTDB lineage: Bacteria > Bacteroidota > Bacteroidia > Flavobacteriales > Flavobacteriaceae > UBA8316. The sequence goes on along the minus strand of CAJJCA010000017.1, from coordinate 58,435 downwards.
ATTTGAAAAACAGATGAATTGGTTCTAAAAATACTTGATACAGAAATTAGAGGAATTTTCCTCTTACTCATTTCCGTAAAATAATTAGGCCAAAACTCATATTTAATAAAAACTGCCAATTCAGGCGCAATGACATTCATAAACTTTTTGACATTGGCGGAAGTATCAATCGGTAGATAGGAGACAAAATCTACATTCGCATAGTTTTCTTGTATTTCATATCCCGAGGCCGAAAAAAATGTAAGTAAAATTTTATGATTTCTAAATTCATTTCGACAAGCCTCAATCAGCGGGCGAGCTTGCTCGAACTCTCCCAAAGATGCTGCATGAAACCAAATCACTCGATCCGGCGATCCAAGCTTAGCGGCGAGTTGTTCAAACACATGTTTTCTCCCCTTGTTGAAAACGGAAACTTTATTTGAGAATACCCCCAACATTGAAATAATAGGGGAAGCAATGCCAAGGATAATGTTATATAAAATATGTATCATAATATTACTTCAAAAATAGTTTTTATATATCTATTAAGGAAAGCCGAATCCTTTTTTTAATTTTGGGCTTTAATTGATTATGAAAAAAATTCAAATGGTTGACCTTAAGGGTCAATATAGCAGAATAAAGGATCAAGTCAAGGAATCAATTGTTGATACCCTTGATGCAACTTCCTTTATTAATGGTCCTCAAGTAAAAAGTTTTCAAAAAAACTTAGAAGATTATTTAGGGGTCAAGCATGTCATTCCCTGTGCCAACGGAACAGATGCACTTCAGATTGCTTTGATGGGCTTGGGACTTAAACGAGGAGATGAAGTTATCACCGCTGATTTTACATTCGCTGCAACGGTTGAGGTGATTTCTCTTTTGGGCTTAACGCCCGTGTTGGTTGATGTAGATTTAAAGACTTTTAATATAGATATTGACTCCCTTAAAAAAGCAATCACCCCTCGATCAAAAGCGATTATCCCCGTTCATTTATTCGGTCAAGCTGCTCCGATGGAGGAGATTCTTTCAATAGCCAAAGAAAATAAACTTTTTGTGGTTGAAGGGGAGGCGCAGTCTATTGGCGCTAATTACACTTTTTCGGACGGAAGCAAAATGAAGACAGGAACAATAGGCGAAGTTGGAGCTACCTCTTTTTTTCCTTCAAAAAACCTTGGTGCTTATGGAGATGGGGGTGCTATTTTCACAAACGATGACAAGCTTGCTCAAACGCTTAGAGGAATGGTAAACCACGGAATGTATAAGCGTTATCACCATGATGTAGTTGGGGTAAACTCAAGACTAGATTCTATTCAAGCTGCAGTTCTAAATGCAAAACTACAATATTTAGATCATTATAACGAGTCAAGAAAAGCAGCGGCAGCAAAATATACGCAACGCTTAAACAACCATCCAGAAATAAAAACTCCCTTTAGAATTGGAGATTGCGATTCTCACGTTTATCACCAATATACACTCAGGGTTTCTGAAGCGTATCGCGATGATTTAGTAAAGCATCTTAATGAAAAGGAAATCCCTTGTGGCGTTTACTATCCGATTCCACTCCATCTTCAAAAGGCTTACACAAGCGACAGGTATAATGAAGCAGATTTTGAGGTTACGAATCAAATTGTGAAAGAGGTCATCTCTTTACCCATGCATACGGAATTGGGAGAGGATCAAATTGATTACATAACAAATTCGATTATTGAGTTTTTGGATAATAAATAGAAAATCAGATTACAGCTGAAGCGGCGTTTGCTTCTTTGGAAATCTTTTTCACCAAACCTTGTAATACTTTTCCTGGACCAACTTCAATAAAAGAAGTTGCACCTGCTTTTAGCATTTCGTTGATGCTTTGTGTCCATTTTACAGGAGCAGTAAGCTGATCAATTAAGTTTTTTTGTATTTCCAAAGGATCATTAACAGCTTTAGCAACAACGTTTTGATAGACAGGGCATCGTGGTGTTTTGAATGAAGTAGCGTCAATTGCGTTTGCAAGCTCAATCCTTGCTGGCTCCATTAAAGGAGAATGAAAAGCACCTCCTACGGGAAGAATCAATGCCCTTCTTGCTCCAGCATTTTTAAGGCTTTCACACGCCATTTCAATCGCCGGCACAGCACCAGAAATGACCAATTGACCTGGGCAGTTATAGTTTGCTGCAACAACAATACCTTCGGTTTCAGCACAAATTTTTTCGACCAAACCGTCTTCCATTCCAAGGACAGCAGCCATGGTTCCCGGTTCGTGATCACATGCTTTTTGCATGGCTTCAGCTCTTTTGGAAACCAACTTTAATCCAGACTCGAAGTCAATCGCTCCTGCAGCAGTCAAGGCCGAGAATTCTCCTAGTGAATGCCCAGCGACAGCATCAGGGTTGAAATTGTCTCCCATTACTTTGGAAAGGATCACCGAATGAACATAAATAGCAGGTTGGGTTACACTCGTTTGTTGGAGGTCTTCTTTTGCGCCTTCAAAAATAATTTTTGAAAGATCAAAGCCCAAGATTTCGTTGGCTTGATTAAATAGTTTTTTTGCAATCTCATATTGATCGAAAAGGTCTTTACCCATTCCTGGGAATTGAGAACCTTGTCCAGGAAAAATATATGCTTCCATCTTAAATTGATATTATTTTTTAATATAGGTTAAATAGGAAAAATGGGAAGGTTCATCTTTAAAACCTTCAAAACTTTCTTCCGATATGATTTTCCATTTACTAAGGTCAATGAACGGAAAAAATGTATCTGCCTCATAATCTTTATGCACACGAGTCAGCTCGATTTTGTGCGCGATCTCCATTGCTTGCTCATAAATTTGTCCTCCTCCAATTATAAAAGGTTGGCTGTCATCTTCAGCCAGCGCCATGGCTTCCTCAAGGTTATGACAAACGCTAGCACCTTCGGCGGTATAACTTTTGTTTTTTGAAACAAGGAATCGGATTTGTATTGGGAAGCGCCTTGGGAAGCGATTCAAAAGTTTTTCTCCCCATAATAATTGCATGACCAGAAGTAAGTCGTTTAAAACGCTTAAGATCTTCTGGTATATGCCAAATCAATCTGTTGTCTTTGCCTAAAGCATTGTTTTCTGCTGCTGCGGCAATGATGGTAACCTCTTTGATTTTTTCTATGTAACTCAATTTTTTGTCATTTTCAGCTTCAAAAAGCAATTTCTCATTTGCTTTATCAATGGCATTTTTAGAACTCATAAATCATGAATTAGTGTTTTGTTTAAAACACGATAGATTTAATTTAAATTTCAGTTAAAATAAATCTAAATAGATTAATTTTGAAATAACAAATGTACAATTTCTAATTAATTTATGGAGATTCGAAACGATTTCCCGTTATTAAACTCCTCTACTTATTTAAACACGGCATATGTCGGTTTAATGTCAAAATCTCTCTATGATTTCAGAGTGAATTTTGAATTGGAATACCTCAATGAGGGAGATAAGTACAAGCTAAATGCTTACGAGCGTTTAGACAAAACACATGCTTCAATCGCTAATTTTATTAGCTCCCAAAAAGATCAAACTTATTTTGTTCCTAATTTTTCCACTGGAATTAGACTTGTTTTGGATCGGTTAAAGCCAGGGACAAACCTCTTGTTTATTGACGAGGACTATCATTCTCTTTTGTCTGCTATTGAGGAACGTGATTTTAATCTATTTTCTGTCAAAATGCAAGAAAATATTAGTATTTCTAATTTTGAAAGTTTAGAAAAAAATTCAATAGATGTTTTGGTTTTAAGCATTGTTCAATACACCAACGGATTAATTATCGACTTAGATTTTATATCGGAATTAAAAAATAAATATCCCGAATTACTAATCATTGGAGACGCCACGCAGTATATAGGAACCAATGTTTTTAACTTTTCAGAATTGTCGTTCGATGCAATAGTTTGTAGTGGATACAAGTGGTTACTCGCTGGTTTTGGGAGTGGTTTTATCGCTGTTTCGGATGATTTCCTAAGGCTCACGAATAGCACAAATGCGGAAATGCAAACAAAGGTTTTTGCAGGACATTTTAATATTCTTGCAGCTGCCTCATTAGTTTTTGCATTAGACTATTTAAAATCAAATGGATTTGAAAAATTGATTGAAAAAAATCATATTCTTTTGTCCAAATTAAGAAAGGGACTTAGTGATTTAGGCCTCAAACCCGCTTATTCAAGTCGGAAAAAACAAAGTAGTATTGTTAGTATTCCTTATGAGGAATCAATTAGTAAAATATTAGAAGAATCAAAGATTAGATTCTCCCATCGAGGAAACTATATTCGTTTTTCAGTTCACTTCTATAATACAGAAACGGACATTGAAAAACTCCTTAGTGTATTTGATGAAAAAGTGTTTGTTTAGTTTGGCTATACTGCAACCTTCCCTTTGATTAATGGGTGTGGATCATAACCGATTAAATCAAAATCTTCATATTTAAAATCTAAAATATCTTTTATTTCAGGATTAAGAATCATTTTAGGAAGTGGTTTAGTGTCTCTGGCAAGTTGCTCTTCAATCTGTTCCTTGTGGTTGGAATAAATGTGTGCATCCCCGAAAGTGTGAACGAAATCCCCGGGCTCTAAACCGCAAACCTGAGCCATCATTAAGGTCAATAATGCATAAGAAGCAATATTAAAAGGAACTCCTAAAAATACATCTGCACTTCTTTGATAAAGCTGACAGGATAGTTTTCCTTCCGCAACATAAAATTGAAAAAATGCATGACAGGGGGGTAAAGCAACTTTATTGTTAGCAACATTTTCTGAGAAAGAAACTTTAGTGTCAGGCATAACACTTGGATTCCATGCAGAAACTAGCATTCTTCGACTGTCAGGGTTGTTTTTAAGTGAACTGATTACTTCTTTAATCTGATCAATTCCTTCATCATTCCAGTTGCGCCATTGGTGACCGTAGACAGGACCAAGGTTTCCGTTTTCATCGGCCCATTCGTTCCAAATTCTGACGCCATTTTCCGTAAGGTAACCGACGTTTGTATCTCCTTTTAAAAACCATAAAAGTTCAAATATCACAGACTTGACATGGATTTTTTTGGTTGTAACCAAGGGAAAGCCCTCTGACAGATCAAATCGCATCTGATAACCAAAAACACTTTTAGTTCCAGTGCCAGTTCGATCAGTTTTTTCAACACCATGTTGCTGAATGTGTTTTACGAGATCAAGATATTGTTGCATTTACGTTTATTTAATAATTTCTAAAATAGAAATATCTATGATTTATTTCCAAACAAAAATAGTTTTCAAAAAAAGATTAACACTATTTATTAGTTTCTCGTTTGGAAATTTCATCCCTTATTTTGACTGCTTTTTCATAGTCTTCAAGGTTCACCAATTTGTTGAGAAGTGTTTTTAGATTAGACAACGATAATTTTATGAGATCGTCGGGAAGTTCTTTTTGTTTGCTTTGTTCCTCAACAAAACTCTGAATCCAATTGTCTTCACTTTTATCCCCATCATCTTTAGAAATTTCTTCCGAATTAAAACCAGCTTGTTTTAAAATTGAATCATAAACAAAAATCGGGGCATTAAATCGAAGTGCCATTGCTATTGCATCTGATGTCCGGGCATCTATAATTTCCTCAATTTTATCTCTTTCGCAAATAATACTAGAATAAAAAACACCATCCACAAGTTTGTGATGGGGGGCTTGTTTTACATGGATGTTAAAAATTTAAGCAATGATTTTGGAAAAGATCGTGTGTGAGTGGTCTTTTTGGTTTTAATTCTTTTTCCAACGCTATGGCGACCGATTGTGCTTCGAAACCACCAATGATTATTGGTAAACGACGGTCTCCCTCTGCTTCCTTAAGAATCAAGGCGTAGGCACCAGTTTGGGTTTCACTGTAGGAAATACCCTTAATAGTTAGTTGGATTAATTTCATAATGTCACAGTTCGAGAATCGTACATTTCAGCTAAATTAGTGTTAAAGAAGCTATTTTTTGGTTAACAAAATTAAAAAGTTTGATAATGATAAAACTTATCAGTTAACATTTAATTAAATTTGCGCTTCAATACATATAATTTTAGATGAAAACAATTCAATTTAGAGAAGCCATTTGTCAGGCGATGAGCGAAGAAATGAGACGAGACGAAAGCGTTTATTTAATGGGTGAGGAAGTTGCCGAGTATAACGGTGCTTACAAAGCTTCAAAAGGAATGCTCGATGAATTTGGTGAAAAAAGGGTAATTGACACCCCCATTTCAGAGCTTGGTTTTTCAGGGATAGGCGTTGGGTCAACCATGACCGGTAAACAGACCTATAATAGAGTATATGACTTTTAACTTTGCTTTGGTTGGTATTGACCAAATCATTAATAATGCTGCTAAAATCAGACAAATGTCTGGAGGTCAATTTCCTTGTCCAATTGTTTTTAGAGGACCAACTGGGTCAGCAGGCCAACTTGCGGCAACGCATTCGCAAGCTTTTGAGAGCTGGTATGCCAATTGTCCAGGACTTAAAGTAATCATTCCTTCAAACCCCTATGATGCAAAAGGATTGCTAAAATCTGCGATTAGAGATAATGATCCTGTAATTTTCATGGAATCGGAACAAATGTATGGGGATAAGGGTGAAGTGCCCGAGGGCGAGTACACCCTGCCCATTGGTGTTGCTGAAATTAAAAGAAAAGGGAAAGATGATAGAATTATTTCTTTTGGTAAAATAATTAAGGAGGCATATACTGCTGCCGAATCTCTTATCAAAGATGGGATTGACTGTGAAATTATTGATTTAAGAACCATTCGTCCAATGGATTATCAGGCAATTTTTGATTCTGTCAAAAAAACCAATCGCTTGGTGATTTTAGAAGAAGCATGGCCTTTTGGAAATGTTGCAACCGAAATAACGTATCAGGTTCAAAGTGAAATCTTTGATTTCTTGGATGCACCGATCGAAAAAATTAATACTGCAGATACGCCCGCCCCTTATTCCCCTGTTCTTTTAGCCGAATGGCTTCCTAACAGTGTTGATGTAATTAAAGCGGTTAAAAAAGTAATGTACAGGGATTAAATAAATAACCCCACTTAAAATCAATATTCGCCATTTATAAATTTTATTTTAATCTAGCGTTTCTCTTTTTTGTTTCTAATTTTTCCTTTTCGCAGACAGTAATAAAGGGATTTGTGAGAGACAATCTTAAAACCCCAATACCCAACGCACACGTTCTACTTTACTGATGTTGCAGATGGTGTGGTTACAGATTTCGAAGGTTACTTTGAATTACTCACCGAGGAAAATCATGAGTCATTTGAGGTTAGCTATGTTGGGATGAAGACTCGAGTGATTTCACTCAAACCTAGGATCAAAAATTCTTATAAAATCACGATGGTTGAAGCGGGGCAACTCGATGAGGTTGTTCTTTTGCTTAAGCCTAAAAAGAGACTTAAAAAGAAAGAAAACCCTGCTTATAAAATTCTTGAAAAAATTTGGAAGAATAAACGTAAGAATGGTTTGAAGTTGGTTAGTGATTACAGCTATAACCGAGTTCGAAATATGGAAATAGGTTTGACTAACATTGATTCCACTTCATTGTCAAAATGGATTAAAGGTGATTTCGAATCTCTGTCTAAAATAATTGTTCAAAATAAAACTAAATCGGGTTTCTATATTCCTGTTTTTGCAGGCCAAACCGTAAGAAATTTTTTAGGGGACAATCAAAAAGATCTTCAAGCGGAAAAGATCATTGCAAAGCGAAGCGTTGGAATCGAACAAAATGGTTTTGTTTTTAATCGATTCAGAATATTTTTTTTGATATAGATGTTTATTCGGATGATATTCCTTTGGTGAATCGAACTTTTGTAAGTCCAATTTCTAAACATGGTTACAGTGTTTATCATTATGTTTTAAACGATAGTCTAGAGACTACAAATGGAAAAGAATATTTGATTCATTTTTTTCCAATAGAGGATGGAGATCTAGCTTTTGAGGGAAAGTTTAGTGTTACGGCTAAGGATTATGCATTGACCTATATTGAAATGCGTACAAATCCTAAGATAAATTTAAATCTTGTTCAGAATTTGTTTCTTGAGAAATCTTTTATCATTCAGGATTCGATCTACCTTCCATTAAAGGATGAGTATGAAGCGGATTTTACGATATTAACCAAAAGTGACGAAGAAAAAGGACTCTATGTAAAACAGGTTGACTTTTTTGATAAATATGAGCTGAACAAGGGAATTGCTCTAGAAATGTTTGAAGACCAAGAACCACAATTTCGAGTGGATCAATTTGAACAAGACGAAACCTATTGGAGGAAAGAGATTCCTGTTCAGGCAGATGATCAAAAGTTGTTTAGGATGGTGAATCAGTTAAAAAATGTTGATCAGATTAAAAAGATATCTAGGAACATAACAATCTTAACGTCAGGCTATCTCCCTGTCTCTAAAAGCCTTCAGTTGGGTGACCTTTGGCGAACAGTGGGTAGTAATGAAATCCAGGGTACTAAAATAAAAGTTGGTTTTAGGACATTCAACTCCCAAAATGACAGATTTAGATTTCAATCATATCTGACACATGGCCTTAAAAACAAAAGCTGGAATTATGGTTTATCAGCTAATTTTTTAATTGGCAATCGACCTCGTGTCATCTTTGGTGTTTCTTATTCCGATGATCTGCAGCAATTCGGCGGGAAACTGATGAGTGAAGATCCACTTGTTTTTGATCCTTTTGCTGATGCGCTTTTTAAACGGGGGAATAATTATTTCAGAACCGATGTTCAAGATTTCAAGGTGCTGACAGATTATGCCATCACTAAAAACTTGCACTTAAGTACGTTGTGGTATTTAAGAGATATAGCCTCAGCTGACCCTGATCGTTTTTCGATTGGCTATCTGGTAGGGGGTGACACCAAAAACGAATATGTTGATTCAGGTTTTGAGTTTAGAATGATATTCACACCAAAACGAAAGGTTTTTGGTTACGGTGTTTTTCAGCGATTTGGAAACAACCTCTATCCCTCAACAATTATAAAACTAAAGAAAGGAGTTGCCGGTTTTATTGGAAGTAATTTGAATTATACGCAAGTTCAACTTTCGCAAAACTACCCGATAAAATTGAGTAAATTCGGTATTCTAGATGCCACCATCGAAGCAGGGAAATCTTTCGACAAAGTTCCGTTGCCTTCTCTTTTTTCGGTTCCTGCTAATCAGACTTTCTCTTTAGAAAAAAACACTTTTTCTCTACTCAGCTATTACGATTTTGTCACGGATACTTATTTTAACACCCACATTGAGCATCATTTTAATGGTTTTATAACGAACCGACTGCCCTACGTAAAGGAGCTAAAACTCAGGCTTTTAATGACTTTTCGTATGGCTTATGGGTCTTTGTCAAATGCAAATAAAGTGCTTTTGGATACCCAACTGGAGATTCAATCACCAGATCAAAAACCCTATTATGAATATGGTTTTGGTTTCGAGAACCTTGGCTTGGGACAAGTGCGATTTTTTAGATTAGATTTTATATGGAGAAACCAATACCAAGCTTTGAATGGTACTCAATCACCTGAGATGGGCGTTAGAGTTGCGTTTAGACCTACGTTTTAATATTTATAAACACCTTGATTATTAGTGTGCGCACACGAAAACAAAGATATTAAAAACCCTAGTTTTTATACCCCTTTATTATTCAATTTGGTTATTTTTACGCCCGCAATTGAAAAGAAATTAAGAAATGGAAAAAAACATTATTTACCTACCAATAATATTATCACTTATAGGTTTAGTATACATGTTTATCAAAGCCCAATGGGTTAGAAAACAAGATGCAGGAAATGAGAAAATGCAAAGTATCTCTTTAAGTATCAAAGAGGGAGCACTTGCTTTTTTAAGAGCAGAATACAGATTGTTATTGATTTTCGTAATCGTTGCTTCTGGTGCGCTCTATGCGATATCTTACTTTGTAGACACTACAAGTATCCTTATTATCCCCGCATTTATCTTTGGCGCTTTCTTCTCTGGATTGGCTGGAAACATAGGAATGAGAATAGCAACTGAAGCCAATTCACGAACCACACAGGCAGCTCGAACAAGCTTGCCTAAAGCGCTAAAAGTTTCCTTCGGTGGAGGAACTGTTATGGGTTTAGGTGTTGCTGGTCTTGCTGTGTTAGGTCTTTCCTTATTCTTTTTATTCTTCATTTCTTACTTTATTTCGGAAAGTGGAAATTTTTATAATGAAATGACAGTTGTGCTAGAAGCACTTGCCGGATTTTCATTAGGAGCAGAATCTATTGCTTTGTTTGCACGTGTAGGTGGAGGTATTTACACAAAAGCTGCTGACGTAGGAGCTGATTTAGTTGGAAAAGTTGAAGCAGGTATTCCCGAAGACGATCCTCGAAATCCAGCAACAATTGCTGATAATGTAGGAGACAATGTGGGAGACGTTGCCGGAATGGGTGCCGACCTTTTTGGAAGTTACGTTGCCACAGTTTTGGCTTCAATGGTTTTAGGAAATTATATCATAAAAGATATGTCTGACGCTACTGGAACTCAGTTTTCAGATGCGTTTAACGGAATGGGACCGATTTTACTCCCCATAGTCATTGCAGGGGTTGGAATTATTTCCTCTATAATTGGAACTTTTTTAATTCGAATTAAAAGCAATGATGCCAAAGAAAAAGAAGTTCAGAGAGCATTAAATACTGGAAACATTGTTTCAATTTTAATCACAGGTGTTGTTGGTTGGTTTTTAATCGATTGGATGTTACCAGAAACAATGCATGAATGCGATTCTTTGGTGAGGGAACCCGAGACATCAGTAATAACAATGTGTTTTATGCAACACTTGTTGGACTGGGTGTAGGTTATTTAATCTCATTATTTACAGAATATTACACGGCCCTAGGTAAAAAGCCCGTTATGGATATCGTTAGAAATTCATCAACAGGTGCTGCAACTAACATAATTGCTGGTTTGTCTACAGGAATGATGTCGACATTTAGTTCAGTAATCCTTTTTGCATTAGCAATCTGGGGATCCTATACTTTTGCTGGATTTTATGGGGTAGCAATTGCTGCTTCTTCAATGATGGCAACCACGGCAATGCAATTGGCGATAGACGCTTTTGGTCCTATTGCTGACAATGCAGGTGGAGTCGCTGAGATGAGTGATTTACCCGATGAGGTTCGTGAACGAACAGATATATTAGATTCAGTAGGAAACACAACTGCAGCAGTTGGTAAAGGATTTGCCATTGCATCAGCAGCACTTACTGCACTTGCACTTTTTGCAGCATATGTTACTTTTACAGGAATTGATGGGATTAATATTTTTAAAGCAGACGTTTTAGCCGCTTTGTTTATTGGTGGAATGATACCAGTGGTGTTTTCTGCCCTTGCAATGAAAGCGGTTGGAAGAGCCGCCATGGAAATGGTAGAGGAAGTTAGAAGACAATTTAGAGAAATCCCCGGAATATTAGAGGGAACTGGAACACCAGATTATGGTAAATGTGTTGACATATCAACCAAAGCTGCATTAAAAGAAATGTTACTCCCTGGATTGCTAACCATTGTTTCTCCTTTAGTTATAGCTTATTTTATGGGAGCTGAAGCACTGGGAAGTTATATGGCTGGTGTAACAGTAAGGTGTGTTATGGGCAATATTTCAAAACAATGCAGGTGGTGCTTGGGACAATGCTAAAAAATCCTTTGAAGCAGGAGTAGAGATTAATGGTGAAATGACATACAAAGGTTCAGAAGCTCACAAAGCTGCTGTAACTGGAGACACAGTTGGAGATCCTTTTAAAGACACTTCAGGCCCTTCAATGAACATTCTTATTAAGCTGACTTGTTTGATTGGATTGGTGATCGCTCCTTTATTGGCAGACGAAAATGCAGAAAGTCATTCAGCAGTTGAACAGGAGATTAAAAAAGAAATTAAAGTAGAGCAGATTGTGGAGGATATTGAAAACGACCCAACAGTCATTACAATTTCATAGTCAACTACTTCATAAATATTTTAAAGTCAGCATCTATTTTTTCAATGACTTTGCTAAAATCGGTTTTGTTTTCAACAAAATCTAATTCATCAACATCAATAATTAGCAAATTACCTTTATCATAGGTTGATATCCATGCTTCATAACGCTCATTCAAGCGGCTGAGATAATCGATGCTGATAGAGTTTTCATATTCTCGACCCCGTTTGTGTATTTTACTTACAAGATTAGGAATGCTACTTCGGAGATAGATTAATAAATCTGGCCCTTCAATCAACGACTCCATTAATTCAAAAAGCGACTTGTAATTCGTAAAATCACGATGGTTCATCAAGCCCATTGCATGAAGATTGGGGGCAAAAATATGTGCATCTTCATAAATTGTTCGATCCTGAATAATGGTTTTTTTATTTCCCTTTTGCAGCCAATAGTTGACGGAATCTACTGTTTAAAAAATAGACTTGAAGATTAAATGACCAGCGCTCCATGTGGGTGTAAAAGTCATCTAAATAAGGGTTGTCTATTACATCTTCATAATTGGCTTCCCAGCCGTAATGTTCTGATAATAATTCAGTTAAACTAGTTTTTCCAGCTCCAATGTTACCCGCAATCGCAAAATGCATAATTAATAGTTTGTTATTAGAAAGATAAACACTTTTTTTAAATAGCACTCAAAAATTAATTTATGGTTTTGTTAAAATCAACCGAAGAATTCATCTTTATTAAAAAAATAGTTTAAAAAAAGATTAATTATTTTTTAAATATTAAAATATATGATACATTTGTAAGATATTAACGAGGAAGGATTTGACTGATTGCAACCTCATAAAAAAATGCTAAACGCAGTGTTGCTTTAAAACGACATCTTGTCAAATCCCCTACTAAAGCAACAATTAAATGTCATATTTTTTTACCTCAGAATCTGTAAGTGAGGGACACCCAGACAAAGTAGCTGATCAAATTAGCGATGCGCTTTTAGATAATTTTATTGCTTTCGACGCTGAAAGTAAAGTTGCCTGCGAAACTATGGTAACAACAGGACAAGCTATTCTGGCTGGAGAAGTCAAAAGCGGAACCTACTTAGACGTGCAGCAAATAGCAAGGGACACAATCAACAAGATTGGTTACACCAAAGATGAGTATCAATTTAGTGGAAACTCTTGTGGAGTGATCTCTTTAATTCATGAACAATCACAAGATATTAATCAAGGGGTTGACAGAGAAGAAAAAGAAAATCAAGGAGCTGGTGATCAAGGAATCATGTTTGGCTATGCCACTGATGAAACAGAAAACTACATTCCATTAACGCTCGACTTGTCTCATAAAATTTTAATTGAGCTGGCGGCTGTCAGAAGAGAAAATAAAGAAATCTCTTATCTAAGACCAGACGCAAAATCTCAAGTCACGATTGAGTACGATGAGGATCATACTGCCTTAAGAATCGACACAATCGTTGTTTCAACGCAGCATGATGATTTTTTTGAGGATGACGAGAAAATGCTCGAAAAAATTAAGAGCGACATCATCAACATCGCAATCAAAAGGGTTATTGATAAAGAACCTGCACACATTCAAAAGTTATTTAACGATGACATTATTTACCATATTAACCCAACAGGGAAGTTTGTAATCGGCGGGCCGCATGGGGACACAGGATTGACAGGCAGAAAAATCATTGTTGACACTTATGGTGGAAAAGGTGCACATGGTGGTGGTGCTTTTAGCGGAAAAGATCCAAGTAAAGTAGATCGAAGTGCAGCCTACGCTGCCCGTCACATTGCAAAGAATATGGTTGCAGCTGGCGTAGCAAAAGAAATTCTGGTACAAGTCAGTTACGCTATTGGAGTCGTAGCGCCAACCTCAATAAATGTTAAAACATATGGTACTGCAAAAGTATCATTGAGTGACACTCAAATTGCGGAGAAAGTAAACGAAATCTTCGACATGCGACCTTATGCAATTGAGCAACGTCTAAAACTACGGAACCCAATATACTTGGAAACTGCAGCTTATGGCCACATGGGTCGACAGCCAAAAGAGGTCACCTAAAATATTTGAATCCCCTTACAGCGGAAGGGTTGAAAAAACCGTTGAATTATTTACATGGGAAAAATTAAATTATTTATCTGAAATTAAAAACACTTTTCAATTATGAGTTTAAAACTAGCAACCAATGCAGTTCATGCTGGGTCATGACGTAACAAAAACCCAAGGAACAAGAGCTGTTCCAATTTATCAATCAACTTCATATGTGTTCAATGATTCTGATCACGCGGCCAATCTTTTTTCTTTGGCTGAACCAGGATTTATTTATACAAGATTAAATAATCCAACAAATGATATTCTTGAGCAGCGATTAGCCGCTGTTGAAGGAGGAGTTGCTGCAGTAGCCACGGCTTCTGGAACTTCTGCTATCGCGACTGCGCTTTTAGTGCTTCTTAAGGCTGGAGATCACATTGTAGCCTCTAGTAGCCTTTATGGTGGAACCTACAATTTACTTAACGTTACGCTTCCTCGTTTGGGAATTACAACAACTTTTGTAGATCCAGATGATGTTGAAAATTTTTCAAAAGCAGTTCAACCCAATACACGTGCTTTCTTTGTGGAGTCATTAGGAAATCCAAAATTAGATGTACTTGATTTGGCAGGAATTAGCGAACATTCTAAGGCTGCAAAAGTTCCTTTTATTGTGGATAACACAATCGCTACACCAGCACTTTTAAACCCTATTGCTCATGGAGCAAATATTGTTATTCATTCTTTAACAAAATACATCACAGGTAACGGTACAACATTGGGAGGTGTCATTATTGATGCAGGTACCTTTGATTATTCAAACGGAAACTTCCCTGAATTTACTGAGCCTTCTGCCGGTTACCATGGTTTGGTTTATCACGATGCCCTTGGAGCGATTGCTTTTATTGCAAAAGTAAGAATCGAGGGACTCCGTGATTTTGGAGCAGCAGCAAGTCCAATGAATAGTTTTCAAGTAATTCAAGGATTGGAAACACTTCCGATTCGTATGCAAAAACATTCTGAAAGCGCACATGAATTGGCAGAATGGCTAGAAGGTCGTGAAGAAGTTAGCTGGGTGAATTATCCTGGATTAAAATCTTCTAAATACAACACCCTAGCTGAAAAATATTTACCAAACGGAAAGAGTGGTATTGTTACTTTCGGACTTCACAAAGGTTTTGAAGGCGCTAAGAAAGTTGCGGATAACACCAAGATATTCTCTCTATTGGCCAACATTGGAGACACAAAGTCATTAATCATTCATCCTTCAAGTACTACGCACCAACAATTAAACGAAACAGCTCAAAAAAGTGCTGGAGTTTCTGCAGATTTGGTGAGACTATCAGTTGGCATCGAGGACATTGAAGATTTGAAAAATGATTTAGATCAAGCATTCAAAACGTTATAAATCTAAGTGATTAAAACAATTTCCATAGCACAATTTAAAACAGACTCAGGTGTGAGTTATGACACGATCGATCTGCACTATCAGCACTTCGGACAGGACTATAATGATGCCCCCGTAGTTTTAATAAATCACTCTTTGACCGGCGACGCAAATGTTGCCGGTCCATTGGGTTGGTGGAATGAAATTGTTGGCCCAAACTTAACCATCGATACAAATCAGTTTGCAATCATTGCCTTCAATATCCCTGGTAACGGAATCAAGGGTTCTGTCCTAGAAAATCATTTGGATTTTCACACCGGAGATATAGCCAAAATATTTTATTCTGGTCTAAAAAAAATAGGAATAACTCATCTTTTCGCACTTCTAGGCGGATCGATAGGAGGGGGTATCGCATGGGAAATGTCTGCCCGATATCCTGAATTGACAGACAATCTTATTCCCCGTTGCAGCAGATTGGAAAGCCTCTGATTGGATTATTGCCAATACTTTTTTGCAAAAAAGACTACTCGAAAACTCAAAAGACCCGGTTCAAGACGCAAGGATTCATGCCATGCTTACTTACAGAACTCCGGCTTCTTATCCGGATGATTTAACAGAACAAAAAATACTGAAAAAAATCTATACAACGTTGAAAGCTGGTTGGTTCATCATGGAGAAAAACTTTTTAATCGTTTTCCACTTGAAGCCTACAAGGCAATGAATCATCTGTTGTCCTCGGTTGATATTTCTAGGAATGGAAAAGACCCGAAGGAAATAATTAAAAAAATTAAAGCTGACATTCACTTAATTGCGATTGACAGCGATGTCTTTTTCACACCTGATGAGGATCAAAAAACCTTTGAATTGGTCAAAGAGAATAAAGAAAATATTTTTTACCATGAAATAAAATCTATTCATGGACATGATGCTTTTTTAATTGAAAATGAGATTGTATCTAAGATTTTAAGTAAAGTGTTTAAACCCAAATTAAAACCATGAAGAATAATGAAAGTAGCCTTAGAAAGGATAAACCAGGATTATCTTTTTAAAGTAACAAACTCAAACGGACACAGCGTTCTTTTAGACAATAAGTCAAAAAAAGAGGGGGAAGTAGCGGGCATCAGTCCAATGGAACTTCTTTTGATGGGACTTGCTGGTTGTAGTAGTATTGATGTTGTTGCGATTTTAAATAAACAAAAACTAAATCCAACTTCTTTGAAAATGGAAGTGGAGGGGGAGCGTAATGAGACTGAAATCCCGTCACTATTTAACAAGATTAATGTTAAGGTGATTGTTGATGGTGAAATTTCTCCTGAAAAAATAACACGTGCCGTCCAGCTTTCTTTTGACAAGTATTGTTCTGTTTCCAAAACTTTAGAGCATACTGCAGAAATTAATTATTTAATTTTTCTAAATGGGATAGAAATATGAAAAAGCACTTTGAGACAGAAGCGATTCGAACACAGATAGAACGCACACAATATAACGAGCATTCCAGCCCGTTGTTTTTGACGTCAAGTTTTGTTTTTGACGATGCAGAACAAATGCAAGCCTCTTTTGCAGGGGAAAACGACAAAAACATATACAGTCGATTTAGCAACCCCAATAATCAGGAGTTGGTCGATAAAATTTGCGTCATGGAAGAAGCCGAGGCAGGTGTTGCATTTGCATCAGGAATGGCCGCTGTATACACTAGTTTTGCTGCACTGCTTAAAAGCGGTGATCACATTGTTTCTGCAAGGTCTATTTTTGGATCTACACACAGTTTGTTTATAAATGTCTTTCCAAAATGGAACATAGAAACTTCTTATTTTAGTGTTGATAAGCCTGAGGGAATTGAAGATATAATTCAGTCGAATACCAAATTAATATATGCCGAAACGCCAACCAATCCTGGAGTTGATATTTTAGACCTCGCTTTTTTGGGTGCAGTGGCGAAGAAGCATAATTTGATTTTAATCATTGATAATTGTTTTGCAACGCCTTATTTACAACAGCCCATAAAATATGGAGCAGATTTGGTCATTCATTCTGCTACAAAGCTGATTGATGGTCAAGGACGAGTCCTCGGAGGATTAATTGTTGGAAAGGAAGATTTGATCACCGACATTCATGCCTTTTATAAAAACACGGGTTCTGCATTGTCTCCTTTTAATGCATGGATACTTTCCAAAAGTCTTGAAACCCTTGCAGTTCGTGTAGATCGTCACTGTGAAAATGCTCTTACATTGGCATTACACCTTGAAAAACACCCTAAAATTAATGCTGTAAAGTATCCATTTTTAACTTCGCATCCACAGTATGTGATTGCTAAAAAACAAATGCGCCACGGTGGTAATATTGTTATTTTTCAACTCGATGGAGGACTAGAAGCAGGTCAGGCTTTTTTAAATAAAATAGAAATGTGTTCCCTTACGGCCAATCTTGGTGATTCGAGAACCATTGTTTCTCATCCTGCTACGACCACCCACAGTAAACTTTCGCCTGAAGATCGTTTGGAGGTTGGAATCACCGATGGATTAGTTCGACTTTCAATTGGTTTGGAAAATATTAAAGACATTATAGCAGACATTGATCAAGCCCTAGATAAAATATAAGCAATGATTGAAGATATTTTAAAAGAACGAATACTTGTTTTGGACGGTGCAATGGGAACTATGATACAGCAGTTAAAGTTTACGGAGTCCGATTATAGAGGCGATCAGTTTAAGGATCATCCCTGTCCCTTGGGGGGCAATAATGATTTACTTTCGATAACACAAGCTGACGCAATAAAAAAGATCCATGAAGCTTATTTCACAGCAGGTGCGGATATTGTGGAAACCAATACTTTTTCTTCAACTTCAATAGCTATGGCCGATTACCAATTGGAACATCTGGCCTATGAGCTCAATTATCAATCAGCTAAAATCGCAAAAGAAGCAGCTGACAAATTCACAACTTTAAATCCTCATAAACCAAGATTTGTTGCAGGTTCAATTGGACCGACCAACAGGACTGCTAGTATGTCTCCTGACGTAAATGATCCTGGATATCGCGCCGTAACTTTTGACGACTTATTTGAGGCTTATACCGAACAAATAAAAGGATTGGTTGAAGGAGGTGCTGATCTACTTTTGGTAGAAACTATTTTTGACACCCTAAATGCAAAAGCAGCTTTGTTTGCCATCAATCATTTTTTTGAAACAAACAAAATCAAGCTTCCCATCATGGTGAGTGGAACTATTACGGACAATAGCGGTCGAACCCTTTCCGGGCAAACCGTCGAGGCGTTTTCAGTTTCAGTTTCTCACCTTCCTTTGTTAAGCATTGGTTTTAACTGTGCTTTGGGAGCAGATCAATTGCTACCCCACATGAAAACATTGTCTGGGATTACACCATTTTTAACTTCAGCGCATCCCAATGCAGGTTTGCCGAATGCTTTTGGTGAATATGAAGAAACGCCAGAAGAAATGGCTTTGTTAATCCGTGATTATTTAGAACAAAACCTAGTGAATATTGTTGGAGGTTGTTGTGGAACAACGCCTGATCACATTCGCTTGATTGCAGAAGAAGCTGAAAAATTTAGCCCGAGAATCACATGCGAAAATCAAAATGCTTAAACCTAACAGATTTTTAAAACTCTCTGGTCAAGAGCCATTGGTGATTACTCCCGAGAGTAATTTCATCAATATTGGCGAACGAACCAATGTGACTGGGTCTCGAAAGTTTTTAAAATTAATCGAAGCAAATGATTACGAAAAGGCAGTAGAGGTTGCCTTAGACCAAGTACTTGGGGGTGCTCAAATCCTCGATGTAAACGTGGATGAGGGAATGATTGACGGAGCGAAGGCAATGACTAAATTTCTGAATTTAATTGCAGCGGAACCAGATATTGCAAGAATCCCTGTGATGATAGACAGCTCTAAATGGGAAATTATTGAAGCCGGACTAAAGGTCGTTCAAGGAAAAAGTGTTGTTAATTCTATAAGTTTAAAAGAAGGAGAAGATAATTTTATCACTCAAGCGAATACCATAAGAAGCTATGGAGCTGCAGTGAGTGTCATGGCTTTTGATGAAGACGGTCAAGCGGATAATTTGAAAAGAAGAATTCAGAATTTGCGAACGATCTTATCGGGTATTGAAGTAGACGTGTTTTCCCACCTGAGGACATCATTTTTGATCCCAATATTTTTCCAGTAGCCACGGGAATGGAGGAGCATAAGAACAATGCTTTGGATTTCTTTCGAGCGACGCAATGGATAAGAGAAAACCTGCCCTATGCCAGTGTTAGTGGAGGGTGACTAATCGTTTGTTTTCCATTTAGGGGAATAATGCTAGTGCGAGAGCAATGCATTCAGCTTTTCTTATACCATGCAATACAGCATGGAATGGATATGGGTATTGTAAATCCTACGATGCTTAGAAGTTTATGACGATATCTAAAGAGCTTCTTAGATCATAGTGTGAAGATGTACTATTAAATCGAAGATGACGATGCTACGGAATGCTGCTATTGAAGAGGTTTAAAGACTCAAAAAGGAAGAGCGAAAGTAAGCCAGATGATGCATGGCGAAAAGAAGAATTACAAGAGATTACCCACTCTCTTGTGAAAGGAATTGACGAATTTATTGTAACAGACTTGAAGAGGAAGTGCTAGCCGTCTCTTCGAAGTAGATTGAAGAATCAATCTTGATGATTGGAATGAATGTGTAGGAGATTTATTTGGTTCTGGGAAAATGTTTTTACCTCAAGTAGTGAAAAGTCAGCAAGGGTAATGAAAAAAGCTGTAGCTTATTTACAGCCTTTTATAGAAGCCGAAAAATCGGGAAACAAAGAATTTGCAGGAAAAGTTTTAATGGCAACCGTTAAAGGCGATGTCCATGATATTGGTAAAAACATTGTCAGTGTCGTCTTGGCTTGCAATAATTACGAAATTATAGATTTAGGTGTAATGGTTCCTCCAGAAAAAATCATTGAAAAAGCGCATTGAAGAAAATGTAGATGTTATTGGTCTTTCAGGCTTGATAACCCCTTCGCTGGATGAAATGGTTTATCATGGCCAAGGAAATGAATCGGGTAGAACTCAAAATCCCACTATTGATTGGTGGAGCAACTACCTCAAAAGCGCATACGGCTGTGAAAATCGCACCCATGACGCCAACTCCTACCATTCACGTGAATGATGCTTCAAGAGCTGTAGGAGTCGTTAGCAAACTATTGAGTAAAGAGAAAAGTCTTGATTATACAAATGAGATCGCGAAAGATTATGATTTGTTTAGGGAAAAATTTCTTCAACGAACTTCCTCCAAAGAATATATTGATATTGCAACAGCGCGTAATAAAAAGTACAAAATTGATTGGAGTAATTACCAACCTGTGAAACCTAAAGAAATTGGTTTTAAAACACTTGAAGGAATTGATTTAAGGGAACTGGTTCCCTATATCGATTGGAGTCCGTTTTTCAGATCATGGGATTTGCATGGTAAATATCCAGACATACTCTCGGATAACGTGGTGGGAAAACAAGCAATAGAATTGTTTGCTGATGCCCAAGAAATGTTGGAACAAATTGTCAATGAAAAATGGCTGATTTCCAAAGCAAGGTTTGGACTTTTTCCAGCCAATAGCGTCGGTGATGATATTGCAATTTATGATCACAAAAATCCTTCTAAAGAAACCTTTAGGTTCTTAACCCTTAGGCAACAATTGAAAAAAAGACAAGGGCAACCGAGCTTTGCTTTATCTGATTTTATTGCTCCTGTAGGATCTAATATAAAAGATTATATGGGGTCCTTCTGTGTTTCAACTGGTTTTGGAACTAAAGAAAGAGCGGAAAAATTTGAAAAAGAAAATGATGATTATAATTCAATCATGATTAAGGCTTTGGCAGACCGTCTTGGCGGAAGCATTTGCTGAATATTTACACTTTAAAATAAGAACAGATTTTTGGGGATACGCATCCGATGAGTCTTTATCCAACGAACAGTTGATAAAGGAAACCTACAAAGGGATTCGTCCGGCTCCGGGTTATCCCGCCTGTCCTGATCATTTGGAGAAACAAACCCTTTGGGATTTGATGCAAGTAAAAGAAAGCATTGGTGTGGAGCTTACGGAGAGTTATGCCATGTGGCCAGCAGCATCCGTTTCTGGATATTATTTTGCACATCCTGAAGCAAAATATTTTGGTCTCGGAAAAATCAAAGAAGACCAGTTATTAGATTATAGCAAACGAAGAAATATTCCTTTAGAACAAGCACGTAAGTGGCTCAACCCTAACTTACAATAGAATTATGAAAGTAACTGAACACATCACCAAAAGCCAAAGGCAAAACGCAATTCACTTTTGAGATTTTACCACCTTTGAAAGGACAAAATATTAATGCCTTATTTAGTTCAATAGATTCATTAATGGAGTTTAACCCTCCTTTTATTGACGTGACCTATCATCGAGAAGAACATGTTTATAAGGACAGGGGAAATGGATTACTTGAATTAAAAGTGATTCGAAAACGTCCTGGAACGGTGGGTATTTGTGCAGCAATTCAGGGGAAGTATAATGTTGATGCGGTGCCTCATATTTTGTGTGGTGGTTTTTCTAAAGAGGATACTGAGAATTTTTTAATTGATTTGGATTTTTTAGAAATTGATAATGTGGTAGCTTTGCGGGGCGATGCCATAAAAACTGAAAATTATTTCACTCCCGATTCCGAAGGACATTCCTATGCGAACGAATTGGTTCAGCAGATTTCTGATTTGAATCAAGGAACCTACTTGGATGAGGAGTTGCTTAACTCGCACAAAACCGATTTTTGTATTGGCGTTTCTGGCTACCCTGAAAAACACATGGAAGCTCCCAGCCTTGAAAGTGATATTCATTTTTTAAAGAAAAAAATAAAAGCTGAAATAAATTATATTGTAACTCAAATGTTTTTTGACAATCAAAAGTTTTTTGAGTTCGTGGCAAAGGCACGAGAAGAAGGCATTACGGCTCCGATTATCCCAGGATTAAAACCCCTTTCGACTCTCAAACAACTCAATATGATTCCCCATCGTTTTCATGTAGACTTACCTGAAGCTTTGATCAAAGAAGTAATTAAGTGTAAGGATAATAATGCAGTTCGTCAAGTAGGGGTGGAATGGTGTATCCAACAGAGTAAAGAATTGATAGCGACTGAGGTTCCTTTTTTACATTATTACTCCATGGGAAAATCGGATAATATTAAGCAAATTGCAGAGGCGGTTTTCTAAACCGTCAGTTTCTTAAATAATTGCTCCAGACTTTCGTTTTTTAATTGAAGATTTAAGATTTTCAAACCATTGTCCTGGGCAAAATCGAAGACGGCAGGGCGCATGTCTTGAGCTCCTTTAATTTGTAATTCGTAATTAAAATCATAGGTATTAGTAACTTTTTGAACATTGGGAATTTTCTCTAAAGCGACCACTTCAATCCGATAATCAAAACTCACTTCAATAATTTGGTCTTGTTTATTTCTCAATTGGTCTAGGGGTTGATCCAAAACGATTTTCCCTTTGTTGATAATAATCACCCGATCACACATGGCATCCACTTCTTGAAGGATATGCGTGGAGAGAAACACAGTTTTTTCCTTCCCCAGATTTTTGATCAAATTTCTAATTTCAATCACCTGATTGGGGTCCAGACCTGTTGTGGGTTCATCGAGAATCAGATAGGCAGGATCATGAAGCAACGCAGCTGCGATACCTACCCTTTGTTTGTAGCCTTTAGACAAGTCCCCAATTTTTTTATGTGCATGCTCTTGCAGACCTGTTTTTTCTATAACCGCTTCAACAGGTGGGATCTTTAGTTGATAGAGCGTACCCACAAAACTGAGGTATTCCTTGACATACATTTCCAAATACAACGGATTATTCTCAGGAAGGTAGCCGATTATCTGTTGAATTTTCTTGGTATTGGTGCGAATGTCCATGCCGTCAAAAGATATGGTCCCTTTCCATTGACTAAGATAGCCCGTTAGTATCTTCATCAACGAAGTTTTTCCGGCTCCATTAGGACCAAGCAGACCAACTATTTCTGCAGAATTAATACTAAAATTAATATCTTTTTAACGCTTTAGCAGCAGCATAGTTTTTTGTTAAGTTGTCAATGACGATTCCCACTTTTTTCTTGTTTCTTTGAAGGTTCAATTTAGAGAATTCGATTTAATATTTATTAACACTCTTGGTTTAATCTTATAAATTCTCTTTCAATCGGTAGAATTTGTTAAATAGAGCTTGTTTTTTATTTAAAATGAAACGTTTAGAATTAAAAAAATACACTTAAGATTTTATTTTATTTACCTGAAAAACATGTTTTAAATTAACTTTTTTATAAAATTAAAATGTAAAATTCATTACCTTTGACATTGATTTATAATCATGAAAAACCGAGTGTAATAGTACAAGCAATTATACTTTCACCATTTTTTAATTTTTAAAAATTGCAATAATTATCATTTACATCACTAATAACTAAGTGCCTAGGTTAATTGAAGTAACCTTAACTAAGAAGATTTTAAGCGAATTTTAAAGGAACCTAAATTTAGTTTAATCAAACAATATGGTTTTACTCAATCGTTATTATCAAATAACAAAATTTTATTCATTTTTAAAGAATACTGCTTTTAAAGGCGGTGCGCAATAATTGTTTTTGTTTTATTGTTAGTAGGATTGGAGCTTTTTGTTTTGGATTTTAATTCCCTGCTTAATCATCTGGTAGCCACTTATTCATCAGATTTATTTTTTCTTTTTTTTTAGCTTCAGAAACTATTTTAGGCATAATTCCACCAGAAGTTTTTATTGCATGGGCCTCAAAATCAGCTAATCCTTGGTTGTTTTTGTTCATATTGGCAACGATTTCCTACGCTGGCGGAATCATTTCTTACTTTATTGGCAATCGGTTGTTTTTAATCCCCAACATAAAAAATCATATTGAAAATAAAATAGAAAAGCACATTGTGAATTTACGAAAATGGGGAGGCTTTTTCGTGTTGTTGGGTGCAATCAGTCCCATTCCTCACTCAATCGTAAGCCTCGCTTCGGGCTTGATAAAATACAATTTTAAATATTATTTGATATGGTCGCTTTTCCGATATGCTCGTTTTGTAATTTATGCTTTGGTTATTTTTAAAGTATTCGTCTAGGCCTAAACAGGTTACTATTTCCCTTAGGTTTTTCAGCAAATTTAAACCCAAAATCCCTAAATCTATTAAGAAAGAATCGATTCTTCATCTCTTTTAGCACCATTTTTGTAGGAGTATAATAAACGCCCAAATCACATTCAATTGAAAAAGCTAATTAAAATATTTGGTATTTCGTTGTTGGTCATTCTTTTACTTTTGATTTCAATCCCCTTTCTATTTCAAAATAAGATTAAAGAAACCGTTAAAACATTTATAAATGATGAGGTGGATGCACAGTTTGATTTTTGAGGAGGTCAGCTTAAGTCTTTTAAGCAATTCTCTGCATGCGAATGTGTCTGTTTATAATTTAAAAATCATCAGTCATAAACATTTTGAAGGGGATACTTTGGCGATGATTAAATTGATTTCATTTGATATGTCTATCAAGGAATTTTTTAAACCAACTAAGGAAGAACCAATTGTTGATAGTTCCATTGCGATTGACGGAGCGCTGATTAATATTACCTCAGATGAATCGGGCAATGCTAATTATTATATTTCTAAGAAAACAGAAGATTCGACTATAGAAAAGGACACCACTAATTTTAGTTTAATCCCCAATACGTTAATTTAAATAGAGCTTTTGCCAACCTCTCAATTTTCAGTAATTCCGGTTTTAACATATAATTCCTCTAATGTCATTTCCTAATTTTTAGATGCTAAAACCTTTTCCATTTCCGAGCGAAATAGGTAGCTATCTATTTACAATTATTAAAAAAGAAACTTTAAGATTTTTAATAGTTTTAAATGAATTTACAAGTCTACAGTATTGTTTTAAGGTTCTGTATCTCTAATGATAAAAATTTTGCTTAAAAATTTGTTTTTGCGAAAAGCTGTGTTACTTTTGTGTCAGAAAATAAATAATGAAAAAAAATTTCTTTCACTATAACAACTTTTATTACTTCTATTCAGAAGCAGGAAGAACTTTGTAGTATTTGAAATAAATAGATAAAACAAAGAGTCCTGATTTAATCGGGACTTTTTTTTTGAAATGAAGAGAACAAAAGTAGCAATACAGGGAATAAAAGGATCCTTTCACGATCAGGTGACACAGGAGTACTATACTGCTGCTCCTGAATTGACCTAATTTTTATCGGATTGGCTAAAGCCCTGGCTCAGGGGGTTTGTGATCAAGCGGTGATGGCAATAGAGAATTCTATTGCAGGCTCAATCATTCCTAATTATGCTTTGATGGATCAATACGGGCTATTCATCGTGGGAGAGCATTATTTAAGCATTGAGCACAACCTCATGGCTTTGCCCGGACAAAAGATTGAAGACATTAATGAAGTACATTCTCATCCGATGGCATTGCTACAATGCAAGTTGTTTTTTGAGGCTTTCCCTCACATCAAGTTGGTTGAAAGCAATGATACTGCTGAGGTAGCGATGGAGATTCAAAAAAACAATACACATGGCATTGGAGCAATAGCAAGTAAAAGTGCTTCAGAGATTTATGGACTTACAATTCTGAATGCTTCCATTCAAACGATAAAAAACAACGTCACACGTTTTGTGATCGTCGAAAAATCAGATCCAAAAACATCCGAAGCCATTTCAAAAGCGGCTTGGAAATTTATTTTGGACCACAAGCGCGGAAGTTTGGCAACCGCACTAAATGTTGTGAGTGATTGTAGCCTAAATCTTACAAAAATTCAATCTTTACCCGTTATCGAAACTCCCGGGAAATATGCTTTTTTTGTGGACGTCACTTTCGACGAAGTAGAAAACTATTTAAAAGCAAAATCCCTTTTAGAAATAATGGCAACCTCATTCAAGGTTTTGGGGGAGTATAAAAATGGTAAGTCATGACAGCGAGACGGCTAGAAAGTGTTCAGGAATACTATTTCTCAAAAAAATTGAGAGAAGTGGCGGGTCTTGTTCGTGATGGAAAAAACATCATCAACATGGGAATTGGCAGTCCAGATTTAGCGCCATTACCTTCTGTGATCAAAGCGCTAACAGACAGTTTGACTCATCCCAAAGCGCATCAATACCAAGGTTATCAGGGGCTTCCAGAACTTAGAAAAGGAATTGCCGACTTTTACCAAAGGCATTATCAAGTTGCGGTTGATTCCAGACAATGAAATATTGCCGCTGATGGGTTCAAAAGAAGGAATTCTTCACCTGTCCATGGCATTTCTCAATCCGGGAGACAAGGTGCTTATTCCCAATCCTGGATATCCCACCTACGAGTCGGTCACCCGACTGGTGGAGGCAGTTCCGGTCTTTTATGATTTAAAACCTGAAAACAACTGGGAACCCGACTTGGCGGAACTTGACAAAATGGACTTGGAAGGCGTTAAGTTGTTGTGGGTCAATTATCCCCACATGCCGACGGGTGCAAATGCCAAGCAAGCGGTTTTTGAAAAGTTAATCAATTAAAGCGAGAAAAAATAATATTTTATTGGTTAATGACAATCCCTACAGTTTTGTTTTGACCGATAAACCACAGAGTATTTTAACCATTCCGGGTGCGATGGATATCGCAATGGAACTCAATTCCCTAAGCAAATCTTTCAATATGGCAGGCTGGCGGGTAGGAATGCTTTTGGGGAATGAAGCAAATATCAAAGTCGGTTCTTAAAGTTAAAAGCAATATGGATTCTGGGATGTTTTACGGCATTCAACAGGGAGCAATTGCAGCTCTTCAAGCACCAGATTCTTGGTTTGAAGAACTGAATAAAGTCTATGAAAAAAGGCGTCAATTGATTTATGAATTGGCCACATTGTTAGGATCGGAGTTTGACACCAACAGCAGTGGTTTGTTTGTTTGGGCAAAACTGAAGGACTCCACACTAGACGCAGAAGCGTTTATTGATAAAATATTATATGAATATGAATTGTTCATCACTCCAGGTACTATTTTTGGAAGTCAAGGGGAGGGATACATTAGGTTTTCACTTTGTGTTGAGGAATCACAAATTCGCAAAGCAATCGAAAGAATAACAACAAGATGAAAGTAGGGATTTTAGGCATTGGATTGATAGGAGGGTCGCTGGCATTGTCAGCGCGGAAGCACATTTCTGATGTCGAGATTTTTGGTTTGGATCAAAATGTGGATAACCTCGATCGCTCCATAACAATTAAGTTGATCGATTTTAAGCTTAACAGTGTTGATCTAAAACTAATGGACCTACTGCTGATTACTATACCTGTTGATGCAGCCAGTAAGGAAATTGTAAGTCTTTTGGATTTGGTTCACGACAATGGCCTTGTTATTGATTTTGGCTCTACCAAGGCTTCTATTTGTGACCGTGTGGCATTGCACTCAAAAAGAGGGCAATTCCTGGCTACCCATCCCATTGCGGGAACAGAGTTTTCGGGGCCAGATGCTGCCATGGATGATTTGTTTTTAAACAAAACTCAGATTCTGTGTGAAACCCACAATACCCGTCCGGATTTATTAGAATGGGCCGAAAATTGGTTTCGTAAAATGGGAATGCAAATCAGACCCATGGATCCAGTGGAACATGACCAGCACATTGCTTATGTTTCTCACCTTTCGCACATCAGTTCCTTTATGTTAGGAAAAACTGTGGTGGAGAAAGAGAAAAACGAAAAAACCATTTTTGAAATGGCAGGAAGTGGATTTGAATCAACAGTCCGTTTGGCGAAAAGTTCACCCGATATGTGGATTCCGATTTTTAACCAAAACAAAGACAATATTTTAGAAACGCTTTCTGAATACATTAATAATTTAAATCAATTTAAAAATCTTTTAGAAGCAAATGAATACGATAAACTCTATCAGCAAATAGTTGCGATCAATAGCATTAGCGAAATTTTGGAAGGCATCAATAAAACAAGCAAACATTAAAATTAAATCCATGGAAAATAAAAAAGAAATGCGCCAATGGCTAACCAATTTTGGTTTAGATCATCCTTTAGTAATCGGAGGGCCTTGTAGCGCTGAAACCGAAGAGCAAGTATTGAAAATTGCTCACGAATTGAAAGATACCGATGTCACGGTTTACCGTGCTGGAATCTGGAAACCAAGAACCCGCCCGGGCATGTTTGAAGGCGTGGGAGCGATTGGACTCGGTTGGTTGAAAAAAGTTAAAGAAGAAACGGGTTTATTGACGGCCACTGAAGTCGCTAATAAAGACCACGTTAAGTTAGCTTTAGAATATGATGTTGACATACTTTGGATTGGTGCACGTTCTACGGTAAGTCCTTTTATCATGCAAGAAATTGCAGATGCTTTGGAAGGAACGGACAAAATTGTTTTAGTAAAAAACCCTGTAAACCCTGACTTGGCTTTATGGCTCGGCGGCGTTGAACGTTTGTATACGGCCAACATCAAGAATTTAGGTTTGATCCATCGTGGATTTTCTACCTATGAAAAAACCAAATATACCGAAACATTCCGGAATGGCAAATTGCGATTGAGGTTAAAAATAAATTTCCGGATCTTCCCATGATTTGTGATCCTTCTCACATTGGTGGAAAAAGAGATATGATTTTTGATATTTCTCAAGCGGCTTTGGATTTGAACTTTGACGGTTTGATGATAGAAACTCATACGGATCCAGATAACGCATGGAGTGATGCGGCACAGCAAGTGACTCCAACACGTTTGGTTGAAATCATGAATGATTTAAAAGTACGTAAGGTTACTACCGACCAGGAGGCTTATCAAAATGCGCTAAGTAATTTAAGAGCACAGATTGATGTGATTGATCAAACACTTTTAGATACTTTAGGAAAACGCATGAAAACGGCTGTTGAGATTGGTACGATTAAAAAAGACAACAACGTTGCTGTTTTGCAAAACAAACGTTGGAATGAAATCTTGGGTAAAATGATTTTAGAAGGACAAGAACGTAATTTGTCTGAAGAATTTATCTTGCGTGTGTTTAAAGCAGTTCACCAAGAATCAATTAACCAACAAGAGAAAATTATTAATTCGTAAAGAATTGACAAGCCAGTAACTTCTATAAACAAAGTTCAATTATGGATTTAGTACAATTGATGCGCAAAGCAAGAACATTGTTAGAACCCCATTGGATTTTGGCTATAGGAGTTTGTTTGGTCTATGGTTTGGTAGTAGCTACCCCACTGAATTCGATAGCTATGGAGAAATTGTAAGTTTTTTACTGGCGGGTCCGCTGCAATTGGGTTTGTGTTTTTTCTTTTTGAATTTGGTAAAGGGAAAAGAAACCCGTTTCGAGCTTTTGTTTGAAGGATTTAAGCCCCTAGCGACTGTGCTTTTGGCGTATGCGATCATTACTGGGCTAACAGTTGTTGGTTTGATTTTATTGCTTGTTCCGGGGATTGTGGTGGCATTGGGCTTTTCCATGACCTATTATATCATCGCAGAAGACCCCGAAATTTCTTTTCAAGCTGCCTTAGAACAAAGCTGGAAGCTCACCGATGGCTATAAGATGGAATTGTTGGAGCTTAATTTGCGATTTATCCCTTGGTATCTTTTTGGTTTGTTGTATTTTTTGGTGGGCATGTTTGTATTAGTGCCTTGGCATAGCGCCACCCTTACACTGAATTATCAGTATTTGAAGGAAAATGCTAAGTGATTTTGAGAAGGAAAATACAAGCCTAAGTTTAAAAAGTGGTTTTGGTATTTTTAGACAAATAAGAGAGATAAGATTTAATCCCTAATTCCGATTCCTGTTGAGGTTATTGTTTCGATTTTTATTGCTAGGGCGATTCTGATTAATGGACCTACCTTGCGGTTTTTTTGCCAGTGAACCATCCACCACATCGGCACCTTCCATAAAAGGATGTTCTCCCATTCTAGGAACTTGCTGCTTACTAGTTTTTCAATATCTTTTAAATAAGGCCGTTCGTCTCCCATGCAAAAAGAAAGCGCAATACCGCTGGCGTCGGCCCTACCGGTTCGTCCGATACGGTGTACATAGGTTTCTGACACATTGGGCAAATCATAATTGATCACCAAAGCCAAATCATCTACATCGATTCCTCGCGCGGCAATGTCAGTGGCCACCAATACTTTTAGTGAGCCGTCCTTAAAGGCACTCAATGCCTTTTGGCGCATGGCTTGGGATTTGTTCCCGTGTATTGCCGCCGATTTTATTTGAGCTTTGTCTAGGGTTTTCACAATGCGATTGGCACCGTGTTTGGTACGAGAAAAAACAAGAACGGAGTCATTTTTTCGTTGCTCCAGAAGGTGAATCAACAATTTAGGTTTGTTGCTTTTACTTACAAAATAAACGCCTTGTTCTACCTTTTCTGCCGTGGCTTGTTCGGGTTTGATGGTTACCCGTTCAAATTCTCCTAGCATTTTTTGAGAAAGCTCTACAATCGTTTTGGGCATGGTAGCCGAAAAGAAAAGTGACTGTCTTTTGGCAGGTAGTTTAGCGATTATTTTTTTAACATCGTTTATAAAACCCATGTCTAGCATTTGGTCTGCTTCATCTAGAACCACGTATTTCAGGTCTCTAAATGAGATAAATCCCTGACTCATCAAATCCAGTAAACGTCCGGGTGTTGCCACCAAAATATCAACACCTTGTCTTAAGCTAGCTACTTGTTTAGCTTGCTTTACGCCTCCAAAAATAACAGTATTTTTAAGGTTCGTAAATTGGCTATAGGCGGTAAAATTTTCAGCAATCTGAATTGCCAATTCTCGGGTAGGTGTAACCACTAGGGCTTTTATTTTGCGTTGCCCTTGCCCTGAATTTCCATCTTTTATCAAGTGATTTAAAATAGGAATTCCAAAAGCGGCTGTTTTTCCGGTTCCAGTCTGTGCAACGCCCAACAAATCATGTCCTTTAAGTAAAATGGGAATGGCTTGTTCTTGTATGGGAGTGGGCTGGGTGTAGCCTTGTTTTTCAAGTGCTTTTAAAATGGGTGGCTCCAGCGCTAAGTCTTTGAATGTCATATGTTCTATTAGGGGATAAAAGTACGCTAATATTTTAGGCTTAGCCTAGCGTGGTATTTAAAATAAAAATTGGGATACTAAGCCAGTGCGTTAGCAATCCGTTTTACGGCTTCTTTAATGTTTTCAACAGAGGCCGCATAAGAAATCCGTATACAGTCTGGGTTTCCAAAGGCATCACCAGTCACCGTGGCGACATTGGCTTCTTCCAAAAGGAAGAGTGCAAAATCGTTGGCATCATTGATGGTTTTGCCTTTCATTGTTTTTCCAAAATAAGCAGAAACATCTGGGAAAACATAAAACGCACCGTCGGGATCGTTAAGCATTCAATACCATGGAATTTCGGAGAGTAAATTTAAGATCAGCGTTCTTCTGGATTTAAATTCATCCACCATGTATTGGATCTCACTCACAGGTGCATTCACCGCGGCAATGGTAGCACGTTGAGCGATACAATTGGCTCCCGAAGTAATTTGTCCTTGCATCTTGTTACAAGCCTTGGCGATCCATTCTGGAGCACCAATGTAACCGATACGCCAGCCCGTCATTGCAAAAGCTTTTGCAACACCATTGACCGTAATCGTACGATCATAAAGGGCTGGGATGGCAGCAATGCTAAAATGCGGTTTTCCGTAATTGATCAATTCATAGATCTCATCGGAGAGAATATATATGTCTGGGAATTTTTCTAAAACTTTTCCTAATGCACGGTATTCGGCTTCGGTATAAATTGTCCCACTCGGATTGTTTGGCGAGTTGAACATCACCAATTTAGTCTTTGGCGTAATGGCCGCCTCCAATTGTTTGGGCGTAATTTTAAAATCCGTTTCGATACTGGAAGGGATGATGATTGATTTTGCTTCTGCTAAAGTGGCAATGGCAGAATAGCTAACCCAATAGGGGGCAGGCAATAAGACTTCGTCTCCGGGGTTAAGCAAAACCATGCACAAATTGGCAATGGATTGTTTGGCACCAGTGGAAACCACAACTTGTGAAGGTTTGTAATCCAAACCATTATCTCGCTTAAATTTACTGCAAATGGCTTCTTTTAAATCTGCATAGCCGTCTACGGGAGAGTAGGAGTTGTAATTGTCTTTTACTGCTTGAATGGCAGCGTCTTTAATGAATTCTGGAGTGTTGAAATCGGGTTCTCCTAAACTGAGTCCGATGATATCAACTCCTTGACTTTTTAATTCTCTGGCTTTTGCTGCCATAGTAAGCGTTGCCGAAGCAGGCAAGCTGTTGATTCTATCTGATAACATGAAGTATAGTCCTTATGGTTTAAGCTTATGCGGGCTGTACCCCCATTTGTTTTAAATATTTGAAATGCGATAAAATGGCACTTCTTGTTGTTTTGTATTCGTTGTAAGGCAAGTTGAATTCCTTAGCAGTTTTTCTGACGATTTCAGATATTTTCGTGTAATGCACATGGCTAATGTGAGGGAAAATATGATGCTCGATTTGATGATTAAGTCCACCGGTAAACCAGTTTACAATTTTGTTTTTCGTTGAAAAATTAACAGTGGTTAACAACTGATGAATGGCCCAAGAGTTTTTTAATACGCCTGTTTTTGTATCAGGAACCGGCATTTCTGCATCATCCATAACGTGTGCCAATTGGAAAACCAAGCTTAGGATTAATCCTGCCGTATAATGCATGGCAACAAATCCGATAATTACTTTCCACCAAACAATGTTAAAAACAAATATTGGCAAAACGATCCAAGTACCCCAATAGACAATTTTAGCAATGATCAATCCAATCCATTGAAGCCTTTCGCTTTTGCTGTTGGCATAAGAAAGATTTCTTTTTTGGTAGCGTGTCAATTGCTGAAAGTCGGTAAAAATCGCCCAGTTTATTGTCAAAAGTCCATAAAGTAAGACAGAATATAAATGTTGAAAACGATGATGTGGCATCCATTCGGCGTGTTTCGAAAAACGAAGAACCCTTCCCGCTTCAAGGTCTTCATCGTGTCCATGTACATTTGTATAGGTATGGTGAAGGACATTGTGTTGTACTTTCCAGTTGAAAACGTTTCCAGCTAAAATGTAAATGCTACTTCCCATTATCGTATTGACCCATTTGTGTTTTGAAAATGAACCGTGATTCCCATCGTGCATGACGTTCATCCCGACACCAGCCATGCCTATTCCTGTTAGCACAGCAAGAAGAAGTTTGAACCAATCATTAATATCTAAAAGTAGAATCAAAAAATAAGGAGCAAACAAAAGCGAAAACATTACGATCGTTTTGGTGTAAAGCCTCCAGTTTCCTGTTTTCGAGATTTTATGATCCTTAAAATATTTATTGACCCTCTTATTTAGTGTTTGAAAAAACTCTTGGGAATCCTTTCTTGAAAACTTTGGAATTATTCTATCTGGCATTTTAGTTTTTTTTATGTAAAAATATTGAATTTTATTACATTCTTCATATTTTTAACAAAAAACATTAATTGTTTAACTTTTCAAATTACTTCCCGCAACTAACCAAGGATCAAATAAAAGATTTGAGCGCTCTTTTGCCGATTTACCAGCATTGGAATTCTCAAATTAATGTCATTTCTAGAAAGGACATGGATTCGTTTTTTATCCACCATGTTTTACATGCTTTGTCGATTGCTAAAATCCACGATTTCCAGCCGGGTACAGCAATTCTTGACGTTGGAACCGGGGGAGGTTTTCCAGGAATTCCGCTTGCAATTATGTTTCCCGAGGTCAGTTTTCACCTAATTGACAGTATCGGAAAAAAGATCAAAGTGGTTAGCGCTGTAAAAGAAGAATTGGGTTTAAAAAACGTGGAATCTTACTATGACCGAATGGAGAATTTTGATCATAAAGTAGACTTTATTGTTTGCAGAGCGGTCGCTCCGATGGAGAGCTCAATGGGTTGGGTTCAAAACAAGGTTTCAAATCAGCATAAAAATGACATTAAAAACGGTTTGATTTGTTTGAAAGGAGGAGATCTTAAGAAAGAACTTCAGGATTATCCCCAAGCAAAAGTATTTTCTTTAAGTGATTTTTTCAGTGAGCCTTTTTTTGAAACTAAAAAGATTGTTTATCTACCAATAGCGTAGTTTTTCAATTCAAAATAAGCTTAATTTAAAATAAAGGGAGCACAGAGTTTAAATGCAGGAATTTCCACATTGAATTTTTTAGTCGTAGAGAAATCAATCATGGTATAAGCACCTTTCATAGAGCCGATGGCAGAAGTAATGAGACACCCTGACTTGTATTTGTGGACTTCGCCAGGGTTTATAACCGGCTTTTTTCCGACGACTCCAGCACCATCTAAGACTTTTGTTTTACTGAGAGACTCGAATATTTTCCAATGGCGGCTTAATAGCTGAACTGAACTCTTGCTTTGATTTTCAATCTCAATATCGTAAGCAAAGGTATAGTTGAGTACGAAGTCTTTTAGGAAGGTTCCCTCATATTGGGTCTTCACCGTAATTTTGATACCACGTGTTACTTGCTGAATCATTGTGTTTAAGCTAAAAATTCTCCAATTAAAGGTAGTGAAAAAATGGATTGAAATTATTTTCTTCAAATAACAAGATCAATCTATAATCTCAAAAGAAGAGGTGTTTCCAATACCAATTAATGCATCGTGTCGTGTTCCGAAATTCCGATAATAAACAAGAATCAAATAACTGTTTTCGGTTAAAGCATGGGTTCCACTCACGCCATTCAGATCGAGGTTCTCCTCTGTTTTTGTTACGTATTTATAGTTGTAAATTCCTTGCTTTAAAAGTAATATTCCCTCATAGATTTCAAGGGCAGGATTATAATACATTTTATTTTCCTCTCCAAGGTTATAATTATTGAATTTACCGTAAACATATACTTCCTCTTTCAGAGGCACTGAGGTTGCTATACTGAAATGTACCCAACTGTAGTCCGCTTCTATAGTACTATCTCTATTTCCCAAAACGGTTCTAACTACAAAATCTCCATTGATATCAGCCGCATAGTTGTAGGGGTATCCCCTTCTTAAAATATCAGTACTTAAATAGCTTTCATAGAGTCGATTAAGTTCAACAAGGCTGACATTTGAGCCTGTGATTCTGATGTCTTTGGTGTCAAAAAACAAGTATTCATTTCCACCTTCAAAACGTGTTTTTTCGTTGTATCGATATTCTAATTGTGTCCCGCTTATGAATTGTGGTTTTACTTCGGAGATAGCATTTTCCCATTGTTGGTTTTGTAAAACAACAACATGAACCTGATTTTCAGGATCACGGAAATAAGTGCCTTTCTCCGGACTAATGGAAAATTGAATACTTTGATGAGTATTGTAATATTGAAAATCTCTAGGGCGATAAACGCCAGAGGTAATATTAGCTTGGTTCTCATAGACTAAAAAACGTCTCGAGAAAATCAACAAATTTTCCTCATCATAAATCTCTAGCATGTAATTGCCAGAAAGTCTGATTTTAGTTTGTTCGTTGGGAAGATCAAGACGATAATGGGTATAAGGCTGGAGGGTGTTGAACGAAGTTTGGTAGTTTTCGATTCGTAAATTGTCAAAACCATCAAGAAATTCACTCTTAAATAAGTTAGAAGGGGTCCAATCGTGATTGAAATATTTGATTTTGTAGTAGTAATTTTTTTCATCTCCATTGAGGTCATCGAACTCTAAAACCATTGGAGTGCCAATTGCAACTAAAGGGAATTGTTGCTCATCTGTTTGCTTAAAAACAATAGACTTGATGTGGGGAGGTTCGTAAACCTCTGCTATTGATTGACTTAGACAAACGTCAAAACATAATAAAATTAAGACGACTGATTTGAAAAACAATTGTTTTAGCATTTTATAAAGTTAAGAAATTAATAACATTTCACGCCTTCTAAATGTTGAATTTGAGTAGAACGTTAAACACTTATTTAGAATTATTATAAATTATGAAATTTCTCTAAAAATACACTTTTAATGGTGGCTCATAATTAGTAAATTTGTGTGATTTTACAAAATAAATATATGTCCACAGGCATTCGCACCAGAAGAGGTGCAAAAATAAATTTGAAGGGTGAAGCCGAAAAGATTCTGCACAACGCAGTTCCATCTGAAACTTACGCCCTAAAACCTGATAATTTTTTCGGAATAGTTCCTCGGCTCATGGCCAAAGAAGGGGAGAAGATTGCGGGAGGAGCACCGGTATTTCATGCCAAGCATAATCCAGAAAATTGTTTCTCCTGTTTCAGGAACGATTAAAGAAATTCGAAGAGGTGCCAAACGTAAGATTTTAGAGATCATCGTTGATGCTCAAAATGGCGACACCATCACACATGAAATCAAGCAGATTGACACACTCAAGCCAGAAGAGGTTTTAGAAATACTTTTAAAAATAATTTATTGGCTTTTTTTAAACAAAGACCCTATGGCGTCGTTGCTGATCCAAAAGCTGATTTTAAGTCGATTTACATATCTGCCTATTCCACTGGTCCATTGGATGTTGATTTTGATTTCTTATTAAAAAATAACAAACAAGTTTGTGCTGTTTTTGTTTTAAACCAGCTGCTTCCCGGGAAAGTCAATTTGGGGGTAGATGCAAATTTCAAAGGTTTTTTCGAAAACGTTGAAGGCGTAAACTTACTCAGCATATCAGGGGCTCACCCTGCTGGTAATGTGAGTTTTCAAATTCAAAAAAACGATCCCATCAATGTGGGAGAAAAGGTTTTGGAAATACGCCCTGAGGATGTACTTAATATAGGTTTTTTGTTTTCTACGGGACAATACCATGCACACAGAACAATCGCTGTTGCTGGTGGCTCAGTTGGGAATCCTCGCTATATAATCGCCAAAATCGGTGCTGAAATCACTTCTTTAACCAAGGATTGTGATATTGATAATACGATCCAAAACAGGTTTATCAATGGAAATGTACTTTCGGGTGCTACCGTTGCTTCTAATGGATACTTAAACTTTTACAACAATCTTTTAACCGTAATTCCAGAAGGGAACGACTATCGCTTATTCGGTTGGTTGCCTTTTGTTGATAATAAAATACCGAGTCTCTCAAAAACTTCTTTTTCATGGTTGTTTAAAAACAAAGGGTATGAAGTAAATACCAACTTGAATGGTGAAGAACGGGCACTGGTTGTCACTGGTGAAATGGAGAAAGTTTTTCCAATGGATATTTATCCAATGCAATTGTTAAAAGCATGTATGGCAGGAGATATTGAAAAGATGGAAGCCCTTGGGATTTATGAAGTAGTTCCAGAAGATTTTGGATTGATAGATTATGCAAGTACTTCCAAAATTGAAGCCCAAGAGATCATCAGAGAAGGAATTGAATTAATGATTAAAGAAGTAGGATAAAACACAACAGTATGAATTTTTTGAGAAAAAAATTAGACGAAATTAAACGACCTTTTCAAAAAGGTGAAAAATTCGAAAAATTTGCACCAGCAGTAAATGCTTTTGATACCTTTTTGTTTGTACCGAATCATACAACAAAAACAGGTTCACATATTCGAGATGCAGTAGATTTAAAACGCACCATGGTTACCGTAATCATTGCATTACTTCCAGCACTTGTCTATGGTATTTACAACACTGGTTACCAGCATTTCAGTCAATTGGGGGGAGATTTTTCTTTTCTAGATGCCTTTATTCATGGCGCATGGAAAATTGTTCCAATGATTGTTGTTTCTTATGTTGTGGGGCTGAGTATTGAATTTGCATTTGCCGTTTACAGAGGACATGAAGTTAACGAAGGATATTTGGTAACGGGATTATTAATCCCGATGATTATGCCCGTAGATATTCCGCTATGGATGGTTGCTGTTTCAGTAGCTTTTGCCGTTTTGATTGCTAAAGAAGCATTTGGAGGAACTGGAATGAATATTTTAAACCCTGCACTAACTGCAAGAGCTTTTGCATTCTTTGCTTACCCAACATATATGTCTGGAAATAAAGTATGGGTTTCAGAAGCTTCGAATGGATGGTGTTTCAGGAGAAACTATTTTGGGAACTTTAGCTGCCGACGGAAACGTAAACTACAGTATGTTTGAAATGTTTCAGGGGTCAATTCCTGGATCTATTGCAGAAACTTCCACCTTGTGGATCATTGTAGGAGCAATCATTTTAATTGCCACAGGAATAGGAAGCTGGAGGATTATGCTAGGAAGTGTCCTAGGGGCAGCCTTTATGGGATTCTTATTCAACCTTTGGGGAGCCAACGCATTGATGAGTTTTTCATGGATGAACCATTTGGTCGTTGGAGGTTTTGCTTTTGGAGTTGTATTCATGGCTACCGATCCAGTATCTGCTGCGCAAACAGCGAAAGGAAAATGGATCTACGGTATTTTAATTGGTTTTATATCTATAATGATTAGAGTATTCAATCCTGCTTATCCAGAAGGAGTAATGCTTGCCATCTTATTGATGAACGTATTTGCACCCACCATTGACCACTATGTAATCCAAGGAAACATAAACAAACGTAAAAAAAGATGGGCTTCAACCCTTAAAACCGCTTAATGATGAATAGAGACAGCAACGCATATACTTTTCTCTTTGCTACCATTATGGTACTCGTGGTAGCTTCGGCACTTGCCTTTACTGCAAGTTCGTTAAAAGACCTTCAGGCAGACAATGTCCGAAAAGAGAAAATGCAAAACATACTTTCAACCATTGGAATTCAAACCGATCGGGAGCAAGCCGAAGTTTTGTATAAAAAATACATTACCAGTACCCTAGCATTAAATCACCTGGGAGGTGTAGATGATTCTGTAGATGCTTTTACTTTAAAGCTCAATTATGAATTAAAAAAACCAGCAAGTGAACAACGTTTTCCGATGTACAAAGCTGAAGTAGACAATGCCAAGTTCTATATCATTCCGCTTAGAGGTTCAGGGTTATGGGATGCCATCTGGGGATATGTTGCTTTAAAAGCTGACATGAACACCATTCAAGGAGCAGTTTTTGACCACAAAGGAGAGACAGCTGGATTGGGAGCCGAAATAACTCAGCAATGGTTTCAAGATAGATTTACTGATGAAAAAGTATTTGATACTTCAGGTAAATTAGTAGGGATTTATGTTTCTAAAACTAACAATGACCCTAAAGACACTGACAAAGATGACCATGAAGTCGATGCGATTTCTGGCGCTACAATAACAGGAGATGGAGTGACTGATATGATTATAGAAAGACTTAATCATTACCTTCCTTACTTCGAAAAAGAAAAAAACGCAACCGCCCTTTTAAATTAAATCCTAATGGCAGAAAAAAAAGGTTCTACTCCTGAAAAAATTACTTTATTATTTATTAATAAAGACTCAGAGCCATTGTTCTCAAAAAAGAACCGTGCGCTTCTGACAGATCCAATGGATGACAACAACCCGATTACCGTTCAGGTACTTGGAATTTGTTCCGCCCTTGCGATCACTGTTCAATTGAAGCCCGCAATCGTAATGAGCCTTTCCGTAATGGCTGTTATGGGAGCGAGTAATGTGATCATCTCTATGTTGAGAAATTTAATTCCTAACCGAATTCGAATTATTGTTCAATTGGTTGTGGTTGCCGCTATGGTAATCCTTGTAGATCAAATCTTAAGGGCTTATGCCTATGATGTGAGTAAAGAACTTTCGATTTTTATCGGATTGATAATAACCAATTGTATCGTAATGGGTCGTCTCGAAGCATTTGCTTTGGGTAATGGTGTTTGGAAATCTTTCCTCGATGGCATTGGGAATGCCGCTGGTTATGGATTTATTTTAATAGTAGTTGCATTCTTTAGAGAGCTTTTAGGATCTGGAAAATTATTTGGCTTTCAAGTAATTCCAGATTTTATTTATGAGATGGGTTATGTAAACAACGGTTTAATGTTACTTTCTCCAATGGCGTTGATCACTGTGGGAATCTATATTTGGATTCAACGTTCAAGAAATCGTAAACTAATCGACCAGATATTAAATCATGGAAGGATATTTAAACTTATTTATAAAAAGCATCTTTATTGAAAACATGATTTTCGCCTATTTCTTAGGAATGTGTTCCTATTTGGCGGTATCAAAAACAGTAAAAACTGCGGTTGGACTTAGGTTTTGCGGTTATTTTTGTACTCTCTATAACAGTGCCAATTAACTTCTTGCTGGACACCTATTTGCTTCGTCCAGGAGCACTTCAGTGGTTAGACGCAAGCTATGCCGAAATAGATTTGAGCTTTTTAAGCTTCATTATGTTTATTGCGGTTATTGCTTCTATGGTTCAATTGGTTGAAATGATTGTAGAAAAATTTGCTCCTGCACTTTATGGAGCTTTGGGTATATTCCTTCCACTTATTGCGGTAAACTGTGCCATTCTTGGAGGATCATTATTTATGCAACAGAAAGACTTTTCGGGAGTAACAGAATCAGCAGTATATGGATTTGGATCAGGAATTGGTTGGCTTTTAGCCATTTTGGCCATTGCTGCGATAAGAGAGAAAATTATTTATTCTAATGTACCTGCACCTCTGAGAGGTTTGGGAATTACTTTTATCATCACAGGTTTGATGGCATTAGGATTTATGAGTTTTATGGGAATTAAATTATAATAATTTAAGAAATGGATTTAACGGTTATCGGTGCTAGTGTTATTGTTTTTTTATTAATCACCTTGTTGTTGGTGAGTATGCTTTTGGGAGCTAAGGCAAAACTTTTGCCTTCTGGACCAGTTTCTTTGTTGATCAATGGAGAGAATAACGTAGAAGTTTCTTCGGGAAGTACTTTGCTTTCTACCCTTGGAAATAATAAAATATTTCTTCCTTCTGGCTTGCGGAGGTGGAGGCACTTGTATTCAATGTAAATGCCAAGTGATTGAGGGTGGAGGAGAAATCCTTCCAACGGAAGCCCCCCATTTTTCACGTACAGAAATTGCCGAAGGATGGCGTTTGGGATGTCAGGTTAAAGTAAAACAAAACATGGTTATCAAAGTACCAGAAGAAGTTTTTGGAATTAAAAAATGGGAAGCTACTGTGGTTCGAAATTGGAATGTTGCTTCATTTATAAAAGAATTTGTAGTTCAAATTCCTGAAGCAATGAATTACGAAGCAGGGGGTTACATACAGATTGAAATTCCTGACTGTGAGGTAAATTTCAGTGATATGGACATTGCTGCACATCCAGAAGAACACCCTGGAGAACCAGATAAATTTAAATTAGAGTGGGACAAATTTAACCTTTGGCCTTTAAAGATGAAGAATCCTGAAACGGTTGAAAGAGCTTACTCAATGGCTTCCTTTCCTGCTGAAGGAAAAGAGATTATGTTGAATGTAAGGATTGCCACACCGCCATGGGATAGAAACAAAAATGGTTGGATGGATGTTAATCCTGGGATTGCTTCTTCTTATATTTTTTCTAAAAAAGCGGGAGATAAGGTAACCATATCAGGACCCTACGGTGAATTTTTTATCAATCACTCAGAATC
Source organism: uncultured Flavobacteriaceae bacterium (assembly GCA_905182575.1). Taxonomy (GTDB): domain Bacteria; phylum Bacteroidota; class Bacteroidia; order Flavobacteriales; family Flavobacteriaceae; genus UBA8316. The sequence continues at coordinate 16,652 of CAJJCA010000017.1, read as the reverse complement.
AGAGATGTTATATGTTGGTGGAGGGGCAGGAATGGCGCCAATGCGTTCTCACTTATATGAATTGTTCCGAACACTCAAAACAGGGCGAACGGTTACTTTCTGGTATGGTGGTCGTTCTAAAAGAGAGCTGTTCTATGTAGAGCACTTTAAAGCTTTAGAGAGAGATTTTCCTAATTTTAAATTTTATATCGCTTTGTCCGAACCTATGGAGGAAGACAACTGGGATGTTAAAGAAGGTTTGGATGGAGAAGGTGATGGTTTTAAAGGTTTTGTCCACCAGGTTGTGATCGACAATTATCTTTCTAAACATGAAACTCCAGAGGACATTGAAGTATATTTTTGTGGACCTCCATTAATGAATCAGGCCATTGAGAAAATGTCAGATGATTTTGGAATTCCACCAGAAAATGTGCGTTTTGATGATTTTGGAGGATAAATCTTTCAAAACTCCTTTTTTCGTAATATCTTTTTATATATTCTATGGAAGCACTGAGTGAACAAGAAATACATCAACTCGCTATGGATGTCGTAGGGGAAGATTTAAAAGAGAAAAGTTTCGAGTTTTTAACGGTCAATTCTAAGCTAAAAAAAGACCCTCAATTTGTTTGTCTAAAAGATAAAAGTCTACACTTTATTGTAGTCAAGGCTTGCTTGTATCCAAAAAATCCTATAGTTTTTGATACGCCTTGATGAATCAAGTTAAAGAGCACGGAGTTAAGTTCAAAGCAAGGACTTACTATGCAGGTGTAGGTTTTGCTCATGCGGAGGATTATCAAAAACCACTTTCTAAAAATGCACCTTACGTAGTCAACTATGACGGACTTCAAGAAATTTTATAGTTTATTATTCCTTTGTTTATGGATTGGATGTTCAGAAACGTTTGAACTTCAACAACATGAGGGTTTTGCCTTGGGGACTTCTTATCATTTTAAATATGCTGGAAGCCCAGAAGAATTTGAATCAATTCAAAAGGGGATTGACTCCCTTTTTTTTGAAATCAACCGTTCCCTCTCTACCTATCTTAAAACTTCTGACATTTCCAAAATTAATGAAGGAGACACTACAATTGTTGTTGACCATCATTTTAAAAAAGTATTTACCAAATCAGAAGCCGTTTGGCGTTCCACTGACGGTTACTTCGACCCGACTTTAGGCCAGTTGGTAAACGCATATGGTTTTGGCCCAGAGAAGCCTTTAAATAGAATAGATTCATTGAGCCTTCAGAAAATTCTTACAAGTGTTGGCTGGGAAAAGATAAAATTGACAGCTAGTGGTAAAATAGTAAAGCACCCCTCAACCTACCTAGATTTTAATGCCATTGCCAAAGGTTATGCGGTAGATTGTATTGCCAATTATATATTGTTAAAGGGTAAGCAATCGATCTTAGTAGAAATTGGTGGAGAACTTATGGCAATTGGTCGAAACCCTAAATCTGGAACCTCTTGGAAAGTAGCCATTTATGACCCGCTACAACTCAATCAACGTCGATGGATTACCACTGTTGAGTTAAGCGACCAAGGCTTAGCAACCTCAGGAAACTACCGCAAGTACAGAACAGACAGTCTTACAGGTGAGAAATATGTTCACTCGATCAACCCGCTCACGGGAAGAACGGTTAAGACAAATGTATTGAGTGCTTCTGTTTTAGCTCCTGACTGTATGACCGCAGACGCTTGGGCAACGGCATTGATGGTTTTGTCTCTCGAAAAAGGTCAAGCGCTTATTGAAAATGATCCCAAGCTAGAGGCTTTATGGATTGTCGCCAAAAATGATAGTTTGATCCAGATTCCTTCTTCTCATTGGAATTGATTTTTTTAAATAAAAATCATTAAATTTAATTTTCCGCACTTCATTTAATTTTTCTTAACACAAAATATTTTTGTTTAGGTGGACTTATGTTGTTTAATTATTTTAAGAATACCACCAGTAAAATGATTCTTATTATTAAGCCCCAATAATCATGAATTCAACATTATTTAAAGCATTACTATTAGCACTTTTTAAATTAGTTTTCCTTGCTTCAGGGTGAGAGTTTTTAAAAGACTCCTGGATTTTTTTGCTTTTTGCTAGTTAATACAGCAAGTTAGAGAGTAAGCTATCATGCTGGTATGCATATAACAAGAGCGCTTAGAGTGTTTGCTTTCAGCTTGACTAATCTTGTGAAGAGGCGTTTTTAATTACTTTTAATTGAGGCTCTTTTTTCTCTCTTAAGGCTTGTAGGGTATAGAAATCAGCAATTTGCTGAGCAAAATCTAAACTGTCTTTACCAATATAATTTAAAAGCATCTTTTCTGAACTGTGAGCGGATATACTCATTATTAAAGGAGTTGGAAGTGCTCCGTAGAGGTTTGTGCAGAAAGAACGTCTGCAAACGTGTGAAGCCATTAGTTCCCATTTTGGATAAGTGCCACTTACTTTTCTTTTCTCTTTGTTCCCTTTGCCTATTTCTGTTACAGTTATCTTACTATCATTTATCATTTCGTTAATCTCTGCAATTCTACATATTTCTTTAATATGCTTGTTGAATTTCTGAATTGATATTTTGTAAGGCAATCCATCTTTTATGATTTCTTTAGTTTTTTCAAGCACTGGAATTGTAACTCTTTTATCTGTTTTTTGCTGCTTTAATTCAATTACGTCTAGGCTTCATCTGTAGGTATTTCTTCTACAAATTCATTTTTACTTAACGTTTTGTTAACATACCCAGCAAAACCATCTGGGCGGAGGGTGGCTAAAGTAAGGCTTCCACTTCTCCAGACTTAGTGTAACCAATCACTCGCACCATAAAAAAGTTGAATTTCATCTTCTTTAATGATGGGATTAGCACAAGTATAAATACAGCCATAATCATAATCTAATTCTATGATATTTTTAATTTATGGAAAAAAGCACTCCATAAATAGAGCATTTTTTATAAAATAATGCTAAAATTATTTAGCTTTATTTACTATTTTTATAACAGAAATAAAATTAATTATTTATTAAAATATATAGTTTTATGAATAGAAGAAATGCATTAAAAAACATGGGGTTCTTGACCGCAGGGTTAACCCTTATTCCTTATTCGTGTTCCCTAACTCCTGAGTTTGTATTTAAACGCTTAGCCAATGTTAAAAAAGAGCAACAAGATTTGATCGGGTGGATTTGTAATTGTATTCTTCCGGAAGATTTAGAAAACTTTCCTACGCCTGAAAGTCGGCAATTTTTTGTGTTAACTCAAATTAATGATTGTGAAAGCACAGCAATAATTCTTCGCTTTTTAGAAGGTCTTGAGTCTTTTCAGCTAGCCTTATCTCCCACTAAAGAAATTAAGATTGATTCGCTAACTCCAGAAGAACAATTTGTTTTTTTAAGTCTACAATTTGAACAGAAAGGTGCCATTAAAACATTCTTAGAAATGTTAAAAAATTACTCTCTTTTGCATTTTGAAACATCCGAAAATTATATGAAAAACTATTTAGACTTTGAATTTATGCCAGGACGTTATATAGGTGACGTGACCGTTTAAACACATTATATTATGAAATCAAATACTTTTGATACCATCGTAATTGGTGCAGGAATGTCAGGGGGATGGGCTGCCAAAGAGTTTAGTGAACAAGGATTTAAAACCCTTTTATTGGAACGCGGCCCCAATGTGGAGCATTTAAAAGACTACCCAACAACCAACACGCAACCTTGGGAATTTAAGCACCGTGGAGGCTTACTGCAAAAGAAAAGAAAGAAAATCCTATAGCCAGTAGATGCTATGCTTTCAAAGAGGATGCCAAACACTTTTTTGTTAAAGATGATGAGCATCCCTATGTCCAAAAGAAACCTTTTGACTGGCTAAGAGGTTATCAAGTAGGTGGAAAATCAATAATGTGGGCACGCCAAGTTCAACGCTGGAGTAAATATGATTTTGAAGGCCCTAAACGAGACGGTTTTGCAGTAGATTGGCCCATTAGATATGATGACTTTGAAGGCATGGTACACTTATGTTGAGAAATTTGTGGGTGTAAGTGGAAATAAAGATGGTTTAGACACCTTACCAGATGGTGATTTTTTAAAGCCATGGGAATCTAACGTGGTAGAAGATTATTTCAGTAAAGAAATGAAAAAACACTATAAAGATCGGCATGTTATTTATGGTCGTTGTGCACATCTAACTGAAAGCAAGCCTCAATTCATCGAACAAGGAAGAGGTCTGTGCATGAGCAGAAGAATATGCCAAAGGGGCTGCCCTTTGGGGGGTTATTTTAATGTTAATTCTACTCTGATTCCATGGGCTTTAAAAACCGGAAACATGACTCTTAAGCCGAATTCTGTAGTTCAATCTGTATTGTATGACGAGGTAAAACAAAAAGCAACTGGTGTTCGTGTTATTGACTCAAAAACAAAAGAAACAACAGATTACTTTGCTAAAGTTGTATTTGTAACTGCAGCAACACTAAACACTAATCTTATTTTATTAAACTCTAAATCTAAACGTTTCCCAAACGGATTAGGAAATGATAATGGCTTGATGGGCAAATACATTGCCTTTCATAATTATAGGGCCACAATCAAGGCCAAGTGTAAAGGATTTCCAGACAAGACTATCGAAGGAGCAAAACCAACATCCCATTATGTTCCGCGTTTCAGAAATGTTTATAAACAGGAGACAGATTTTTTAAGAGGATATGCTGCTGGTTTTGGTGCTTCACCGGCAAGAGAAACTGATATTAGAGGCTTTGGTGCAACGCTAAAAAAACAACTCCTCGAAACCAAAGAAACAGGTGTTTGGAATGTTAATTCTCATATGATGGGAGAAACAATTCCTAAAGAAAGTAATCAAGTAACCTTAGATAAAGAAAAGGTTGATTCTTGGGGAATTCCACTTTTAAATATAAATGTAGATTATGATGAGAATGATGAGAAAATGATTCAAGACTTTTTTGAGCAATTTACTGAGATGTTTAAAAAAGCTGGCTTTGTTAATATTAAAACAAACGACAATAAAAGAATGCCTGGAAATGACATTCATGAAATGGGTGGTGTTAGAATGGGAAAAGATCCTAAAACATCATTACTAAACAGCTGGAATCAATTACATGAATGTAAAAACGTTTTTGTAACAGATGGCGCTTGTATGACATCTACAAGTACACAAAACCCTTCTTTAACCTTTATGGCAATTACAGCAAGAGCTGCTAATTATGCCATCAAACAAATGAAAAAAGGATTAATTTAAGTAGACTTTAAAATATATTTGATGTCTACAGTGACTGTAGAAAAAAGACTTGATTTATCCAATTTATTTATAATAGTAAACATTTAAATAAGTCAAACTAACGTTTAAATGAATACATCCAACTTGAAGGAATAGCACAAATACATTACTAATGTTATATATTTGCTAATGATGATAAAAAAATAGTAGAAAAATTTGATTTAGCTGTATCAGCTCAAGGACACTCTCAGGATTCAATTAATAAGTATGAGCCTCTTCGCCTAAAAGAAGAACTAGGGTTTAATAAACGTTATAGAGTATTAAAAACTACATTTAAAAGTTTAGATGGGTTTCAAAAATATTATCCTGGAACTAAAATAACCTTAGAGAGAATACTACGTTATCACTTTTACACGGCAATTCATATTAATCAAAAAGAGAATAAATTAATTTCGATGGATTTAACTGAATTCCCATTGAAAAATAATACTTCAGAGGAAGAAATAACAAAAGAAACAGTTAAGTTAATTGGAGATATGTTTTTCGGTTCAAATGAACTTAAAGTAATACCTATTCAATATTAACCAAAAACAAAATCATACTCTTTGTGATTCAATTCAGAGTTGAAATCATATATACTTTCAAACATAATTTAACTAATTAACTTTAGTGGCGTTTTTTTTAAACTACTGGCATATCATCTTCAATAAGTTCTGGAAATTATTATATTTATGAAAACTAATGCATCCCTTAAACATAAAAGACTAATAATATGGATTTAGAAAAAATAAAAGCAACCCTTATTAATATTAAGTCAGTTGCTAAAAGTCTGGGAGTTGAATTAAGAGTTTTTGTTCTTATTGCCTTTTTAGTTGGTTATATTTTAGGTCGTCTCTAATTAACTTTAGTGGCGTTTTATTTTAAACCACAGGCATATCATCTCCAGTAAATTCTAGTTTTTTTTTAAATTATTTTATTAAAAAATCATTAATTAATTTTTTATGTTTGAATATTATTAATTAAAATAGGGTTTAAAATGAAAAAATTATTATTGCTAATTCTAATCTGTCCTCTACTTGTTTTTTCTCAAGTTGCTACAATTGATTTTCACTTTATAAACGATGGCATGAAAGACGATTATCTTGAAGTTGAAAAGGTTTGGGTTGAATTTCACAAGCAGAATATTGAAGATGGAAAAATGTTTGGGTGGTCACTATTTAAGATAGAGTCTACAAGCAATAATGATTCAGAAGCTCCTGATTACATGACACTTAATCGATTTGAATCCAAAGAAGCCATGGAATCAATGTGGAATGGAGTAACACCAGAAAGCTTCATGAAAATTGTGAAGAATAGGCTCAAAGGAAAAATATCGGCCAGAAAAATTAAAAAAATCCTTGAAGCAAAAGTTAAAAAATCTGTTCACACTTATACCATTAAGATGAAAGACCAAACAGTTCCTCCTGTTGAGATGAAAATCGGAGAAACGTTAAATATTTCAGCGATGGAACAAAAGGTTGATGACTATGATAAATACGAGTCATTTGTGGCGAAACCAATAGTCCAGAGTAATGTTAACGACGGAAATTTAAAATGGTGGGGCTTTACTGAAGTTACTGCTAGGAGTGATGACTCACTGAAGGAGGTAACACATTTTACATGGCAAATACCAGTTGATGGAAAAAACGTAAAATGGTTTGACGATAAAGCAACCTCTATGTTTGGGGGTAAATTTACCTTTGATAAGTTGGCTAATTTAGTTGGTGAGTCACGAGAGATCGTTGGAAGTACAAAGCTTAAATTGATTATGACAGAAAAATAACTATTTAATTAATAAATTCTCTTTTAGTCGTGTTTTATGTTGGTTTTTTGGTTTGTCACTTCGTTATTGAATCGTAATTACTTAATCATATTGATGCTATGATATCTTTTTATTCCTGAGTCATCGAATAAGGTCTTGAAGACTTTTCAGTACCCAATGTAATATTTGGGTTTGGACTCATCTCTACAGAAAAAATAGATCCATTCATGATTTCGTCATAAGTAATGTAATTTTTCTTGTGGGCAGTTTTGTTTTTAAGGATCGCGTCGATATAGATGTTTTCCTTTGAATTGTTGGCTGCTTTCATTTCAAAAGTATTTCCATTTTGAAGGTGTAATTTGATGTTTTTAAATAAAGGGCTTCCCATCGCATATTGACCAGTTCCCTGGAGTTACTGGATAAAAACCCATGGCAGAAAAAACATACCAAGCAGAGGTTTGACCATTGTCTTCATCACCACAGAGTCCATCGGGTGCAGAAGAGTATAGTTTGTCCATAATATCTCTAGCTCGCATTTGAGATTTCCACGGTTGCCCGAGCCAGTTATATAAATATATAGCATGCTGAATGGGTTGATTTCCGTGAGCATATTGCCCCATATTCCCCACAAGCATTTCAGTTATCTCGTGTATTTGTTGACCGTAATAGGAATCATTAAATGTTGGTGCAGCTGTAAAGACCTCATCTAAACGATTACGCATTTTGTCTATACCTCCAAAGGATTCTGCCAAACCAATTGGGTCGTGAAACACACACCAAGTCCAGTGCCAGGAGGAACCTTCAGTAAAGGCATCACCCCATTTATCGGGAGTGAAAGTATTTGCCCAAGTACCATTTTCATTCTTCCCCCGCATAAATCCAATTTCGGGATCAAATAGTAATTTATAATTCATACTTCTCTCTCTAAACAGATCAACTTCTTCTTTTGGTTTATCCAAAGCTTTTGAAAGCTCAGCAATGCTCCAATCTGCAAAAGCATATTCTAAAGTACGTGCAGCGTTTTCATTTACCCCAACATTGTATGGGACATATCCCAAAACATTATAATAATCCGCTCCAAAACGCCCCACAGAATTTACGGGTCCTTTACTTTCGGTATTTTTCAGGATTGCTTCATAAAGAATGTTTATATCATATCCTCGGATTCCTCTTAAATAGGCATCTGCAATATTCACTGCAGAATTTGACCCCACCATACAGTCTCTGTGCCCAGGACTTGCCCATTCTGGCAGCCAACCACTTTCTTTATAGGTATTAACCAAGCCTTGCATCACCTGACTCAAGTAATCAGGATACATGATGGTGAAAAAAGGAAATACAGCCCTAAAGGTGTCCCAAAATCCATTGTCAGTAAACATATACCCTGGAAGAACCTTACCATTATAAGGGCTATAATGGACAATATCATCATTGACATCTAACTCATAAAATTTCCTTGGAAATAACAAGACGCGATAGAGTGCGGTGTAAAATGTTCTAAATTGCTCAACACTCCCTCCTTCAATTTCTATTCTGCCAAGCTCATTATTCCAAAGTGTTGCAGCCTTATTTTTAGTTTGCTCGAAAGTATCATTACCAATTTCCCTTTTTAGATTAAGTTCTGCCTGCTCCAAATTGATAAACGATGACGCCACTTTTGCCGTCACTTTTTCGTTGTCTTCTGTTTTAAAACTCAAGACTGCTCCTACGTGGTAACCTTCAGCACTTAATGACTGAGTTAAATTCCCGTTATCTGCCTTCTTGTTTTCGCTTGTTTTCCATGTCTGTATTTCATCAAAATCTTTATCAAAATAAATCACAAAGTAATTGTGGAAATTATCGGGTACTCCGCCACTATTATTTCGACAATAGCCAACTATTTTTCTTTCTTTAGGAAAGACTTTGACCATTGATCCTTTGAAAAATCCATCAACTAAAACGTGAGCATTGTCTGTTTTAGGAAATGTAAATTGAAACTGCGCACCGCGTTCTGTTGGCGTTATTTCAGTAGTGACATCGTAGTCGGCTAAATATACTTTATAGTAATGCGGTTTACTAATTTCAGCTTTGTGGGAAAACCATGAAGCACGTTGGCCTTCATTGACTTTAAGCTCACCCGTTTCAGGAAACAGAGAAAAAGCGGCATAATCATTAATCCAAGGACTTGGTTGATGTGTTTGCAGGAATCGATTTTATTGGCATCGTAAGAATAGCACCAACCATTTCCCATTTCGCCTGTTTGAGGCGTCCAAAAATTCATTGCCCACGGGGTGGCGATAGCTGGGTAGGTATTTCCATTGGAAAGCTCAAAAGCTGAATCTGATCCTACCAAAGGATTTATAAAATCTACAAGATCATCAGTGTTTACTGAGTGTTAGTTTTCCCAACATTCTCTCTTTGTTTCACGCTAATTGCTAGTGTTTTCATTATTTATTTAAATTTTTTTCTTTAAATCGTTTTAATTTATTATCCAGATTATAGGGTGCCTAACAGGTAAATTCCTTATTACTTCTGAATGATTTGGATAAGCAGGTAATTCAAGATACGTATCTAAGTACTTTGAATTATTGTATGCTAATGCTCCAAATAGCAAGGCTGGATGACATACAGGCCATTCATTCCAAATATAAATATCCTTTTCGTATGGCCACTTAGACTTATCTTCAACGTACGGATAGATAAATTCAAGACCTTTTTTTAATGACTTTCCATCTTTAGTTTCGTATTCAAACAAATTATCGTCAGGAGTAGATAATATTTGGGCGAGGTTGCAAAAAGCATCGATATTAAATAGTGAATAACCATAAGGTTTGGTTCTTTTCAATTCCAATGGAAAGCTACCATCAAAAGCCATTTGGTTCGAAAGAAGTGTGTTCTTAAATCGATCCTTACAAAGTATTATAATTTCTTCGTTTTCTGTTAATACTGCCATAGACGCTGCCGTAGCTGCCCAACAGGTGCCATGATTGTTTTTCCAATTCATTTCAGATATACCATATTCGTGAGTAGTCATCCATTCTAGGAATTCACTAAACCAGGCTTTGATTTTAACTGATTGCTCTGGTGAAATACCTCCCTTGTCAGAAAGAACCTTTACAGATCGAGTAACTTCTACAAAATGGTAAGCATCTATTAACCCAATACCCCGTCCTGTAACTTTTCCAAAAATGGCTTGAGCATATAGCATATGTGGATTCATCTTAGTATTAGTATCCACAAACCAAGCATTCAAATGTTCCAGCGCCTTATCGGCATAAACTTTATTTTCGGTTAACAACCATGCTGAAGTTAAAGTAGCTGAAAGTAACTCAACTGAAGGTTCCTCTAACAGCATTTCTGGGGATATGATTGTGAAAGCTAATTGTGCATTGTGCCATGCTACTGGCTTGATGAATTCTCCTAAAATTGGAGATCGTGTAACCCTCCAACACTTCGTTCACAATGTGCATCGGTTACTGTTTCAGGAATTGAACTCAAATATATTTTTGCTCTTGCAATTTCGGTTTCTTTCAATGCTACAATAACCGGATCCTTCAAATCTTGTGCTTGAAGATTCAATGGTATAAGAAGGCCAATGAATGCAATACAAAATATAAAAGAAGCTTTCCTTTTTAAAATATTTTTATCCATAATGTCTAATTGTTTTAATCTATTTTTACCTCCTTTGGATGGGAAGATTAGTTTTAATTCTTTCAAATAATTTTTTAGAAAGAAATTTAATTTCCTTTTTATATGATAGATCTCCTACTACAGACCTTGCCAAACGCTGTGATCGAACAATTCACTTGCGCGACGGACGCCTTGAGGCCCAGCCAAACGAGACGCCGACGTGAGCTGGAAAATTTCCGCCAAATTTGCCCGCAGGGAACTGCGTGGATAATATCTAGATTATATTTATAATAAAAATATATTTTTAAAGCTCTTGGAATACCGTCTTGATGAAACATAAAATGCATATTACTATGTGAAGCAGTATTCGAAGAGCATATATTTTGATTAAAATTATTTACAATTCAAAACCTATGCTAACAGGTCTTTTATAACTTTACCATGAACATCCGTAAGTCTGAACCTCCTCCCTTGATATTTAAAGTTTAATTTTTCGTGATTGATGCCCAGTAAGTGCAACAATGTAGCTTGGAAGTCGTGAACATGAACAGGGTTTTCAACAACATTATAGCTAAAATCATCGGTTTGACCATAAACTAGCCCTTTCTTGACTCCAGCGCCTGCCATCCACATAGTAAAACAACCAGGGTGATGGTCTCTCCCATAGTTGTCCTTAGTCAAACGACCCTGAGAAAAACTGGTTCTACCAAACTCACCTCCCCAAATCACTAAAGTATCTTCTAGAAGTCCTCTTTGTTTTAGGTCTTTGATGAGTCCTGCAGTTGCCTGGTCAGTAGCCTTGGCCTGTTTCTTTATATTCGAAGGTAGATTTCCGTGATGATCCCATCCTGTGTGATATAACTGAATGAATTTAACATCTCTTTCAGCTAATCTTCTCGCTTGTAAACAATTTGCTGCAAATGTGCCAGGAATTTTCGCATCTTCACCATAGAGTTTATATACATGCTCCGGTTCTTCTTTAACATTCATTGCCTCAGGAACGGACTGTTGCATTTTATAGGCCATTTCATATTGTTTGATTTGAGACTGAATGTTTAAATCTTGATAAAAATCTTGTTGATAAGTATTCAATTCATTGATGTAGTCGATGGCTCTTTTTCTGTCATTTTGAGTAATTCCTGAAGGGTTATTTAAGAATAGAACCGGATCTTTGCTGTTTCTAAACTGAACGCCCTGGTGATGAGAGGGTAAAAAACCATTACTCCAAGCTGCAGAATTTAGTGGCTGAGCTCCTCCATCTGATTTGGACATTAGGACAACAAAATTTGGTAGATCTTTGTTGTCGCTACCCAAGCCATAACTCAGCCAAGAGCCTATAGAGGGCCTTCCCGAAAGCTGAGATCCAGTTTGCATAAACATAACGGCAGGCTCATGGTTTATTGCATCTGTATGCATTGATTTAATAATGCAAATCTCATCTACAATTTTAGCTGTATGGGGAAACAAATCACTTACCCAAGCTCCTGAATCCCCATATTGTTTGAAATCAAAAATAGATTTTACAAGGGGATAAGAGGATTGACCTTCAACCATTCCAGAGTTCCTTTGAGTTTTTTTTAGAGACGGAGGGATCTCTTTCCCATGCCAATTTACTAGTTCTGGCTTAAAATCAAAAGTCTCTATTTGCGATGGTCCACCACTTTGAAAAAGATATATAACTCTTTTGGCCTTGGGTATAAAGTGAGGTGATTTATCTGGATAATAAAAATCATTTTTGAGAATAGATTGTGAAGAGACAATACTAGGGTTAATAAGAGTCGAAAGTGCAATAGATCCTAAACCTAAAGAAGATTTTTTTAAAAAACTCCTTCTTGAGTCTGCAAATCTTTTGTAGTTTAAAAAATCTTCCATTCTTAGAATATTAATAAATATTAACTGCCTCTGAGGTATTCATTAATCCATTAATTACAGTTGCCAAAGCAGCTGTTTTAAGGGGATCGATCCCATCATTAAGTTTTTTTTCTCCAATACTTATATATTTTATAGCCTTAGAATAATTCTCCCTAAATCTTTTGTATTCTTCATTATAATATTTTTTTAAAGTATTTAATTCGTTTTCGGAGGGGCATCTACTGGTTACCTTTCTGAATATTTCCGTCAATAATTCGTCTTCTGAGTTGTAATTTTTAGTAAGAGTTTTTTCTGCTAAAACCCTTCCTGCCTCAATAAACTCTGGGTTATTAAGTAATGCTAAAGACTGAAGAGGAGAGCTTGTTAACGTTCTTTTAGTTGCACAAAAATCCCTATTAGGAGCATCGAATAGGGTCATTAAAGGGGGGGGAGCTGATCTTTTCCAAAAAGTATATAAACTCCTCCTATAAAGATTTTCATCCTTTTTCTTAGGATATTTATATCGCCACGATTTATCACTTAAATCCCAAATACCGTCCGGTTGATAAGGGTACACACTTTTCCCTCCAATTTTATTCACTAACAGACCGCTAATTGTAATTGCATTGTCTCGAATCATTTCTGCTGACATTCTGAAACGAGGGCCACGGGCAAGTAATTTGTTTTCGGGGTCATTCTTTTGTAAGACTTTTCCAGCTGTTGACTCTTGCATATAGCTGCTAGACATTAAAATTAGTTTATGTAATCTTTTAATATTCCAACCATATGAAATAAAACTAGTTGAAAGCCAATCCAAAAGTTCTGGATGACTAGGGGTGTTTCCTTGGCTTCCAAAGTTATCAGATGAAGATACCAGCCCTTGACCAAAATGCATTTGCCATATTCGATTCACAAAAACACGAGCTGTTAAAGGGTTTTTATTGTCAAAAAGCCATTTAGAAAGTCCCAGACGGTTTTTAGGTAAATTATTGTCAAAATTTAAAATAGCTTTTGGTGTGTTAGGGAAAACTTCTTCCCCAAATTCGTTGTAAACTCCACGCTTAAGAAGATAGGTCTGTCTAGGCTCTGGAGTATCCCCCATGACCATTAATTCTGGGATAGAATCAATATGATTCATTAACTTTTTCCTTAAGCTCCTATATTCATTATTCATTTTAATCGAGCTGTCGTCAATGTTTTTGGAGAAATACTCTTTTAACAGAATTTTTCGGCTTTCATTTAAGAAATTTAAATTAGTGCTTTCAAATGAGGTAACATCGTGTTTATATGCAATCTCCAATGCCGAAAGTGCTATATCATATATTTTTAACTCATCAATACCACCATTCAAGAAGGTCTTGAATTTATGCATTGGTCCTACTCTAAAGCCATTAAAGCCATAGGTGTGAATGTTGGGTTTAAATAAAATTGACTTATACAACTCATTTCCCTTTTTGATGGTAGGTGCTTTTTCTCCATTTATGAAAAAGTTTAATCCGTTTACGTGGCCTTTGCCGTCATATGTAATGGTTACTTCAGTCCATTTTTTTTCTGGTATAGGGTCAATAGTTTCAATTTCAATAGCATTTTGAGGCCAGGATCGAGCAATAATAAAATTGAGCTTATTGTTTTTAATAAACAATGAATAGCCCTTTAACCCTAAACGAATTTGCTCACAATGACTGAAAATTATTGCTTTATCATAACGGTTTTCTGGATAAAGAGCCAAAGAGATAGAAAAAGGATCTGTCTGATCAAACCATCCTACTTTTTTTGGGAGTGTTAGGTTAGTGAACTCATTAATAAAAAGACCTTTATTTTTATATCCATTCTTGATTTCAGGCTCATTGATTTTAGCTTCTATATTTGAAGACAATCCACTAGGACTGAGGAATTTTTTATCACTTTTTTTTCTAAATTTATCGAAAGGATAAAATGCAACCAAACCCCTGTCTTTGTTTTTTTTCAAACTTTCAAAAGTATTTTGTTCGTTAGATAGCCAGACTTCAAATTCTTCTTTATTGTTTTTTTGATAAGTGACTATTTTTTCAGATTGATTATAAAGTTCATTTTTAATATAATCAATAACCATTTGTTGATCTTCATCAGCAAGAAGAAGAGATGGGCCGGCAGTTTGTCCGGGACCATATACAGCAGTACCTATCTCGTTAGTATTATTAAAAAAGCTTGAAATCTCATAGAAGTTTTTTTGGGTTATTGGGTCATATTTGTGATCATGACACTTTGCACATTCTAATGTTAACCCTAAAAAAGCTTTTCCAAATGTTGTTGTTCTATCCGAAACATACTCCGCCCTATATTCTTCAAAAATAATTCCTGCCTCAGAGTTTTTTTTTATGGAGTCTGTTAAACGCCTGTCGCCTTTATACTCTGGGTATTCGATTCTGGGATTAAATCTCCAGCTAACTGATAAGTAACAAACTGGTCGTAGCTCATGTTGTTATTAAAGGCGTCAATAACCCAATCTCTCCATGGACTAAAATCGCGGTGTTTATCGTCTAAATAACCATCAGAATCTGCATACCTAGAAACATTCATCCATTCAGCTGCCATTCGTTCTCCGTAATTAGGTGAATCTAAAAAAAGATCGATTAATTTCTCATAAGCATCAGAAGATGTATCATTAAGAAATGCATCTATTTCATCTATTTTAGGAGGTAGCCCTTTTAATGTAAAACTTAATCTTCGGATCAATATCTCCTTATCTGCTTTTTTAGACGGTAAAATATGGTTTTCATCAAGTTTATTTTTGATAAAAAAATCTATTGAATCTGTCCCCATTTCTTTCCGATTTTTGGAGTTTCATTATTAGTTTTAATTGGAACGAATGACCAATGAGGCTGGTATTTTGCTCCCTGGTTTATCCATTTGACCAATGTGGCAATTTCATATTTTGAAAGTGACAAGTGAGACTCAGGAGGTGGCATTCTCTCATCAATATTATTTGTGAATAATCTCTTGATTAATGATTTTTTTTTATCGTTTAAAGTTAAAACATTACTGTTTTGGATAACTGCTTCCTCTTCACTCAAATCGAGTCTTAAATTGGCTTTTCTTTTATTGCTATCAGGACCATGGCAGGCAAAACAGTTATCTGATAAAATGGGTTTGACATTGGAATTATAAATAATCTGATCAGGTAAAGTATGATAAATAGATAAAATTTCAGTTGGAAGCCCTTGTTCACATCCAAAGCTTAATACAGCCAGTAATAAAAAATTATACTCTTTTTTTATAAAACTCAAAAAACTTATAATTTTATATTTATAATTTAACTTATTATTAATATTGTTCAGATACCCTGTTAATTAAAAATTATTTACATATTAATAAATATAATAAATAATTCGAACTTGGCCTTAAGAGAGTTCTACAACCATTAAATCACTTTAAAGAATAGCAGGGATTAGGTTATATATCCATTTCACTAGCATATCCCTAAAAGGGAAATAGATTTATTTTGAAGGGGTGGGGTGTTGAATTGAGAGTTTAGGTTTTAACCCCTAAATAAAAGTGGGTAATTAAACCCCGTTATCTTCATTAAAATATGGTTTAGAGCTATATGACTGATGAGATTCTAGGACTTACTTATTCCAAGATTCTTCAATTTTATTGGTAAGGTCCTTTACAATATCCGGATGCTTTAGCGCTAAATCTTCCTGTTCATGTGGATCTTTAAATATATCGAACAACTGAATTTTTTCATTTGGTTTGTAGGTTTTATTAGGGATAATAAGCTTATAAGGTTCCGTAATCGCTATTTGATAAAAAAGACTTTCATTAACGGTATTAAAGTCGTGGGCATAGATCTCCCCAAATACGGCTTCTCTATTTATTAGTTCGGTTTGGTTCAAAACGTTAATTCCGTCTAATTCTCCAGGAGGTTTAACACCCACCAAGTCTAAAACTGTAGGAAGCATATCTAGACTACTCACCAGCGTTCGGTCATCAAGTTCAGGCGTGATTTTACCTTTCCACTTAAACATAATCGGAGTGCGCATTCCGTAATCATAGGGTGCTCGTTTAGAAATGGGATTGTACTTGCTATCGTTTTTGTTTTGAACCCACCCATTATCGCAGACGTAGACGAACAATGTGTTTTCAGTTTGACCTTTCTCTTCGATATAATCTATCAGCTCTCCGCAGGTGTTATCAAACCATTCGCACATGGCCCAATAC